>CAVCUP010000003.1:0-191416 GCA_963605405.1 bacterium | reverse complement strand
GAGGTGTAGACCGTCACGCTGCTGAGCGTCTTGCCCATGATGGACTCGTAGTGCTCAGAGCTCGTCGGGCAGCCGTGGACCGCGTCCGTGAAGCCGGTGCACCAGGCGAACTCGACGCCGTGCTTGCCGGTCTTCCAGATGTTCTCGAGGTGGCGCAGGCCGTAGCCGGTGCCGTCGGTCGTGTTGAGCACGGCACCGTAGATGGTCGCGTCCTTGAGGGCGGCGTAGACGGAGCTGTCGGACTTGAAGTCGAGCTCGTAGTCGCCGTAGGTGCTCTCGGTGGTGAACTTGGCCTCAGCGGAACCGTCGAGCACGGTAGCCTCGGCGCCGGTCGTCTTGCCGAAGGAAACCTCGCCCTCGTCGGAGACCGAGATCTCTTTGTAGGTCGCGGGATCCTCGGACGTGGTCGCGTAGGCGAAGGAGGCGGCAGACGCCAGGCCCTCAACGCTGTCCACCTTGGTGTAGGCGCTCCAGTCGATGCCCTCGGCGGCCGACTCGGTCACCTTGACCGCAAAGGAGATGCCCGTGATCTCGGAGCCGTCCTCGGTGTGGTAGGTGCCGGCAGAGAGCGTGCCCTTGGTCTTGTTCTTGGTCGCGGAGGTAAAGACGTCGACGCTCTTGTCGTTGTTGGCGGTCTCCGCAGCGTAGAAC
Source organism: bacterium (assembly GCA_963605405.1). Taxonomy (GTDB): domain Bacteria; phylum Actinomycetota; class Coriobacteriia; order Coriobacteriales; family Atopobiaceae; genus Paratractidigestivibacter. Next base: position 190,765 of record CAVCUP010000003.1, on the reverse strand, counting down.
TCGCTGTACGGGATGTTCATCACCACGTAGTCGCCGGCCGCGGGCGCGGTGCGGATCAGGGCGTTCATGGCCTCGGTCAGGTGCGAGATCTGGGTCAGCGCCTCGGACTCGGTGAGGTCGGCCTTCTGAAGAAGGTCGTTCGTCTCCTCGAGCTCGGTCTCGAACGAAGCCCAGGTCTCGGCGCTGTAGTTGCCCTCGATCTTCGCGTTGGCCGTGGCGGCAAGAGACTCAAGGGAGGTCTTGGTCTTATCGGTCACCGGGGTCGGCTCGGCGATGTTCTCCGAGGTGGCCTCGAACTCGTAGGTGTAGTCCGCGTAGCCGAGCGCGTGGACGGTAAGGGTCCAGTAGCCGGTGCCGTCGGTGTCGGTCGGGAGCTCGCAGCGCGCGGACTCGGTGAGGCCGAGCTGGATGCCCATGGACTTGTGCATCCAGTTGTCCGCAGCGAACTTGGTGCCGTAGGTGGCGAGCGCCGTGGTGCGGCTGGAGTCGCTGCCGTAGTAGGTCCACGTCACGGTCTGCATGTTCGCGCCGAGGTCGCCGTAGCCGTCGCCCGCGATGTCGACGCGCAGGAACTCGCCGTAGGAGCCGCTGGCGGCCTTGACCGTAGGAGTCACGTTCTCGACGGTCTTGAGCGCCTGGCCCTTGATGCCCGAGGTGGTGCCGTCGGTCTTCGCCGCGCCGAACGAGAAGCTGCCGTCCTCGGCCTTGGTCGCGGTCTTGAGGCCGTTCGTGTCGGCGTCGACCTCAGCCGTCACGGAGTAGGCAACGAGGTTCTTCTCGCCGTAGCCGCCGACGAGGGTGCCGCCGTTCTCGACGAAGGTGTAAGCCGCCTTGAAGGCCTCGAGGTCGGCGGTCTTGACCTTGACGGGGACGTACTTGAGGCCCTCGACGTCGTACTCGGCCATGGTGTAGGACTGGCCGTCGCAGGTCATGGCGCCGCGTTTCCAGGTCACGGTCTTGCCGTCGGTGGTGGTAAAGGACGAGCCGTCGGCCGCCCAGGTCGCGAGGCTGAACTCGGTGCCGTCGGTGCACTTGATGGTCGCGGTGCACTGGTAGCTGCCGCGGTGCAGGCCGTGGTTCACGGTCGCGCGGGTCACCACGTCGAAGGCGCCCTTGTCGTACTCGCCGTGGGAGTCGAGCGTGTCCGAGCTGTCGGCGGAGCCGGCGGCCTGCACGTCCTCGGCGGCCCAGTACTCCGCCCAGGTCAGCGCCGCGTAGCCGTAGGTGTACTCGGCATCGGCCTTGACGAGCGCGTCGATGGCAGCCTGGAGGTGCCCGAGCTGCTCGGACGCCTCGGCCTCGGTCAGGCCCTCCTTCTCAAGAAGCCCCTTGGTCTCCGCGAGCTCCGTCTCGATGGCGGAGGCGGACCAGGACTCGGCGGTGTAGTCGTCCTGCTTGAGGGCGGCGGCCTCGTCGTAGAGGTCCTTGAGCTTCTTCTTGGTCTCGTCGCTCACGGGCTCGGCGGCCTTGGCGATGTTGTCCGAGGTGGCCTGGAAGGTAAAGCTGTAGTCCTCGTAACCGAGCGCGTGGACAGTAATCTTCCAGTAGCCGGTGCCGTCGGTGCCCTCAGGCAGCTCGCAACGCGCGGACTCGGTGAGGCCGAGCTGGATGCCCATGGACTTGTGCATCCAGTTGTCCGCGGCGAACTTGGTGCCGTAGGTGGCCACGGCCTTCGTATAGGTGGAGTCGTTGCCGTAGTAGGTCCAGGTCACGGCCTGCATGTTCGCTCCGAGGTCGCCGTAGCCGTCACCCGTGAGGTCCACGCGCAGGAACTCGCCGAAGGATCCGGTGTGGAAGGTATCGGCGTCCTCGGTGTCGGCCTGGGTGGTGCGCACAACGGCAACGTCGATGTTCGAGGCGGTCTTGAGCGCCTGGCCCTTGATGCCCGAGGTGGTGCCGTCGGTCTTCGCCGCGCCGAACGAGAAGCTGCCGTCCTCGGCCTTGGTCACGACCTTGAGGCCGCTCGTCTCCGCATCGACCTCGGCCACGGCGCCCATGTATGCCGTGAGGTTGTTCTCGGAGAAGCCGCCCTGGAGCGTCTCGCCGTTGGCGACGAAGTCGTAGGCCGCCTTAAAGGCCTCGAGCTCGGCGGTCTTGACCTTGACGGGCACGTACTTGAGGCCCGTGACCTCGTGCCCGGTGATGGTGTAGGTGTTCGCACCGTCGGAAACACTCGAGCCCGAGACGGTCCAGGTCTTACCGTCGACGTCGACGAAGGACTTCTTATCCGGGTAGTAGGACGGCTTGATCTGAACGCCCTCGGCGGTCTCGATCACGTCGACGCACTGGAAGCTGCCGCGGTGCAGGCCGTGGTTCATGGTCGCGCGGGTCACCACGTCGTAGCCGCCGCGGTCGTGCTCGTAGACGCCGTTGCCCGCGTCACGGTCGACCTCGTCGAAGCTGGAGACGTCGGTCGCGTTGTAGACGTCCTCGGCAGCCCAGTACTCCGCCCAGGTCAGCGCCGCGTAGCCGTAGGTGTACTCGGACACGACGGGGTTCTGCTCGTCGTAGGCCTTCTGCAGCGCGTTGTCGGTCGCGGCGACAATCGCGTTGGACGAGATGGTCGCGGTCGAGACCGCGTCGATGCCCTCGGTGCTGCCCTTGGCGTTGATCTGGTCGACGACGCCGGTATAGGTCGTGCCGCGCTTGGAGTAGCCGTTGACGGCCTTGTCCATGCGGTCCCAGTCGTTGTTGCCCAAGTTGTCGTAGTCGCCGACCTCGACCTTGGAGATCTTGCCGGAGGCGACGGTGACCTTAACGGTCACATCGTAGCCATCGGAGTCCCACTCGTCGCCCGCGTTCAGCGAGTCGTCGGGATCGGAGAAGGCGGAGCCCTCGTACGTGCCGTCAGCGATCTTGCTCAAGTCGTACGCTGAGCTGCCGCTAGAGCCTTCGGCGGAGAGGGCCGCGGCGGTATAATCCTCGTTAGAGGGCGTTTGTCCCTCGGCTTGGGCGGAGGCCGGCACAGTGTTGGTAGCAGTGGAGCCGGTCTCCGTCTTTATTTCCGCGAGGGCTGCGGTCGGCACCATCGAGAGCGCCAGGGCCGCGACGACCGCCCCGCGGGCGGCGTTGCCTCCGAGCGACGTTAGGTGCCGCCAGACCTTCTCTTGATCCTTCATAGAATCCCTTCCGCCAATGGCTATGCCACTTTGAGTTAGCATCGGCTAACCACGCTAGCATAAGTAACCCAAGGTTGACTCAACAATTTTGACTTCTGTTCAGATGCGTAACGAGCTCCTTGGCCGGACAAGATCTGGCCGCGCCGGGCTTGGTTGCAAAGTTTGGCCTCAAGTGCGACGCAGCAACGACTTTGTTGCAAAGTTTGGCCTCAAGTGCGACGTGATTTAGACCCCAAAACCGCCTCATGAGGCGGTTTTGAGGCCCATTTCCCCTTTTGAAGGGCCTTATGAGCCTGATTTACGTCGCACTTGGCGCAAAACTTTGCACGGAGCCCCGGCCTGCGCCGCACTTGACGCAAAACCTTGCAGCTCGGGCGGCGCAGGCGGGCAGTTAATCCTCCGACTCGTCGTCGCCGCCGAGCTGGGAAAGCACGCCGAGCGCGACGGGCATGAGCTCGGAGTCCTTGCGACGGAACGGGTAGGCCAGTTTCTTCGACTTCGGGTAACTGAGCGCGCCCTCGCCCTTGAGCTTGAGAGCCGTCGCGCGCGGCACCTCGACACCCTGGAAAATCACGCGCCCGTTGGAGAGGCTCACGGACTCGCAGCCCAAGCGCTGCGCGCGGATGCGGATGCGCGCACGGTCAAAGAGGTTCTTGCCGGCCAGCGGCAGGGCGCCGAAGCGCTCCTCGGTCTCCTTCTGCAGCCCATCAACCTCGGCCAGGTCCACTGCGGCGGCGAGCTTGCGGTACACGAGCACGCGGCGGTCGACCTCGGGCAGGTACTCCTCCGCCAAGAAGAAGTCGGCCGGCAGGTTGATGTTGACCTCGGCGAGCTCGACGTCGCGGGTCTCGCCGCGCGCCTCCGCCACGGCCTCACCGAGCATCTGGGTAAAGAGGTCGAAGCCGACGCTCGAGAGGTTGCCATGCTGCTCGGCGCCCATGAGCGAGCCCGCGCCGCGGATCTCGAGGTCGCGCATGGCGATCTTCATGCCGCTGCCGAGGTCCTGGTACTCGTTGATGGCCGTTAGGCGGTCGGTCGCCTCCGGCGTGAGCGGCGTCTCGCCGGGGAACATAAAGTACGCGTATGCCTGGAGCTTACTGCGTCCAACACGTCCCTTGAGCTGGTAAAGCTGGGCTAGGCCAAGCCGGTGAGAATCCTCGATGATTAGAGTATTTGTATGCGAGTTGTCGATGCCCGACTCGATGATGGTCGTAGCCACGAGCACGTCGATCTCGTGCTCGTTGAACTGTAGCATCATATCCTCAACTTGTTTGGCGCTCATCTTGCCGTGCGCGACGCCGACGCGGGCCTCGGGCGCGGCCTCCGTCACTCGCGCCACGGCGTCATCGATGGTGTGGACGCGGTTGCTCACGTAGTAGACCTGGCCCTTGCGCGCGAGCTCCTCGCGGATGGCGGCGCTCACCACATCAGGGTCGTACTCCCCCACCGTCACCTTCACGGGCAGGCGGCCCGGCGGCGGCGTCATGATGATGCTCATGTCGCGCACGCCGCTCATGGCCATCTGCATGGTGCGCGGAATCGGCGTTGCTGAGAGCGTGAGCACGTCGACCTGCTCGCGCATGTTCTTAAGCTGCTCCTTGTGCTGCACGCCGAAGCGCTGCTCCTCATCGATAATGACGAGCCCCAGGTCATACGGGTTGACGTCGGCGGAGAGAAGCCGGTGCGTGCCTACGAGCACGTCGACCGACCCGTCCGCGAAGCCGGCGAGCGCGCGGCGCTGTTGGGCCGGCGTGATGAAGCGGGAAAGCACCGCGACCTTAAGGTCGAACGGGCTGAAGCGCTCGAAGAACGTCTCGTAATGCTGCTGCGCGAGGATGGTCGTGGGGCAGAGCACCATGACCTGCCGGCCGTCTTGGCAGCACTTGAAGGCGGCGCGCAGGGCGACCTCCGTCTTGCCGAAGCCCACGTCGCCGCAAAGCAGGCGGTCCATCGGCTTTTTGGATTCCATGTCCGCCTTGATGTCGGCCACGGCGCTCGCCTGGTCAGGCGTGAGCTCATAGGAGAAGGACGACTCCATGTCCGCCTGGGCCGGGGTATCTGGAGAGAAGGCGAATCCGGGCACCGAGCTGCGGCGCGTATACAGGTCCACGAGGTCGAAGGCGAGCTTCTTCGCGGACTTGCGGGCCTTGCCGGTGGCGCGCGACCAGTCGGCGGTGTTCAGCCGGGTCAGGCGCGGCGAATCGCCGTCGGGCCCCACGTAGCGCGTGATGCGGTCGACCTGCTCGAGCGGGACGAAGAGCTTGTCGCCGCCGGCGTAGGTGAGGAGGAAGTAGTCACGCTCCTTGCCGCCCACCTCCTGGCGGACGATCTCGGAGAAGAGCGCGATGCCGTGCGTGGCGTGGACCACGTAGTCGCCCGGCTTGAAGGGGAAGGTCACGCTTGTGGGGTCCACGCGCTTGGCGCGGCGGCGGGCGCGGGCCGTTCGCGAGGTCAGGTCGTCGACGGAGAGAATGCCCAGGCGCGCAGAGGGGATGACCACCCCCGCGGGAACCGGCGCGTCGGTAAAGGTCACGCGGTCGCGCGGCAGAGGCGGCGCGTCAAAGCGCGCGTCGTCGTCGCGAACGTCGCGGGAGTTCTCGGCTGCGGCGCCAAGAGACTCGCCAAAGGCGATGTTCTCGTCACTGAACCGCAGTTCAAGGGCCTCGCGAGCCGCTCGGTCAGGCACAGCAAAGAGCGTGACGCAGCGCGACTCGATGAGCTGGCGCACGCGCCCGAGCAGCTTGGCGTCCGAGCCGTTGACGCCCGTCTGCTTGACCTCGAGCGTCGCCGTGACGGACCCAGCGCCGGCGCGCATCATCGAGGCGAAGCTCAGTCGCTGCTGCCGACCGAAGTCGAGCTGACGCGGGCTGGTATAGAGCCCTTGGGTAGAGACGCGCGCCACACTGGCGGCCTGCTCCGCCTCGTCGGACGCGCGCATGCAGTCGTCGAAGAGCGCACGGGGCTCGGCAAGCACCACGAGGGTCCGCTCGCTCGCGTGGTCGATAGGCGTGCCGGTGCCGCCGTAGAGCTCGGGCAGGTAGCGTTCAAGCGCGGGCTGGTCGGCACGGGCGCAAATAAGCTCCAGGTCAGCGGCCAGAGCATTGTCGTTTTGCGCACGCTTATAGAGCGCTTCCTCGGCGCGCGCGACGGTCTCGTCGGTCAGGGCCATCTCGCGGCACGGCGAGACGGTCACGCTCTCGAGCTCGCCGATGGTCTGGCCGGTCGCCGCGACCATACGCCGCACGCGGTCGATCTCGTCGCCGAAGAACTCGATGCGCACCGGACTCGTAGCCTGAGCTGGAAAGACGTCAACAGCGTCGCCGTGCACGTGGAAGCTGCCGGGGGCATCGGCCTCGCCGTTGTCGGAATACCCCATGCCCACGAGCAGCGCCGGGACCTCGTCGAACGGGACCTCGTCACCCACGGAGAAGGTCGAGCTGGCGTAGTAGCCGGAGCCGGCAGGCGGAACGCGACGCAGCAGGGAGCGCGCCGACGCCACGACGATGCAGCGCTCCCCTTCGGCCAGACGCGCCACGGCCTGACAGCGGGCGCCGATCACCGCGTCGTCCGGGGCCTTCTCGCTCCACGGATAGTCGCGGCGGTCCGGGTAGCGGCAAACGACGTCCTGGCCGAGCCACGCCGCGAGCGCGCGGGCGGCGCGGTCGGCGGCTTCCTCGCCGGAAACGACGAAGAGGCACGGTCGCGGATCGTCCGCCCAGATGGAGGCGAGCATGAGCGGGCGCGCCGACTGCGCGACGGCGAGCGTGGCGTCTTCCCCTGAGCGCAGGGCGCGCACCAGCGGCTCAAGCTCCGGCGTGTTCATGATTTGGCGAGAAACCCGGTTGATCAGCATGGGCGGCCCTTCGGCATTCGTTCGGCGCGGATTCGCACGCGCAAAAGCCAGGATTCACCCGAACCCCGGCTGCAGCGCGTGCTTCTTTTCGCCGCTCATTGTAGCCGATGGGGCCGTGCCGGCCCGCACCCATCGCGCCTCTCGCCTCAAGCTAAAACCCGAATTTTGCAGGATTTCGACAGTTTTCAATCTGTATTTTGCAGAAATCTGGCGATTTTAAATCCGTATTTTGCGGAAACCACAGGTAGAAGCACCACCGAGAGAAGGTATGCGGTTTCCCACCCCCTCCACACCAAGACGCTTCTATCAGGCGCTGGTCCTGAATCCAGCCCCACCTGCAAACCAAACCCTGCGGCCCGGTCAGCATCAACCTCGAACTGACCAGGCTGCAGGGTTTTTACCTGCGCACTATGTAAGAACTCCTGCCGGCCTTATCGACCGCTCTCGCGGACAAGCTCGGCGAGATGGTCCGCCGCGGCTGCGACCTCGTCGGCGTCGGCGCGCCAGCTCCAGTTGCCCTCGGCCACGCCGGGGACGTTCATGCGCGCATCGTCGTCGAGGCCGAGCACGTCCTGCAGCTGCATGACGGCCACGTCGGCCTTCGTGGCGAGCACGTCGCGTGCCAGGCGAGCCGTGAGCTCGCTCGCCTCGTCGCCATCCACGCCGAAGCGCGACTTGACCCACCCGAGCAGGGTCTGGTTGTCGTGCGTGCCGGCATACACGATGGTGCCGGGCTTGGGCTCGTAGCCCTCGCGCACGTCGCCGTCGTTGAACTGCACGACGTCCATGCCCGGGATACCGGTCTCGGCCACGAGAGCGCGAACCGCCGGGGTAATGGCGCCCAGGTCCTCCGCGATAAAGCGCAGCGGCCCGAACTGCTTGTACGCCGCCTGGAAGAGCTCGGCGCCCGGCCCGAAGTTGAACTCGCCCTCGGAGGCCTTCTTGCCCTTGGGAATCGAGTAGTAAGAGGAGAATCCGATGAAGTGATCGAGGCGCACGTAGTCGTACACGTCAAACGCGCGGCTAAAGCGGCACAGCCACCAACCGTAGCCCTGCTCGCGCAGGACATCCCAGTTGTAGGTGGGGTTGCCCCACATCTGGCCCTCGGGGGCGAAGGCGTCGCCCGGGGCGCCGGCCTGGGCGCCCGCATAGCCGTCCTCGTCGAGCTGGAAGATATCCGGCTCGGCCCAGGTGTCAGCGGAGTCGCCGCACACATACATAGGCATGTCGCCGATGATCTGGATGCCGCGCTCGTTGGCGTAGGCGCGCAGGTCGCTCCACTGCTGGTCGAACGCGAACTGGAGCTTCATGTGCTTCAGGACGCCGTCCTTGAGCTTGGGGTCGTTGGCCAAATCAGGCGAGTAGCTGCGATACTTTGCCGGCCACTTCTGCCACTCGACAGGGCCGAGCAGATCCTTGATGGCCATGAAGCACGCGTAGCTCGTGAGCCAGTACTCGTTCTTGTCGCAGAAATCGCGGTAGGCGCGGGTCTTCTCGCAGCCCTTGAGCGCCGCGAGCGTCGTGGTCTCGTCGTCGGCAAGAAGCGCCGTAGAGCCCGCGAACGCGCCCAGACCCGCGTACGGAGAGCCGAAGCTGTCCGGCGGCGTCACGGGCAGCACCTGCCAGTAACGCACGCCCGCCGCGGCCAGCCAGTCCACAAAGGCCTTGGCAGGAGCGCCCATGGTACCGGGCTTGCCCCCGTTGGGCACCGAGGTCACGTGGCAGAGCACGCCCATGCCGCGCTCGAGCGGCTGTTGGAGGCGCTTCTCCTTGTGGAAGTGCAGGATAGCGGTACCGAGCGGCCAGAGGAATACCTCGGCGCGGCCGTTCTTGACCTTGGGGCCCATGCCGGAAACGACGTCGCTCACGGCCTCGCCGACCATGGGCAGCGTCACCGTATGTGAGTTGGAGAGGCTCGCATTGGCCAGCACGCACACGCAGCTGCCATCTTTGCCTCGGCGCGTGAAGCCAAAGACATCGTCATCGCCGCTGCTAAACGGCTTAAAACCGCCGTCAGTGAGCACGGGCAGCGTCTTTCGGATGGCGATGCAGTTGCGCACGATGTTGAAGCAGTCCTTGCGGCCGCCGCCCCACGGGAAGGTCCCGCGGTTGAAGGGGTCGCGCAGGCCCTCGAGGCCGAACTCGTCTCCGTAGTACACGCACGGCACGCCGGGAAGGGTCATCTGCAGCAGCGTGGTGAGCCAAAGGCGGCTCATCGCGAGGCCGGCCTGACCCTCGGGCAGCTTATACGCCGCGCGCTCCGCCTCGCTCATGGAGTCGGGGTCCGGCGCATTGCCCAGCATGGTAAAGAGGCGCTCGCGGTCGTGGCTGCCGAGCAGGTTCAGGCAGCTGTAGAACGCCTCGCGCGGGTAGTTCTCATGCAGCTGCTCCAGTCGAGAGGCCAGCTCGGAGGCCCCGATGCGGTTGCACACGAAGTCGAGAAGCCCGGTGCGCATGGGGTAGTTCATCACGCCATCGAGTTCCTTGCCCTCGAAGTACTGGCGCATCACCCCGTAGGCGGTCTTGTTCGACGCGTCCTCCCACACCTCGCCGATAAGCACGCCGTCTTCCTTCTCGGCGAGAATGGCGTCCTTGATCTGGGCGATGAACTCGTCGGTGAGCTCGTCGGCCACGTCCATGCGCCAGCCGGCGGCACCGGCGCGCAGCCACTTGCGGACCACGCCATCCTTGCCGCAGATAAGCTCGTGGTAGTCCTCGGCGTCCGCGCGGAACGTCGGCATGTCCTGGTTGCCCCACCAGCCATCGTAGGTGCCGTCCTCATGGAAGGTGAACCAGTCAGCGTATTTGCTCTCGGTGCCGGTTTCGTGGGCCTGCCACGCGCCCGGCTCCTCATAGTTCTCGTCTCGGTTGAAGTAGATCGAGTCGCGGCCGCAGTGGTTCCACACGCCGTCGAGGATGATGGAGATGCCCATCTCGGCAGCCTCGTCGCACAGACGACCGAACGCGGCCTCATCGCCGAGCATCGGATCGATGCGCAGGTAATCGGCCGTGTCATAGCGGTGGTTGCTCGCCGCCTCAAAGATCGGGTTGAGGTAGATCACCGTGATGCCCAGCCCCTTGAGATAGCCGAGCTTCTCGCGGATGCCGTCGAGCGTACCGCCGTAGAAGTCCCAGCGTGCGATGCTCTGGTCGGTCTCGGACACGCGCTTATAGGTAACGGGGGTGTCCCAGTCCTCCACGAGCGCGCGCTCGATGCCGTTCTTGTGCTCCTCGAGCGCGGCGTCGGCAAGCTCATGCCAGCCCTCGCCGCGGGCAAAGCGGTCGGGGAAGATCTGGTAGACGATGCCGTTCTTGTACCAGTCGGGCTGCGTCGCGCGCGGCTCGTACACCGTGAGCTGGAAAGAAGGCGGGTCGCCGTACGCGAACGCGCCCTCACCGGTGGTCCAGCCGGGACGGGCGCCGTAGCGCCACACGGCGCCGTCGGACGCCTCGATGTCGAAGCTGTACCACACGATGCCGGTCTCGGTGGGCTTGTAGTCCACCGAGAAATGCAGGTGATCGCTGTGCTCGAAGCCGCGCATCTCGATGAACCGCTCTCCGTGGGCATCGGTCCACACCCTCAGCGTGCAGAACGTGACGTCGTCGTCCCAAACATCGATGCCAAGCGTGACGACGCCGCCCAGTTGGGCGGCGCCGAATGGAGTTCTGTACTCCTTCTCTGAGGTAACGTGCCTTGCTCTCAAAGAATTACCTATCTCTTCTCTTGTTGTAACGAATGATCTCCGGGTGGAGCCAGTGGTAGATGTCCATGTAGTCGTTCGCGGCGCGACGCCAGCTGAAGTCGGCGGCCATCGCGTTGTCTACGAGCTTATCCCAGGCCTTCTTGTCCGTCCAGAAAATCTCACAGGCGCCGAGGAGCGTGTCGGCCATCTCGTCGGCGTTCATGTTCGCGAACGAGAAGCCCGTGCCCTCGCCGGTGAACTTGTTGTACGGCGCGACGGAATCGCGCAGGCCGCCGGTCTCGCGAACCACAGGAAGGGTGCCGTAACGCATGGCGATCATCTGAGAGAGGCCGCACGGCTCGAACTCGGACGGCATGAGAAGAAGGTCGCCGCCCGCGTACATGCGGTGGGAAAGCGCGTTGTCGAAGGCGATGCGCGCGCACATTTTGCCTGGGTACTTGGACTGGAAGTACTTGAAGGCCTCCTCGTGGTCGTGGTCGCCGGTGCCGAGAATGGCAACCTGGACGCCGCGCTGCATGAGCTGGTCCATCGAGTAGCGGACGAGGCCGAGGCCCTTCTGGTCGGTCAGGCGGCCGATGCTCACCACGAGCGGGCGGGTCGGGTCCTGGTCGAGGCCAAGCTCCTCCTGCAGGGCGCGCTTGCACTCGGCCTTGTTGGCAAGCTCTTCCCTTGAGTAGTTGGCGGGGATCATCTGGTCGGAAGACGGGTTCCAGATGGTCTGGTCGATGCCGTTGAGGATGCCGGAGAGGATGCTCGAGCGGCGACGGAAGATGCCGTCCATGCCCTCGCCGTAGAACGGCATCTTGAGCTCATTGGCGTAGCTCGGAGATACAGTGGTGATCCAGTCCGTGTAGCACAAGGCACCCTTCATGTAGTTGATGGAGTCCTTGTCGCAGCGGAGCTGGTCGCGGGCGGCCGGCACTTGGCCGAGGCCGAGAATCTCGTCGAGGACCTTATCGCTGTACTGGCCCTGGAACTTGACGTTGTGAACGGTAAAGACCGTCTTCACGTTGTTGCACTGCGGAACCTCGCGGTAGAACTCGCGAAGGTAAACGGGGCAGAGTGCGGTCTGCCAGTCGTTGCAGTGGAGAACATCGCACTCCAGCTCGGGCACCTTGGCGATGGCCTCGCAGATGGCCTTCGAGAAGAACGCAAAACGCTCACCGTCGTCGAAGTAGCCGTAAAGCCCGTCGCGACCGAAGTAGTCCTTGTTGTCCACGAAGTAGAAATCAAGGTCCTGGAGAGAGAGTTTCTCGATGCCGCAGTAGATGTTGCGCCACGCAAGGGGCACGTAGAAGTCCGCCACGTGCTTCATGCGGTCCTTGTACTCCTGCGGAATGGTTGCGTAAAGCGGTGTGATCACGGCCGCGCGGGCGCCCGCGTGCTTGAGGGCACGCGGGAGGGAGCCCGCGACATCCCCGAGGCCGCCCGTCTTGGAGAACGGGACGGCCTCGGAGCCCGCGAACAGCACCCTGATCTTTCTGCGCTTGGCGGAAGCAGTCATGTTCTGTTCGCTTTCTGTGTAGTGCTAGTCGTGCATGGACGTACTAGTCGCGGTTCTTCTCTTTGACGAGCACGTCGTCGGGGGTGCCGCGCAGCTCGGTGCCGGCAGGTACGGTGTTGCCGCGGTCGACGATGGCGTTCTCCACGCGAGCGCCGCTCTTGACGACGCAACCCTGCATGACGATGGAGTTGCGGACCGTCGCGCCGGCCTCGACGATGACGCCACGGCCGAGAATGGAGTCGCACACCGTGCCGTAGATACGGGAACCGGAGGAGATGCGGGAGTTCTGCACGCGGGAGCCGATCTCGAACTTCGCGGGAGGCGTGTCGTGCGCCTTGGTCTTGACGAAGCGGTCGGCCGGGAAGACCTCCTCGGAAACCTTGGGGTCGAGGAAGTCCATGTTGGCGGTGAAGTAGTCCTTCTTGTTGAAGATGGGGGCCACGTAGCCGTCGTAGTTGTAGGTCTGGACGTTCACACGGCCGAAGTCTCCGGCCATGGCCTCGAAGATGTCCAGGTAGTCCGTGGGGGCATACCAGTCGAACATGTCGAGAAGGAGCTGGCGGCTCATGATGAAGGTGTCCAGGAAGGCGACGTCGCCGAACTTGACGCCGTTGTGGACGCCCGTCACGCGGGTGCCGTCGACGTTGAAGCCCACCACGTCGTCGTTGACGCGAGGCGCGCTCGAGGTGAGGACGGTGATGTCCGCGCCTGACTCGACGTGCGCGTTGTACAGCTCGTTGAAGTCCATGTTGTACACGAAATTCGCGGAGGAGAGGATCACGTAGTCGGCGTTGGAGCGGGAGAAGTAGACCTTGTTGTGCACGAGGTCGCGCAGCAGGAAGCGCGCGCCGGTGCGGGAGGTGCCGAAGGCGCTGCCGGGCAGGATGAAGAGGCCGCCGTTCTTGCGGTCCAGGCCCCAGTCCTTACCGGACTCGACGTGGTCGATGATGGAGCGGTAGTTGTAGGGCATGATCATGCCCACGGTGCGCGCGCCGGCGTTCACGAGGTTCGAGAGCGCGAAGTCGACCAGGCGGTAACGGCCGAGGAACGGCATGGAGGAGATGGGGCGGTACTCGGTCAGGGGGCCGGTGGCCTTGGCGGAGTAGTTGCAAGTGATGAGGCCAATGACCTTTTGCATGATTAGTTATCCCCCTTCCCGACTACGACGTCGTTGCCGATGACGGCGGTGTCCTTCGTCGCGTCGACGGATCCGAGGTTGACGTTCTCTTCGACCACGGCGTTCTCGCCGAGGATGGCGCGGACCACGTGCGCGCCGTCCTTGACCACGGCGCCGGGCAGCAGCACGGAGTCCTCAACGGTCGCGCGCTCGCCGACATAGGCGTCGGTGGAGAGGATGGAGTGCTTGGCCTTGCCGAGGATGGTGCAGCCGTTGGAGACGAGGCAGTCCTCGACCTCGCCGTTGCGACCCACGAACGAGGGCGGACGGGTCGAGGCGTTCGACATGATGGGGAAGCTCTCGTCGTAGATGTCGAAGGCGGGGTTGGGACCGAGAAGGTCCATGCTCGTCTCGTGGTAGCTGGAGATGGTGCCTACGTCACGCCAGAACCCGTTGAACTCATAGGTGAACAGGCGCTTGTTGTCGCCGAGCAGCTTCGGGATGATGTTGTTGCCGAAGTCGTGCTCGGAGGTCTGGTCGACGGCGTCCTCACGCAGGGTCTCGAGCAGGAGGTCGGTGCTAAAGATGTAGATGCCCATGGAGGCGAGGTTCGAATCGGGCTTCTTGGGCTTCTCGGTGAACTTGGTGATGCGGCCCTCCTCGTCGGCGGTGATGATGCCGAAGCGGGAAGCCTCCTCCCAAGGCACGGGCATGACGGCGATGGTCAGGTCCGCGTTGTTCTTCTTGTGCGTGGCGAGCATGTCGGCGTAGTCCATACGGTAGAGCTGGTCGCCCGAGAGGATAAGAACGTACTCAGGGTCGTTCTGCTCGATGTAGCCAATGTTCTGGGTCACCGCGTCGGCGGTGCCCTCGTACCAGGCGCCGCCCGTCTGGGTGGCGTAGGGCGGCAGGATAGAGACCCCGCCGTCGCGCTCGTCGAGGTTCCACGCCTCGCCCGTGCCGATGTAGCTGTGCAGCAGATACGGACGGTACTGCGTCAGGACGCCCACCGTGTTCACGTTGGAGTTCGCGCAGTTAGAGAGCGCGAAGTCGATGATGCGGAACTTGCCACCAAACGACACCGCGGGCTTAGCCACGTTACTCGTCAGCGCACCGAGCCTGCTGCCCTGCCCACCGGCAAGGAGCATTGCAATGCACTCCTTCTTGCTCATTCCCCCACTCCTTTCGGCCTAACGTAAACCGGAGGGCGAGGGACTCGCCCCCCGGCTAACTAACTAAGCATTAATGTGCCAGATATCGCTCTCATATTCGGCGATAGTTCGGTCACTGGAGAAGAACCCCGCCTTGGCGGTATTGTGGAGCGCCGACTTGTTCCATGCGGCACGGTCGGCGTAGCTGTTGGTGAGCTCCTCCCAGGCCTGGACATAGGCGTGGAAGTCGCCCATGACGAGGTACGGGTCGTTCTCGACCATGAGGTGGTCGTGGACGCTCTCGAAGTTCCCGGAGAGGCCGGAGAGGGTGCCGTCCACGAGCTGGTCCACGATACGGCCGGTACGGTCGCGGTCGTTGTTGTACTGGTCCCAAGCGTAATAGCGGCCGGAAGCCTGCAGTTCCTCGACCTCCTCGGTCTTCATGCCGAAAATCTTGATGTTCTCAGGGCCGACGAGCTCGGAGATCTCGACGTTGGAGCCGTCGAGCGTGCCGAGGGTCAGGGCGCCGTTCATCATGAGCTTCATGTTGGAGGTGCCGGAGGCCTCGGTGCCGGCGAGCGAGATCTGCTCGGAGATGTCGGCGGCGGAGTAGATGTACTGCGCGTTGGACACGGCGAAGTTCGGGACAAAGGCCACGCGGATCTTGTCGTTGAGGCGCGGGTCGTTGTTCACGACGTCGGCCAGCGAGTTGATGAGGCGGATGACCTCCTTGGCGAAGGTGTAGCTCTGGGCGGCCTTGCCAGAGAAGATGAACGCCGTCGGCTGCGGGGCGAAGCTCGGGTCGTCGAGGATGCGGTTGCGCAGGTCGAGGATCTTAAACACGGAGAGAAGCTGACGCTTGTAGGCGTGGAAGCGCTTGACCTGGACGTCGAAGACCATGTTGGTGTCGAGCTCGACGCCGGAGGTCTCCTTGACGTAGGCCGCGAGGCGCTCCTTGTTCTGCTTCTTGGCCTTGTCCATGGCCTCGAGGAAGCTCGCGTCGGACTCAAAGGGAACGAGCTTCTCGAGCTCGTCGGCGTCGTTGAGCCAGCCTTCGCCGATAGCCTCGGTGATGATCTTGGAGTAGGCGGGGTTGGCCTCGCGCAGGAAGCGGCGGTGGGTCACGCCGTTGGTCTTATTGTTGAAGAGCTCCGGCTCGAGACGCGCGAAGTCGCGGAAGGTCTCGCGCTGGAGGATGTCGGAGTGCAGCGCGGAGACGCCGTTGACGGAGTGCGAGAAGATGATGGAGAGGTTCGCCATGCGCACCTGGCCGTCCCAGAGGATGGCGGTGTTGCGCAGGACATCGGTCCAGGAGGCGCCGTCCTCGCCGAGCTTCTCGGACAGGCCGTCGCGCCAGCGGCGGTCGATCTCCTCGATGAACATGTAGAGGCGCGGGAGAAGGTTGCGGAAGGTGTTGATGGGCCACTTCTCCAGGGCCTCGGGCATGACGGTGTGGTTGGTGAAGGAGACGGTCTCGCGGACGATCCTGAAGGCCTCGTCGAAGTCGACGCCCTTGTCGTCGACGAGAATGCGAAGCAGCTCAGGGCCGCACATGGCGGGGTGGGTGTCGTTGGTGTGGACGCTCACGTGCTTGCCGAGGTTCTTCCAATCGGCGCCGAACTCCTTCTCGTAGGTGCGCAGGATGGTCTGCAGGCCGGCGGAGACGAAGAGGTACTCCTGCTTGAGGCGCAGCATGCGGCCGTGCTCACCGGCGTCGTTGGGATACAGGATGGTCGAGATGGCCTCGACATCGGAGCGGAACTTGTTGGCCTTGGCGTAGTCGCCGTCGTTGAAGGCGTCGAGGTCGAAGTCCTCGTTAGCCGGCTCGGCCGACCAGAGGCGCAGCTTGTTGACGACCTTGCCGCCAAAACCGATCACGGGCACGTCGTAGGGCACGGCGCGGACGAGCTCGCCGCCCTCCTCGGTGAACCAGTACTTGTCGCCGTCCTCGTGGCGGACGACGTGGCCGCCGAAGCGGACGGTGACGGCGGAGGCATCCTTGCGGGTCTCCCAGGGGAAGCCGTTGGCGAGCCAGTTGTCGGTGCGCTCGACCTGGCGGCCGCCCTCGATGTCCTGGTGGAAGAGGCCGTAGCGGTAGCGCATGCCGTTGCCGTAGCCGGCCATGCCGTTGTGGGCCATGGACGCGAGGAAGCACGCGGCGAGACGGCCGAGGCCGCCGTTGCCAAGGCCGGGGTCGACCTCCTGGCGGCAAACCTCGTCGAGGTCGGTGCCCATGTCCTTCATGGCGTCGGCAACGAGGTCGCGGACGCCGTAGTTGATGAGGTAGTTGTCGAGAAGAGGACCGATGAGGAACTCGAGGGAGAAGTAGTAGACCTTCTTCTCCTCAACGGTGTGGGAAACGGCCTGCTGGGCGTTGCCCTTGGAGGCGATCAGCTTGGCGAGGACCTGAAACTGCTCGAGCTTGTCGCTCTGCTCGAAGGTCTTGCCGAGTTCGGACTGGAAGGCGGCTCGGTACTGGGTCTCGAAGTCCTTCTCGTCCTTAAAGATCTGCTGGTAGTCTGCCATACTCTCCCCTTTTGTGCGGTCGTGCCGACAATACGTGCGGCGGGCGCGGGCGCGCACGCCTCGAGCACCCGAAAGCCTTGCGGCGCGGGCGATAGGGGCCGCCCATTTTGTGGGCGGCCCCATTGATTTTACATCGGTTTACTTAGTTTTTGCGGAGGCCTTGGCGGCCTTCTTGCCCGCAGCGGCCTTCGCGGGAGCCTTGGCGGCGGTTTTTGAATCCGTCACAGGCTGCTTCGCGGGCGGCTCGGGCTCGATCGTCGCGGGCTTCTTCGTCGCGGGCTTGGCCTTGGCCGCCGGTTTCTTCGCCGCAGGCTTGGCTGCGGCAGGCTTCGGTTCGTCGGCAACGGCTGCGGCCTCATCCTTCTTTGCCTTCACGGGGACCTTCTTTGCCGGGGCCTTCTTGGCGGGCGCGGGCTTCTCGGCCTTCGCGGACGCCTCGGCCTTGGCGCCGCTCGCCTTGGCCTTGGCCTTAGGGCGAGCCTGGGCGGCGACCTTCTTGATGACGATGCCGGCCAGCGGCGGGACGCGCAGGATCACGGACTGCTCGCGGCCGTTCCAAGCCACATCCTCGCAGCGCATGCGGCCCTCGTTGACGACGCCGGAGCCGCCGAACTCGGTCGCGTCGGAGTTGAACTTCTCGGCGTAGACGCCCCACTCGGGCACGCCCAGGCGGAAGTCCTCACGCGGGTTCACGTCGAAGTTGATGAGGATGACCAGGTCGTCCTTGGGGTCGTCGCCGCGGCGAATGAAGCTGATGATGGACTGGTCCTTGTTGTCCGCGTCGAGCCACTCGAAGCCGGAGGACTCGTAGCCGCGCTCCCAAAGGGCCGGGTTCTTCTTATAGAACTTGTTCAGCGCCTCGACGAAGACCTGCTGGTTGCGGTGCGCGTCGTAGTTCTCCGCGAGGAAGTACTCGACGCCCTCGTAGTAGCGCCACTCGATGTACTGGCCGATCTCGTTGCCCATGAAGTTGAGCTTGCCTCCGGCGTGCATCATCTGGTAGAAGGCCAGCGCGCGCAGGCCGGCGAACTGACGCCACTGGTCGCCCGGCATGCGGGTGATCAGCGAGCACTTGCCGTTGACGACCTCGTCGTGGGAAAGCGGCAGCACGAAGTTCTCGTTGAACTGGTACATAGAGGAGAACGTGAGCATGCGGTGGTTGCCGGGGCGCCAAGGGAAGTCGGTCTGCATGTAGTGCAGGGTGTCGTTCATCCAACCCATGTCCCACTTGAAGTGGAAGCCCAGGCCGCCGTCCGCGGGCGGGTAGGTCACGAGCGGCCAGGCGGTGGACTCCTCGGCGATCATCATGACGTCGGGGTGGAGCTCGCCCATCGTGAAGTTGGTCTGGCGGATGAAGGCGGACGCGTCGAGGTCCTCCTCGGTGCCCTTCTTGTTGAAGCGCTTCTGGGAGGCGTCGTCGATGCCGAAGTTCATGTAGAGCATCGAGGAGACGCCGTCCATGCGGATGCCGTCGATGTGGTATGTCTCGATCCAGTAGAGCGCGTTGGACACGAGGAAGCTGCGGACCTGGCCGCGGGCGAAGTCGAACTTGTGCGTGCCCCAGTTGGGGTGGATCTCGTGCTCGTAGAGCATCTCGCCGTTAAAGGTGGCGAGACCGTGGGAGTCGGCGCAGAAACCGCCGGGGACCCAGTCCATGATCACGCCGATGCCGGCCTTGTGGCAGGCGTCGACGAAGTGCATGAGCTGATGCGGGTTGCCGTAGCGGGAGGTCGGGGCGTAGTAGCCCGTGGACTGGTAGCCCCAGGAGCCGTCGAAGGGGTGCTCCGAGAGGGGCATGACCTCGATGTGGGAGTAGCCCATCTTCTTCACGTAGGCCACGAGCTCGCGGGAGAGGTCGTCGTAGCTGTAGTAGGTGCCGCGCTGGGCGGGGAAGGGATCGCCCGGGCCCGGCCAGGTGCCGTCCTCGCGGGGCTCCCCCTGCGGCTCGTTGCCGTGGCGCTTCCAGCTGCCCAGGTGCACCTCAAAGATGTTGAGCGGGCTCTTGAGCATGGGGCGAGAGGCGCGCTCGGTCATCCAGTCGGCGTCCTTCCACACGTAGCCCGCGAGGTCCGCCGTGCGGGAGGCGGTTCCCGGGGGCAGCTCGGCGTAGAAGGCGTAGGGGTCGGCCTTATAGAGCTTCTCGCCGTCGTGGGTGACGAGAAGGAACTTATAGAGCTGGCCGGGGACGACGCCGGGGACAAAGCCCTGCCAGACGTCGCCGGACTCCGACTTGGCGAGGGGATCGGCCTGCTCGTCCCAGCCGTTGAACTCGCCGATCACACAAACGGACTGCACTCGAGGGGCCCATACGGCGAAGTGGTAGCCGGCGCGGCCGTCGGCATCCGCGGCAGGGTGGGCGCCGAGCTTCTCGTAGCTGCGGTACCAGTTGCCGTTGCCGAGCAGGTACAGGTCGTCGTTGCTCAGGTAGAGGTTACTATCGAGGGTGCCCATAGATGCGCTCCTGTCGCTTATCCCTGCCGCGGCGTAGGTGCGCCGCGGTCCCAACGCGTTTTGACACATAGTCAGTTTTACCAGTTCGCTCCACGGTTCGTCCACACGATTCCGCGAGTGCGCAGGCTCATCGGCCAGGCGTAGGCGAGCGGGGCGCTGACGGTGGCCGCGCGGGCAATGCCGCGCAGGCCACGCATCGAGAAGGGCCTACGCGGCGAGTCGGCGCAAGGCCGCGGCAGGGGCGGGGCAGGGTCATCGGAACAGGGAGCTCAGCAGGCACGGGCGCCTCGTCAGGCGGCGCGAAAAGAACACCCGTGGGGCGCGAAAGGGGATTCCTTCGCGCCCCACGGGCGAAACCTGCATGTGCAGCCCTGCGGCTAAAGCCTTATTGGCAATACGTCGGCTTCTTCACAATAAAGCGCAGGTCAGATGACTGATTCTCCTTGCCAGGTCTTAGACAGCGGCGAGGGCCTGGTCGAGGTCGGCGATGATGTCGTCGGCGTTCTCGATGCCCACGGAGAGGCGGATGAGGTCCTCGGAGAGGTGCGCGGCCTCGAGCTGCTCGGCGGTGAGCTGGGAGTGCGTGGTGGAGGCCGGGTGGATGATCAGGGACTTGGCGTCGCCTACGTTGGCGAGGTGGGTGAAGAGCTTGACGTTGTCGACGACCTTCAGGCCGGCGTCACGGCCGCCCTTGACGCCGAAGACCACGACGCCGCCGAACCCGTTCTTGAGGACGCGGGACGCGACCTCGTGGCTCGGGTCGTTCTCCAGGCCGGAGTAGCGGACCCAGCTGACCTTCGGGTGGCTCTCGAGGAACTTGGCCACGGCCAGGGCGTTGTCGGAGTGGCGCTGGACGCGCAGGGAGAGGGTCTCGATGCCGAGGCCGATGAGCTGGGCGGCATACGGGGAGAGGGTCGGGCCGAAGTCACGGAGCTTGTTGGCCAGGACGCGAGTCGAGAAGGGCGCGGCGGGGGCGGCGTCGGCAAAGACGGCGCCATGGTAGGAGGGGTCGGGCTCGGTGATGGTCGGGAACTTGCCGGGGGTCTTCTTCCAGTCGAACTTGCCCGTGTCGATGACCGCGCCGCCCAGGGTCACGCCGTGGCCGGCGATCCACTTGGTGAGGGACTCGATGACGACGGCGGCGCCGTCATCGGCCGGACGGTACAGGTACGGGGTCGCGAAGGTGTTGTCCACGAACACGGGGACGGGCTCGGGCAGGGAGTTGGCGGCGTCGACGATAGCGGGGACGTCGGCCACGTCGACCAGCGGGTTGCCGATGGTCTCGACGTACCAGAGCTTGGTGTTCTCCTTGGTGGCGGCCACGAAGGCGTCAATGTTGTTGTTCTCGACGAAGGTGGTCTCGACGCCGAGGTCACCCAGGGTGTGCAGGAAGATGTTCCAGGTGCCGCCGTAGAGCGAGTCGGAGGCGACGATGTGGTCGCCGGCGCCCACGATGTTGGTGAGGGCGAGGATCTCGGCGGCGTGGCCGGAGGCGACCGCGACGGCGCCGGTGGCGCCCTCGAGAGCGGCGACGCGGGCCGCGATGGAGTCGGTGGTGGTGTTGGTCAGGCGGCCGTAGACGTTGCCGGGCTTGGCCAGGGCGAACTTAGCCGCGCCGTCCTCGGCGGAATCAAACTGGAACGCGGCGGAGGCGTAGATGGGCAGCGCCGCGGCGCCGGTGACGGGATCGGGGGCGAGGCCCGCGTGAATCTGGAGGGTATCGAAGTGCTGGCCGGGGTTCTCGGCGAAGGAGGGATCGAGCTGGAACGGCATTTTGGGTTTCCTTTCGGTGGCGCCGCTCGGGACGGCGGGGTTTATGAGCGTCGGTGGCTTGTTTTGACGGGTTGAATACTAGGGCCCGGCATACGACACGCGTAGCCCCACGATTCCGAGTATTTGTTATCGCCAGAGACGATAACCAGGATGCCGTGACCAGTGATATGGGTGATGAGAGCAACCTGAGGCGGGGCGGTTTGGGCACCGGATGGCAGCCGCTTTCTCGCCGCCGCACGTTAAGGGCGCGTCATTAGGGCAATCGAGGCGGAAAACACGGTTTCGGTATCACTTTTTCGAGATTCTGCGTGGACTTACGGCGTTTCTCGGCGCCAGAACAGGGCTGAGGCAGGGGCCCGAGCCTGCACCGCATGCGTTTACCCAGTTGAGTGAGCATCAATTTCTTAATAGAGCACGCACAATCTCGTTTTTTTGATCACACAAGCTCGTCCCGGTCCCCAGACGCAGCCCCATGCCGTTCGGCCACCGGCTCAGACGAACCAGGCGCTGCCTTCCCGGCGACAAAAACCCTCGCCCGCGAGCTCGCGCAGAAGCTCCTCTGCGAGGTCGGCAGTAAGCTCGATGCCCTCGGCGCGAACAGACGCGATGAGGTCGGATGCAGGCGCGGAGCCGGCCGCCAGGAGCGCCCGGACAAGCGCGGCGCGCTTCTGCCTCCGCGAGCCCTCGAAGCGCGACTGCCTCACGTGCCCCTTGGAGCGGCGTGCGGGGTTAGGCGTGGTCTTCTTGAGGTACGCACCGTAGTCGAGGAGCGCATAGTACCAGGTACGGGGGTCGTCGGGGGCTTCTCCCCCGCCCTCGTACGGCGATGGGGCCGCCGCGCCCCCGCAAGCGACGTCGCCGTCCGGCGGACACGTCGCCTCGACCACGGGCACGAGTTCGCGGTCGGCCACGCCATCGCAACCGGAGAAGAGCTCGTGCAGCACGACGGCGCGCACGTTCGTCTCGAGATAGACCCCGTGCAGGTTGAACGCGAAGGCCCGGATCCCAGCGGCCGTCGCAGGCCCGATGCCGGGCAACGCCACGAGCCTTTTTACGTCGCGGGGAAACTCGCCGCCCGTCTCCACTATGGCCGTCGCCGCCCGCTGAACCGCGAGGGCGCGCCGGTTGTATCCGAGACCCTGCCACTCATCGAGCACGTCGGCCGTCCGGGAACGCGCGAGCTCCTCGACCGAGGAGAACCGCGCGAGCCAACGCTGCCAGCGGCCGTCCACGCGCGAGACCTGAGTCTGTTGGAGCATGACCTCGCTGATCCATATCTCGTAGGGGTCCCGCGTTCGGCGCCAAGGGAGGTCTCTATAGAGCTCCTCGCCCTGCTCGCGGACCTTCTTCCTAAAGCCGAGGAACTCAGCCTCAGAAAAAGTCGGCACAGGCCCGTTGTTCGCAGAAGGCACTATTCGTCCCAGTCCAGAATCTTCCAACCGCGCTTCTTTGCGGCGGACTTGAGCGTCTTGCCGGGGCAAACGGCAAAAGCCGTGGCCGCATGGGAGAGAAGGTCCACATCGGAATGGTGGTCGCCGTAGGCGTAAGCGAGTCTCCACGCGCCGGGGCCGAACTTCTCGTCGCACCACTCGACGACCGCGAGGTACTTCTGCGGCCCCGCGACCACGGTTCCGTCGACACGCCCGGTGTAACGGCCGCGTTCGTCGCGCTCCATGCGTGTGGCGATGACCGCGTCTACGCCCAGGACCTCGGCAGCGGCGGTCGCGATGATGTCGAAAGTAGCGGAGACGAGCAGCGTCACGCAGCCCTCCTCCCGGCGGCGAGCGACCTCGGAGACGGCCGCGCGACGGTATTTCTTGCCGAGAACCTCGTCGTGGAAGCGGCACATGACCTCGGCGATGTGCTCGGGCTCCATCTCGCCGAGGGCGCCGAACACGAGCTCACGGGCCTCGTCCTGGCGGTACGGCAGGTGCAACTTATAGCGGATGCCCCACCAGCCGAGGCGAAGCGCCCGGGGAAGCGACATCATGCCGTGCGTGAGCAGGTAAGTCGTGAACAGCGAGCCGGACTGCCCGTCGACGGACGTGCCGTCGTAATCGAAGACGGCGACCTGGGATATGGGCGAGCTCTGCTGCATAGGTACCCTTGGGCTAGGTGAACACGGCCGAACACACGTAACTATAGCGCGTGGGACGACGAGAAGGGAGTTCGGGCTCGGTAAGCCGACGTTCCGGTCGGCCAGCGATTCGCGCGACGCTCATCTAGACACAAAAAAGGCCCTCCGAAGAGGGCCTCACTCAAAGCAATGGCGGGATGTAAGGGACTCGAACCCTCGACCTCCGACGTGACAGGCCGGCGCTCTAACCAGCTGAGCTAACACCCCGTGCGCCTTGCGCGAGGAATAATATGCCATGATTCTTGCGGCCCCGCAACCCCAAAATCGAAAAAATTTTGACCTCGCGGGGAGATTCGCTTTCTACCTGCGGTTTCTCTCCGAATTATTTTCGCGGAAAGCCGTTGCCACCCTTGATGCCGCAGGCACTCGTATGTAAATCCCGCCTACTCCAGTGCAACGGTAGTGGTCGCGCCGGCGGAGTCCGTGACGAGAAGATTCGCGCCGTCGAGCTCGGCCGAGGTTATGGAGCCGGAGCCGGTGACGGGCGAGCCATCGGAGCTGGTCACTTGGGTGGGGAGCGAGCCGTCTGCGGGCATGTACGCAAGGACGTCCCAGCCGCTCTCCAGGCTCTCGGGAATGATGAGGATACCGTTGCTCACGATGATGCCGGACGGCGTGCCCGAGAGCTCGAAGGCCGTGGCGCCGTCGGCCGTGACCGCCCAGCCGCCGTCGACCTGCGCGAGCGCATAGCTCACGCCGTGCAGCGTCACCGCGCCGTCGGCGGCCGACTCCTGTTGCTGGGCCTCGGAGGGCTGCTCCTCGGCCGAAGGGGCCGGCGCCTCGGTCCTGGGCGTGACCACAGAGGTCGCGCACCTAACCAGGAAGAAGACCAGGATGAGAGTAACGACGGCGCCGCCCACGGCTATGAAGATGTTCTTGTTCGTCCGCTGCGGTCCGCCCGCGACTACGGGCTTCTTGGAAGCGGGGCGCCCGCTCGCGCGGCCGGCCGCTGCCGAGAGCTTATCGGAGGCATGGCGGCGACGGAAACGCTCCTCGGCGTTCGCACGCGCCAGGTCGGCCGCATGCGACGCGTTCTTGCGGGTCGTGACCTCGGCGCCCTCTCCCGCATGCAGCGTAGTGATGGACTCCGGGCCCTTGTTGGCGCCGTTGGTTGCGTTAGCCATGCTCTGTGCCTTTCCGGATAGTCGCGCACATAGGCGCGCGTATTTCTCAGCGCTTTCTTGGTGTGTTTCTTGCTCCGTTGTTTACCCGGTTTACGTGGGCTTTATTTGTATGCGCCCCGGAAGCGCAGGCACAGACGGCTAAAGTTCGCGCCGCGCCTCGATGGCTCGGCCGAGCGTGACCTCGTCGGCGTACTCGAGGTCGCCGCCGACGGGAAGGCCGCTCGCCAGGCGCGTGACGCGAACGCCAAGGGGACGGATCTGGCGCGCGAGATAGGTCGCGGTCGTCTCGCCCTCGACGTCGGGGTTCGTGGCCAGAATCACCTCGCCGACCTCCTCGTCCGCCAGCCTGGAGAGAAGCTCGCGCACATGAAGCTGGTCGGGGCCTATCTTGTCCATGGGGCTGATCACGCCGCCGAGGACGTGGTAGAGGCCACGATAGCTGCCGGTTCGCTCGATTGCCTGCACGTCGCGCGGCTCGGAGACCACGCAGATGCTCGCGCGGTCTCGGGAGGAATCCTCGCAGACGTCGCATTTCTCGCGCGTGGCGTACGAGAAGCACACGGGGCAGAAGTGGACCTGCTGCTTGACCTCCAGGATTGCGGCGGCGAGGCGGCGGGCCTCCTCGGCGTCGGCCTCAAGCAGGTAATACGCGATGCGCTGGGCCGACTTCGGGCCGATGCCCGGAAGCCTGCCCAGCTCATCGAGAAGGCGCTGAAGCGCATGCCCGTCGTTTACGCGAAATTCCATGCGTGTCGTCAGCCTCGGTCCGGCGGCTGATTAAAAGAGGCCCGGGATGTTGAGCCCGCCGGTGACGGCGCTCATCTGCTTGCTGGCCATCTGCTCGGCCTGCTCGAGCGCGTCGTTGACGGCCGAGAGGATCATGTCCTGAAGCATCTCGGCGTCCTCGGGGTCGATGGCCTCGGGGTCGATGGTCACGCTGGTCACGCGCATATCGCCGGTGGCGGTCACCTTGACGGCGCCGCCGCCCGTGCTCGCGGAGACCTCGGTCTCGGCGGCCTTCTGCTGCGCGGCCAGGAGCTGCTCCTGCATCTTGCGGGCCTGCTGCATCATCTGGTTGCGGTTCATGCCGCCCATGTTGAATCCCTTGGACATGTTGGTTCCTCTCGGTTCTGCTTCGTTGGAAAGAAGCGTTTTCGGTTATCGCGCTCTGGCGGTCGCGCAACTATTCGTCGCCATCCGCGTCGTCGATGGGCTCGTCGGCGAAGCCGTTGTCGTCGGGGCCGCCGGCGTCCTCGTCATCATACGTGAGGTCGCCGCCGTCCTCAGCCGCGCCGCCCTGGTTCGCCGCCTCTACAGAAACATTGGTCGGGGCGCCGAAAACCGCGGTGAGGCCCTCAAGCACCTGGCTGAACTCGGGCGCGAGGTCGGCAGGGACGGAATTCTGGGGGGCCTCGTCCGGAGCCGGAGCGAGGTCGGCGGGCGCGTTGCCTTCGGCGGCGGGCTGCCGGGAGGCCGCCACGGACTGAGGCGCGGCAGGCTCCGTGCCGGGGGCAGGGCCGGAGACGGGCTGGTCGTCCCAGGGCATCGGGTAGTCGCCGGCCGGCTCGGCGGCGGCGCCATAAGCGGAATCCGGCACATACTCGGGCTCCGGCGCTTGGGGCTGCCGGGCATAACCCGCCGGGGGCTGCGCCGCGGGAGCGGCGCTTCTCGGCGCGGAGAAACCCGGCGCGGGCGCCTGGACCTGGGCGGGCGGCTGCTGTGGGACGCGCGGCGCAGGAGGCGCGGCAGGGGCCGCGGGCCGAGGCGCCGGGGCGGCCGGTCGAGCCGACGGGGCCGCTGCCTGGGCGGGCTGCCTGGTCGCGAGGCCGAGGTCCGCCGCGTCCGCAAAGGTGACCGTGCGGGCGCCGAAGACAGCGTTGACCGCAGGCTCGACGACGGCTCGCACGTCGCTGCGCTCGAGCATCTTGAGCGCGAAGCCGGAACCGTGGGGAAGGCTCACGACCAGGTTGGACCCGTCGTCCGACACGGCGTCGGCGCTCAGGAGCAGCGAGCCCTTGGCGGGAGCCGTCTTGACCAGGCCGTCGACGACCTGTCTCCAAGCGCGCTGGAGAGCAGCGGGCGCCATCGCGGGGGCCTGAGGGGTGCTCGTCGCGGCTCGGGCAGGATGAGGAGCAGGCTGTTGGGACCGTGCCGTGGGCGCAGGCTGCGCGGCAGGCGCCGCCTGCGGCGCCCCGTACGTGCCCTGACCTGCGGTCGGTTGGACAGCGGGCGCGGCGCTTCTTGCCGCCGGGGCAGGGGCCTGAGTCCGGGCAGCCGGGGCAGCCGGGGCGGGCGCGGGGACCGAGGTGGCCGGGGCCTGAGCCGGGGCGGCGGCCGCGAACTGCCCGCTCGCGAGCTTCTGCTCGAGGACCGCGAGCCGGTCTGCCAGGGCCTCAACGGTCAGGTCCGACTCGGGCCGCGCGATTCTCGTGAAGGCGATCTCTAGAACGAGCCGCTGGTTGGTGGCGGTGCGCATCTCGCTCGACGCGTCTCCCAGGATGGTCAGCGCGCGGGCGACGCGGTCGGCCGAGCCGAACGCCGAGGCCTCCGCGCGAAGGGCCTCGAGCGCCTCCCCCGCCGCGCTCACGACGGCCGGCGAGCCCGGAGCCACTGAGCACACGTACACGTCGCGCACGTGCGAGGCGAGCTCGCGCGTGAACTGCAGCAGGTCTCGGCCGGAGCCGACGAGCTTCTCCACCTCGGAGAACAGGGTCGGGACATCCCGGTCGGCCAGGGCCTTGGAGACGGTGCCGAGAACCGAGCCGGAGACCTCGCCGAGAAAGTCCTGCGCCGCCTTGACGCCGATGTGGCCGTTGCCGAAGACGGAGAGCTGCTCAAGCGAGGTCAGGGCGTCGCGCATGCCGCCGCGCGCATGACGGACCACGAGCTCGAGGGCCGCGTCGTCGAAGGTGAAGCCCTCGCGCCCGCAGACGTAGGCCAGGTGCGCCTGCATCTCGTCGGGGGCGATGGAATGAAAATCGAAGCGCTGCACGCGCGAGAGAATCGTGGGCAGGACCTTTTGCGGGTCGGTCGTGCACATGACGAAGACAACATGCTCGGGCGGCTCCTCAAGGGTCTTGAGCAGCGCGTTGAACGCCGCCGTCGTGAGCATGTGGACCTCGTCGATGATATAAACCTTGTAACGGCCCATCGACGGGGCGTAGTTCACGCGGCTGATAATCTCGTCTCGGACATTGTCCACGCCCGTACGGGACGCGGCGTCGAGCTCGGCCACGTCCGGGTGCTCGCCGGCGGCTATGAGGCGGCACTGCTCGCACATGCCGTCGGGCATCTCGCCCTCGCCCTTCTCGCACATGAGGGCCTTGGCGAGCAGGCGCGCCATGGTCGTCTTGCCCGTTCCTCGCGGGCCGCAGAAGAGGTACGCATGGCTCGTCTTGTGCTCGGCGACGGCGCGCATGAGGGTCTCGACCACGTGTTTCTGGCCTACTACCTGCTCAAACGTCTGCGGGCGATACTTTGTGTACAGCGATTCCATGCGGCCTCCGGGCGGGTTTGTTTGCTGACGTTCCAGTATACCCGCGGCGCCCCTTACCCTCTGAGCGTTTTGAGGACGTGCCCTTCGGAAGCCCTGCGACGCACTCGACGGCCCCCGCCCGAACGAAAGATGGGCGCCGGCGGCCCCCACAGGACAGGCCGCCCGCGCCCAGTAACGGCACATTTCAGCCCCTAAACCGCGTCAAAATCGGCGGGCGGGTCCGCATGTCGCCATTAGCCGCCGTACGAGAAGCTCGTTTTGCTGTGGCGAGCCCAGAAATAATAGACGGCAATGGATGCGACGCAGGCAAGGGAGACAATCGCCCATGTATGGGCGTAGCCGACCGCCGTGATGAGCACGCCCGCAACGCCGCCGCCGAGTCCGTACCCGATGTCGTAGCCGCACAGGAATGTCGAGTTCGCCGAGCCGCGCGTCTCGTCCGAGGCAGTGTGGACGGCCATCGACTGCAAGGCGGGCTCCAGACCGCCGAAACCGTATCCGGCAAGTGCCGCAGCGAGGCAGAACGTCGCCGAGCTCGGAACGTAGGCGAGCAGAAGAAGCGCCGCGAGCATGGCGAGGTTGCCCGTATAAACAAAGAGCGCCTCGCCTTTCTGGTCAACCAAACGACCTAGGAAGACACGAACAAGCAGCAGCATAGCGGCCATAATCACAAAGAAAATCGATGCGGACGGCAAGTTGTTCATGCTTGCATAGATGGCGACGAAGTTTTCTAGCGCGCCGAAAGTGAACATAAAGATGAGCATAGTGACCGTCGCGGGGAGGGAATCTCGATTTACCAAGGCCTCAAACGAGAGCGGACGCTTCTCGACCTTGGGCCGGGGCGAGCGGACAAACAGGTAGAGAGCGAGGGCAACGAGCGAGATCGCGGCGGCAGCCCCATAGAGCACATTAAAGCCGAAACCCATGAGCTCGAGACCAAGGGCGGGCGCGATGGCCGAGGCCAAGGCCGTCGCCATTCCAAAGAATCCCATGCCCTCGGCAAATCGCTCCTTGCAGATCACGTCGGACGCGACGGTCGCCGTGGTCGAGTTCGAGAAGCTCAGGGCCGCGCCGTGCACCATGCGAAACACGAGCGCCACCGAAAGCATGGGCACCGCGACGTATCCGGCAGGCGCAAGGGCGAGGCCCAGAAGCCCCACGATGAGGACCGCGCGGCGAGCACCGTTGTCCAGCCACCAGCCTATGAAAGGGCGAACCAGCACTGCCACCAGGGAAAACAGCGCGGCACAAGCACCGGAGACGGCTTCTGTGCCGCCTAGCTCCTGAATATAGAACGGAAACGTCGAGAGGCTCATGATGTGGTTCGTGAAGACACAGAGGTTCACGAGGATGATGAGCACGAGGTCGCGGGTCCAGAGCCGCGGACGGCCCGCCGTCGCATGGGCCGCGCCGGCTGCGTGGACCGTGGAGTTCGTCGATGCGGGGGCATTTGTCTTCGCCATGAGGTTCCTTTCGGACGGCAACATAATCCGGCCACCCGAAAAGAGGCGATTCACGTCGAGCAGCCCATCAATTGGACTTACGCCGCGATGGGCCACTCATTGACGCGTTGGATTGTAGCAAAGCAGCTGGGGCGAGGCCTTAAACGTAACAAAGGCGCCTCGGCCCCGAACATGCCGCAATTGAGCCGGGACTTCGGGCCGAACGGCCCCTTACGCCGAGCGCCGCACGGCGTCGAGGAGCTCCGCGTTGCGGATCGTGGCCGCAAGGGGCATGACCGGGCTCTCTTTGGCACCTGCGCGGATAAGGTCGCAGAAATGGGCTATCTCTCCGTGGAAGTCGTCGGGGTCGTACGGGGCCTCGAGCACTTCGTCCTCGCGGCCCGGGCGCCGCACGACGGCGCGCTCCGGACGATGGGCGCGCTCAACAAGGATGCTGCCGTTTTCGCAGATAATCAGCGCGGAGCAGTCGTATTCGGCGGCGTCTCCCGCCCAGTCCACCACAGCCTCGGTACCGCCATCGAACGCGAACTCGGCGCGGCCGGCCCAGTCCACGCGGCCACCCGGGACTTCTCGCCAGCGGATCTCCGACTTCGTGGCGCGCGGCGCGCCCTGCGTCAGCTCCTCCACCCAGCTCATGGGGTAGCAGCCGAGGTCGAGAAGCGCTCCGCCGCCGATGGGGTTCTCAAGGTAGCGCAGGTCACCCGTGCCGTAATCCACGCACTGGGCGCAATCAATCCGAAGAACGCTTCCCAGCTCACCGCTATCAAGAACGGCGCGGACCCGCGCATGGAGCGGCACGAACCGGCACTTCATGGCCTCGGCGAAGAGCACGCCCGTCTCACGTGAAACACTCGCGAGCTCACGGGCCTCCGCTGCGCTGAGAACGGCGGGCTTCTCGCAGAGCACCGGCTTTCCCGCACGCAGAGCGGCCTCGGCCCATCGCAGGTGCATCGAGTGCGGCAGCGCGAGATAGATGGCGTCGACGTCCGCGTCGGCAAGAAGCTCCTCGTGCGCGGCGGCTCCGTCGCCCCCGTCGGCGTAGGCCCTTACCGGCACGAACGCCGATAGCCTCTCCGCGGATCGGCCCGAAACCGCGACCAGCTCGGCGCCGTCAACGTGCTCCAAGCTCGCGGCGAACCTCTTTGCAATGCCGCCGGCTCCGAGAATGCCCCAACGAATCGTGCTGCTTGCTGCCATGTCTCACCCTCCCGACGAGCCTCCAGTTGGGTCTTATGGTATCCCGCGCCGCGCTCGCCGCGCGCAGAAAAGAGCACGTCGGCGAGATGGCCGGCGTGCTCTGCGCACTGCGATCGACGATGTGGGAAAGCCGGGTTTGCGCTCCCCTACAGCACCTTCGACAGGAAGCTCTTGGTACGCTCGTTCTTCGGGTTGTCCAGGACCTCGGCGGGCGTTCCCTGCTCGCAGATCACGCCGCCGTCGACGAACACCACGCGGTCGGCCACGTCATGCGCGAACCCCATCTCGTGGGTCACGCACACCATCGTCATGCCCTCGCCCGCGAGCTCGCGCATGACGTCGAGCACCTCGCAGACCATCTCGGGGTCGAGCGCCGAGGTCGGCTCGTCGAACAACATGATGTCCGGGTCCATGCAAAGCGCGCGGGCGATGGCGACACGTTGCTGCTGGCCGCCGGAAAGCGACCTCGGCATGGCGTCGGCCTTCTCGATAAGTCCGACACGGGTCAGGAGCTGCTTGGCCTTCGACTCGGCCTCTTCCTTCGTCTTGAGCTTGAGCTGCACAGGCGCCCAGGTGAGGTTCTCGAGCACGCTCATATGCGGGAAGAGGTTGAACTGCTGGAACACCATACCCATGTGGCGGCGGATGCTATCGACGTCGGCGTCCTTGGCGGTAATGGACTCACCGTCGACCAGAATCTCTCCGGAGGTCACTTCCTCGAGGCGGTTGAGGCAGCGCAGCATCGTCGACTTGCCAGAGCCGGAGGGACCGATGATGCACACGACCTCGCCCGGGGCGATGTCGAGATCGACCCCCTTGAGCACCTCGTGCTCGCCGAAGCTCTTCTTAAGGCCCGTGACCTTGATTTTTGTCTCAGCCATTATTTACGGATCCTTTTCTCGAGGGCGGACGAGGCAAGCATGAGCAGGCTCGTGACCAGCAGGAAGATAAGCGCCACGAGGGTGTAGGTCGAGAAGGAATTGAACGTTCGGCCCACGTAGACCTTGGCCTGGTTCATGATCTCGGGCAGGCCGATGGCGTACATGATGGTGGAGTCCTTAAGGGTGATGATCACCTGGTTGACCAGGCTCGGCAGGCAGATTCGGACGGCCTGCGGAATGATGATCTTTACCATCGAGGGACCGTATCCCACGCCGAGGCTGCGCGCTGCCTCCATCTGGCCCTTATCGACCGACTGGATGGAGCCGCGGAAAATCTCGGACATGTAGGCGCCCGCGTTGAGCGTCATGGTAAAGACCGTCGCGGTAACGACGTCGATGCGGAAGTTCGTGCCGGTAGCGAGCTGGATGAGCTGCGGCAGGGCAAAGTACACGTAAAAGCCCTGCACGAGCATCGGCGTGCCTCGGATGATCCAGATATAGAATTTGGCGATGCCGCGCAGGGGCGCAATCTTCGACATGTTCATGAGGCAGGTGAAGATGCCCAGGAAGAGCGCGAGGAACAGCGAGAGAACGGTCACGAAGGCCGTCATCTGCAGGCCGCCCAGCAAAAGCGGCCACGCCTCCTCGAACGTCTGGGCGAGTTCTGCTAGACCCATTTGAAATCCCATCTGTGCGTAAACAAAAGAAGGCGCTCCGCGCTCGGAGCGCCCCTCTGGCTCGGTTCGCTACTCGCCCAGGTACTTGGCGCAAATCTCGTCGTACTTACCGGAGCTCTTGATGTTCGCGAGACCGGCGTCGAACGCGGAGAGAAGCTCGGCGTTCTCGCCCTTCTTGACGGCAAAGCCGTACTGCGCAGAGAACTCTCCCTTGACGGTGTCGATGATCTCGAAGCCGTTGCCCTGCGTGATGCCGTAGGCCATGACCGGGTAATCCTCGAAGCACGCCACGGAGTTGCCGGTGAGGACGTCCTGGAACATGAGGTCGGTAGTGTCGAAGTAGGTGATGGTGAGGCCGTACTCATCCTTCATGCTCTCGACACAGGAGGCGCCGATGGTCGCGGTCTTCGCGGCGACGGTCTTGCCCTTGATGTCGTCGATGGACTTGATATCGCCGCCGGCCTTGGCCGCGATGGAGACGTAGGTCTCGTAGTAGCCCTCGGAGAAGTCGTACTTCTTCTTGCGCTCGTCGGTAATGGACATGCCGGCGATGACGCCGTCGGCCTGGCCGGACTCGAGGGCGGCGAGGGCGGCGTCGAAGCCGAGGGAGTTAATCTCAACCTCGAAGCCCTGGTCCTCGGCCACGGCGTTGAGGATGTCGACGTCGATGCCGACGAAATCGCCCTTCTCGTCGGTGTACTCGAACGGGGCGTAGACGGTGTCCATGGCGATGACGAACTTCTTGCCGGAGACGCCGCCGTCAGAAGCGGCGGAGCTCGAGGAGTCGGAGCCCGAGGAGCTGGAGCTCGACCCGCAGCCGACGAGGCCGAGGCCCATGAACGCTGCAGAGGTGCCGGCAAGGGCAGTGAGGAATTGACGACGGCTGAGCTGAGTGGACATGATTGCCTCCATAGGTTTGTCGGTGCCCGCGTGAGCGGCCTATCCCCACCGCGCAGACTTTATCTGATGACGTGTTGAGATTAAGTTCGACGTGTTACGTGTGCATGAAGGCGCACCAGACGTCACATTTTTATACGTGCCGATAAGCGCTCGGCAAACTTTTCGAATCAAAACGCTAACAATTGGCGAGACAACCAACAGATGTTGCCTATCGCAAGACGGGTTAGGCCGCGGACCCCTTTTTTAGCCGAGCGCGACCGGAACGTTATCTTCCCGTCGCTTTACCAGAAGCTACCTGCCTTGTTTTTTTCGCTAGCAACTGAATCGCAAAACGGGCTCGACCCCAAACCACGGTAGCAAACGTTCGGCCCCGGAAGCGATTCTGCACAACCGGTGACATTATCGGAAGCTCCCTTGCAAGGTTTTGCGCCAAGTGCGACGTAACGGCTGCTCCCTTGCAAAGTTTGGCCTCTAGTGCGACGTGTTTTTCCATCCAGACGCCCCAAATCAGAGCCCAAACCCCGAAATCGCCGGTCAAAATCCCCTTCGCCGCGATTTTCGCGCTGCACTTGGCGCCAAACCTTGCAGCGATCGGGTAGTTACGCTGCACTTGACGCAAAACCTTGCACGTGACCCACGACCAGAGCCGTTCAGCTGCGCGACCGTCGGCGAAAACCGCGTCGGCGGCAGTTTTACCACTCGGACCATGCGGGTGATTTCAGAGCGACGGGTTTACCTGCGGCTCTTCAAGCCCCGGGCACGGGCTTACTCGGGGAATCCGCTAAAAACTGCCGCCGTCTCGGGTCCACGCGCCCCGCAAGCAGTCACCGGCCCATCCTATACGCAAGGTCGTGGGCCATAACAACTAAGAAGGCGATAAGCAAGCCAAAACACAAAACCGCAGGCAGGCAACGTGCGCCCACCTGCGGTTTACCGGGTTTGTTATTAAGCAGCAAGTAAAAACGCGTTACTGAATCTTCGACAGTCGCTCCAGCACCCTTGCCTGCGCCGCCGTATAGTAGGCAAGGTCATCGGCACCCAGCTCGCCCGTATCGTAGCCGTCGAACTTCTCTGCCCACTCCGCGTAGTCCTTCACCATCTTGGCGTAGTCGACCATCATGCTCGCGGTGTTCGAGGAGCTTTTGTACTTCTCCATGAAGTCGCAGTAGCTGTTCATGAAGGACTCGTAGTCGTCGACGAACTGGCGGAAGTCGCCGGCGCTCGCGGAGGAAGACTCGCTCGACGCGGAATCCGAAGTTGCTGCGGGGGCCTCTTCGGTCTTCGTCTCTGCCTCGACCTTTGCCGATGCGCTCGAATCAGAGCTCGTCGTCTCGGCGGAGGCGCTAACGTCAGCCACATCGACGGTTACCTCCATCGTGCTGAAGCCCTCGTAGCTCACGGTAATGTAGTCGCCGTTCGCATTGTAGGCGTAGAACAACGTGTCATCCTTGCTGTAATCGACGTTGAACCCCGCGGAAATGCAGGAGTCGGCGTACGCGCTATAAGCGGCGTTGTCCGTATCTCCAACGAGTGCCACGAAATACGTCGAGCTATCGCTGCTAATCTTGCCCTTCTTCGACGCCGGGGCGGGAGCCAGGGAGCCGGCGCCGGCCGTCGGCCACGTCAGCGTCCCCATCTCTGCCGCCGCGTCAAGAGAAACCGAGAGGCTCTCGCTGGAAGAGTAGTAGGAAAGCCTCAGTTTATAGCCGTCGCTGTTGTAAGCCTTGTACGAGGACGTACTGCTATCGGCTTCGACGGTAAAGCCCTTCTCCTTGCAGCTTTCCACATAGGCCTTGTACTGGTCTTCGCTGCACTTCTCGACATCCGCGCTGAAGCTGCGGTCGGAGTCGGTATTCACCTCGCCCTTATTCGTCGGCGGGTCGGGGAGCATCGTCGCCAGGCCAGTCGTGGGCCACGAGAGGTTCTTCGGCTGGTTATTGATGCAGCTCTTAATGTTGGAATACACGACGACCGCGGCGATGACCGCTATGACGACGACCCATTTCTTCAACTTCTTGCCCTTGCGCTTAGGCGGCTTCGGCGAAGCCGAGCCGGCGGCGTCGGAGTTGTCTTGCCCTGCGACTTCCCAGTCCATGAGGTTTCCTTTCCTCGATTCCAAAGAAAACTGAAGCGCTTCTAAGTCTGAGTAGGCGGCCATTCCGTTTCATCAGTTGCCAGCTGAATTCCGCCTACGGATTCAGCTGGCAACTGATGAAACAAATTTGTCGGCGTCTAGCATGGTTTAGCAGCGCTTTATTTCCCGTCGTCAGGAGGCAACCATGGATGAGGACTACAACCTCAGCCCCGGCGAGGTCGTCATTATGCAAAGCGAGGCCGTCGTTCTCCACTCCGGCAAGGACCGGGACGTCCTCAACGAGATCGTCCTCACGAACCAAAACCTGATTCTGGTGAACGTAATCTCAACCGGGCTCTTCACCTCGCAGCGCCTTCTCAAGCGATGCCCGCTCGACTCGATTGCCTGCCCCGAAGGCGTGCCGCAGGCGTTTCTTGGCAAGAAGAGAGACGAGCACGTCCTGCAGGTCGTTTTTGAACAGGAAGCCATCACCTTGAGCTTCCCCGACAACCCGAAGCGAGAAGCCAAACGCTGGGCCGACGCGATTAAGTGCGCCGTGGTCGGGGAAATGGAGGGCATCGACACCGATGAGTCGCCTCTTCCCAGCGACATGACCGGCCTCATCGACGGGTTCAAGATCCTCACCTCGGCTTTTGTGGGCGAGGCCGCGAGCTATACCTCAACAACCTCCAAGGCAAGCAAGCCCGTCAAGAAGGCCGTAAAGACGAAGGCCACCGTGCGCTGCATGGGTTGCCGCGCGCCCCTCTCGGGCAATAAGGGCGCGATCCTGACCTGCGATTACTGTGGAACCAAGCAATCTCTCTAGGAGCTCATCATGGGCATCATCGACGCTGCGTTCGACTCGTTTTCCGGCACACTTGCCGACCAATGGAAGGACATCGTCACCGCCGGCAAGTTCGACGAGAGAACCGTCGTCGCTCCGGGCATCCGCAAGGCAACCCAGGACGGCTACGGATATAACCATGGACAGGCCAACATCCTGTCTAACGGCTCGATAATTTATGTGCCTGAAAACACGGCCGCCTTCGTGTTCAGCCAATCCGGCATTGAGGAGGTCATCACCGAATCCGGGGGATACGAATATCGAAACGGCCAGCTTAGCGTCTTTGATAAGCAGAGCCGCGAAGACGCCGGCATCATGAGGACTATCTTTAGCCAAACGGCGCAGCGCATCGGCTTCTCCGGCATGAGCCCCGACGACAAGCGCGTCTCGTTCGTCAACCTTCGCGAGCTGCGCGGCATTAAATTCGGAACGCACGGGCCTCTTGCTTACAATGATTCGTTCTACGGTACCGACCTGGAGATCTATTCCTACGGCCTGTTCAGCATCAAAGTTGTCGACGCGGTCAAGTTCGTACGAAATTACTTGCCCCCGAACGTCGGGTCCTACTCCTTTGACAGCCTCGAGACGCGCAAGCAGCTCGTTGCCGAATTTCTCCATTCCTTTATCGTGGCGCTGAACTCGCTTTCGGCGGAGTACCGGATTTCTCAGCTCCCCTCGCAAGCCGATGCCATCGCCGCGTCCATTGCCTCGGAGTCGGCGAACGCCGGCACGTGGCCCGAGCGCTTTGGCATCGAGCTCTGCGGAATCGCCGTCGAAAACATCGAGTTCTCCGAGGACTCTCGCGAGCTGGTGCGGGCCTTCTCCGAAAAGAAGATGAACGTCAGGGCTTACGAGGGGGTATCCGCGGAGGCCGGCAATATGGCGGCGCAGCAGATGATTGCCGAGGGCGTTCGCGACAATGGCCTAGGCGAAGGCGGAAACATGCTCTTCGGGCTCGGTTTTGCCGGTGGCCTGAACCCGCAGAACGCATCGCAGGTCGCGGCCGCCGGTATCGCCCAAACAGCGCCCGCAGCCAGCTCGACGACTCAGGCACAATCACTGGACGAGCAGCTCGAGACTCTAAAGAAGCTCAAGGAGCTCGTTGATATGGGGGTCCTCACCCAAGAGGAGTTCGACGCCAAGAAGAAGCAGGTGCTCGGGCTCTAGACGATCAGCCTTCCTACCGAGCAGAACGCCGTGAGCCTATACCCCAGTTAATCCAAGGCATTTCAAAAAAGCGGCTCGCCAGCTGACTACATAATCAGCTGGCGAGCCCTTGGCTACACGCCCAACTTGGCTACACGCTTAGCCCGACAATGCGCCGCCCTACTGAACCTCGGCGAGCTTCTGAAGGACACGGCTCTGGACCTCAAGGTAATACGCGGCGTCCGCATCAGAAAGAGAGTCGCTATCGATGTCGTCAAACTTCGCAGTCCACTCCGCATAGCTCGCCATCATCTTTCCGTAGTCGGCAAGCATCGAAGCGGTGTTGTCGGAGTCCTGATACTTCTTCATGAACTCGACGTACTCGTCCATAAACTTCTCGTAGCCGTCCATAGTTTGCTTGAAGCTCGGGGTGACCTCGGTCGAGTCGCCGGCGCTCTCGGCAGACGAAGATTCCGTCTTCGAGCTATCGACAGACGACTTCTCCTCCTTTGACTCGGAAGACGTACTTTCGGACTTGGTCGTCTGCCCCTGCGTTGCCGACGAAGAGTCCGATTCGCTCTTCTTCGATGACGAGGACCCACAGGCCCCCAAGGTAAGCGCGAGCGCCATAGAAAGAACGATAGCTGCCGTTTTCTTCATCTTGAACTCCAATCAGTTGTGCGTTATTTGCTCGCATGTCCATTCTGAAAACCAACAGAAAGCAATTCATCAGTTGACAGCTGAATTCCGGCCCCATTTCCGCAAGCAAAGCGATCGGCACGGGCAACAAAAACCACGCGGAAGCCTAAGCTGCCTTTGCCGCCTTCTTCTTGCCGTGCTTCACGATAAAGAACCAAATTCCGGCTGCGGCAAGAACGGCGGCGGAGCCAAGCGTAACCACTCGCCCAAATGACCAGGCGCTCGCCGCGCCGCTCGACACCGGACCATACTCCTCGAAGTAGTGGCAGATGAAGGAAACCAGCCCCAGGCAAGCCAGGGCGAACAGTGTCGTCGGGCTTGCCTTACGGAGAAGCGCGAACAGCAGCGAGAGGACCGCGGCCGAGCCCGCAATCACAATCATCCAAAACATAATCGAGTAATCGCTCAATGTGTTCGTAACTGTGCCATCGAGACTCTCGCAATACGCCTTATAGACGCGTGCCCAGGTAACGAGGGATGGATTTGCCAATTCGCCCACGGTTACACCGGACCCCTCTTTGATCTCTTGGCTTTGCGCGAACGCGTTTCCCACAATTGAATCTTCCTTTGCCGTGGTAAACGGCAAGAAAAAGCTCATACAGAGCAAGATCGCCGCGACAATAGCCAGGATGGGAGGAATTGAATCGAGGTTTTTCTTGCCGCCAGCAACGGCGACGTTGGACAGCTCTTCCATGTTGCTCTCCTTGCTTCAGAGCCAATACGACTCCTGAAAGTAAAGAGCTTGGAAGGGCAGGTCGCATCAGCTGACAACTGAATTTGGCGAGCGGCGCGGGCAATGTCGAGGCGCCGTTTCACAGCGGGGCACAAAACAGTCGTTTTATGCCCCACTGTGAGCCAGCGGACCAATCAAGGGGCAATCAAGGGGCAAGCCCTACCACGGCATGACGTAAGCCTCAGCGGTGGCGTAGGGCGGCAGGTCGGTCGCGGCGACTTGAATGGTCTGGCGCTCACCGAGCTCGAGGCTGGACGCAAAAGCATTGGTTCCATAGACGATGTTGCCGGCATCGTCGCGCAGCACGACGATGGCCGCCGTCATGTTCATGTACGAAGAAACGCTCGCGAGCGCCTCGTCGGAACCCCTCACGGAATACGTGCACACGAAATTCGTTAAGCCAATCTGCTCGGAGATCGAAAGGTCGGTCACCGTCATCTCGAGCTCGTCCGTCATTCGCCGCGACAACGTGGCCGAGCTCTTCTGCAGCGTAAACTCAACGCGAGAGGGCGCAGTACCGCCGCCCGCCTGGCTCGCGTAATATGTCGTCTGCCCGGGCAGGCACGCCATGATTCCTTGGTCCTCGCTAAAGAGAACCTTACCCTCCTCGTTGTAACCGACGACCTTAATGCCGACCAGCTCATAGGCCGTGTTCTCGCTCGAGTTCCTCACCCCGAGGGCAAAGTTGATGTAGCCGTACGAGCCCGCAGACCAGCCGGACTCCACAATCTCGAGCGGCGACTCTTCGCCGTCCCCGTCCGGGGCCGGGGCCACGTTCGAGGAGGAATTCGTCGAGCTTGCCGTGGGCGCCGAGCTTGCCGTGGGCGTCGAGCTTGCCGAAGCGTCGGAATCGGAAGATATGCTCGAGGCACCGACGTCCGCAGCGCCTGACGACCCCGACCCCGCGCCCAACGCCAGCCGGACCGCCAACACGACGGCGGCAAGAAGCGCCGCGATTCCGACCGCAACGAGCACGTTCGCCACGTTGACCTTGGGCTTCTTGCCGCTGGGAGCGGCCTCGGCGCTCGCGGCAGATGTGCCCGCGCCGATGTCGGCACCGTGGCTCGCGGCCCTTCTTCCCACAGATACGCCGGCAGCCTCACCGAGCGCCGCGGCCATTTGCTCGGCCGTCTGGTAACGCGCGCTCGGCTCGAACGCGCATGCCCGTCGAACCACGCTCGCCAAACCGGCGTCGACCATCGCGGCGTCCGCGAGCCGCGCCTCGTATTCCTCGCCGTCCGGCTGCAGGCCCGTGAGCATGTACCCGAGCAGCTTGCCGATGGCGTACACGTCGCTGCGGGCATCCGTCTGAGCAAACCCGTACTGCTCAGGCGAGGCAAACCCGTGCGTACCCAGCGAAGTCGTATCCCTCGTCGCGCCCTCCACGCGCATCCGCGCGATGCCGAGGTCGACGAGATGCGCGCCGTCGGCCGCCACGATCACGTTGCGCGGGCTCAGGTCACGATGGATGATTCCGCATGAATGCAGCGCCGACGCGGCCTCGCAAATGTCGCCGGCGAGGGACGCCGCCTCGGCGGGGCCAAGATGCCCGTGCGCCGTGACCAGCTCCTCGAGCGTCTGGCCGGGCACATAGTCATACACGACAACGAATTGGTCCGGCAAGGAGTACGTGGCCTCCACCTTGGGCAGGCGCCTGCAATCGAGCGCACCTATCGCCGACCAAACGCCCTGGTTGGCAATCTCCACGGGCAGCTTCTTGCGAACAAAGGGACCGGCGCCCTCGATGGACACAAGCTCGGTCACGCCGCCAGCGCCCTGCGCGAGCACTCGATCGACGTGATACACGTCATCAAGGCTCATGGCATGCATGACCTGCTCGTCGTTCAAACCGCTCCTATCTTCGTCGGCACGTTCGGAACTCCCACCCGCAGGAGCCCTCAACGCCAAACTAATAGTTTATGCCCCGCGACAGCACGGTTCTTTAGTTGCCAACTGAATCGGCAAGAGGCTTCTGCATCGAGGTACTGCGACGATCCCTTAGCGCAGCGGGCCCGTGCCCAGCAGGGTCTTCTCGCCGAGGCGGTACAGCTCGTCGTCGGCCTCCTCGCGCGTGAGGCCCCTCTCCACGCACCAGATGAGCACCGCGTCGCGCCGAACCTTGCACCACAGTTCGGAAACGCCGGCAAGGCGCAAAAGCCGCTGGCATTCGCGCAGGTCGCAGCCCAGGCCGAACGCGAGCATGATCGCATGGTCGCGTCCCGGACGGCTCTTTCCCGAGAAGATGTCGTAGACCACCGTGGCGTTGATCCCGCTCGCGCGCACCACGTCGGCCCGCTTCAGCCTATGCGCATCGAGCAGCTCGTGCAGGTAATCCGGCAAGGCGCGCTCGACCGTCGCGTCCGGCGCCGAGAGATACGCCTCCGGCGTGGCCGACGCGAGCAGCCGCTCGAGCAGCTCCTCGGTAATGCGCTCTTCTCCCTGCGCCGAAGCCGCCGGAGTCGCCGTTTCCGCCGCCATGAAATTTGCCCTTCTCGCCGCGCCGCCGTGTCTAGAACTTATCCGTCATGATGTCGCCGCCGCCGCGCAGCTCCTCGATGACCTCGGGAATCCGCTCGAGCTCGTACGGGGTCATCTGGTAGATCCAGTTGAGCCAGTTGCGGTACAGCAGGTTCGCGTGCGCGCGCCAGGTAAAGAGCGGCTGCTGCTCGGGGTCGTCGTCGGGGAAGTAGTTCTCCGGCACGCGAATGGGCAGGCCCTTGTGGAAGTCGCGCCAGAACTCGGAGCCGAGCGTGTCGCGCCCGTACTCGAAGTGGCCGGTCACGTACACCTCGTGGAAGTCGCGCGTGGCGATAAGCGCCGGGCCGCTCGTGAAGCCCTCGGAAAGAACCTGCAGCTCAGGATGCGCGGCGAGGGCTGCCGTGTCGATGGCCGCGTGGCGAGAGTGCGGCATGTAGTGCACCTCGTCGAAGCCGTTGGTAAGGAAGTTGTACTCGTCGCAAAGCCGCTGCTTAAAAACGCCGAAGAGCTTGGCGCCAAGCATCTTCTTTGGAATGCCGTACAGGTGATAGAGCCCCGCGAGCGCGCCCCAACACAGATACATGGTCGAGAGCACATGGGTCTGCGACCAATCGACGATGCGGCAGAACTCGTCCCAGTAGTCAACGTCCTCGAACTCGAGGTGCTCGATCGGCGCGCCGGTGACGATGAGTCCGTCGTAGTAGTTGTCCTTGAGCGTGTCGAAGGTGTCGTAGAACTTGACCAGGTGGTCGGCCGACGTGTGCGTGGCCTCGTGGCTACTCACACGCATGAAGTCGCAGCTCACCTGCAGCGGCGACTTGGAGATGAGGCGCAGGATCTGCGTCTCGGTCTCGACCTTGGTGGGCATGAGGTTGAGGATGACCACATGCAGCGGACGGATCTGCTGGTTGTTGGCCACCTCCTCCTCAAGGGCAAAGATTCGCTCCTGGTGCAGGGTCGCCTTGGCAGGCAGACCGTCGGGAATGTTGATCGGCATGGCTCAGTCTCCTATATAGATGCGAACGGGCGGTTAAACACAGGTGCGCACAAGGCGCAAAGAAAAGCACTGCTCAGGGGCAACGACCAGGCGGCCAGCCTCAGCAGTGCGTCCGCATTCGCATCAACGAGGGGAGGGCGGCGCCAACGTGCATGTGCTTCTCCCCTCAAAAATCGCGTCTAAACAAAGCTCAGTATAGCAACGAGCGCAAGGTAGCCGGGGCAGGTGCCGCTCGAGGCCGAAAGACCGGCCCCGAGCGGCGCGAGGCGTTTAAACACGGGGGCCTAAGGGCCAAATGCGCGGCGCCATTAATGCATGGCCGACTTATCCCACTTTAAAATTGAACTTGGCGAGTAGCCGGCCTTCCTCGAGTTGCATTTGCCCAGTTAGCGGGCTCCTTCCGACTCCCCGCTACTCGGTGAACTCAGTTTTAAAGTGGGATAAGTCGGGCACGACGCACAAAAGGAGCGCCGATGAGCCGACAAAAAAATCGCCCTATATCCAACCCCGCGAACCTGGCTATAGCTGCAAGCGATAGCCACCCATCGGATATCGCTCTAGTCTTCAGGACAAGTTGGGCTTTAAGGCGGTGCTAGACTTCATCCCACCATGATTCAGCTTACCGACATAACCAAGGTTTTCGACGGCGCCGCGGGCCAGATGCGCGCGTTGGACGGCGTCTCGCTCACGATCCAGACCGGCGAGGTCTACGGCATCATCGGCGAGTCCGGCGCGGGCAAGTCCACCCTCGTGCGCTGCATCAATCTGCTCGAGCACCCCACGAGCGGATCGGTCGTCATCGACGGCCAGAACGTCACCGGCCTTCAGGGCCGCGACCTGCGCGTCCTTCGTTCCGATATCGGAATGATCTTCCAGGGCATCAACCTCTTCCAGCAGCGCACGGTGCTCGACAACGTGGTCTTTCCGTCCACGCTCGCCAGCGCCTCCGGCCGCGTCTCGGCCAAGGATGCGAAGGCCCGCGGCCGAGAGCTCCTCAAGCTCGTGGGCCTCGAGGGCAAGGAGGACTCCTACCCCTCGCAGCTCTCCGGTGGCCAGCAGCAGCGCGTCGCCATCGCGCGCGCCCTCATGACCCGCCCGAAGTATCTGCTCTGCGACGAGGCCACGTCCGCGCTCGACACGCTCACCACCAGCCAGGTCCTCGACCTCCTTGCCCAAATCAACAAGGAGCTCGGCGTGACCATCGTGCTTATCACCCACTCCCTCGCCGTCGCGCGCCGCATCTGCGGGCGCATCGCCGTCATGGAGGCCGGCCGCGTGGTCGAGGAAGGCACCGTCGCCGAGGTCTTCGGCAACCCGCAGGCCGAGGTAACCCGGGCACTGCTCCAGTTCGAGGGAGGCGCGCAGTAATGGTCTTTTCCGCATTCATCGAGAAGTACGGCGTGCTTCTTGCCCAGGGAACGGTCGACACGACCGTCATGGTGGTCGCATCCACGATCGGCGCCTACGTCATCGGCATCGTGCTCGGCACGCTGCTCACCGTGCTCGCGCCCGAGGGCCTACGCCCGAACCGCGTCGCCTATTCCATCATTGGTTGGCTGGTGAACATGGCCCGCTCGCTGCCGTTCATCATCCTGCTGCTCTTCCTGATTCCCGTCACGCGCGCCGTCGTGGGCACCACCCTCGGCGTCCCGGCAGCCGTCTTCCCGCTCATCGTCTCGGCAGCGCCCTTCGTGGCCCGCATGGTCGAGTCGAGCGAGGCCGAGGTCGACCGCGGGCTCGTCGAGGCCGCGACGTCGATGGGCGCCTCTACCTGGGAAATCATCCTCAAGGTGTACCTGCGCGAAGGCCTGCCCTCGCTACTCCGTGGCCTGCCGATCGTGATCATCACCATCCTCGGCTACACCGCGATGGCCGGCACCGTGGGCGCGGGCGGACTCGGCGACATCGCCATCCGCTACGGCTACCAGCGCTACCAGGACGACGTCATGATCGCCACCGTGATCATCCTCATCGTTATGGTGCAGGTCATCCAGACGCTGTGCAACCTGCTCGTTCGCGGCTGCGACAAGCGAATGCGCTCCTAGCGCATATACACACAGCACGGCGCCGCAGGCCGTAGGTCGTAAAGGTCGACTCGGAAATCATCTTTGACCAGGCCAAACCCAAGCGTCAAACAACCCATCCCTGTTTTGGAGTCACGCCAGGCCCCTGGCTACTCATAGGTCAACCTGTCTTTGCAAAGAGACTCGCCATCATTCGAAAGGAACCGCCATGTCCATCAAGAACTTCATCAAGCCGGCTGCCGGCATTCTCGCCAGCGGCGCCCTCGCCCTCTCGCTCGTCGCCTGCGGCGGCAGCAACGCGTCCAGCTCCTCCGGCAGCTCCAACACGTCTGCTGCGTCCGACAACGTGATCACCGTCGGCGCTTCTCCCTCACCCCACGCCGAGATTCTCAACGCCGTGGCCGACGAGCTCAAGGCCGCCGGCTACGAGCTCAAGGTCGTCGAGTACAACGACTACGTCCAGCCCAACGTCGCGCTCTCCGAGGGCGACCTCGACGCCAACTACTTCCAGCACGCCCCCTACCTCGAGAACTACAACGAGGAGAACGGCACCGACCTCGTGAGCGCCTACGCGATCCACTTCGAGCCGATGGGCATCTATGCCGGCAAGTCCTCCGACATCAAGAACGTCCCCGACGGTGCCCAGATCGCCGTTCCCTCCGACGCCACCAACGAGGCCCGCGCGCTCCTGCTGCTCCAGGACCAGGGCGTGATTACCCTTAAGGACGGCGTCGGCC
This sequence comes from bacterium, assembly GCA_963605405.1. Classification (GTDB taxonomy): domain Bacteria; phylum Actinomycetota; class Coriobacteriia; order Coriobacteriales; family Atopobiaceae; genus Paratractidigestivibacter. The sequence continues at coordinate 145,960 of CAVCUP010000003.1, read as the reverse complement.
TCGAGGCGACCGCCAACGACATCGAGTCCAACCCCCACAACATCCAGCTCGTCGAGGTCGAGGCCGCGGCCGTCGCCCGCTCGCTCGAGGACGTCGACTTCGCCATCATCAACGGCAACTACGCGCTTTCCGCCGGCCTCGACACCTCCGCGACCCTCGCCGCCGAGGAAGCCGATTCCGAGGCTGCCCAGACCTACGCGAACATCATCGCCGTGCGCAAGGGTGACGAGGAGTCCAACAAGACCAAGGCCCTCATCAAGGCCCTGAGCAGCCAGACCGCCAAGGACTTCATCGAGAGCGAGTACAAGGGCTCCGTCATTCCGGTGTTCTAGTCGCTGGCAAGAAGCGCCCGGCCGAGTCGCGCCGGCCGCTGGCCGCGGGTCGCGCCGCACTAAGCCGGCCCGCGCCACAGAATTTCAACCAAAGCGCCCCGTCCCTGCGTGCAGAGACGGGGCGCTTTGGTGCATACTTGCAGGCATGACTACCACATTTGCCGAGCTCGGGCTAAACGAGCAGATTCTAGCCGGGGTAGACGCCCTCGGCTTTTCCACCCCCACGCCGGTCCAGGCCGGCGCCATCCCCGAGGTCCTCGCCGGGCGCGACGTCGTCGCCTCCGCGCAGACCGGCACGGGAAAGACCGCCGCGTTCGCCCTGCCGACGCTGCAGATCATCGCCAACGCAAAGGGCAAGGGCCCGCACGCGCTCGTCGTGACGCCGACGCGCGAGCTCGCCGCACAGATCGACCAGGTCGTGAGCGTCGTCTGCGAGAAGACCGGCCAGAAGGCCGTCATCGTCATGGGCGGCGCCCGCTTCGAGAAGCAGATCGAGCAGCTCGAGCGGGGCTGCGACCTTCTCGTCGCCACGCCAGGCCGCCTACTCGACCTCATGGAACACAACCACGTGAGCCTCGCCCATGTGCAGACGCTCGTTCTCGACGAGGCCGACCGCATGCTGGACATGGGCTTCTGGCCGAGCGTCCGCCGTATCATGCACGCGCTTCCGGCCAAGCACCAGACCCTGCTCTTCTCGGCTACCATCCCGCCGTCGATCAAGTCGACCATCGATGCGCTGCTCACCGACCCCGTGACGGTCGAGATCGCCCGCGTGGGCGAGACGGCCGATACCGTCGATGAGCATCTCTGCCCCGTCACGCAGGCGCAGAAACCCGAGCTGCTGCGCGCGCTTCTTGCCACCGGCGGCGCGGCAGGCGAGAAGCCTGAGCGCGTGCTCGTGTTCTGCCGCACCAAGCACCGCGTGGACGACGTCAGCAAGATGCTCAAGAACGCGCAGGTCAAGGTAGACGTCATGCACGCCGACCGCCCGCAGAAGGCCCGTGAGCGCGCCCTCGAGAAGTTCCGCGAGGGCAAGGTCCAGGTCCTTGTGGCCACCGACGTGATGAGCCGCGGCATCGATGTCTCCGGCATTGACGCCGTCGTCAACTTCGACGTGCCCATGGACCCCGAGGACTACGTGCACCGCATCGGCCGCACCGGCCGCGCGGGCGCCACGGGCCATGCCTACACCTTCGTCGCGCCCGACGAGATCAGCCCCCTGCGCGAGATCGAGTACTTCACCAAGAAACTCATCCCCACCTGGGACCTCGAGGGCTTCAGCTACGACACCGGCCGCATCATCCCGCAGGAAGGCCGCAGCACAAAGAAGCCCACCCGCACGATGTTCGCCGGCTCGCGTGCCCGCGGCCGCGGCATCTCCGGCGGGCGTTACGGCAGGCACTACTAGTTCTTTAAGGGACGTGTTCCTCGACGCGGCGGACGCGCGGGTGAGCATGTCCCTATTTTTATGAAGAAAGGCTCCGTCATGAAGCAGGCACGCCCCTACCCGAAGATCTCCGTGACGCGCAAGGCCGCGCGCTCGCTCAAGGCCGGGCACCCCTGGGTGTTCGAGGGAGAGGTGCTCGATGCGAATCCTGCCTTCGCCGCCATCGAGAACGGCGCCGTGGTCGACGTCTTTGAGGAGAACGGCACCTGGCAGGGCGCGGGGCTTCTATCCAAGGAGTCGAAGATCCGCGTACGCATCGTCACGCGCAACGCGAACGACCGCGTGGACGAGGCGTTCTGGGCCCGGCGCGTCGCATACGCATGGAACCACCGCAAGGTCACCATGGGCGGGCGCGCCCTTCCCGGCTGCGAGCCCGACACGAACGCCTGCCGCGTCGTCTTCTCCGAGGCCGACCAGATGCCAGGCCTCATCGTCGACCGCTACGAGAACGCGCTCGTAACGCAGGTGGGCACCGTCGGCATGGAGCTACTGCGCCCCGTCATCTACCCGCTGCTGCTCAATACGTTGCAGGCAGACGGCCAGGACGTGACCGCGATCTACGAGCGCAACGACTCGCCCTCCCGCGCCAAGGAGGGTCTCGCGCAGTACAAGGGCTGGTGGGGCGGCGAGGGTGCCGAGGTGCCGGAGACCCCGCGCATCAAGGTCGTCGAGAACGGCCTCACCTTCGACCTCGACATCGAGAACAGCCAGAAAACGGGCTTCTTCCTGGATCAGAAATACAACCGTCGCGCCGTGCGCCAGATCGCGGGCGGTCGTCGCGTGCTCGACTGCTTCTGCCATGTGGGCCCCTTCGGCCTGAACGCCGCCGCCGGCGGAGCCGACTTCGTGCGCTGCGTCGACGTGAGCCAAACCGCGCTCGACCTCGCGGAACAGAACGCCCGTCTCAACGGCCTCGATGAACGCATGGGCTTTACCTGCGCAAACGTCCTCGAGTACCTGCCGGAGCTCGCGCGCGACCATGCCCGCTTGCGCGATGAGGGCGGCCCCTTCGACCTCATCGTCCTCGACCCGCCCGCCTTTACCAAGAGCCGCAATACCGTGGCCCACGCCACCAAGGGCTACCGAGAGATCAACTACGCCGCTATGCGCCTCTTGCCGCGCGGCGGGTACCTGGCCACGTGCAGCTGCAGCCACTTCATGACGCGCGACCTTCTCGCCCAGGCGGTGGCCGACGCCGCCCACCAGGCGAACGTCCAGCTCAAGCAGGTCGAGGAGCGCCAACAGGCGCCCGACCACCCCATCCTCTGGGGCGTCCCGGAAAGCCACTACCTCGACTTCTTCATCTTCCAGGTGGTGTAGGCGGCGTGCGTCGATAGGCGCACCGGGAAGGCGTCGACACAAAACCGCAGGCCGGGGCGAGAGGTAACGTTCACTCTTGCCCCGGCCTATTTTGTTAGGCAAATCGCCTGCTCACAACATGCGTTTCGAATTTCATAAAGGCGGATTTTACCCGCCAACGGCGTGATAATATCGGTGAACGGCATACCACATCATTCGTCCTTGACGAAGGGAGAAGCCCGTGTTCGGCTTACTCGGAATGTTCGTTCTCGCTCTTACCCCCATCATCTGGCTCGTCATCGCGCTGTGCGGCCTGCACATCGAGGCCTGGAAGGCGAGCCTCGGTGCGCTCGCTGTCGCCGTCGTCGTTGCCGCCATCGGCTGGCAGATGAGCGCCATCAACATCGCGACCGCCGCGCTCGAGGGCTTCGCGATGGCGCTGTGGCCCATCACCCTCGTGATCATCGCCGCCGTCTTCACGTACAACGTGACCGTTCACACCGCCGGCATCGAGACCATCAAGGCCATGCTCTGCTCCGTTTCCGCTGATAAGCGCGTCCTCGTGCTGCTCATCGGATGGTGCTTCGGCGCCTTCCTCGAGGGCATGGCGGGCTTCGGCACCGCCGTCGCCATCCCAGCGTCCATGCTCGTGGCCGTGGGCGTCGCCCCCGTCGAGGCCATTCTCGCCTGCTTGATCGCCAACTCCGTGCCGACCATGTTCGGCTCCATCGGCATCCCGACGACCACGCTCGCCTCCATCACCGGCATGGACCCGATCTCGCTCGCCACGACGCAGACCATCCAGGCCTTCCCCTTCATCGTCGCCTGCCCGATTCTCATGGTCATGCTCGTGGGCGGCGGCCCCAAGGGCCTCAAGGGCGTGCTGCCCATCACCCTTCTCGCCGGCCTTTCCCTCGCCGCCGCCGAGCTCGTCGGCGCCATGTTCATCGGCCCGAACCTCGCCGTGGTCATCGGCTCCGTCGTCTCGCTCTTCGCGGTCTTCGCGTTCGCTGTCGCCACGCGCGGCAAGGAGGTTCCCGAAGAGCACCGCCTCGCGAACGCCAGCCACGCCGAGGGCTTCGGCGCGCCCGTGCTGCAGATCGTTCTCGCGTGGTCCCCGTTCATCCTGATCTTTATCCTGCTGCTCATCACGAGCAAGCTCTTCCCCGCGATCTACGGGCCTCTCTCCGCCATCTCGACCACGGTGAACATCTATCAGGGCGACCCGACCGCCACCCTTACCTTCACGTGGATCGACACCCCTGGCGTCCTCATCATGATTTGCGGCATCATTGGCGGCGTCATCCAGGGCTGCAGCGTGCGCGAGATGCTCAACGTCCTCAAGGACACCTGCGTCCAGATGAGCAAGACCGTGCTGACCATGCTCGGCGTTCTCGCCGTGGCAAAGATCATGGGCTACTCGGGCATGATCGGCTCCATCGCCGCCTTCTTCGTAGCGCTGCTCGGCGGGTTCTATCCCCTGGTCGCACCGCTGCTCGGCGCCCTCGGCACCTTCGTCACCGGCTCCGGCACCTCCAGCGAGGTCCTCTTCGGCAACGTCCAGCTCAACGCCGCTCAGACCCTTGGCGACGATCCGATGTGGCTCGTAGCCGCCAACTCACTGGGCACCTCGGCCGGCAAGATGATCAGCCCGCAGAACATCGCCATCGGCTGCGCCGCCTGCGGGCTTGCCGGCAAGGACGGCGAGATTCTGGGCAAGATCGCCAAGTACGCCTTCGGTTTCGCCGCCGCGATGGCCGTCCTGATCTACGTCGGCACCCTCGTGCTGGGTTAAAAGCCGGGCTTTCTCGCACAAACTCCGAGATTTCGCACTTTAAACCAGCGCTCCCTCAGTAGAGGGAGCGCTTTTTGCTACGTTTCCGCAGGTAAACGGCTGCTAAAAAGCTCCGCTACTCAACGGGCCGCAATTTAAAGTGCGAAATCTCAAAGTTCGTTACGGAGCCCCCGAGGATATCAGCCTACCGACCCCTGAGCCGGCTCCGAAACGGACTCGGCGGCCTCTGCAGCCGCGCGCTTCGCCGCCTTCGCGCGGGCCCGGCGCTCACGGAAGAAGTTCCGTAGCTGCGCAGCCGCCTCATCCGCGAGCACGCCGGCCTCAACCTCGAACTCGTGGTTCAGCCGATCGTCGTGACTCACGTCGAAGAGCGTGCCCAGTGCGCCGCCCTTAGGGTCCGCCGCCCCGTAGACGCATCGGTCGACACGCGCATTCACCATCAGCCCCGCGCACATCAAGCAGGGCTCAAGCGTCACATACACGGTGCATCCCGTAAGCCGCCACCGCTCGAGCGCGCGTGACGCCGCGACCATCGCCGAGAACTCCGCGTGGGCCGACGGATCGAGGTCCGTCTCGCGCCGGTTATGCGCCCGCGCCACGACCTCGCCGTCGCACACCACCACGGCTCCGATGGGCACCTCGCCCTCCTCGGCAGCGAGAGCCGCCTCCTCGAGCGCGAGCCGCATGAACCTTTCGTCCGCCTCGCTACTCACGGGCATCTCCCGCCTGCTCCTCTAGCTGTGCATCGTTTTGCTTGATGTGGTTGCCGATGATCTCGGCCACATCTAGCATCGTCACGAAAGCCGACTGGTCCACGGAGTCGATGATCTCGCGCAGCTCGCGCATCTCAAATTTGGTGATCACGCAGTAGAGAACCTTCTTCTTGCCGCTGACCATGCCCTCGCCATCCATGATGGTCACAGTTCGACCCATCTCTGTATAGATGCGCTCACAGATCTCGGTCGCGTCGTCGGTCACGATGAGGGCCGCCTTGGCCTGGTTCATCTCGGACTCGACCATGTCGAGGACCTTCGACGTAATAAAGTAGGTGAGCAGCGAATACATGGCGCGGTCAAACCCAAAGAGCAGGCCGGCGACGGTGTAGATCACGATGTTCATACCGAGGACCATCTCGCCTACCGCAAGGTTCGTGCGGCGGCTAAGCAGGATAGCCACGGCTTCCGTGCCGTCGAGGCAGCCTCCCTCGCGAATCACGATGCCCACGCCGAGGCCCAGCAACACGCCGCCGAAGCACACCGCGAGCAGCGTCTCCGACGTCGCGTTCGCCCACCCGCTAAAGAGCGCGACGCATGCCGAGAAGACCACCATGGAGAACGCGGCCTTAACGGTAAAGCCGCGCCCAAGCTTCATACCGCCCAGAATCAGGAACGGCAGGTTGAGCACCACCGTGAACACGGCAAGAGGAATTCCCGTGAGGTGAGAGATCATCATGCCCACCCCGATGACGCCGCCGTCGAGGATGGTGTTCGGCACGAGGAACTCCTCAACGGCGAAGGCCGCTATGGCGGCTCCTATCGCGAGCAGGGCGTAATTGAGCACAGGGTTCGAGGGACGTCGATTCAAGGCGTCTGGTCCTTTCTTCGTATGCGGCATGGCGTAAGGCCCATTTTACCCAGCCTGCGAACGTGCTGGCCAAAACTCGGCTACTATAGAAGGGCTCGCATCTCCGGAGGAGTGGCAGAGCGGTTGAATGCAGCGGTCTTGAAAACCGTCGTGCGGTAACCCCGTACCGAGGGTTCGAATCCCTCCTCCTCCGCCATATTTTCCGCGCGGGCACGCTGCGGCGACCCGCCCGTCTCAAAGGGACTCGCCATGCTCATCGCAATCATCGCCATTGCCGTCGTCGTCGTACTCGCGGTCGCCTGGGTGGCCATCAACAATGGCATCGTCCGAGCCGACAACAAATGCGACAACGCCTGGCAAACCATCGACGCCCAGCTCCAGCGCCGTAACGACCTCATCCCGAACCTTGTCGAGACCGTCAAGGGCTACGCCGCCCACGAGTCCCAGACCCTCCAGAGCGTGACCGACGCGCGCGCCGCAGTGGCCGCGTCGTCCGCCCCCGAGGCAAAGATGGAGGCCGCCGACCGGCTCTCCGGCGCTCTGAACAGCCTCTTTGCCATTGCCGAGAACTACCCCGAGCTTAAGGCCAACACCAACTTCCAGCAGCTCCAGAGCGACCTGACGGACACCGAGAACCGCATCAGCTACGCGCGCATGAGCTACAACGACGTGGTCATGGAGTACAACAACGCCATCCAGACTTTCCCCGGCTCGCTTGTGGCCGGTGGGCGCTCGCCGCGGCGGGGCTTCGTCGCCGCGGACTCCGCGCGCGAGACGCCGAAGGTCGGCTTCTAAACGCGCGCCCGGCGGTTTCTCGCCGGGACATGCACAAGAAAAGCCCTGGCTGCACGCCTTCGACAAGGCTGCTGCCAGGGCTTTATTAGTTTTGAGTTAGCAAGAAACGGCTTGTCCCGCCAGGGACACCGGAAGAATATGCCAACCCATCGTAAATAGGGCGGCAGAGCTTACGGGAAACACTCGTCGACCCGAAGCGGCGAGCCTGGCCGCTTCCCCTATCGTCGGCCGGCACCGAACCTGGCCGCCCAACCCCGCCTTCGGGCCTATATCTCCGCCGGCTGCGCTGGGGCACCCGGCTCGGCTGCCGCCGCCATCCGGCGCCGGCGCCTCCTCGCAAGGTGGACACCCACGCACACGAGCGTGACCAGGTCGACGCCCGCCACTCCGATGCGCGCCCACTGGATGCCCGTCTTCTTAAGCGGCCGCTCGAACGAGGCATCCTGCGATGCGCGCGCGTTCAACCAGGTATAGAGCACGTCCTTGGTGGCGCGGCGCAGATTGTACGAGAAGCTCACGGCGCGCGCCTCATCGGCGGAGCCGCTCGACGCGATGAGCTCGTCGGTGGTAAAGCCGTATTCAAAAGCCCCGTTGCGGAACACCCCGTCCATAAAGAGATCCCCGCCCGCGCGAAGCATCTGGTCGGCGTTCATGTACGCCTGGTGGTCGGCGTAGTCGGTAATGACCGTCCCCTTGAAGCCCCACTCGCCGCGAAGCACGTCCATAAGCAGGGCTTTATTGCCTCCTGCCCACGTCGCACCGATACGGTTGTAGGACGTCATGAAGCCGGTGGCGCCGCCGGCCTGCACCGCGATCTTGAACGGGCGCAGGTAAAGCTCGCGCAGAGTCTGCTCTGTAAGCCACTCGTACAGAGAGTCGCGGTACGAATCCTGGTTGTTCAGCGCGAGGTGCTTGATGAAGCAGTACGTGCCCGAGTCCTTCGCCCCGCTAACGAACGCCGCCGCCATGTTGCCCGAGAGCAGCCCGTCCTCGGCGAAGTACTCGTAGTTGCGCCCCCCGAGAGGCGAGCGGTGGAGATTCACGCTCGGCGCGTAGATTCCGTCGACGCCGATGGCCGCGGCCTCGCAGCCGAGCTGATTGCCGTACTCGCGGGCCAGCGCATCGTTCCATGTCTGCGCGAGCACGGTGCCGTTAGGATAGCCGACGCCCGTCTTGAGCTGGTTGAACGACCCGACCTGCGAAGGGCCGTCCACTTCCTTGGTCGCGGGCTTGCCCACGGACTTTATCGCCGAGGTGGATATGTAGCCATGAAGCACGAGTTTGGTCATATCTTCCACGCTGATGTCGTCGAGAAGCGCGTCCCAGCGCTCATCGTCGTAGTTCAGTCCCAGCTCACGCGCGAACTCCGTGAGGTCGTCGTCCTGAGTGAGCTGATGGGCCGCCTTGTCTCCAGAGCCTTTCTTCGAAGGCATGGCCACGCTGCCAAGAAGCCCCTGGTACTCAAGGGCGTCCGCCTCCACATCCTGCTCCACATAGAGGTTGAGCGCGCGCACGTTGTCCGTCATCTCGCGGTCCTCGTCGCACTTATATGGGAAGGTCGAGCGGAAGTCCGCGCGGCTGAGCCAGGTAATGTTCGCGCCCGAGTTCGACCCATCGATGGACACGCCGTCCCATGCCTCGTCGCCGGTAAATCGGTTGACGACCTCGGCGCCGGTCTGCAGATCGCCACTGCAGTGGATGGTCTGGGCCACGTAGAGCCGCGTGCTCGCGTATCTGCAGTCCGCGACCTCATGTGCGTTGTGCTTGAGCTCGACCGTGTACTCTCCGGCCTCGAGCTCGTAGCCGACGAACCCGTCGGCGTCCTTGTCGTCGTAGTCATAGCTCGCGACGTCGTCCATAGTAAAGCTGAGAGAGACCTCCTGCGTCTCGCCCGGCTCAAGAAGCTTGGTCTTGGCATACGCCACGAGCACGGTCGAGGATTTCTCGATGCCTCCCCGCGTGTAAGGGGGCGTGCAATAGAGCTCCACGACGTCACGGCCGGCAACGCTGCCCGTGTTCGTCACGTTGACGGTCACCGTGAAGGTCGAGTCGCGCTGAACCTGGAATCCCTCACCCGGGGTCCTGCCCGTGACCTCCCACTCAAAAGTCGTGTAAGAGAGGCCATATCCGAAGGGATATTGAACAACTCCCTGGTAGCCGGTGCCGTACTTGTTCGAGACATCATCCCAGAAGCCCTCGGCGTCAGCCGTCTCGTACCAGCGGTACCCCACGTAGATGCCCTCGGCGTAGTCCGCGAACCTCACGGAGTCGTAGGTCTCGTCCGTGCCGACGTTTGAGTTCTTCGTGCCGTCGGCGGGATAGAGGCCCTTGCCGTTCGTATAGAGGCCCTCTCCCATCGCGCCGGAGTTCGCCCAGCTCGCGGCAGTTGCGAAGTCGTACGCATAGGTGTCGGTCGTACGTCCCGAGGGGTTTACTTCTCCCCATAGCGCGGCGACGACCGACTGCGCGCCCACCTCGCCTGTCGTGCCGGCGAGAAGCACCGCATCGATGCCGGTCGTGGTCTCGAACTCGCCGAGCTCCATCGTGTTCGTTGAGTTCACGACCACCACGACGTGCTCGTAGTTCGCCCCCACATAGCGCAGAAGCGCCTCTTCCTCCGAAGAGAGCTCCAGATAGGTACGGGTGGCGTCCATCGTGACGTCGCCGCCCTTGGTATTCACCTTGTACTGCTTGGTCGGGCAGTCGATGCTCTCGCCGGAGACGCGCCCAACCACCACAATCGCCGTGTCAGAGAATTCCTTTGCTTCGGCAAGAAGCTCGTCGGAGTAGCAGGAGTCGTCGTATATGCTCGGCTCGTAGAGTCGGCAGTACTCGGTTGCATGCGAAGACAGGGCACCCGCGCCCTTATACGCGCGTGTGCCATAAAAGCCCTGGTACATGGAGGTGATCTCGGTATTGTACTCAATGCCGGCGTCGACAAGCGCGTCCAGGATTCCGTCCGTCTCGCCGCTCACCTGGCCCGACCCCGAGCCGGATGCTACCCACTGGGTCGATGCCCAGCCGAAGACGTTGACTTTCTTCGTCTCATCCGAGAAGGGCAGCGTCGCGTCGTTGTTCTGGGCGAGGACGAGTCCCTCGGACTCGATGCGCTTGGAGAGGGCTCGGCCCTGTTCCATGAGCGCGGTCTTTTCCTCATCGGTTATCTGTACGGAGCCGCCGCCGAAGAAGGAGTTCACCGTGTCGCCGAAGAGCGCCATGGCCACGTTCGCCGAGATGACGGCGGTGAGCGCAATCGCTGCGCCGGCGTACCCGGCGACGCGCATGACCTGCTTCTTTGTGGGGCGCTTCACGTGCTCTCCTACTTGCTCGCCTTGTCGTACTCTTCCCTGAACGAGGAGAACATCTTGCCCATGCGGCCTATCTGCTTGCCCATGGCCTTGGCGGCTGTGGCCCCGGCCTTGGGCTGGGCGGGGTTCTTTGCCTGGGCGGGCTTACCGGCGGCCTTGGGCTTAGGGGCGGGGCTCGCGCCGTTCTTCGAAGCGGGTTTCACACCGTTCTTGGCACCGGTCTTGACCTGCGCGGCGTTTCCGTGAGAAGCACTTGCGGAGGAGATTTTGCCCGCAGTGTCCCCATCATTCGAGGCAATCTTCGCGGAATCGTCCGCCGGAGCGTACACCTTCGGCTCCGGCGCCTGGGCACGCTCCTCGTCCGTAGCGCGCAGTATCGGCGCGGGGTCGCTCACGCGCACGTCGGCGGCGGGCACCGCCGGCGCCTGGGTCTCGCGCTTCTTTGTGGCGGCGCTCGTTTCTTCCTCGTCCGACGTGGCGTCCTCGATGGCGCGCTTTGCGCGGCCGAGCATGCGGCCGAACGCGAACGAGCCCTTGTCCACGGCCTCGCCGGCGGCCTTACCGGCCTTCTGTGCGGCTTCGGCACCCTTGACCTTGGCCTTCGCATAGCCTTCGCCGGCCTTCGCCGCAACGCCTCCGTCCAGCTCAAGGCCGGCGGCCTCGTCGTCCACGAGCATGCGGCCCTTCGAGTATCCGCGCACCATGGCGGCGGGAATCTCGAAGCTGCCCACCAGCGCGCGAGCCACGCCGCCGTCGCCCACATAGAACATGCTCACGGCACCCGTACTGGTATTGAACTCCGCGTCGGATACGTAACCGAGCTTCTTGCCGCCCACGGTCTGGGCGTCCATGCCCGTCCACATCACGCACGCGTCCCACTCGATGCCCAGGCGCGCGCGGGCGGCTTCGTCCAAGCCGTCGTCCTCGCGGGTCACGAGGAGCGCGCCGTCGTCCATCACGCGGAAAGAATCGACGGCCACGAACGCGTCGGCGCGCTTGACCATGCCGACGATGTCCGGGCGCGTCACGGTAAAGCCAACGACTTCGCGGCCGTTCGGCGAGAAGACCGCCATATGCACCTTGCCGAGCTTGGATACCTTGAGCTCGCCGGCATCGCCGGTCTTCTTGGACTTCTTCGCCTTCTTCGGGACGTAGACCTTGCGGCCGCAAAGATCGTTGACCTTGAGCAAGATTAAGCCTCGTCCTTCTCGGCCTCGGGCTCGACGACCTCGACGTGCACGGCCTCAGCGGGGGCGGAACCCTGCTCGGCGGCTGCGTCGGCCATCGAGACGACCTTCTCGGTAACGTCGTTCACGGCCTCGGTAACCTGCTCGGAGGTCTGGGCCACGACGTCGGAGAGGGAATCGCGGAGCTGGTCCATGCGCTCGCGCGCGGCATCGACCTTGGCGCGGAGCTCGTCGCTCTTCGCGTCGACGGTCGGGCGGACGCCAGAGACCTGGTCGTTCACGGCCTGGCCGGCGCGCTCATAGGTGTCGACGGCGGAATCCCAGGCATCGTTCATGGCGTCGGCAGCCATGGCGCGGGACTCGGCGCCGGAGCGCGGGGCGATCATGATGCCGGCAACGACGCCGGCCGCGGCTCCGCAAATGCCGCCAAGGACAAATCCGAGGGTCTTCTTGCTCATGTGGTCCTCCTAATCGGAAAGGCTTCTTACCTGCACTAGATACCTGTTACCCAGCTTTTGGCGAAAGGAACGGGCATCGGGTGGACGCAAACAGTCGTGCGGCGCACGGGCTCGGGCGGCTACTCGGCCTCGGCCTGCTGCGAAACGTAATCGTCGACGTTCTCGGGCGCGGCGGCGTACGCGGCGGCCCCAACGGGCTCGTCGGCGGCAGGCACATCGGTGCTCGGCCGATCGGACTCGACGGCGGTCTGGCCGAATGCGATGTCCTGCGCCTCGGGGGCCGTCTCTCCCTCCGTGGCCGCCACAACGGACGAGGGCGCGGGCTTCTCGACCACCGGAAGGCTCTCCACAAGGGCGACCAAGCCCTTGGCGATCGCATCGGCGTCGGGCTTCGGGTCCCTACCGCCGGAGAAGGCCCACTGCATCACCCAAGCGGCGCTCGAGAGCGCGCCGACCACGAGCACATCGTCCACGCACTTGAAGGTCAGTTTGTACGTTCGGTCGCCCAGGGCCGTGGTCTGCCCGCAGCTCACGTCCGCGACGTCCGTTCGCGCGAGGAGCTCCACCGTCACGTGCTCGAGCAGGTGCGCGAGCTCGGTGTTTCCCATCACGTCGCCGAAAGTGCCGGACTCGTCGCCGAGACAAACATGGTCGCGGAGCTCCGGCATGACCTCCCACACGAGGGTCGTCGCGCGCAGGTCGTCGATGGTCATCACGGGCGCGTTCGCCGCGAGCTCGACGATGGCGTCGAGGTTCTTCGGCCCGACGGTAACCTTCTTAATTTCAAACAGCTGAGCCATCGCGGCCCCTCTCAATCTGGCCCTGATATCCGGGCGCGGCGCATTTTACCCATTGTAGTCACCGCGCGCGGCGCGGGCTATCTTTTGTCGGCGTCCGAGTCCTTATCGCCAGCGGCCGAGGCGGACTCGTCTTGCGCGTCTTCCTGCTCGAGCTCGGGAGCGGTCACGCGCAGCAGGCTCACGCGGCGGCCGCGCATGGACTGCACGCGGAAGAAGTAGCCGTCCTTCTCGTAGAGATCGCCGGGGTGCGGGACCTTGTCTGCGAGCTCGAGCACGTAGCCGGCAACCGTCTCGTACTCCTCGTTGTCCTCAATCGGCCAACCGAGCTCAATCGCGTCGTCAATCGAAAAACGGCCGTCCACCAGCCACTCGTTGTCGGAAAGCTTGGTCAGATACTTGTTATCGGGGTCGAACTCGTCCTCGATCTCGCCGACGATCTCCTCAACGATGTCCTCGAGCGTGAGGACGCCCGCGGTGCCGCCGTATTCGTCGACGACGATGACCATCTGGTCGTGGCTCGTCTGCATCTCGGAAAGCAGCGGGATGATGTCCTTGGTGTCGGGCACGTAGTTTGCCGTGCGCACGTAATCGCCGATGAGCGCGCCGCCCTTGCCGCCGTCAATGATGGGGCTGATGATGTCCTTGATGTGGGCGATGCCAATCACGCGGTCGACGGAGCCGTGGTAGACGGGCACGCGCGAGAAGCCGGTGCGGCGCATAAGGCCGAGCACCTCGTTCAAGTTCTTGGTGTCCTCGACGCAGGTCATGTCCACACGCGGGATCATGACCTCGCGGGCGATGGTGTCGCCCAGGTCGATGACCTCGTGGATCATGGACTTCTCCTCATCGGAGAGGTCGTCGGAGTCGGTGACCATGTACTTGAGCTCCTCCTCCGACACGTCCTGGCGGTCATCGGCGGACTTGATGCCGAGAATGGCCGCGAGGCCGGCGGCGGACTTGGAAGTGAGCCACACGAGCGGGGCGGCGATTTTCATGAAGCCGCGGATGGGGCCTGCCACAGACTTGGCCACGGACTCGGCGTTGGCCAGAGCGAGCCGCTTGGGCACGAGCTCGCCCACGACAGTCGAGACATAGGCCACGATGAGCGTGATGGCCACGACGGCGACGGTGCCCGAGATGCCCTCGGCGAGGCCGAGGCCCACAAGCCAGGAGGCCAACGGATCGGAGAGGCTAGTGGCGGCGAAGGCCGAGGACGCGAAGCCCACGAGCGTGATGGCCACCTGAATGGTCGCCAGGAACTGGTCGGAGTCGGACGAGAGGTCAAGGGCGTTCTTCGCGCGTTTGTCGCCCTCCTCGGCCTCGGGCTCGAGAAGGGCCCTCTTCGCGGTGGTCACCGCCATCTCGGATGCCGAGAAGAAGCCGTTGACCAGGGTGAGAATAAGCGTGACGCTAATACTAATGGCTACGTCCATGCGCGATTGCGCGACCTCCTTGGGTCGATGGTCAGATGCGGCCGCGCGCAGGACGTCTGCGCACGCGGCTTAAGGCTTGGATTTTAGCAGGTCGAGTACTGCAACTTGTTTCATACCCATTGCAGCGCCGTCAGCCCTTGCCGGCCGGCCCCACGCGCTTCCGGGCCTCGGGCGGGCCGCCCAAATATCCCCGCAGGACGGTGGCAACCCCTCCCACAGGGTCGGCGCCGTTTTGCGCTGCAAAGTTTTAACTCAAGTGCGACGTTGGAGGGGTCTCCTTGCAAGGTTTTGCGCCAAGTGCGACGTAGAAATTGGCTCCAGGCCTCTCTTGAAGGCTTAAATGAGGCAAATTCCCGGCTTTTAAGCCTCATGACACCTTTTCTGCGCAGCACTTGACGCAAAACTTTGCAGCGCCTCGTCCGTTACGTCGCACTTGACGCAAAACCTTGCACGGCACGCCAGCGCATCTCCTCCTGAGCCCTCAGCACCGCGACACTTGGCGCGGGCCGGCGCACCCCCAATGCATTTTGCAGGTCCGCCATGAGGGCGCCGAGCTTGATGTCGCTTCGAAGCACCTCGTTGGTCATCACGAGCACCCTGTACCCCATGCTTTCGAGCACGCGGCGACGCGCCTCGTCGTGCTCTTTTTCCTGCGGAGTAAGGTGATGGGCGTTGCTGTCGTATTCCAAAGCCACATTCCTATCGGGCCATAAGAAATCCGGCCGAATCACAGCCTGGCCCAAAGCGGGACGCCGCGCCTTTGGAACCTTGACCTCGGCGTTCATTTTGAATCCCCGCAGGTCATATCCGCCCTTCCGCCGAGAGAGGCTCAGCAATAGGGCAATATCCGTCTCCCGGGGAGAATTGGACCCTTCGACCACGAGACCCAGCGAACCGCAGGCTCGTCTTCCGCCGCGCGTTCCCAGCGCCTGGGCAGCAGACGCATATGCCTTAAGCTCGGCGACCGACGACAAGGGCGTCAGGTCCTGAGCACCCTCATCGGTGCCTGTGGGCGGCAACCCGTACGAGCCGCACATCTCATAGGCGAGCGCCGCGAGCTCGACCTCATTCAATATGCCCGCAAGCTGCACAAACGTGGCCGCGAAGGAGCACACCCACGCATCGTCGTCTAACTTGGTCAGTTGCCCGGAGAGCGGGCCCTTCCACACGCGGTCGCTCAGGGCATCGCAGTGACGGCGTTTACCGCGCTCAACCACAACGCCGTCGAGGGGCACGCCCGAGCAGCACAGGTCGGCCAATCTTCTTACGCGCGGCATAAGGTCGTCATCTCGGCGCATTCCATAGACGACGCCTTCCGGGTCCGTCGCCGGACCCGCTCCCGCGATGCGGGCCGCCCGCCAAAAGTCCAGCGCGGAGCCATAACCAATGATCAGCTCGCGGTCGGTCACCTTGCCTCCCTACCCTATACCGAAAGTGAGAAGAAGCGCCGGCCCCGGGAGGGGTCGGCGCTTTCTTGCAGGGGTTTGACACTCGACGTTACTTCTCGCCGGCGGCGCGGCGGGCTGCGTACTCGGCCGCGAGCTTCTGCTGGATGTCGTGCGGGACCTGCTCATAGCCGCAGAGCTCGAGCGTGAACTCGCCGGTGCCGCGCGAGAGCGAGCGCAGGCGGGTCGCATAGTCGGTGACCTCGGCATACGGGATCGTGGCCTCGACCGTGGTCTGGCCCGCCGTCACGCCGTCGCCTGCCACCATGCCCTCGACACGTCCGCGGCTCGCCGAGACGTCGCCCATCACGGAGCCGGCGTAGCTGTCCGGCACGGTAATGGAAAGGTGCGCCATCGGTTCGAGCAGCACGGGTTCGGCCTGCTCGACGGCCTTCTGGAAGCCGATGCGGGCGGCCGTCTTGAAGGCCATCTCGTTGGAGTCGACGGCGTGATAGGAGCCCTCGTACACGGCGACCTTCACGTCGATCATCGGGTAGCCGGCAAGCACGCCGTCCTTCATGGTCTCCTGGACGCCCTTGTCGATGGCGGGGATGAAGCCGCGCGGGATGTGGCCGCCCACGACCTCGTCGACGAACTCATAGCCGGCGCCCGGGTTCGGCTCGACGCGCAGCCAGCAGTCGCCGTACTGGCCGGCGCCGCCGGTCTGCTTCTTGTGGCGGCCCTGCGCGGAGGCGACGCGTCGGATGGTCTCGCGATACGGGATCTTGAGCGCGACGGTGTGGGCGGTCACGCCGGCGCGGTCCTCGAGGCGATCGAGCAGCACGCTGACCTGCGCCTCGCCGATGGCGGAGATGACGGTCTGGCCCGTGTCCTCATCGCGCTCGACCTTGAGGGTCGGGTCGGCGTCTGCGGACTTCTCGAGGAAGGCATAAAGCTTACCCTCGGTGCCCCGTTTGTCGGGCTCAATGGCGATGCGGTAGAGCGAGTTCGGGAACCGGAACGCGGCGGCCTCGACCTTACCGGTAACGGAGAGGGTGTCGCCCGTCTGCGCCTCGAGCTTGGGGACGACGACGATGTCGCCCGCTGCTGCGAACTTGACCTCACTCGTCTCTTTACCGCACATGAGATAAAGATGTCCCAGGCGCTCGGACTTGCGTGTACGCGCGTTGGTGAGCTCGGTGCCGGGGGCAATGGTACCCGCAAGCACCTTAAGGAAGCTGAGGCGCCCGTTCTGGGGGTCGTTGAGCGACTTGAAGGCGAAGGCGACCGGACGGTCGTCGTCGGCGGAGATGTCGAGCTGCTCGCCGTTGACCAGGGGGATGCGCCCGAAATCGGCCATCGCCGGGAACCAGCCGACCACCGCATCCATGAACGAGATGACGCCCTCCTCACGCACGCAGCTGCCCGTGAACACGGGGACAAAGATGCGCTCGACCAGCGCCTTGGCAAGAAGCCCCTCGAGCTCCTCCTGCGTGATCTCCTCGCCCTCGAGGTACTTCATCATGATCTCGTCATCGGCCTCGGCCACGAGGTCGGTGAGCAGCGCTCGGGCATCGGCCGCGGCGTCGGCATAGGCGGCGGGGACGTCCGTGACCACGGGCTTGCCGTCCTCGAGGTGGCGCGCCTTCATGTGGACGACGTCGATGACGCCCTCGAAGGCCTCGCCGGAGCCCATGGGGATGGTCACCGCGGCGAGCTTATTGCCAAAGCGCTCCTGGAGCGCGGCGAACGCGAGGTCGTAGTCGGCGTCGGCGCGATCGATGCGGTTGATAAAGACCGCGCGGGCCAGCGAGAGATCCTCGGCCGCGTACCAGAGGCGCGTGGTCACGGTGCCGGGGCCGGACGCGGCGTCGACCACGAAGAGCGCGGTCTCGCAGGCGGACATCGCGGCGTACGCGTCGCCGACGAAGTCGGGGTAGCAGGGGGCGTCGAGGACGTTGATGCGGGTGCCCTCCCACTCGACGGGCGCGATTGACGTGGAGATCGAGAATCCGCGCTCGCCTTCCTCGCCGTCGTAGTCAAGCGTGGGCTTGGTGCCCGCGTGGCCTCCCAAACGGGTGGTGCGGCCCGTCAGGTGGAGCATGGCCTCGGCGAGCATGGTCTTGCCCACGCCGCCTTGGCCCACCAGGACCACATTCTTCACGCTCTCAGGTGCCTTTGCTGCCATGATGCCTCCCTCGTCGGAGTGTTTCGCGTGATGCAACGCACGTTGCAGCAAACCATACCCACGTAGGAGGGCACACCGACCATGCTTTCGGGCAGCGCACGAACAAGTACCGTGAACGTGATGAGGGCCCATCGCGCGTTTGCGACGGGCCCTGCGTTGAACTGGGGTTTATTTGTTTATTGGCACATAGTTGAGGGGCCTTGCCGGGATATGCACACGGCGGAAAGAGGCCCCCTACTCGGCAGCGACCTCCACGGAGACGGCGTCCTGGGCGTCGGCCTCGGCGATGAGCTTGGCCTTCTCGTCGACTCCCAGGTTGGAGACCTCGTCAGCATAGACCTTCTTGCCGGTGGGGTGCTGCTCGAGCCACAGCTCCTCGGCGCGCTGTTCCCAACTCTTGGCGTAGACCGAGGTGCGGGCACAGAGGTGGTCGACATCCTCGGGCGTCACATACTCGGTGCACTTGGCGTCGGCCTCGTGGACGATCTCCGGCAGGATCTCCGGGTTCTCGAGCATCGGGCAGGGCTTGAGCATGTTGTCGTTAAAGGGGTAGTGACGACGATATGCCTGGAAGATGGGCTGCTTGAGGCACTCGAGCAGCGACTGCTCCTTGATGTTGGCGTTGGAGTAGTGAATAAAGACGCAGGGCTCCACGTCGCCGCGGGCGTTGATGTGGCAATACACACGGCCGCCGGCGATGCAGCCGCCCACGTACTCGCCGTCATTCTGGAAGTCCATGGCAAAGATAGGCTTGCCGCCCTCGACGGCGCGGACCTCGCGGATGCGCTTGAGCATGTACTCGCGCTGCTCGACGGTCGGGCAAAGGTCGACCGAGGCGCCCTCGCCGACGGGCATGTAGTGGAAGTACCAGGCCCAGCGGCAACCCTTCTCGATGATCTTGTCGAAGTACTCGTCGGAGCTGACCATCTCGGTGTTGGCGCGGGTGTAGGCCGTGGACGTGCCGTAGAGCAGGCCGTTTGCGTGCATGAGGTCGAAGGCGCGCATGACCTCCTGGTAGGACCCGTCGCCGCGGCGACCGTCGTTGGAGTCCTCCGTGCCCTCAAGCGAGACGCTGAAGACGATGTTGCCCACGCGCTTGACCTCGTCGCAGAAGGCCTGGTCGATGAGGGAGGCGTTGGTGAAGATGTTGAACAGGCAGTCGTTGTGGGCCTCGGCGAGGCGGATGACGTCGCGCTTGCGGACGAGCGGCTCGCCGCCGGTGAGCATATAGAGGTGGCAGCCGAGGTCGGAGCCCTCCGTGACCAGGCGATCCATGTCCTCATACGAGAGGTTGAGGCTGTTGCCGTAATCGGCAGCCCAGCAGCCGACGCACTTCTTGTTGCAGGCGCTCGTGGGATCGAAGAGGATGATCCACGGAACGTTGCACTGCTCCTTCTCGGCGTTGGCGGTGGTGTTGCGCAGTCCGCGGAACGCCGCCTCGTAGCCGCCGTTCAGGATCGAGGTCTTGAGGACGTGGTGGTCGGTGTTGTCGATGACATCCCAGAGGAACTGCTCCCACTTGGAGCCCGGGTACAGGCCGTTGCGGATGCCGCGGATGGCGCCGGGGGACGTGTCCTTGAGCAGCTTGCCGGCCATATCGAGCAGCTTGTCGAGCTTTTCCTCGCGGTCGGGGCCGCTCGCCGTCTTGATGATCTGGTCGAGCGCGACACTGAACGCCTTTCGCTCCGCTGCATGGGCAATCTTGGATTGCATGGTGCCCCTCCTTTGATTACGGGCACCGCCCCCACGGCGATTTTTGAACCCGCTTCAAATCTCGACCCCATACTACCCCGATTTCTGAACACGTAAACAGTGATTTTGAACTGGGTTCAGGAAAATGAAACGAAATTCGAGTCGATTCAGGTACGCACCCTCCGTTAAACACCCGTGGACAAACAAACTCTGACTTTTCGCACTTTAAAACTCAGAACGTTAGATAGCCGGGCCTCGTTTCCACCCAAAACCGCAGGAAACGAGGCCCGGCTACCCGGCAAACACAAATTTAAAGTGCAAAAAGTCAGAGTTAATGAATCGAAGCGCCTAATCTGCAGCCGAACTACGCTTTGCTGGCCTCGAAGGCGGCGACGTTAGCGGCGATGTGCTCGCAGGTCGCGTGCCACTTGGCCACCTCGTCCTCAGAAAGCTCAGGAACGAAGACCTGTTCAACACCCTCGGCGCCGATGACGCACGGAAGGCTCGAATAGATGCCGCTCACGCCGTAGACGTCCTCGACCAGCGTCGACACCGGGGTCACGAGCTTGGTGTCGCCAAGCACCGCCTCCACGATCTGCGCCGAGGCGCGCGAGACCGAGTACTCGGTACAACACTTCCCCGCCATGGTGATGTAGCCGCCGTGCGTGGCCTGTTCTTCGATGGCCGCGCGGTCGAGCTTGATGCCGGACTGCGCCTCGACCTCGTCCAACGTCAGGCAACCGATCGCCGCATGGCTAAAGCACGCGAACTCAGAGAAACCGTGCTCGCCGAGCATCCAGGCATTCACGCTCGCCGGGTCATAACCCGTGGTGTCCGCGAGCGCATGGCGCAGACGCGAGGAATCGAGCGCGGTGCCCGATCCGATGATGCGCCGCGGGTCCATCCCCGTCTGTTTTTGCAGCTCAAGGGCCACGACGTCACACGGGTTCGCGATGGTCACCCACACACCGTCGAAGCCGGCGGCCATGATCCGGGGCGCGAAGGTCGCGACCTCCGCGGGCGTGAGCAGGTTCTCGGCGTCGCGGTTCGTCTTCGACGCTGCCACGTGGCCGGCCGCGTTGACGATGACGTCGCATCCCGCGAGCTCCTCGTAGTCGCACGCGCAGTCGATAACGCGGGCGCGACGCGGGTAATACGCCATGGCGTCGAGCATGTCGTTGGCCTGTGCGCGGGAAAGCTTCGTGTCCCGGTCGCAGAACCTCAGCTCCTCCACGGTACCGTGGGAAAGAAGCACATCCGCGACATGCGCGCCCACATGACTCAATCCGATGATTCCGACCTTACCCAAGCTGCCCATTTCCGCCTCCGATGCGATGAGTTTGCGAGCCGGGGCACACCGGCCCATAAGGCCAGCATAGGCCTCGTGTATGCTGGGTACGCAAATTTTGACGAGAGGGACACGGATGGGTTACCGCACATATACATGTCGAATCGCGCACGAATGCGGCGGATGCGAGTGGCTAAGCGTTCCCTATCCCATCCAGCTGCGCCGCAAACAGCAAGAAGTCGCAGGGCTCCTGGCCGGCATGGTCTCCGAGGACGGCGGCGAGCTGCGTGAAATCGTCGGCGTCGAGGGCGAGCCGCTCGCGTATCGCCACAAGGCGGCGACCCCCTTCGCCTGTGCCGGGCGCGGCCGCATCGCCTGCGGTTTCTACGCCCGCGGCACCCATCACATCGTCCGTTGCGACGAATGCCTGGTCGAGGACCCCCGTGCGCGCAAGATCCTGAACGCCGTCGCTCGCGCCGCCGAGAAACTCCGCATCCCCGCCTACGACGAGGACCGCGGCACAGGTGTTTTGCGCCACGCCGTCGTGCGCTGCGGGTACGCCACCGACGAGGTGCTTCTCACCGTGGTAACGAATACGCCGCAGCTCAGAGGCGCCGAGAAGTTCGTGCGCGAGGTGCTCGACGCGGCACCCGAGGTCACGAGCATCGTCCAGAACGTCAACGACCGGCGCACGAACGCCATCCTCGGCTTCAAGAACGTCACGCTCCACGGGGCCGGCATCATGCACGACCGCCTTCTTGGCTGCGAGTTCGAGATCGGCCCGACGAGTTTCTATCAGACGAACCCCGCGCAGACCGAGGTCCTGTACCGCCTGGCCATCGAGGGCGGGCGGCTCCAGCCGGGCCAGCGCGTGCTCGACGCCTACTGCGGCACGGGAACCATAGGCATCTGCGCCGCGTCGGCAATAAACGAGCTGCAGGTCATCGGCGTCGAGCGAGTCGAGGGCGCGGTGAAGTCGGCTAAGCGCAACGCCCAGGCCAACGGCTTGGCCGACCGCTGCCAGTTCGTCGCCGCCGACGCGACCGAGTGGATGGCCCGCGAAGGCCGCGAGCTCGGCTTCGACGTCGTGCTCATGGACCCGCCGCGCGCCGGCTCGACGCCCGAGTTCCTCGAGGGCGTGGCCGCCCTCGCCCCCGAACGCGTGGTATACGTGAGCTGCAATATCCAAACCCAGGCCCGTGACCTGGAGTTTATTCGTCAACGTGGCTACCGCATCGATTCTCTCACGCCCGTCGACATGTTCCCCCATACCAAGCACATCGAGTCCATCGCGACCCTTGCGCGCCGATAACAACCATCAACAAGGGAAGTACGTATGAAACAGCAGTATGTGGTCCGTTTTTGCATCTACCTCCTGGGGATGCTCTCCATCGCCCTCGGCGTCATGCTCAACACCAAAGCCGGACTCGGCGCTTCGGCCATCATCTCGGTGCCCTACACCATCAGCGAAGGAACCGGCCTGAGCCTGGCCAACCTCACCCTCATAACCTACTGCCTGCTCGTTGTCCTGCAGTTCTTCGTCAAGGGCAAGGATCGCCAGTGGACCGACGTGCTGCAAATTGCCGTGAGCATCGTGTTCACCCGCTTCATGGCGCTCATCGAGTGGGCGATCCCGTACCAGAGCGGCTATCTTCCGACCGACCTCGTCATGCTCGCGCTCGGCATCCTCTTTACCGGCATCGGCGCCGCCGTGACGGTCGACATGCAGCTCATCCCCAACCCCGGCGACGGCATCGTGAGCAGTATCGCGGGCAGGACGCAAAAGGAGCTCGGTCTTTGCAAGAACTGCGTCGACGTGTTCTGCGTGGCGTGCTCCCTCATCGTCGGCCTCTCCATGGGCAATCTCTGGCTCGGCGTCGGCCTCGGGACCATCGCCTCCATGGTGGGCGTCGGCCGCGTGATCTACGCGTTCAACCACGTCGCGCTGCCCAAACTCGAGGCGGTTGCCGGGCTGAGCTGCTAACTCCCTGATTTACAAAGAGAAGACCTCAACAGAAAAGAGGGGCGGACCGAAGTCCGTCCCTCTTGCTCTATACGACGAGGTTTAGAAGGAAGAGATTGTCGCGTCTGCGCCTTCGACGGGTAACATCGCGCTCGCGCCGGTGTAGCAGACGGCGAAGACGCCCGCCGCTTGAGCGCTCGCGATGCCCGAGGGCGAGTCGTCGAACGCGACCGCCCGCGCCCGAGCCGTCTCCACGTCCCCCGGCGCCAGATACTCCAGCGCCCGCAGATACGGCTCGGGGTCGGGCTTCGCGCGCGATACCATTTCTCGTCCCACAATGGCGTCCACGTACGTGAGCAGCCCGAAGCGGTTGAGCGCCCTCACAAGACTGACGCAGCGCGTCGTCGAGACGACCGCGATGCGACACCCCCGCCCGCGAAGGCTCCTCCACAGCTCGGCGAGGCCCGGACTCGGCTTAAGGTCTTCTCGCCCGTAGATGCCCGTATCGGAGTCCCAGACCGCCAAGTAATCCTCAGTGGTTGCCTGGATTCCGTGGCGAGCCAGCAATTCGGGCCCCGCGATCTCGGACGCCTTGCCGATAAACGACTCGAGGTCCTCGTCGGTGGCCTCGTAGCCGAGAGCCGCGAGGGCCGCCCGGTCGAGCTCGATGTAGAGCGGCTCGGTGTCCGCGATGACGCCGTCGAAGTCGAACAGCGCGTATCTTGCCTGCTCAAGCCACTCGGGCATCTGTTCTGTCAGCGTCATCTCGGCCTCCCTGCCGCTTACTCGCCCGTTTCCAACAACCTCACGCGGCTCTTACTCGCCCGCTACTTACCTGCTCCGCCTACTTGCCCACGCGGTCGAAGGCGGCTTCGATCTTTCCGCGCACGTACTCGCTCGCGAAGGCGGTCTCCTCGCGCCACTTCTCGCTGCCAACGTACCAGAACTCGGCGA
This sequence comes from bacterium, assembly GCA_963605405.1. Lineage (GTDB taxonomy): Bacteria > Actinomycetota > Coriobacteriia > Coriobacteriales > Atopobiaceae > Paratractidigestivibacter. The sequence continues at coordinate 122,052 of CAVCUP010000003.1, read as the reverse complement.
CGTAGCGGCGGACGCCCTGGCGCACGCACTCGTCGAGCGCCTCCCAGTCGGTGGTGCCGGTGCCGAAGGGGATCTCGCGGTACGCGCCCGCGACGGTCTCCTTGCAGTGGGCGGCAACAAGGTGCCCGCGGCCGGTGGCGAGGTCGTCGGTCACCGACTTGCCGTAGAGGAAGCTCGCGTTGGTCAGGTTACCGAGGTCGGGATAAACACCCAGGTAGGGGCTGTCGACCTGACTCACGTACGCCATGGACTTCTCGACGGTGTCCATAAACGGCGTCTCCATGGTCTCGAAGCCCATCATCACGCCCTCGCGCGCGGCGAGCTCGGTGGCGCGGACGAGGTTCTCGGCGAACCACTTGCGGGTTTCGTCGGTGCCCTCCTCGTAGTACACGTCGTAGCCGGCGAGCTGGATAGTGCGGACGCCCAGGTCGCAGGCCAGCTCGAGCGCCTTGGTCATGATCTCCATGCTGCGGCCGCGCACCTCGGGGTCGGTCGCGCCGAAGGGATACTTGCGGTGGCCGGAGAGGCACATCGAGCGGATGGGCAGGCCGCACTCCTGCTGCAGGCGCACGAGCTCGCGGCGCTCATCGGCGGTCCACTCGAGGCGAGCGAGCTTGGCGTCGGTCTCGTCTACGGAGATCTCGACGTAGTCGAAGCCGGACTCGCGGGCGACCTCGAGGCGCTCCTTCCACGTGATGTCGTTGGGAACGGCCTTCTCGTACATGCCGAGCAGGTACTGCTTAGACATGGCATTCCTCCTAAATCAGCTGCCCTGAGGGAGAATTTCGTCAAAAAGGGGCCGACCGCCACACGAACGGTCGGCCCCAGGCACATCAAACTCTGTATGACTTAAAGGGACTGGCCCTTTAAGTCGTTTTCGTTGCGGCGCTTAGAGGACGGAGCGGAACGGGACGTTGGGCTCCTCGTCGAAGCAATCCTCGAAGCCGCGCTGGTACACGAAGTACTTCTTGCCGTTCTCGAAGTCGGTCGGGTAGGTGTAGTGGCCGCCGACCTTCCAGTAGTAGGGCTTGAACTCGTAGCCAAGGCGCTCGCGACGCATGTTGTAGAGAACCTCGATCTCGCGCAGGTCGGCCTCGAAGTTGGTCCAGACATCCCAGTGGATGGGGATGACGACCTTGCACTGCAGGGCCTCGGCCATGCGCAGGACGTCGGAAGCCTCCATCTTGTCCTGCATGCCCATGGGGTTGCAGCCGTAGGAGCCGAAGGCAACGTCGACGCCGCCGTACTGCTTGGCGATATCCTTGCCGTGCTTGGCGAAGTAGATGGAGTAGTGGGAGTCGCCGGAGTGGTAGATGTTGCCGCCCGGGGTGCGGAGAAGGTAGTTGACGGCCTTCTCGTCCATGTCCATCGGACAGACGCCCCAGAGGTCCTCGCGATCGGGACCGGTGGAATCGGTGGTGGTGATGCAGGTGCGGTCGAAGGAGTCCATGCAGACGATCTCGATGTCGCCGACCTTGATCACGTCGCCGGGCTTGACGGTGATGCAGCGCTCCTCGGGCACGCCCCACTTAAGCCAGAACTCAACGGACTTCTTCGGGCCGATGAACGGAACGGGGATCTCGTTGCCGTCGGCGTCGGTGGTGGTCATGCCGGACTGGATGACGTGGGCCGCGAACTCCTTGGACATGTGGTCCTGGTGGTAGTGGGTGGCGAGAACCGCATCGACGTGCTTGATCGCGAAGGGATCGAAGACGTAGGGGATGTTGCGCAGGTTGGGCTGCATAGCGCGGCAGCCGGCCATGTTGGCCATCTGGTGGCCGACCTTCATCTTGCCGTCGCCGTGGGTGCGCTTGCCGTTGCCGGTCCACAGGTCGATGGTGATGGCGGTGTTGCCCGGGGTCTTCATGTAGATGCCGGTGCAGCCGAGCCACCACATCTCAACGGTGCCGGGGGCGGGCTTGGCGGCCTCCATGTCCTCGTTCAGCCACGTGCCCCACTCGGGGAACGTATTCATGATCCAGCTCTCGCGGGTGACCTCGTCGATAGCAGACATGTCTTTCCTCCTGTTGTTTTCTCTTTGCGGCGAGAGGGGTGGCAATCGCCGCATTGTTTAACTTTCGAATAGCACGAGGGGGCCGGCCCCTCGCATCGGCCGCTAGGCCTCCACGGTGTAGAGAGCGACCTCGTTGGTCTCGCGGTTCGCGGCGATGATGCGCTGTGCGCCCTCGTCCTCGATGACCCAGCAGTTGGCCGGGCCGCGGTCGTGGTCGATCTGCTCGACGGCGTAGGCGCCGTCCGCGTACACGACGCGCAGCAGGTCTCGGCCGTCCTTGCGGTTGCCCACCACGGCGCAGGGCTCGCCGTTAAGCTCGCCCGACCAGATGGCGTGCAGGAAGTTGCGGCGCTCGGGGTCGGTCCAGACGCACTTGTACTCGTCGGCGTTCTCGGTCGCGTGCCAGACCTTGAGGGTGTCGCCGTGGAAGGCCGAGATGGTCAGGATCTCCTCGACGCCGTCGCCGTCGAAGTCGCCCACGCAGATGTCGCTCGTGGGGTTGACGATGAGGCAGGCGATGTCCCACTCGCCGTCGGCCGTCGCGGGCGGCACGTAGCGGAAGACGCCGGCGGCCGTGGAGACGAGCGCGTAGCTGCGGTCCGGCGCATACCAGAAGCCGTGGTTCTGCACCTGGGCGGCGGCGAGGCAGGTGAGTTCGAGCTGGTTATCGTCGCTGTAGCTCTCGGCGGCCTCGTCAAGGCGGCCGACCCACACGGCACCGGGGGTCTGCCAGTCGTTCTTGATCTGGCGGCAGGCGCCCTTGATGGTGCAGGCGATGACCCATGTCGCCCCGTCGGCGCCCTTGAGCAGGCCGAAGCGGTGGACATACGGCAGGTCGCAGAGCTTGGCGGAGCTCCAGGAGCCGTCCTCGGCGCGGGTATAGGTGCGGATGTGCGCCGTGTCGCCGCCGTAGTTCGGCGAGAAGAACTCGCAGGTTGCCATGAACTGGTCGTCGCGGCCGGGGACCTGCGTGATGGTCATGACGCCGCCGGGGCCCTCGGCCACGGTCTCCATCGGCTCGCCGTCAAGGGCGAAGCGACGGATCGGGCCCTGCTTCTCGACGCCGATGAGGAAGCTCTTGGCGTCGGCGCCGTCGAAGGTGCCGATGGCGTAGGCCAGGTTCATCTCGGCGATGACCTTCTTGGAATAGTTCATCTTTTCCCTTACCCCTCGGATTCGAACTCGTGCGCGGTGCTTCCCGGCGGTGCTCGCCGCCGGGCAAGAAGCGCGGGAACTAGGCCTTGTACTTCTCGGCGGCGCCGGTCTCGACGAGGTGCTGCTCCATCTCGGCGTCGGAGAGGACGTTACGCAGGCCGATGACGTTGACGCCGGCGGCCTTGGCGGAATCGTACATGTTCACGAAGTTGAGGGGCGAGAAGACGATGTCGTACTGACGGGCGACGGAGACGCCCTCGGAAAGCGCGCAGTGGTGGATCTCCTGGACGCCCATGCCGAGCTTCTTGGTCACGCGCTCGCAGGTCATCTTCATCATGAGGGAGGTACCGGCACCGTTGGCACAAGCGACGAGGATCTTTGCGTTCATGGTTCTCTCCTTTTCTTCCGGGCGCGCCCGGAGTTTTGCCCGGGCCCCTGCCCGGGATCTTTGTGTTTGCGAGAAGGGCGGCCGGCGGACCGACCGCCCCTCGTAGAGCTGGTGAATCAGGTGGTGCTACGTGCGACGCGCTTCTTGCCCGGCATGGAGCGCGGGCGGGACGAGCAGAGTCGGGCGGACACGGAGGCGCAGGCTACTTGGTGCCGTTGGCGCGCATCTCCTTGCACTTCTGCCAATCCTCGACCTCGAGGAAGTAGGTGTCCTTGTGCTTGCGGTACTGGATCTGCGGGATGGCGATGAGGCCGATGACGCAGAGGGCGAGGCCGGCGTAGCCGAGGTACTTCATGAGGACGGTCATGATCGGCCAGACGGCAGCCCAGTCCCACATGCCCATGTAGCCGCCGTAGGTGGCGAGGCCGGTCATACCGGCGATGAAGGCGGAGCCGAAGACCTGGATGAGGCCGGAGATGAAGGGGAGGATGCAGCAAGCGCGCAGGCCGCCCTTATCGTTGGCGTAGACACCGATGACGGCGTTGTCGAAGAACAGGGGCACGAAGCCGGCCATGATCACGACGGGGGAGCCCATGAGGAGCAGGGCGCCGATGGCGAGGAACTGGCCGAGAGCACCGAAGAGGAAGCCGATGGTCACGGCGTTGGGGGCACCGAAGCCGAAGGTGACGGCGCAGTCGACGCCGGGCACGGAGCCCTTGAGGAGCTTGGAGGAGATGCCGGTGAAGGAGTTGGTGAGCTCGGTAACGAAGGTGCGGACGCCGAGCTGGAGGATCGACAGGTACACGGCGAACTCGAAGGAGGTCGTCAGGATGTACATGAAGAAGTCCTGGCTCTCCTTCATGAAGGAGTTCTCGACGAGGAAGTCGCGGCCGAGGATGGCGAGGATGGTGCCGAAGAACGCGGTCATGAGGATGGCGGTGGCGACGAGGTTCTCGTTAAAGATCTTGAGGAAGCCGGGGAGCTTGATGTCGTCGACGTTCTTGGACTCCTTCTTGGAGTGCTTGTTCATCCACTCGGCGGCCTTGGAGGCGAGATAGACGCCGTACATCTGCTGGTGGGCGATGGTGAGGCCGGCGCCGTCGGTGAGCTCCTGGGTCGGACGGATGCAGAGGTTGGAGCCGACGGCCCAGTAGAGGCCGAGCAGGACGGTCATGATCGCGAGAACGATCCAGTCCTGGTTCTTAAGGGCAGGGAACGCGAAGAGGATCAGGAAGAACGCGAGGGCGGACTGCTGAACCTGAACGTGACCGGTGGTAAAGAGGGCGCGGCACTTGGTGACCTTCTGGAACGCCACGAGGATGATGTTCAGGATGAAGGCGAAGAGCAGCAGGAACATAACGAGCGAGAAGGACTTGCCGGAGATGAACTCGAGGGCAGCGGAGCTGGTGTCCTCCATAGCGGCCTGAACGGCGTTCTGGCCGAAGTACGGGTCGATGACGCAGGCGTTCATGTTGAAGCGGGTCTGCAGACCGACGAGGACGGGGCGGAAGGCGCTGGTCAGGCCCGAGGAGCCGACGAGCAGGATCTGGTAGCCGATGACCGCCTTGATGAAGCCGGCGAGGATGTCGTACCAGGGCTTCTTCATGAGGGCATAGCCGAGGACGACGATCAGGCCGATGAAGTAGGCGGGCTGGGTCAGGATGTTGTTGACTATCCATGACCAAATTCCCAATAGAACTTCCATATCGTTCCTTTCTTTCCTTTGCGGCGAGCCTCCGACGCTCCCCGCAATTACTGGCGCATGTGCTGGCGGGAACTACTCGTCTCCGACCATGGCGTCGATCTGGAGAAGCTCCTCGGCGGTCGTGGCGACCTTGAGCTTCTCGACGGCCTCCTCGTTGGTGAGGACGGCCATGAGGCGCTGCATGTTCTTGAAGTGCTCGTCCTGGTTGGTGGAGCACAGCGTGAAGAAGATCTGTGCGTCGGTGTCGGGGGTGGGGTTCTCCTCGTCGAAGTGCACGGACTCGGAGCAGCGCATGAAGCCGATGCCGGTGCCGTTGCAGCCCTGGGCGTTCTCGGTGGTGTGGGGCATCGCGACGCCCGGGACCAGCACGATGTAGGGCCCGTTCTTCTCGACGTTCTCGATGATGACGTCGGCATAGACCGGCTCGACCAGGCCCACGGCCTCGAGGGGCTTGCAGCACTCGTGCAGGGCGCTCCTCCAATCGAGGGGGCCTTCGCAGAAGGCATAGCGCTTCTTCTCGACGATTTCCTTAAGAAGCATCCGGAACCTCTCCTTTCCTATGACGCTCTTACCTATGGTCGTTCGTCTTGTGTGTTCTCCGTGTACTTGAAGAACGTTACGAACGCTTGACTGGCATATTTATAGCGCTAACGCACAGTTTGAACATTTGATTTGTGCAATATACCGCCGAACGGTAGCAATTCATCCGTGAGCGGCATATTAAATTGTTCAGAGTGAACATCTTTGTTATTGTTTGCCCCTGAACGAACGAGGAATGTTCATTTCGTTCGTTTTATCGCGTTCGAATCTTGCTACATTATGCGAAAAGGACCAAGTTAACCGGAAGGTACTTAAGATGGCAGACAAGAAGGGCCGCGGGTTCGTCGAGCAACGGCGGCAGACGATCCTCACCATCCTGCGCGAGAAGGGCCGCGCGAGCGTGGCCGAGCTCTCCGAGCGCCTGGGCATCTCCACCCTCACCGTGCGACGCGACCTCGACGAGCTCGAGGCGAGGGGGCTCGCCACCCGCCGCTACGGAGAGGCGCTGCTGGCCGAGAGCGCGATGTCGCTCGAGCAGATGTCGCAGATGTCCCCTTTCGAGATGACGAAGGACCGCATCGCGCGCGCCGCCGCCGAGCTCGTAGCCGACAACGAGCTTCTCTTTATAAACACCAGCTCAACAGCCTTGATGGTCGTCAAGCACCTTGATGCCACCGGCGTGACCATCGTTACGAACAGCCTCCACGGCCAGGAACTCGAGGCGCCGACGGGCGGAATCGTGCTCGTCACGGGCGGAGAGGTGCGCCCGCCGCGCGGCGTGCTCTCCGGCGAGTTCGCGCTCGCCAATATCCGCAGCGTGGCCGCGACCACCTGCTTCGTGGGCTGCGCCGGGATCAGCCTGACCGCGGGCGTGACCTCCACGACCCAACAGGAGGCCATCGTGAACTCGCTCATGGTGGGCCGCAGCGACAAGATGGTGCTCGTGGCCGACTCGCGCAAGCTCGGCATCAGCGCCGGCTTCAGTTACGCGGACCTCTCTCAGGTGCACCTGCTCATCACGGACACGGGCGCCACGGACGAGGACGTCGCCGTGCTCAAGGAGGCCGGCATCCACGAGATCCGCCGCGTTTAGCCCGCCGCCGCGCCCAGCTCGCCGCTTCAAAACAGCTCCGCCGCTCCAGAATGACGTTTTCTCCCTCTATGCGGGCATGAAACGTCTTTCCTGAGCGGCGGAGCTGTTTCTTGCTAGCCGCGGGACGCGGCGAGAAACGCTAGCCGATCGCGACGCGGCCGGTGTCCGAGACGTGGACACGGCCGGCGGCGAGCCAGCCGATGACCTCGGGGTAGAGCTCGTGCTCGATGGCGTGGATGTGCTCCTCGAGCTCGTCGACGGTCCAATCCTCCTCCACCGGCAGCGCGCGCTGCGCGATGATGGGGCCGCAGTCGTACTTGTCGTCGGCGAAGTGCACCGTCACGCCCGTGACCTTCACACCGTAGTCGAACGCGTCCTGGATGGCGTGCGCCCCCTTGAAGCTGGGAAGAAGCGCCGGGTGCAGGTTCACGATGCGGTTGGGGAACGCCTCGAGCAGGGGCTTCCTCACCATGCGCATGTAGCCGGCCATGATCACGCACTCGCAGCCGGCGTCCTTGAGCGCGGCCGCGATCTTTGCGTCGGCGGCCTCGGCGTCGGCGGCGTACTCGGCCTTCTCCATAACGAGGACCGGCAGGCCCGCTGCCTCGGCACGCTCGATGCCGCGCACGCCCGGACGGCTCGAGACGACGAGCGCCACCTCGGCGTTGAGCAACCCGTCCGCGATGCGGTCGATGATCGCCTGCAGGTTCGTGCCCGACCCGGAGAGAAGCACGCCGATCTTCAGCGGCGCCGTCGCGGCGTCGAAGCCGTTAGCGCCTTCAGCGCCCTCAGCCAGCTCCTCGTCGTCCTCGACCAGGCGGCAGACCCCGCCCTCGCAGCACCAGTGGCTCATCGATAGGTCACCTCGCCGGAGCCGGCGACGCACTCGCCCATCACGAATGGCTCGAAGCCCTGCTCGCGGAGCTTCTCCTCGACCTCGGCCTGGTCGGCGGGGTCGCAGATGATGCTCATGCCGACGCCCATGTTGAAGGTGCGGTAGGCCTCGTCGGGGGTAAGGCCGGCGGCCTTGATCATGTACGGGATCACGGGCGGCATCGGCCACGCGGGGCCGTCCTCGCCGCCGCGGTAGACCACGGCGTCAACGTCGGCGGGCAACGCGCGGTTGAGGTTCTCGGTGATGCCGCCGCCGGTGATGTGGGCCATGGCGTGGATGGGGGCGCCGGCGCGCAGCGCAGCCACGAGGCCGCCGGCATAGATGGTCGTCGGGCGCAGCACGGCGTCGGCCAGGGACTCGCCGCCCAGCTCCGCCAGGGGCTCGTTGAGCTCCTCGACCGTCTTGCCCTCGATGGCGACCTTACGCACGAGCGAGTAGCCGTTGGAGTGGATGCCGGAGCTCGGCAGGCCGAGGATGACGTCGCCCGCCTTGACCTTCTCGGGGCCGATCATCTTCGGGCGGTCGACGACGCCGACCACGAAGCCGGCCAGGTCGTAGTCGTCCGGGTTCATGACGCCGGGGTGCTCGGCCATCTCGCCGCCCACGAGCGCGCAGCCGGACTTCTTGCAGCCCTCCGCGATGCCCTTGACTATCTCGGCCACGTGCTCGGCGCGGAGCTTGCCGATGGCCACGTAATCCAGGAAGAAGAGCGGCTCGGCGCCGATGGGCACGACGTCGTCGACGCACATGGCCACGAGGTCCTCGCCCACCGTGTCGTGGCGGTCGAGCAGCTGCGCGATGGCGAGCTTGGTGCCCACGCCGTCCGTGCCGGACACGAGCACGGGATCCTCCATGTCCTTGAAGCCGGCCATAGAGAAGCAGCTGCCGAAGCCGCCGAGACCGCCGATGACCTCGGGGCGGTTCGTCTCCTTGACGGCGGCCTTGATGGCGTCGACGGCACGGGCACCCTCGGCGGTGTCCACGCCGGCGTCGGCGTAGGTGACGTGCTTGGTCTGGGAGTCGGACATGCTAGTTCTCCTTGTCTGCCATATCGAGGACCTCTTCGGGATGCATCTTGGAAAGGTCGCTCGCGGGATTCAGGTTGTTGGGGGTGTAGCCGGGGAGGAACTTCTCCTCATAGAACGACTTCGGGATCTCGACCGGGTAGTTGCCGTCGAAGCACGCCTTGCAGTAGCCGACCTGCGGCACGCACTCCATGAGGCCCTCAAGCGAGAGGAACCCGACGGAATCGGCGCCGATGTGGTCGCGGATCTGCTCGAGGGTCATGTTCGCGGCGATGAGCTGGTCCTGGTCGGCGGTGTCGATGCCGTAGAAGCACGGCCACTTGACCATCGGGCTCGCGCTGCGCACGTGGACCTCGGTGGCGCCGGCCTCGCGCAAAAGATCGACGATCTGGTTCGACGTGGTGCCGCGCACGATTGAGTCGTCGACCATGACGAGCCTCTTGCCCGCGACGACGTCGCGCAGGGCGTTCAGCTTGAGGCGCACACCGCGCTCGCGGAGCTCCTGCGTCGGCGCGATGAAGGTGCGGGCGATGTAGCGGTTCTTGATGAGGCCCGTGCCGTACGGGATGCCGGATTCCTTGGCAAAACCCTCGGCCGCCGGGCAGCCGGAGTCGGGCACGCCGATGACGAGGTCGGCGTCGACGCCCGTCTCGCGCGCGAGGACACGCCCCATGTTGTGGCGCACCTGGTAGATGGACATGCCGTCCTTGATGGAGTCGGGGCGCGAGAAGTAGACGTGTTCGAAGATGCAGTTGCACAGCCCGCGCGGGCGGCAACCCATCTGGGAAGAAAAACCGTCGTCGGAGATGCGGATGATCTCGCCGGGCCCGACCTCGCGCACGTAAGAGGCGCCGACGGTGTCGAGCGCGCACGTCTCGGAGGCGACGACCCAGCCGGCGCCCTCGGGCAGCTCGCCCAGGACGAGCGGGCGGATGCCGTGCGGGTCGCGGAACGCGTAGAGCGCGTTGTCTCGCACGAGGACCATGGCGTATCCGCCCTCGAGCATGCGCATCGTGTGCGCGATGCCCGTGCGCAGGCTATGGCCGCGCTGGGTGAAGAACCCGATGAGCTTGGCCGCGACCTCGGAGTCGGTGTTCGAGCGGAAAGGCACGCCCATCTCGATGAGCTCGTGGCGCAGCGAGTCGAAGTTGACCAGTGTGCCGTTGTGCGCGAGCGCGATGATCACGTCGTTGATCATCGAGAGGTGCGGCTGGGCGGACTCCCAGCCCTTGGCGCCGGCGGTGCCGTAACGGCAGTGGCCGCACGCGACCTTACCGGGCATGGCGGCGAGGTCGGCATCGGTGAAGACCTGCGTCACGAGGCCGAGGTCCTTGCGCACGAGGACCGTCTTGCCGTCGCCCACCGCGATACCGGAAGAGTCCTGGCCGCGGTGCTGCAGGGCATGGAGCGCGAAGTAGGTCATGCGGGCCACGTCGCGCCCGGGTGCCCAGATGCCGAAGACGCCGCACTCCTCGTGGAGCTTGTCGTCGTCCCCGGCGGCGTCGGTCTGCGCAAGGGCGGCCGACTCAAGCTGTTCGAACTTCTCTGACACGGAGTTCATTTCCTCTCTCGTGGCGGGCCCCTGCGCGGGCGGCGAGGGGCTCTTCCGCGCTACTCTTGCTGGTCGGCCGCCTCGTCCTGGGAGAGCGCGGCCTCGTCCGCCGCTCCCTCGTCAGCGGCGTCGGACGAGGCCGACGATTGCTCCGGCGCGCACACAAGGATCACGCGGCCCGTCTCGTTGCCCGTGTAGCTGCAGGTACAGAGGCTGAGCACGTTGCTCGCCGACGAGACGGCCTCCGCCGCGCCCTCGGTCTTCGAGCTCGCCTTGGCAAGAAGCCCCTGCAGGTACGAGCGGAACTCCTCGTCCGATCCGAACGAGAAGACCCGCACGTTCTCGTCGTCGCCGTCCGTCTTATAGGTAAAGAGCGGACGGAGCTTATAGGCCGCGGTCTCGGTCACGTACCAGACGGTCTCGACCGAGTCGAGCATGCCCTGCTCCTCCATGCCGGCCACGGCGCGGAACATCGATCCGTTATAGAGATGATGGCCGTAGATGATGGACTGGGCGTCGACCATGCCCGGCGCGGTGTTCTCCGCATCGAGGAAGATCTGGCCACCTACGGAGTAGTTGCCCTCGGCGTCCGTGCGCAGGTACGTGTCGTTGGTATCTCCCTGGTAGACCGGGTAGTTGATGACGGTGCCCGGAATCTGGACCCAGCCGACGACATCGGGGTTCACGGCCTTGAGCGCGGCCCAGTCGACCTCGGGCGGGTTCTCACCCGCGTCGTCGACCTTGGCGTAGGTCGCGAGCTTCTCGTTTATCTCGTCCTGTTTGTGGTACTGGTACTGGTCGTGGAGGAACATTCCCCCCGCGGCGAGGAGCAGCACGATTCCGACGATGAGAAGCACCGTGGAGATGATGCGGGCGCGTCGGCGCTTCGGGTCGCGGGCGTCGGCGAGATCGGCCTCGTCCTGGGCGACGGGGGCCCTATGCGCGGGTCCGCGGCCCGTCTTCGCGCGGCGGCCCTTGATGTCATAGGGGTCCAGCCGGCCGTACGCGTCCGCCGCCTGGGTCCTGCGGTGCGCGCCGCCGGGCGTCGCCATGCTCTGGAACCCCACGACGCCGGCGTCGTCCTCCCAAGGATTGCCGGTGTCGTCGTCCTCCCAAGGGTCTCCGGTGGCCGGGAACCCGCCCGCGGGCACGCCGCCCGAGAAGAGCTTCTCGTCGGCGGCGTCCTCGTCTGGGAGCGAGTGGCGGGCAGCGGCGGCCGACTCCGCGTCGCCGAGGTCGCCCGCGCCCTTAAAATGCTTACCCATCGCGCGCTACGCCTCGGCCATCTGCTGCTTGAGGCCCACGATGGCCTGGCGGTACTCGGGCATGGTCGCGCCGAGGACCTGGGTGGCGTAGATGGCCGCGTTCTTCGCGCCGTTGATGGCCACGCAGGCCACGGGCACGCCGGAGGGCATCTGCACCATGGAGAGAAGCGAGTCCATGCCGCCGAGGTCGGAGGTCTTCATCGGGACGCCGATGATGGGCAGCGGGGTCACGGCCGCGACGACGCCGCCGAGGTGCGCGGCCTTACCGGCGGCCGCGACGATCACCTTGATGCCGCGGTCGGCCGCCGTGGCGGCCCACTCGTGGACCTTGTCGGGGGTGCGGTGGGCGCTGGCGATGACCAACTCGTAAGGAACGCCCAGCTCGTCGAGCTGCGCCGTGCACGCCTCCATCACCGGCATATCGGACTTGGAACCCATGATGATGCCGACGAGCGGCTTCTCCTCGGTCTGAGACAAGAGCCTCTCCTCCCTAGCGCCGGGCGGCGCCGTCGGAAACGTTGCAATCAGGCCCCAGTATACGCGAGGGATTCGCGCGCCGTTTGCCTTTAACGTGCTGTTTGCCTGCGCCCGGCGCGCGCCCGTCGGCCGGGCGCGTGCCGGCAGACGGGCGGCGGCGAAGCCGTCGCAGGCGCGGACCCGCGCGGCGAGATGGGCACACGGGTCCGCTCTGCGGGCGCGTAGGGCCTTTCGCAGGGCGCCCCGGCCGTGCCCCTTACCGCTCGCGGCTGGCGCGCCACATACGGATGAAGCGCCCCACGCCGGCGCGCTCGAGCCTCTGGACGCTCTTGCTCGGCAGCGAGTCGATGAATTGCTTGCCGTAGCGCTTGGTCACGAGGCGCGAGTCGGCGAGGACGAGGACGCCCGTGTCCGTGGACGTGCGGATGAGGCGGCCGGCCGCCTGCTTGACGGAGATAACGGCCTCGGGCAGCGAGTACTTCCACCAAGCGCGCTGGTCGCGGGCCTCGCGCTCGCGGACCAGCGGGTCGTTGGGGCTGGCAAAGGGAAGCTTGGGGATCACGACGCACCGCAGCGTGTCCCCGGCGGCGTCGAAGCCCTCCCAGAACGACTTGAGCGCGAGCAGCGAGAGGTTCTTCTCGGCGACGAAGCGGTCGCGGAGCCTGCGCGCGCTCGCGCCCCTGCCCTGCTGCTCAAGCTCGAGGCCCTCCTCGGCGAGACGCGGGGCGAGGGCCTCGTAGACGCGCTCCATGTCGCGTCTGTTCGTAAAGAGGGTGAGGACCGAGCCGCCCATGGACACATGAACGTCGAAGAGCAGCTCGACGAGGGCGTCGATGTAGCCGCGCTCGTTGGGGGCGGGCATGTCCTTGGCCACCACCACACTCATATTGCGGTCAAAGTCGAAGCTCGAGGAGAGGCGCAGGTCGCGATGGCTGTCCCTGCCCGCGCGGTCAAGGCCCACGCCCGCGTCGAAATGCTCGAAGCTCTCGCCCACGGCGATGGTCGCCGAGGTGAAGACCACCGAGTCCATCTCCGGCAGCCAACGCTCGGCGAGGTCGGCGCCCACGTCGAGCTTCTCGGCGCAGAGCTTCTCCATGTTCTGGCGGCGCTTCGAGCGGCTGACCTGCGCGGAGTACACGTAGGAGTCGTCGGGCTCCACGCAGATGAGGCGCACGCCCTCGCGGAGCCTGCTGAGGAAGCGCGTGGACTCGCCGAGGTCCGCGGCAGCGTTGGCGTCCGTCTCCTTGAGGGCGTCCGCGGCCTCCTTGAGCTGCTTGAGCGCCTCACGCAGCACGTCCTCGGCCTGCGCGCCCGCATCGGCCACCTCTTGCCACTCGGGCGTCTCGCGGACCTGCGCGTCGATCCACAGCGTGGAGACGTCGTAGCCGCCGTCGCCACCCTTGGCCTTTGCGGAGAGCCCATGGACCGCCTCGAAGAGGTTCGCGCACGCGAGCGCGGCGCGCGAGCAGGTCGCGGCCGCCTTGGTGAGAAGCCCGCACACGAGGGTCGAGTTGTCCAGCCGGGCCGTCGCGGAGAGAAGCCCCCGGATCACGCCGGACTTCGTGCCGCCGAGGAGCTCGAACGCGACCCTCGCCTCCTCGCCGGACACCTCGACCGCCCACTGGCGGCGCGCCTCGGACTCGAAGGTATGGGCCTCGTCGACGACCCAATGGCGAATCGGCGGCAGGATATTGCCCTCGGCCTCCACGTTGCTCAGCAGCAGCGAATGGTTCGTGACCACGACGTCGCCGCAGGCGGCGCGCCTGCGGGCCCCGTGCAGCAGGCAGTAGTTCGGGAAGTACGGGCACCGGCTCCTCAGGCACTCGGCGGAGGTGGTGGTGAGCATATCGCGGGGCACGTAGCGCCAGCGGATGCCGAGGGCGTCGAGGTCGCCGTCGGGGGACTGGCAGGCGAACGCGTAGCACACGGCGAGCGCGGTGAGCATGTCCGCGCCCACCGCGTTGTCCGAGCGCCCGTCTTTCTTGCCGGCGGCGATGGGCAGCTCCTCGCGGGCGGCGCGGTCCATGCGGTGAAGGCAGGGGTAGTGGTCATAGCCCTTGAGGCTGTGGAACTCGAGGCCGTCGGGCAGCGCGGCGGCCAAGGCGGGCAGCTCATGGGAGACGAGCTGGTCGGTAAGGGCGTTCGTCTTCGTGGCGACGCCCACGGTCACGTTGTTTCGCCTGGCGTAGAGCGCCATCGGCAGGAGATACGCGAGCGACTTGCCCACGCCCGTCCCCGCCTCGATCGAGCGGTGCTCGCAGCGCGCGAGCGCGCGCGCGACCTCACGGGCCATCTCCTCCTGCTCCGGGCGCCGCTCCAGGCGCTCGTACATCCGCGACGCCACGCCGCCCTCGCGGAGCTCGGCCGTGACCTCCTCGGTCGTGGGGCACGAGGCCGGCCCGTCGAGCTCGCGGGCGTCCAGACGCACATGCCCCGTCTCGCTCGAGACCAGGCGAGAGCGCACCGTCGAAAGCGAGAAGCTCGCCCCCTCGTCGGCGAGCGCCAGATGGAAGAGCACGGGGCGGAACGGCCAGTCCACCTCCTCGTGCATATCGGCGAGGTAGCCTAGCAGCCCGGCCGGCAGGTCGCGCAGCGCGCAGAGGATGACTCGCCACATCCCGCACAGCGCGTCCACGTCGTCGCTGGCGTTGTGGGTCACGGCGGCGCAGCCGAAGGCCTCCGCCATGTCCGCGAGGCGATGCGACTTCAGGCGCGGCAAGGCGATGCGGGAGAGCGCGAGCGTGTCTATCCACGTGTCGGAGACCTCGGCCCCGCCCGGGACGGACTCGACGAAGGTCCTGTCGAAGGTCGCGTTGTGGGCGAGCACGGGCGAGCCTCCCACGAACTCGGCGAGAGACGCCACTGCCTCGCGCGGGGTCGGCGCGCCGGCCACATCCACCTGCGAGATGCCCGTGAGCTTCTGGATCTCCTGCGGGATGGGGCAGCCGGGGTCGACGTAGGTCTCGAAGCGCTCGACCACGTCGCGGCCCCTCAGGCGCGCGGCGCTTATCTCGATGAGCTCGCAGTCCCTGAACGAGAGGCCCGTGGTCTCGGTGTCGAGCACCACGACGTCTTCCTCGAGTAGGCCGAAGTCCTCGGTCCGGGCGCGGGCGGCCAGGCTGCGGTAGGCGTCCGCCACGCCCTTGGGCGTGCCGGGCATGATGAGGCTCTCGAGCGCGGCCTGGGCGCCGTTCTCGCTAATGGTGTTGTGGGCCATGTGGCGGGGTCCCTCTCCGGGTTCGTGTGTGTTTGGATCTTTGGCGCCGCGGCGTCGCAGGCGGCCGCGAGGCGAGCATGCGGCGGCCGGAGTCAAGAAAGAAGGCGGGCCGGTGAGGCGGCCTTCACGCTTCCCTTTGTCACGGCAAGGGCACTACTCGCCGTCTACCGAAGCTCTGCCGGCCGGTTCCTTCTCGCCGGCGGATTCGGCGGCGACGGCGCGCGGCTGCGCATGGGCCTCGAGCGCGAGCTCGACGAATCTCGTGCAAAGCTCCGGGAACTCGATGCCGCCGTGGCGCGCCGAGTCGGGAAGCAGGCTCGCCGGCGTCATCCCGGGAATCGTGTTAGTCTCCAGGATCACCGGCTCGCCCTCGGGCGTGACGATAAAGTCGCTGCGCGAGCAACCCGCGCAGCCGAGCACCTTGTGGGCGGCCTCCGCGAGCGCCTGCGCACGCGCGTAGACCGGGGCAGGGATGCGGGCGGGAATCACGTGGTGAAGCTCGGCGGGCTCGTACTTGACGCTCGCGTCGTAGAAGTCGGCCCCCGTCACGATCTCCACGATGGGCAGCGCGTGGGGCTCCTTATTGCCGATGACGGGCACCGTTATCTCGGTGCCCTCGACGCATTCCTCGATAAGCACGCGCTCGCCGCCCGAGCCTGCCAGCTCGATCGCCCCTTTGAGCTGCGAGGACTCGGTTACTCGCGTGATGCCATAGGAGCTGCCGTTGCCGGAGGGCTTGACAAAGAGAGGCAGCCCGAGCTCGCGCACGATGACGTCAACCTGTTCCGGCGCGAGCTGCGTCCCGGCCGGGACGTCGCAGCCGCGGGGGCAACGGATGCCGGCGTGCGCGTAGAGGACCTTCGCCACCTCCTTCTCGGTGGAAACCGCAGAGGCGAGAACGCCGGAGAACGCATAGGGGATGCGAAGCATCTCGAGCAGCCCCTGAATGCATCCGTCCTCCCCGTACCTGCCGTGGAGCGCCGGGAACGCGACGTCATAGCCGCCGCGCCTGATCCGATCCATGAAGTCGCAGCTCGCGATGTCGAGCAGGTCCACGCGCGCGAACCCCGCCTGGATAAGCGCCTCGGCGCATGCCTTGCCCGAGACAAGGCTCACCTCGGCCTCGTCAGACCAGCCCCCGCACAAAACGGCGACCTTGAGGCTCTTGAGTTCTTCTGTGTTCATCGCGCTCCTTAAACGAAGCCCTGCGTGTGCTGCTATGCTCTTCAGGCAATCACCGAGACAATTTCCTGTTGAGAGGATACTCCACCGCAGGGACAACTCGTAGACAGGAGTATGTATGGCTGACACCGGCACTGCCAACGGCACCGTTCGCGACCTCAAATCCATGACCAAGGGCGAGCTCATGGAGCTCATGGAGTCCCTCGGGCAGCCCGCGTTCCGCGTCAAGCAGGTCGAGGACTGGATCTGGAACAAGAACGCCCAGAGCTTCGATGACATGACCAACCTTCCCAAGGCCCTTCGCGCGCAGCTCGCGGAGAGCCTCACGCTCGGCGGCGTGGAGGAGATCGCGCGCCAGGTCTCCGAGGACGGCAGTCGCAAGTACCTGCTCCGCCTTCCCGACGGCGCCTCCGTTGAGTGCGTCGGCATGCCCTCCGGCAAGAAGCTCGCGGTGTGCGTGAGCACGCAGGCCGGCTGCGCCATGGGCTGCGCGTTCTGCGCCACGGGAGGGGCGGGCTTCACGCGCTCGCTCTCCGCTTCCGAGATATACGACCAGGTCATGCACGTGCGCGATGACTTCAACACTCGCGTGACGAGCGTCGTCTTCATGGGCCAGGGCGAGCCCTTCATGAACTACGACAACACTATGGGGGCGCTCCGCAAGCTCAATGACCCCGACCAGGGCGGCATCGGCGCTCGCCACCTCACCGTGTCTACTTGCGGCGTCATCCCCATGATCCGCAAGTTCTCCCGCGAGCCGGAACAGTTCACCCTTGCCGTTTCTCTCCACTCCGCCGTCCAGAAGACGCGCAATTATCTGATGCCCGGCGTGAAGAAGTACTCGCTGCTCAACCTCTACACCGTCATGGGCGAGTACGTAGACCGCACCGGGCGTCGCCCGACCTACGAGTACGCCCTTATCGGCGGAGTGAACGACAACCGAGAGGAGATGAACGCGCTGTGCGACTTCTGCAAGGACACGCTCGCGCACGTGAACATCATCCAGCTCAACGAGGTCTCGGGCTCTAAGCTCAAGCCGTCCACACAGCGCCGCGCCGAGGACTTCGTGGCCGCGCTCGCGCACGTTGGCGTGGAGGCCACCATCCGCAACTCCCGCGGCTCCGACATCGACGCCGCCTGTGGTCAGCTTAAGCAGAGGGTCAACGCGTAGCCAAGGCAACGTCCCTCAACAAGAAGCGCCCTCCCGGAATCCTCGCATGATTCCGGGAGGGCGCTTTGCTATGGAGCTCGTCTCTCATAACTATAGAACTTATGTTCTAGTACCCTAAGCTATCCCACTGTGCTTGCGTAACCTGCACATTAGGAAGAGTCTCCGCGTCATCGACCACCTGCCCTGTAAGCTGATCGACAACCTCCGAAATCTTAGAATAACCCGCTTGCAGCGTCTGCGCGAGTTCCTCGATTTTAGTCTTTGCTTCATCAGACAGAATCTTCTCGTAGAAGATATAGCCGGTCGCAGTAAATACGATTAACCCAATTGCCGCATGCTTAAGTTTCATTACTGTTCGCCGTCCATTCCCGACAGCATGTTCACGAGTCTTACAAGATCCTCTTCTGTCGAAAACTCAATCTCAATCTTGTTCTTTCCTCGTACGTTCTTTACCTTCACGTTTGTGTCGAGCGAAAGCCTAAGCTGGCGAGCTGCGCGCTTAAATGATTGCGGAGTCGGCTCACGTCTACGTACCGTTGCGTCAGACTCGACAGAAAAGAGCGGGGCAAGGCTTTCTGTCTGACGGACGGAGAGTTTCTTCTCGATGACCCTCTGGGCAAGCTTGATCCGACCTTCCACGGAAGGCACAGCAAGAATTGCGCGTGCATGGCCGGCGCTCAGTTGGCCGTCCTCCACATACTGCTGGACTTCAACAGGCAGGTCCAGAAGACGAAGTGTGTTAGTGATCGCAGACCTAGACTTTGAGACGAGCTTCGCAGCCTCGTCCTGAGTAAGACCCCGTTCCTTGATCAGTTGCTTATAGCCACGCGCCTCTTCAAGAGGACTAAGGTCAGAACGCTGAAGGTTCTCGATGAGCGCAAGTTTAAAGACCTCATCATCATCTATATCTTTAATGATTACTGGGACCTCTACCAGGCCAGCAAGCTTAGCTGCTTGATAACGTCGCTCACCAGCAACAATCTCATACTTAGGCCCCTTCTTCCTTACTAGAAGAGGCTGAAGTACTCCATTCTGCTTAATAGAGTCAGCGAGTTCCTGAAGCTCTTGCTCCTTAAATAGTTTTCTCGGCTGGTCCTTGTTCGGAAGGATTTGCGCAATGGGAAGCGTGGAGTCGGCTGTTATCGCCGCCGTCTCCGCCTCAGCAGTCCCCATAAGGGACCCAAGTCCTTTACCAAGAGCCTTTTTAGACACGTCGAGTCACTTCCTTCGCAAGCCTTCCGTAAGCAAGAGCGCCCTTACTCACACGGGCATAAATGCTAATGGGCTGACCATAGGAAGGAGCCTCGGCAATCTTGATGTTTCGGGGAATAACGGTCTTGAAGACTTTGTTGCCAAAGTAATTCCGAACTTCTTCCTCAACCTGCTTAGAGAGAGATGTTCTCGTATCGAACATAGTGAGCACGACACCAAACACCTCTAACTGAGGATTGATGTTCTTCTGGACAATGCGCATAGACTCAAGGAGCTTTGTGACTCCCTCAAGAGCATAGTATTCGCACTGAATCGGTATGAGAACGGAATCGGCAGCAGTGAGAGCATTAATAGTCAGAAGCCCCAGAGAAGGCGGGCAATCGATAATTATGTAATCGAATATGTTATCAATAGGCGCTAATGCGCGCTTGAGGCATCCTTCTCGTGACATCTTTGAGACAAGCTCGATCTCGGCACCCGCAAGCTGGATAGTTGCTGGCGCTACAAACACGGATTTGCAGTCGGTAGACTGAATTATCTGATCAATAGGGAAGTCCTGAAGCACAACATCATAAATATCGTGCTCAAGCTCCTCTTTTTCGATGCCAAAGCCAGAAGTTGCATTGCCCTGAGGGTCGAAGTCAATAATTAGGACTTTCTTTTTGAGCTCAGACAAGCTCGCAGAAAGGTTAATTACCGTCGTCGACTTACCAACCCCGCCTTTTTGGTTTATGCATGCAATAATGCGGGTTTCACGCTCAGGAAAACCGCGTTTGACGTCATGAAAAGACACACTAAGCTCCTTAGATTACCGAGTCTGAGCTGCACGTTTACCAATAATAAGGCATGTCACCAAAGGATTGTTCGTCAGATTTGTTTCACGTGAAACGATAAGATTATTACCTTGTGTAACCCTGTTTCACGTGAAACATTCATTAGAAATAGCATTATTAAAGCGTCAAAATAGACAGACTAGACTTGTGTTATTCATCTAGCATCACGTTTCATGTGAAACATTGCATTTTGAGTGTTGTATAGGGCTAAAATGACGAAATTCGTAATTTGGTTTCACGTGAAACACCTATATGTTTAGAAATTTGAATTCTAAACATATTCAAACTCGAGATGTGTCTATGTTTCACATGAAACGGAATTCAATCTAGAAATCGATTGATTTGCTTTGAGATGATACATTTATCAATTAAGAGCCGAAAAACTCGAGAAGCTCAACTAATAGAACTTCTTTAATAAATTCATCGAGTATGTTTCACGTGAAACATTCACCATCGTTAGGGCTGAGCTTAAATTAAATATCCTCAAATGCAAACGATTTGAATAATTTCCTATAAAGTAATTTGCGACTAACGCCAGTTTGATTAAGTCTAAATAGGACATTGGCCACATAAAGGACGTCGAAATAGATGATTAGCTGAATGCAACCATCTAATGATTTCATCCTCGTTCCTAATTGCTCAACCAAGTTTGTACACGGTATAAAAGCATGTCAGTTGGCTGGTTATAAGAAGACAGCAAATTGTAAATCTAGGATATTAGAAAAATCTAATTCAAACGAATGTGCTTAGTTGCAGCCTCTTCAGTACTTAGCATCATAATAATTATGAGAGTCGAAAATTATTATCTTTACACCAAACTACACTTCTAATTAATATCAATCGACTCTATATTCTCTGAACCTCGAACAGGTAACCCATTACTTGAGATAACAAAGAACCGCCCTGATTCAAATTGAATGAGGGCGGTTCTTTGTTGTACAGCTTGAAGTTATTTAGAACCAGGTATCAAGGGATTACTCTTTGCTAAGCCGTTTCTTCGAGGGAGTTTAATCCTGCTGGAACGGACCTTCTCATAAATCAATATCTCACGGTGTCCTAATCCTCTTGGAAGCTCAAATGATTCACGTGAAACGCGCTCAAGACCAAGAATCTGAGCGGCGTAATTGGCATTATCAAGTTCCTCACCAGATGGATTTGCCTTCTCAAGCACAACCTGACCTCCGTACTTAAGCATAGGAGTCGCATATTCCATCACGACGTTCGACTGAGCTACGGCACGAGCACAAACATAATCGAAGGACTCAGGCTGCTCCTTACCAAGAATCTCTGCACGAACATTAACTGCACGACATCTATCAAGTCCAAGAACATCAATAAACTCATTGACCGCAGTTACCTTTTTACCAACAGAATCAATGAACAGGCCATCCATTCCAGTCATCACAGCGAGTGGAATTCCAGGAAATCCAGCACCTGTTCCAATATCAGCAAATCTAAGCCCTTCTGAGGGCCTGAATCCTTCTGTCAGGAGTGGGACTAGTGAGTCAACGATATGGAGCGTCACAGCGTCTCTCAGAGCCACGATTCTCGTGAGGTTAACCGTCTGATTTTTCTTCTCAACCAACTCAAGGTGTCTGATCAAAAGAGAAGCCTGTTCATTAGAGCAGTCCAACCCGTACCACTCCAACTCGTCGAGGAGCTGGTCAACCAGATCCCAGTGCGATACTTCTTCCATTTTTGCCTCCTGACAAAAACTCGTGAACCAAGGATTCTTGTCATAAGAAAAGAGAGGAGCCGAAGCCCCTCTCTCTACGATACCATCTGTGATACACAGTTAGTGAACTGCGGTGATAACGACCCTACGGTTGGGATCCTCGCCCTCAGAGTGAGTGGAAATCTCGACGTCATCCACCAGAGCAAGGTGAACAAGACGACGCTCATAGGCGTTCATCGGGGGTAAAGCAACACGACCTTGCTTCTTCGCACGCTGCGCAGCAGAACGAGCAAGTCCCTGAACCTTGTTCTTCCTGCGGCTCTTGTAGCTCTCGATGTCCACAACAACCGGGAAGTAGAACTTCATACGGCTGCTCAACAGCGAAGAGAGAACCATCTGAAGAGCATCGAGCGTACGGCCGTGACGCCCAATAAGAACCGCGAGATCGCCACCGTTGACGTCGAGGATAAGCTCGCCGTTATCGCCGTCATACTCGTCGATAGAGGAGCTCGTCTCGCCAAAGAACGTCAGAAGACTACGCAGGTACTCGACCGCCACATCAGCAATCGCATCCATCTCGTCATCGGTAAGGGCGAGACCGGTCTCGTAGTGCTCACGGATGGTTGCGAAATCATCTGCGGCGTCAGCTTCGAGGGACTCGGAAACGGGTGCCTCAGCAGTCCCGGTCAGTGCCTCTTCGTCCATGTCAACCTCCGTCTCAACTAATCAAAGTCTAAAGTGAATAAGTCAACTTGCCTGTAACGCACTAGTTCTTCTTGTGCGGACGAGGCTTCTTCTCCTTGCGGACGACGTTGACCTCGACAGGGGCGTTCTTCGCCTTCTCCTCGGCCTCGCGCTTTGCCTTCTCCATGACCTTCTGGGTCACGAGCTTCTGCTGCACGACCTGCCAAAGCGAGGAGGCGACATAGTACAGGAGAACGGCCGCGGGGCAGGTCCAGCCGAACCAAAGCATCATGAGGGACATGACGCCGCCCATGACCATCTGCTGCTGCTTCATCTCGGGCGCGGCGGTCTGCGAGTTAAGCATCATCGGCACGAAGGTGAGGACACCGAAGAGCACGTCCATGATGATGTACGGCAGCGCGGCCGCGAAGCCGGAAGCCGCGAGCACGCCGCTCACGGACTGGGAAATCGACGGAAGGATGCCGAAGAAGCAGGCGTCGGTCGGGACGTTCTTAATAACGGTAAAGAGGGCGAAGAAGACCGGCATCTGGATAATGAGGGGCAGGCAACCCATGAGGGGGTTCACGTGCATCTCGGAGTAGATCTTCATCGTCTCTTCCTGAAGACGCTGCGGATCGTCCGCGTACTTCTCCTGGATCTCCTGGATGCGCGGCTGCATGACCTGCATGCCGGCCGTCGACTTGACGGACTTGGTCTGCAGCGGCGTGAGCACCAGGCGAATGATGATGGTGAGGACGATAACGGCAAGGCCCCAATCGCCCACGACGCCCTGGATGCTCGCGAGCACCTGCGTCAGGAAGTTAATAAACCAATCCCACATGATTCCTCCGTGGTCAAAGACTAGGGAACGGGGTCGTACCCGCCGTCATGGAAAGGATGGCAACGAAGAATCCTGCGCAACGCGAGCACGGAACCCTTAAGGGCCCCGTGCTTCAAGACCGCCTGGCGCGCATACTCTGAGCAGGTGGGGTAATAAATGCACCGCGCCCCGAAGAGGGGGGAGATGCGGCGCTGGTAGAAGCCGACGCAGGCGAGAAGAAAACGAGAGGCCAGAGAGCGCCCCCGCGAGCCGCCCACGCTAAGCGCCGGCCCTCTTCATGAGCTTCTCGAGGGAGCGGGCCACGTCGTGCGGGTTGCTCGAGTAGGTCTCCTTGGTCGAGAAGAGAATCACGTCAAAGCCGTCTTTGGGCAGGCCGCACTCACGTGCCGCCTCACGCAGCACGCGCTTGCACCTGTTCCTAAAGACGGCATTCCCCAGACGCTTAGGCGCGACGAAGGCGACCCTACCCGGATCGCCCTCGTTTGCCTTAGCCAGTCTTATACGCAGGAGAGGATCGTTCGCCCTCTTCCCACTGGAGAAGACCTTCTCAAAATCTCGCTTGGACTTGATGGTCTTCTTCATGTTGTTTAGACGGTGAGCTTCTTGCGGCCCTTGGCGCGACGACGGGAAAGCACCTTGCGGCCGCCCTTGGTGGCCATACGGGCGCGGAAACCGTGGGTCTTGGCGCGCTTGCGCTTGTTGGGCTGATACGTACGCTTCATAGCTATTCCTCCCGGTTGGGTATGACGTCTCTATGGCAATAAGCCTGAAGATTGTAAAGGTCAGCAGCGCAAAGTGTCAAACATCCACAGAAATAAAGCGCGGATGGCATGAAGACGGGGAGGCGCGCCTCTATAAGTAAAGAGCCCCGGACGCGCCCCGGGCAACGCCGGGAAGAAACGCCCGGAAGAAAAACCCGCCGCGCGCCGACACAGATAGGGGCGCGAAAACTTTCGACCGGAATGAAACGAACCTTCCAAAACATTTGAAATGTGCTGGTACGTGCTATGATTTTTCGGCTTTGGATTCAGGTGTTTCACGAGTTGTCTACCGCTTTTCAACAATTGTTGAAAACTTTCTTTCACATAGAATCCGCCGTGAAAGGTTTTCTACAAATGTCGAAAAGCTGTTAAGAAAGCGTAGGTGCAGGCGATGCCGAGGGACTTCTACCCCATGGTCGAGGAGCAGGCCCCGCAGGACGGTGAGCACGCCGCCCTGACGGCTCACCCCGCCCGCATCGCGGTCTACGACGACGTCGCGGCGGCGCCTCGGGTGGTCGTGATCGAGCCTAAGGGAGTCCGCGAGTTCCTCGAGGAGATCACCGGCACCGTGAACAGGCTCAGCCATGAGCAGGGCGGCACCATCCCCTTCATGGTCATCCGCGAGATCGTCGAGAACTTCGTGCACGCCTACTTCCTCAGCCCCACCATCACCATCCTCGACGGGGGCAACACGATCCGCTTCTCCGACCAGGGGCCCGGCATCCGCGAGAAGAACCTGGCGCTCGAGTACGGCACGTCGTCGGCCACCGAGGAGATGCGCAAGTACATCCGCGGCGTGGGAAGCGGCCTGCCGTACGCGCAGCAGTACATGGAGGACAAGGGCGGGAGTCTCACCATCGAGGACAACATCCAGGGAGGGACCGTCGTCACCATCTCCGTGCGCCCCAAAGAAGAGGCACGCGACATCTCTCGCGGTCCGGCGCACGACGGGCCGGCTTCCCGGGCCGCGATGGGCGGAGTCCCCGCCTACCCCGCCCAAGCAGGATCGATGTACGCGGGGCAGCCAATGTACCAGGCCCCGGCCGAAGCTCAGGCGCCGTGGCAGCAGGGGTGGCCACAGCCATGGCAACAGCAGGCCCCGCAGGGATGGCCCCAGCAGCCCGCGCAGGGCTGGCCGCAGCAGGGATACCCGCAGCCGGCGCAGGCCCCGGCGACCCAACAGCCGCACTACCAGCAGCAACCGATGCGGCAGCCTTCGGCTCAGCCCGTGGCGCAGCCCTTCTACCAGCAAGGATATCCGCAGGGCGCAGCACCGCAGCCCCTCGACCCGGCGAGTCCCCAGCAACCCGCCGCAGAGCCCGGGGCCGCGGGCGCGGCCGCGCCGGCCCTGAGCGAACGCGGCTGGATGATCATCGAGTATCTCGCCGCCAACGGCAGCTGCGGCCCCACCGACCTCGCCAACTCGCTCGGCTACTCCGGCCCCACCTGGTCTCGCGAGCTCGCGGCGCTCGTGGCCGCAGGATACGTGACCAAACGCGGCCAGAAGCACTATCTAACCGCCGTCGGCACCCAGCTCACGCGCTAACCGGGCGGCCCTCTCCACAAGCAGCGTCACCCGAAGGCCCCGCGCCCCTCGCGCGGGGCCTTTTCTCGGCCATGACCCTGGGAAGAGGTCCTCTGCATCGACTCATGAAGCGAGAAAGCCGCAATTCTAAGGCGTTGGAGTTTTCCCAACGGCGCCGATGCCGGGAATCTTCGACAAACCATCGGTTGAATTGTCGAAAACAGGCGCAGGGTTTTCGACAGTCCCGTATACTTGTCGATACTTTTCGACAATCCCGGGGATGGAGCCATGGACATATCCGAAGAATCAGACGCGGCGGTGCTCTGGGAAGACACCCTCGACATCCTCGCCGACGCCGGCAAGCCCGAGTCGTTCATGGCCATGCTGCGCAGCTGCGTGCCCGTGAGCCTCGAGGACGGCGTGCTCAAGGCGGAGACCCCCATGCGCCTCGCCCTGCGCAAGATCTCTCAGAACACCGAGGAGATCGAGGCGGCCATGAGCGAGGCCGCCTTCGAGAAGGTCACGCTCGAGCTCGCCCTCGGCGGGGCCCATGCCCCCGCGAAGCCGCACGTCTCGTCGATGACGCGCGAGGAGGTCGACGCGGCGCAGCAAGCGGCCGCCACTTACGCCGCGCATGAGCCGGCTCCCCGGGCCGACCATGCCGCGAGCGGCCTCGAGGAGGACTCCTGGCGAGCCGGCGCCGACGCAGCGCGCCGCGAGGCCGAGCGCCGACGCGCGAAGAATCCCCTGGTGGAGGACGTGGGTGCCGGCGATTCCAAGCTCACCTTCGACCGATTCGTGCGCGGCGAGGAGAACAGCATCGCCTTCGACTCGGCCATCCAGGTGGCCAACGGCGTGAACAAGAACTTCAATCTGCTCTTCATCTACGGCAAGAGCGGCCTCGGCAAGACCCACCTGCTACGCGCCATCCAGAACTACATCGCCGAGAACGACCCCTCGCGCATCTGCGTCTACAAGGACGCGAGCTCGTTCATATCCGACTACGTCAACGCGTCGCGCTCCGAGCGCAAGTCCGCGGCCGACGAGCTGCGCCAAAGCTACGCGGACATCGACGTGCTCATCATCGACGACGTCCAGGGCCTCGCCGGCAAGGCGGGCACCATCAGTTTCTTCTTCGACACCTTCAACACGCTGCGCGCGGCGGGCAAGTGGGTGGTCCTCGCGGCCGACCGCACGCCGGCCGAGCTCGGCATGGGCAAGGACGGCTTCGACGAGCGCGTGACCTCGCGAATCGGCGGCGGCCAGATCGCCCCCGTCATGGTTCCCAGCTACGAGCTGCGCGTCCTTCTCATCGAGAAGTTCTGCGAGCGGGCCCTCGAGGACGCCAAGACAGACGGCCTCGAGGGGACCATCGCCCCCATCTCCGAGCGCACGCAGCGCCTCATGGCCGAGAAGGCGGGAAACAACATCCGCCTGATCGAGGGCTTCTGCCAGCGCTGCCTCGCCTCTTCCGCGCGCGCGGTCAGGGCAGGCGGCGAGCTGAGCGACGAGGAGGTTCTCTCCATCTGCACCCAGGTCTGGCCCGCCAGCGAGAGCCGCGTGACTATCGAGCAGGTCCAGAAGGCCGTCGAGCGCCACTACGACATCGGCCACGACGACCTCGTGGGCTCCAAGCGCAACAAGTCGCTCATGGAGCCCCGCCACATCGCCATCTGGCTGTGCCGCGACCTCTGCGACCAGACCCTGGCGGACATCGGGGCCAAGTTCGGCGGCCGCAGCCATGCCACGATCAAACACAGCCTGCAGGTGATCGACGAGCAGAAGAAGAAGGACCGCTCCTTCACCGAGAAGCTCATGAAGATCCGGGAGGAGGCGACGGGGGAGTCGTGACGCCGGCACGAGGCCCTCAGGGAAAGTCCGGGAAAGACGATGTTCAAAAGTTGTAAACGCCCGGTCTAGACGTAGACGAAAACCCCGCGCACGATGTTCAAAACTTTTCGTGGTCGTCGGGCATTGTAGAACGATGACGAAAACCAAGTGCTTCCTCAACATCTTCTATAAGGGCGCTGACCTCGGGTTCTTAGGGGTTTTCTTCTTTTCTACACGCCTTATTATTACTACTGGTTTTATAGATATATATATAAGTACAAATAACAAGAAGGGTCGGAAGATGAAGTTCACCGTAAGCCAGTCCTCGCTCCTCAAAGCCCTCACCGTGGTGGCCAAGGGAATGGGGGCCAACTCCACGTTGCCGATCCTCTCGGGCATATATATCCGTGCCTATGAGGGCACGCTCGAGTTCCAGACCAACAACCTTACCATCTCCATCCGCCATCTCATCCCCGCCAACGTCGAGGAGGAGGGCGAGACGGTGGTGTCCGGCAAGGTGCTCACGAGCATCGTGAAGACCCTCCCCGACGCCGCGGTGACCTTCGACGGCGGCGAGAGGACCATCTCGATTACGTGCGACAAGTCCTCCTTCCGCCTGAACACGCTCTCGCCCGCCGACTGGTCGGGTTTCCCCACCGTTAACCCCGAGCGAGAGATCGAGCTGCCGAGCGACCTTCTCTCCGTCATGGTGGACAAGGTCTATAAGGTGACCTCCAAGGAGACCTCCCGCGCGATCCTGCAGGGTATCCTGCTCACCGTCGAGGACAACACCATGCGCCTGGTGGCCACGGACTCCTTCCGCCTGGCCGTGTGCGACGCCAACGCCGAGGCCCCGGCCGGGGAGGCGTTCCGCGCCATCGTTTCGGGCAACGTGTTCCACGACGTCCTCTCTATGCCCTCCATGAGCGAGAAGATTCGCATCGGCGTGGCCGAGAGCCAGGTCGTATTCGCCTTCGACACGACGACTTTCGTTTGCCGAAAGATCGAGGGCAACTTCCCCGATTACAAGCAGCTGCTGCCCCCCACCTGCGGCACGGCCGTCGAGGTGAGCACCGCCGCCCTCTCCGCGGCCCTCAAGCGCGTGTCCGTCATCGCCGTGACCAACGCCTCCGTGCGCTTCGACATCGATCCGGACGGCGGTTTCGTGAGGCTCTCCGCCTCCTCGCCGGAGCAGGGCGAGTCCTCTGAGGTCATCGACGCGAGGATCGAGGGCCAGGCGCTCTCCATCGCTCTCAACTACCACTACGTGTTCGACTGCATGAACGCCGTCGCGGGCTCCAAGACCCTGCGCCTCGAGCTCCAGAGCTCCGCTCAGCCGGGCATCTTTAAGTCCAACGGCGCCGTCAACTACCTGTACCTGCTCATGCCGGTGCGCCTCTAGGGGAGCGGTGGGCCTCGCAGTCGCACAGCTCGCCCTCACCGACTTCCGCAGCATGGGCGAGCGCTCGGTGGCGCTCGGCCCCGGCACGACCGTGCTCGTGGGGCCCAACGCCTCTGGAAAGACGAACACCGTCGAGGCGCTCCAGCTGCTCACGGCGGGCTATTCGTTCAGGCGCCCCGCCCCGGCCCAGCTCGTTCGCGAGGGGGCGGAGGCGGGGCGCGCCGCCGCGCGCCTGGAGGGCGACGGGCGCGCGATCGACGTGCGCCTCGATGTGCGCGCCGGGTGCCGGCGGTTCTCCCGCAACGGCAAGAAGGTCCAGGCCTCGGACGTTGCCGGGACCTTGATGTCCGTGCTCTTTACCCCCGACGACCTCGCGCTCGTCAAGCGCGGGGCCCATGTGCGCCGCGACGAGCTCGACGGCTTCGGCCGGCAGGCCGCCGCGGGCTACTCGCGGCTGCTCAGCGCCTACACGCGCGCCGTCGAGCAGAGGAACCGCCTGCTCAAGGATGAGCGGCCGGACCTCTCGCTCCTCGACGCCTGGGACGCGAGCGTGGCCGCCGGCGGCGCGGCGCTGCTCGCCTCGCGGCTCAGGCTCTTCGAGCGCCTCGCCCCGAAGGTCGCGGCCGCCTACGCGCGGATCTCCGGCGGGGAGGAGCTCGGGTGCTCCTACGCGTGCAGCGCGGGCGCGGTCGAGGCGGGGGCGGGCCGCGCGGAGCTCGAGGAGCTTCTCGCCGCGAGGATCGCCGAGGCCCGGCAGACCGATATGCGCCTGCGGCAGACGACCGTGGGGCCGCATCGCGACGACGTCCTCTTTACGGTGCAGGGCCGCGACGCCCGCGCCTTCGCCTCCCAGGGCCAGCAGCGTTCCGTGGTCCTCGCCCTCAAGATGGCCGAGGTCGAGCTGGCCGAGGAGATCGTGGGGTCGCGTCCGCTGCTGCTGCTCGACGACGTGATGAGCGAGCTCGACGAGACGCGCCGCTCGGCCGTGGTGGGGCTTCTCCTTCCCGGCACGCAGTCGGTGATAACCACGACGAACCTGGGGTACTTCGACGACGGCGTCCTCGCGGGCGCGGAGGTGGTGAGCTACGCATGACGAAGGTGGACGAGTTCGCCTCCCTGACCTCGGCGGGAGATGCCGTGAGGCAGCTGCTCGAGACCCCCGAGGCGCGGCGCGCGATGGGTCCGGCGCGCCAGGCCCAGCGCGCATGGATGCAGGTCAACGGCCCCGTCGAGCGCGAACACACCTGCGGCACCTACATCGCAGGGCCCAAGCGCGCCGGCGAGGCGCCTCTCTTCGTCGTGTACACGGACACCCGCGCCCGCGCCGTGGACTTCAATGCGAACCGCGAGGTCTACCGCGCGCGAATGGCCGCGGCGGGCTGGGAGTTCTCGGACATAACGTTCAGGCAGGACCGTCGCCCCGCGTCCGAGCGCGCGCACAAGGAGGCGGGCGCAAAGAAGCGCGCCTCCGCGCCCGAGCCGCCCGCGCTCACGGCCGAGGAGGAGGCCGAGGCCCGCGAGGCGACGGCCAAGCTGCCGGACGCCTTGCGCGAGAAGGTCTATAAGGCGATGTGCGCGTCTCTGCGGCGCAGTAAGACGGATGTGGGCAAAAACAATACATAGCCCCTCAGAGAGCCTTAGAAGGCCTCTGATGCGGTATCATTGTATGTCTCTAGGGTTGTTTTTGGTTGGTCCGCAAATTCAAGCGGTCATCCATCGGAAGCGAATCGGGGCCCTCTCGCCCCATCGGGGAAGGACGTGCGCGTGGCAAACGACACTGAGGCGCAGTACGACGGCAGCGAGATCAAGGTCCTCGAGGGCCTTGAGGCGGTCCGCGTCCGCCCGGGCATGTACATCGGCTCTACGAGCGCGACCGGCCTGCACCATCTCGTGTGGGAGATCGTGGACAATGCCGTCGACGAGGCCCTGGCCGGCTTCTGTACCCAGATCCTCGTGACGGTGCATGCCGACAACTCCATCACCGTCGTGGACAACGGCCGAGGGATCCCGGTCGACCCCCACCCTGTGAAGAAGATTCCGACCCTCGAGGTCGTCCTCACCATCCTGCACGCGGGCGGCAAGTTCGACAACGCGGCGTATAAGGTCTCCGGCGGCCTGCACGGCGTCGGCTCCTCCGTCGTGAACGCGCTCTCCACCAAGATGGTCGCCCAGGTCCGCCGCGACGGCCAGGTCTATGAGATGCGCTTCTCCCGCGGCAAGACGACCCAGGAGATGAGGGTCGTCGGCACTTGCGAGGACACGGGCACCACCATCTCCTTCTGGCCGGACGACCAGATCTTTGAGACCACGGTCTACGACTACGACACCCTGCACGACCGCTTGCAGGAGATGGCGTTCCTGAACCGCGGGCTCAAGATCGTTCTCACCGACGAGCGCGAGAAGACCCCGCGCGTCGAGGAGTTCTGCTACACCGGCGGCATCATCGACTTCGTCAAGTTCCTGAATTCCGGTGAGGAGGTTCCCGACGGCCTCGCCGAGCCCATCTATATCGAGGGCAGGAACGACTCGGACGACCCCGCCAAGCGCGGCGAGGTCGAGGTCGCCATCCAGTGGTGTAACTCCTACTCCGAGCGCGTGATGAGCTTCGCGAACAACATCTACACCCCCGACGGCGGCACCCACATGGAGGGTTTCCGCACCGCGCTTACCCGCGTGGTCAACGACTATGCCCGTAAGCAGGGGCTTCTTAAGGAGAAGGACGCTAACCTCACGGGCAACGATATCCGCGAGGGCCTCACGGCCGTCATCTCCGTCAAGCTCGGCGACCCCCAGTTCGAGGGCCAGACCAAGGCCAAGCTCGGCAGCTCCTTCATGCGCCCGCTCACGATGAAGGTCGTGACGGACGGGCTGGCCGAGTACCTCGAGGAGCACCCGAAACCGGCGCGATCGATCGTGAACAAGGCCCTGCAGGCCTCCAAGGCGCGCACCGCCGCCTCCAAGGCGCGCGAGGCGACGCGCCGCAAGTCCCTTCTCGAGACCGCGCACCTGCCCGGCAAGCTCGCCGACTGCTCCTGTCGCGACGCCGAGCTCACCGAGCTCTTCATCGTGGAGGGCGACTCGGCAGGCGGCTCGGCCAAGGACGGCCGTCGCCGAGATATCCAGGCGATCCTCCCCCTGCGAGGAAAGATCCTGAACGTGGAGCGCGTCGGGGATGCCCGCGCCTTCTCGTCCGACACGATCCAGTCGCTCATCACCGCGGTGGGCACGGGCGTCACCGGGTCCGGCGGCGACATGGGGGACTTCGACCTCGCCAAGGCCCGTTACCACAAGATCATCATCATGACGGACGCCGACGTCGACGGCGCGCACATCCGCATCCTTCTCCTCACGTTCTTCTACAAGTACATGCGCCCGCTTATCGACGCCGGCTACGTGTACGCCGCCTGCCCGCCGATCTTCGGCATCAAGGTGCGCAAAAAGATCTACTACGTCTATCCCAACGGCAAGGAGCCCGAGGAAGAGATCCTCAAGCGAAAGATCCGCGAGCTCGGCTTTGCCTCCGATGAAGATGACGACGACCCCGAGGGCTCGTCCGACCTCTCCAACGGCAAGGCGCGCAAGAAGAAGCGCCCCTATACCGTCCAGCGCTATAAGGGCCTCGGCGAGATGGACCCCAAGCAGCTGGCGTCGACCACCATGGACCCGCGCACCCGCATCCTTCAGCGCGTGACCATCGACGACGCCGCCGCCGCCGAGAAGGCGGTGCGCGAGCTCATGGGCAACCAGGTCGAGTACCGCCGCGAGTACATCGAGCGGCATGCCCACGACGCGCGGTTCCTCGACGCCTAAAGGCCTCCCCCGGCGCGCCGTCTCCGCGGGAACCCGAGCGCCGGCGCCCCCTGCGCGCCACCCTCGCTTTCCTGCCGACCCGAGGCGCCGGGAGGCCCCGCGCTGTTTCGTGTCAACAAGTAGGGCCAACGCGGACGTTGGCCATTCGAGAAAGGCCTTAAGTGGCAGACGATACCAACAACCAGGGCGAGAGCAACGAGTCCCTGCCCGAGGACCTCCGGCGCCTGCTCGACCGCGCCCAGGCCACCGACGAGGGCGAGGACGTCTACGACGAGACCGAGGCGGGCGACGACGCCGAGGACGATGACGACGACGGCGAGCTCGAGGAGGAGTTCGGCAACGCCGGCACCGGCGTCGACTCCGGAGAGACCGACGAGCACGGCGGCGCGCTCCAGCTCAAGGAGTTCGGCCACGAGATGCGCCAGTCCTTCATCGAGTACTCGATGTCGGTCATCACCGCGCGCGCCCTGCCGGACGTCCGCGACGGCTTAAAGCCGGTCCACCGCCGCATTCTCTATGCCATGAACGAGTCGGGCATCTTCCCCAACCGCCCGCACAAGAAGTCCGCCTGGACCGTCGGCGAAGTCATCGGCAAGTACCACCCGCACGGAGACTCCGCAGTCTACGAGGCCATGGTCCGCCTCGCCCAGTGGTTCTCCATGCGCACGCCGCTCATCGACGGCCACGGCAACTTCGGCAACATCGACGGCGACGGCGCGGCGGCCATGCGTTACACCGAGTCCCGTCTCGCCAAGCCCGCCATGGAGCTGCTGCGCGACCTGCAGAAGGACACCGTCGACTGGCAGCCCAACTACGACGAATCCCTCGCCGAGCCGCAGGTCCTGCCCGCGCGCTTCCCGAACCTGCTCGTCAACGGCTGCGGCGGCATCGCCGTCGGCATGGCCACGAACATCCCGCCCCACAACCTGGGCGAGGCGATCGAGGCCACCTGCATGCTCATCGACAATCCCGAGGCGACGACCGAGGACCTCATGGGCGTCATGCCCGGCCCCGACTTCCCCACGGGTGCCGTGATCATGGGCACCGACGGCATCCGCGACGCCTATGAGACGGGCCGCGGGTCCATCACCGTCCGCGCGAAGGCCCACGTCGAGACGACCAAGACCGGCCGCAGCCGCATCGTCTTCACCGAGATGCCCTATCAGGTCAACAAGGGCTCCCTGCAGGAAAAGATCGCCCAGCTCGTGAACGAGAAGCGCATCGAGGGAGTCTCGGACATGCGCGATGAGTCCAACCAGAAGGGCATCAGGCTCGTCATCGAGCTCAAGAAGGACGTCATCCCGCAGGTCGTCCTCAACAATCTCTACAAGTACACGCAGCTGCAGACCACCTTCGGCGTCATCAACCTGGCGCTTGTGGGCGGCGTGCCGAAGCTCCTCACCCTGCGCGAGATGCTGCAGCACTACATCGACCACCAGGTCGACGTGGTGACCCGGCGCACCCGCTTCGACCTCAAGAAGGCCCAGGCCCGCGCCCACATCCTCGAGGGTTACCTCATGGCCCTCGACCACATCGACGAGGTCATCAGCATCATCCGCTCGAGCCGCACCGACACCGAGGCGAGCGAGCGCCTCATCGAGCGCTTCGGCTTCACCGCCGAGCAGACCCAGGCTATCCTCGAGATGCGCCTGCGCCGCCTGACCGGCCTTTCTCGCGACCAGATCGAGGAGGAGCTCGCGGGCCTTCGCCGCGCGATCGCGTACTACGAGGACCTTCTCGCCAACCCGGCCAAGATCCTTGGCGTCATCAAGGACGAGATGCGCGAGATCTCCCGCAAGTTCGCCGACAAGCGCCGCACGGAGATATCGGCCCGGGGCACCAAGAACCTCAACGTCGAGGACCTCATCGCCGAGGAGGACATGGTCGTCACCTGCACGCACGCGGGCTACGTTAAGCGCACGCCGCTCGATACCTACCGCGCCCAGAAGCGCGGCGGAAAGGGCGTCCAGGGCGTGAACCTCAAGGACGACGACTTCGTCGAGGACCTCTTTGTCGCGAGCACCCATGACTACGTGCTCTTCTTCTCCAACAAGGGCAAGGTCTACCGCCTCAAGGTCCATGAGCTGCCCATCGGCCAGCGCGCGGCGCGCGGCACCGCGATGGTCAACCTCGTGCCCTTCTCCGAGGGCGAGCACGCCACGGCCGTGATTACCTGCCGCGACTTCCCCGCCGACGAGTACCTCATGTTCGCCACCGCGGGCGGCACGGTCAAGAAGACCGCCATGAGCGCCTACGACCGCACACGCCGCGACGGCATCATCGCCATCAACCTGCGCGAGGGCGACGAGCTCGTGAACGTCCGCCGCGTGCGCGAGGGGGACAAGGTCATGCTCGTGTCCAGCGACGGCAAGGCCATTATGTTCCCCGAGGGCGACGTCCGCCCGATGGGGCGCGACACCTCCGGCGTGCGCGGCATCACCCTCAAGGGCGACGCCCGCATGCTCGGCATGGAGATCACCAACGGCAGCGGCGATCTCTTCGTCATCACCGAGAAGGGCTACGGCAAGCGCACGCCCGTGTCCGAGTACCCGGAGCACAAGCGCGGCGGACAGGGCGTCTTCACCATCACGATGACGGAGAAGAAGGGGCAGCTCGTTGCCTGCCGCATCGTGGGCGAGGACCACGAGCTGATGATTATGTCGAGCGAGGGCGCCGTTATCCGCGTGAAGGTGGCCGACGTGAGCCGCCTCGGGCGCTCCACGCAGGGGGTCCGCGTGATGAATCTCGACGACGGCGACGCCGTGAGCGCCGTCGCGCGCATGGCGGCGTCGGATAAGGGCGACGTGCCCGGGGAGTCCGGCGAGGATGACCAGTCCGCCATGATCCTCGGGGATGGCGAGGGGGACGACGCCGATCCTCAGGTTGGGGAGACCGGGGAGTAGCCGCCGCTCCCGTGGCCGGCTTCGCCCGCGTCTGCACGTTAACAAGCCCCCGGGGGCCCGTATTGAGGCTCCCGGGGGCTTTTTTGATCACTTTTTCGAGATCCTGCGTGGATTTCTAAGGGGTGAGGCAGATGGGGAAGGCCTCGGGGAGCGGGCGGCGTGAGCAAAACCGCAGGAAACCGATGAATCAAGGCTTCAAAATAAGCATCAGATCTTTAATAATACACGCACAACCTCGTTTTTTTGTGCAGCGTGATTGCGAGCCGCGGGTTTCCTTGCCCGGTATGAAGCCTACTCAGCCCGCTTGAAATCTTCGGGGGCGACGTTTTCCACGAAGTCATGGAAGTCGGCGAGCTGCGATGCCTTGACGGCCTGCTCGATCTCGGTGAAGTCGAGCATGGAAGCGGCCTCGAGAACGTCCTCGGAGGCGAGGACGCTCACACCGAGGCGAACCGCGAGCGCGATCGCGTCGGAGGGGCGGGCGTCGACGCAGACCTCTGAACCGTCCTGGGCGCGCAAGACGAGCTGGGCGTAGAACGTGGCGCCCGAGACCTTGGTAATGCGCGCGCAGAGGAGCTCCGCGCCGAGGGCCTTGACGGTCGCGGCGAGGAGGTCGTGGGTCTTGGGTCGGCGCCCTTTCTCGGCGTTGACCCCGCTGCTAATGGCGGCGGCCTCCGTCGAGCCGATGCGGATGGGGAGGCGTCGCCGCCCGCGGCGGTCGAGGACGGCGGGGGTGCGCGCCTCACGGGGCTTTCCAAACGGCTCCTCTTCCCTGTAGCCCGAGGCACTCAGGTTTTCGGCGGCCTCGGCGCCCTTGCCATTGCCCGAGCGCCCGTCCTTGTCCTCAGCGACCCTCAGCGCATTGCCCCGGGCACCCTCGTCCTGCTCCTCCTCGCTCTGCTCGAGCACGACGAACGAGGGCAGAGGGTTCTCGCCCACGGCCACGACCGCGATGTCCATCTTGCGTAAGCGCACTTCTTGCTCCCGGCGAATCGGTGTCTTTCGGTGGGATATCCTACCCGCGCACACGATTTTTCACGCGCCCCAGAATTTTTTTCAAAAAAGTGGTTGACGGGACTAGGGAAGGTGCGTAATATACTTTCTTGCGTCAAGGGCCTGTAGCTCAGTTGGTCAGAGCGTCCGGCTGATAACCGGGAGGTCACAAGTTCGAACCTTGTCAGGCCCACCACTTTTCCTTGGCAATAGCCGCCCCAGCGTTAGCCGAGTCGCCGCTGGGGCGGTTATTCTTTTGAATCGAGTGGAAACGCGAATGGGGACATAGCTCAGCTGGGAGAGCGCGGGCTTTGCAAGCCTGAGGTCGTGGGTTCGAACCCCATTGTCTCCACCAGAGAATGTGTTGCCGCCGGGGCCCGAGGCTCCGGCGGTTTTTCTATGCGCCGGCACGCCCTGGAATTGCGCCACGCAGTAACCGTGGGTCCCTGCCCGCCCTGCAATCGCTGCACGCGGTAACGATAAGTCCCTGTCCGCCCCCGGAATTGCGCCGCGCAGTAACGAACGGTTACTGCGCGGCGCCGTTTCAGGGCGGATTAGGCTCGGCCGTTGCTGCGCGCTGGTATTCCAGGGCGGATCGAGTTCCGCCATTACTGCGCGACGTTGTTTTAGGGCTCGTGGTCAGCCGGTTTTGGGTGTTGTAGCACCGAGTTCCTGCCCGAACCTGGTGAGAAGCGATTCTTCGCAGTCATGAGCATGGAGACCTTCCAGCGCTATGACGAAATTGTCCGCAAGGTCGAGGAGGCCCGCACCGCGCGTGAGATGAAGGTGTGATATGGCCTTTAAGGCCGAGAGGGCGTCATGTGCCTCCACACACGCCTCGACACAAACTGGCGGACCTCGATTCCGTCGATTGAGCGGGAATCGCCGGCAGCTAGGTCGCTTGCGGTAGGATGCTGCTAACAAACACCGAAGAAGGGATTCGCATGGCGAACAACGACGAGCTCCGCGAGGGCGTCTCCGAGAAGACCGACGAGCTGGCGAGTGCGCTTCTCGGCAAGGCGCTCGACGTGCTTGCCGTCGGCGAGGAGCTGCACGTGCTTCTTGCCCTCGGGGGCAAGGACGGCGAGGTCGCGAGCTTTGAGTTCGCCGAGGACGGCGCGGAAGAGTGCCTGGAGGGTGCCCATAAGAAGGCGGCTGAGGCGGGTCCCGAGGTCGTTCGCGCGGCGCTCGCCTACCGCGGCGCCATCGCCGACGAGGACGGCGCCTACCAGGATGCCGTTATCCTCGAGTTCGGTGAGCGCGGCTACCGCAGCTATTCCGCCTTCTCCCTCGTGGACGTGACGGGCGACGAGGAGACGTTCGGCTGGACTGCACCGGAGGCGGCCGGGGAGGTGCCGCCGCTGCTGTAGCGGGCAATGGGCACGGTAAAGGGCGAGCGTCTTCTCCCGCCCTATTTTTGTGGCAAAAGCCCTTCTCGCCCCTTGCTCCTGTAGATGCCGTGACAGGCCCCTGTAAGCCCTTCTCGCCGCCGTTGGCGCTGTATAATGCCCCGGGTTGCCGAAAAATGAGGCAGAACCCAATCGAGAGGGACATATGCGCCAGGAGAACATCAGGAACATCGCCATCATCGCGCACGTCGACCACGGCAAGACCACGCTCGTGGACGAGCTGCTCAAGGCCAGCGGCGCCTTCCGCGCGAACCAGCAGGTCGAGGAGCGCGTCCTCGACTCCAACGACCAGGAGCGCGAGCGCGGCATCACCATCCTGGCGAAGAACATCTCCATCGAGTATAAAGACATCAAGATCAACGTCATCGACACCCCGGGCCACGCCGACTTCGGCGGCGAGGTCGAGCGCGTCCTGCGCATGGCCGATGGCGCTCTGCTGCTGTGCGACGCGGCCGAGGGCCCGATGCCCCAGACCCGCTTCGTGCTCTCGCACGCCATCGCCGCGGGCCTCTCCGTCATGATCGTCGTGAACAAGATCGACAAGCCCGGCTCCGACCCCGAGAAGGCCTATAACGACTGCCTCGACCTCATGGCCGACCTCGGCGCCACCGACGAGCAGCTCGAGTTCGCCATGGAGCACGTGGTCTACGCCTCCGCGGTCAACGGCTTCGCGCGCCTCGACCCCGCCGATGACAACGCCGACATGTACCCGCTGCTCGACATGATCGTCGACGACCTGCCCGCGCCCGACGTGGATCCCGACGGCCCGCTCGCGCTGCAGTGCGTGACCATCGACCACTCCGAGTACGTGGGCCGCATCGGCATCGGCCGCATCTATTCCGGCACCATCCACTCCGGCGACAAGATCCTCGTCGTCAAGAACGACGGCTCGCGAGCCATGAGCCAGGTCAAACAGCTCTTTACCTTCGACTACCTGGGCCGCAAGGAGTGCGACGAGGCCGTGGCCGGCGACATCGCCGCGGTCGTGGGCGTCGACTCCACCGACATCGGCGACGTCTACACCGACCCCGAGAACCCCGTCGAGCTCGAGCCCATCGAGATCGATCCGCCGACCCTGGGCATCGTCTTCGAGCCCTCGACCTCCCCGCTCGTGGGCCGCGAGGGCGACATCGTGGGCGGTCGCCAGCTCAAGGAGCGCCTCTTCCAGGAGCGCGAGAACAACGTGACCATGCGCATCGAGGAGCTCCCGGACAAGACGGGCATCGAGGTCTCCGGCCGCGGCATCCTGCACCTCTCCGTCCTTATGGAGACCATGCGCCGCGAGGGCTTCGAGTTCCAGGTCGGCCGCCCTCGCGTCCTCTTCAAGAAGGACGAGAACGGCAACACCGTCGAGCCCGTCGAGCAGGCCGTCGTCGAATGCCCGGGCGAGTACTCCGGTAAGGTCATCGAGGTCTTCGGCAACGCCGGCGGCACCATGATCAGCATGGAGTCCGGCGCCGCGCAGACCCATCTCGAGTTCAAGATCCCGACCCGCGGCATCATGGGCCTCAAGAACCGCATCCTCAACGTTACCCACGGCGAGGGCGTTTTCTATCACACCTTCCTCGAGTACGGACCCTACGCCGGCGAGATCGGCGTCCGCCAGAACGGCGCCATGATCTCCATGAGCACCGAGAAGGCCGTCGCCTACGCGCTCGGCACCCTGCAGGAGCGCGGCCAGCTCTTTGTGGGCCCCGGCGACGAGTGCTACGAGGGCATGCTCGTGGGCGAGCGTTCCAAGCCCGGCGACATGGTGGTCAACATCGCCCGAAGCAAGTCGCTCGGCAACCAGCGCAGCTCCACTGCGGACATCTCCGTGCAGCTCACCCCGCCCAAGACCTTCTCGCTCGAGGAGGCGCTCGAGTACATCATGGACGACGAGCTCGTGGAGATCACTCCGCAGTCCATCCGCATGCGCAAGCGCATCCTCAACGAGACCGAGCGCCGTAAGTGGGCCGTCCGCAACGGCAAGGTCAAGAAGTAGGGTCCTCGGGCCTACCGAGAAGCGCGTCGTTTATCGCGCCATCGGCTGAGTATGAGCAACGGGCGCCGCCGGGAAGAGATTCCGGCGGCGCCCGTCTTGCGTTTCGGCTGTTCATGGGACGGCCTAATACCGTGTGGGACGGCCGCGCGAACCATCGGCCGCGCGGGTAAGGAAAGGCCGCCCGGCGCATCCCCTCTGCCGGGCGGCCCCGCCGCGCCTATCGCCGCCTTCCGGCAGCCCGCCAAAGCTCTGCCTTAGTCGTGACGAGCCTTCTTGCGGATCATGCGTTTGAGATGGGGCGTGAGGTCGTGCTCGCCCGAGGTCGTGGCGCCGTGGCTAAGGGACCAGCGACGAAGCCCCACGGTCACCGCCATGAGGACCGCGGCGGCGATGTACTTGTTGGCGCCGAGCCATATGACCAGCGCGTAATAGCTCAGGCTGCCGGCCGTGGCGCAGACGGCATAGTAGTTCGACGGCCGGAAAATCCTCGGCACGTCCCCCAGGAAGACGTCGCGCAGCATGCCGCCGCCCACGCCCGTGAGCGTGCCCATCAGGATCGCCGAGATGGGGAGCAGCGAGTGCACGACGGCCTTGTCGGTCCCTGCAAGGGCAAAGAGGCCCACGGAGATGATGTCGACCCATTCGATGAGGTCGGGGACCCGCTCGAATACGCGCCCGAAGTAGAAGACCGCGACGGCGATGGCCGCAGCTGCCGGAATCGCGTAGGGGCTCTCGAGCATGTACGCGGTCCCCACCTGCATGGACATGTCGCGGATGAGCCCGCCGCCGAGGCCGCACAGAAGCGAGAGGCCGATGTAGCCCACAAGGTCGAGCTTCCTTTCGCGGGCCACGAGGGCACCGGAAATTCCGCCGACCGCCACTGAGGCGAGGTCGAGCCAGGCGGGGAGAGAGACGGCCACAGTGGCGTCCATGGAGAAATCTGCGGGAATCATGGGGCTCCTAGCTGCGCAAACAAAAAGAAATCCAAACAATCCTAGCAATTGCGAAAAAAGTCAGTGGCGCAGGCTGGATTTTTATGTACAATAACACCCGCGCCATCACATATGGAGAGTTGTCCGAGTGGCCGAAGGAGCACGATTGGAAATCGTGTATACGTCTAAAGCGTATCCTGGGTTCAAATCCCAGACTCTCCGCCAGTAAATTCACGGGGGCCTCAGGGCCCCCGTTCACCCTACGGAGGGGTGGCAGAGTGGTCGAATGCGGCGGTCTCGAAAACCGTTTACCCTTCGGGGTACGAGGGTTCGAATCCCTCCTCCTCCGCCAGTAAATGAAGGAAACCCCGGTTGCATCCGCAGCCGGGGTTTCTTGTTGTGTGGGTTTATGGAAGTTTCGACGCGCCCTAATTTGCGCCCCCCGATGCCCGATGAATAGGCCGTTTTAAGGCCGCCGGGGTAGACTAAGCGCGACTCTGGATTTAGATGGAGAGGATAGCGATGACTGACGTCACGAATCTGGGCGGCTACGAGGACGGCCGCTACTTTGGACGCGCATGGGCCCTGCTTACGCAGCAAAAAGGCTGGTGGAAGCCCGTGCTCATCTGCGCAGTGGCGATGCTCGTGCCCATCGTCGGGCCTCTCGCCGTGTTTGGATACGGGCTCGAATGGGCCCGTCGCATCGCGTGGGGCTCCAACGAGGCGCCGAGCCGGAAGGTGAAGGTCGGTGACCTGATCCGGAGCGGGTGGCGCGGCTTCGTGGCGGCCCTAGGCTGGGGAATCGCCGTGGTAGTCGTGGCGCGGGCCTTGGACAGCGTCCCGGCGGTGGGCGGCCTGCTCTCGTTCGCGTGGGACGTCTTCGGAATCTTCCTGGAGATGCTCATTCTGGTCGCCTCGGTGCGCGCCACCATCTACCAGAACTTCGCCGCCGGGTACCGCGCGAAGACCCTCTGGCAAATGGGCGCGCGCGACCCGTGGGGACTCGTGCGGATCTGGCTGATCCGGCTCGTCGCCATCGTCGCCGTGGCGCTCGTCTCGCTCTTCATCCTCATTCCGGCGCTCTTCGCCATCGCGCCTCGTCTCTATGACCTGGCCGACTATGCGTACACGATGAGTTATTACGCGACCAAGTCCCAGGCCGTGGACCTGGCTCTCGAGATCGTCCTGTATGTGTTGGGCTCGCTCGCCTCGGCTTTCGTGGCGATCGCCGCCGTCGCGTTGGTGACGGCAAGCTTCATGAATCTGGTCGTGAGCTGCTGCATCGGCCTTTGGCTCCGGCAGTTCAACGTGCCTGCTTGGGGCCGCGACGAGGACCCGCTTCCCGAGGGCGTGGTCGGTCGGGTCAGTGGGAAGCCCGAGGAACCGTGCGCGCACGAGTCCTATTGCGAGGCGGCTCCCGCCGAGTCCCGGCACGCGTGCGACGAGCC
This sequence comes from bacterium, assembly GCA_963605405.1. Classification (GTDB taxonomy): domain Bacteria; phylum Actinomycetota; class Coriobacteriia; order Coriobacteriales; family Atopobiaceae; genus Paratractidigestivibacter. Next base: position 80,131 of record CAVCUP010000003.1, on the reverse strand, counting down.
TGCGGAAGACGCCGCGACCGGCGAGGACCTCGCCCCCGACCAGCTAAATGCCGAGGAGAGCGCCGTTGAAGTCGCCTCGGCGGAACCTGCTGAGGCCGTTTCGTCCGACGTTCTCGGCGCAGGCCCGTCCGACGAGCCGCAAGCGGAGGAAAGCGCGCCGTCCGAGTAGCGCGTCCGTGGAGAAACAATGTGCTAAACCAATCTTGGCCCCTCTGCCGGAAAACGGCGCGGGGCCTTTTTGCTGGGAATCGTTGATAGCCCTGTCAGCCTGCGGAAAGATTCGCGCAAGTTTGGCGCAAGGCGCGCCTGATAGGCTGCCTTCCCAAGCGAACAAGAGGGCTGCGCGGGAGACTAATTCGAGGAAATACGGCAAAGCGACAGGTTCTTTGCGAGGAATCGCCGAGGCGTGTGTTAACATCCCCCCTTGGAACTTTCCTGCTCCGGGTGCACCTTCACTTCCCGGAGCCATCAGCCCAGAGGAGGTGACCACATGAAGGCTTATGAACTGCTGTATTTTGTCGATCCTACTTCCAACGAGGAGCAGCGCGCGGGCGCTATGAAGCGCATCGAGGTTGCTGTGACCGCCGAGGGCGGCGTCATCGACAGCGTCGAGGACTGGGGCAAGCGCAAGCTCGCCTTTGGGATCGACAACCTCACCGAGGGTGACTACACCCTCATCAACTTCCACGCAGACCCCACGCAGATCACGGAGCTCGACCGCGTCCTGCGCATCAACGACGCTGTCAAGCGCCACATGATCGTGCGCCGCGAGGACAGGGACTAGGCATGGAAGCGCAGGCGTAGCGCCTGCAAAGAGAGGAAGTGGACAGATGAGCATCAACAAGGTGATGATCACGGGCAACCTCACGAGGGACCCCGAGCTGCGCGCGACCGCGTCCGGCACCCAGATCCTGCACCTCGGCGTCGCGGTCAACGACCGCCGTCGCAACCAGCAGACTGGTGAGTGGGAGGAATACCCGAACTTCATCGACTGCGTGGTCTTCGGCGCCCGCGCCGAACCGCTTTCCCGCTTTCTCTCCAAGGGCTCGAAGGTTGCCATCGAAGGCAGGCTTCGCTACAGCTCCTGGGAGGCCAAGGAGGGCGGCCGCCGCTCAAAGATCGAGGTCATCGTCGACGATCTCGACTTCATGAACGGCCGCAACGGCGCCCAGCAGGGCGGGCAGCAGGGCTATCAGGCCCAGGGCGGCCAGTCCTACAACCAGGTCAACCAGGGCTATCAGGCATCAGCCCCGTCTTACTCGGCGCCGGCGCCTGCGGCCCGTCCCGTCCAGACCCCGCCCCCCGCGGACGTCTACGACGAGGACATCCCGTTTTAATCATCGGCGGCCGCGAGGCCGCCACACGAAAGGCAACAAGACATGGCTCAGCAGAAGCAAGATTTTTCGCGCCAGCCGCGTCGCAAGTTCTGCCAGTTCTGCAAGGAGGAGACTGCGTTCATCGACTACAAGGACACGCAGCTTCTTCGTAAGTACATGACCGACCGCGGCAAGATCAAGCCGCGCCGCGTCACTGGCGCTTGCACGCAGCACCAGAGGGACATCGCCAACGCCATTAAGCGCGCTCGCGAGATGGCCCTTCTGCCCTACACCGTTCCCGTGGTCTCCAGCCGCGGCGGCCGCAACCGCGGCTAACGAACGGGTCTTTACTCGAGGAAGGGCGTGTGCGTCGTGGGTTCTTCGCACAATGACGGGTGTCCCCCGGTTCCCGACGGGATGCGCGGCTTAGGCGGGAAGAGTCCCCGGCAACCCGAGAAGGGAATCGTCCCCGCAGGTAAGCCTCCCCAAAAAGAGGCTCAAGGTGGGATTCCCCTCGTCTTCGCATGCGCCATATGCGCACTCGGGGCAATCTCGGCGGGGCTGTTCGCGCCGATTGCCTCCCTGCTCGTGGGTTTCGGGGCCCTCGCGGCGGGAACCGGCAGGTCCTGGGGCATCAACGCCCTGGTATCCGCCGGCACGGTCGTTCTTTCTGCCCTTGTTGGCGCCTTCTGGGGCGTCGAGGGGGCGGGCGACGCGCTCCTGGCCGTCGTGCCCGCAATCGCGATCGCGCTTCTCTCGCGCGCGCGGAAGCTCGGCGCGGGCACGGCGTGCGCCGTTGTCGCGGTCTCCTGGGCGGCCCAGATAGGGTTTGCCGAGGCGGTCTGCGCGGCGAGCGGAACGAACGTGACCGAGCAGGTCGTAGGGGTCGCGTCAAGTAGTCGCGACCTGTTCCAAGCAGCGGGGCTCGACTCCGCCGACTGGAACACCGTGGTCTGGGCGCTCGGCCTCCTCTGGCCGACGGCATACTCCACGGCCGCCGCGGCCTACGTCGTGTGCGCCTACGCGGGCGGCGCCCTCGCGGCTTCTCGCCTGCGCGCCCGCAAGGTCGACTGGCCGCGCTTCGGCGAGTTCGACCTTCCGCTTTGGGTCGTGACGGTCTTCGTGGCCGCCGTCGCCGGATTCGCCGTCTGGTTCACCAGACGCGATATGGCGGGAGACGCGACGCTCATGGTCTCGGGCAACGCCCTTCTGACCGTGCGCTACGCCCTCGCGGCGCAAGGCCTTGCCGTGCTCGTGCGGCTGCTCGGGGATCGAGAGGTCCCTGTGTGGACGCGCGTCTTCGCGGGTTTGTGCGGCGTCTTCCTCGAGGCGAGGTTCATCGTTTTGAGCATCGTGGGGCTTCTGGACATATGGGCGAACTTCCGTCACCTTAGGCGCGGAGAGGGCGACCCCGTCCAGGGCGAACTGTAGCAAGACTAAAGGTCGGCTCAGGCCGACCGTCCGAAGGAGATACCCATGAAAGTCATCCTCATGGAGGAGCTTCGGGGCAAGGGCGGCGAGGGCGATATCGTAGAGGTCGCCCAGGGCTTCGCGGAGAACTTCCTGTTCCCCAACAAGGTCGCCCAGCCTGCCACCCCGGGCAACATCAAGCAGCTTGAGCAGCGCCGCAAGAACATCGAGAAGCGCGAGGCCGAGCGCGTCGCCAACGCGGAGGCCCTCAAGGCCGCCATCGACGGCAAGTCCGTGACCGTCGACGCAAAGATCGGCGAGGAGGGCCAGCTCTTCGGCTCCGTCACCGCCGCTCAGATCGCCGATGCGATCAAGGCCCAGCTCGGCACCGAGGTCGACCGCAAGCGCGTCGGCCGCGGCAACGCCATCAAGAGCGTCGGCGCCCACCAGGTCGAGGTCAACTTCTACCGCGAGATCGCCGCTACGGTGACCGTGCTGGTCGGCGTGACCGAGGCTGAGGAGGCTGCCGAGGAGGTCGCCGAGGCCGATGAGGTCGAGACCGAGACCTCTGAGGTCGCCGAGTAACGCGCTTATCCGCGTTCTCTGCGCTAACTGCGGTTTTCTACATCAGCCGCAGGTAAGCGGGACTACTAAGGCTGCGATTGTCGGTCTTAAACTGCTTTGAAGGCTCCCTTCGGGTCTTGCGGCCCGAAGGGAGTTTTTTGTGCCGAGAATTACAGAATAAGTCTCCTACCTCGGCGTTTACAGATTCGGCTGTTTGTTGTCCGTGCCGGCCGGGTACCCAGCCCCTCGGTCACGGCTGCTTTGCGTGCAACCCCGTCTGAATGTTGAAAACCCGAATTATTTACGTCTCGTGAATGTTGAAAACGTTGAAAACTCGCATATTGCCCGCTTAGGCGTTTGGGGCGATGTTGAAAGCGGGCGCGCTGCCCTCGCGCTGTCGCCCCGTATTGCGCCGCCGGGTAGAATAGCGCCACTAACCAAGGGAGAGAGGCACGAGGTGGCAGACGACTACGGAATGAGCCCGACCATGTTGACCATGGAGGAAGGGCGGCAGATGCCCCAGGACCTTGAGGCCGAGTCCTCGGTTCTCTCGGCCATGATGATTAGTGAGGAGGCCAAGCAGGAATGCCTCATCTCGCTCAAGCCCGACGATTTCTTTCACCCTGCGCACCGCATCATCTTCCAGGCGATCACGGATATGTTCAACAAGAACCTGCCGGTGGACACCATCAGCCTGGCCGACTATCTGAAGACGCAGGGCGACTTAGAGAAGGTCGGCGGCCACTCGTTCCTGCTCGGCCTCGGCAACAACTCACTGGCTCTCGTTGGGTGGCGCCGTCACCTCGAGATGCTCCATCGAGACACCACCCTGCGCAAGATGATCCAGGCCTCCGCGCAGATCACCGCCCTCGCCTTCGATGCCCCCGAGGACACGAAGGAAGTGGTGGACCGTGCCGAGAAGATGCTTCTCGACGTCACCAACCGCGACGTGCGCCAAAGCGAGGAGTCCCTCGACGAGATCATGGCGCATCTCTATGACGAGCTCGAGGAGCAGGCCAGTTCCCCCGACCGCGCCCTCGGCGTCTCCACCGGCTTCCCAAAGATCGACGAGTGCCTGCTTGGCCTGCGTCCCGGCCAGATGATCGTCCTCGGCGCCCGCCCGGGCGTGGGCAAGACGTCCTTCTCGCTGAACCTGGCCACGAACGCCGCCTTCCACGGCGCCTCCGTCGCGTTCTTCTCGCTCGAGATGTCCAAGGCCGAGATCGCGCAGCGCCTGCTCGCCGCCGAGGCCCACATCGGCCTGCAGGACATCCGATCGGCGCGCATCAAGCCCGACCAGTGGCCTCAGATCCTCGAGGCCACGAACAACCTCGCGTCTCTCGACATCGTGATCGACGACACCCCCGGCACCACCGTGACCGAGATCCGCGCCAAGGCCCGCCGAATCCTTCGCGGCAAGAAGCTCGGCCTCGTGATCATCGACTATCTGCAGCTCGTATCCCCGCCGGAAGGCGGGCACCGAGCCGACTCCCGCGCCACCGAGGTCGGCGAGATGTCGCGCGGAATCAAGATCATGGCCAAGGACCTCGAGGTCCCTGTCGTGGCCCTCTCACAGCTCAACCGTACCGTCGAGAACCGAACCGGCAAGCGCCCGCAGCTCTCCGACCTGCGTGAATCCGGCTCCATCGAGCAGGACGCCGACATCGTCTGCTTCCTCGACCGTTCCATGAGCGAGGACGAGGCGGCGCGTGAGGACCGCCCTGCCATGGGGGAGACGACCTTCATCATCGCCAAGAACCGCTCGGGCTCCATCGCCGACGTGCCCCTCACCTTCCTCGCCACCTCCACCAAGTTCGTGGAGATAGACAACCGATACGATGAATAACACGCCTATACTGGGAAAGTAATTATGTCTCTCGACGAGAGGAAGAGAATGTCCGCATCAGTTCTCGTGGGTACGCAGTGGGGCGACGAGGGCAAGGGTAAGGTCACCGACCTCATTTCCGGCGACTTCGACGTCGTCTGCCGCTATGCCGGCGGCGCGAACGCCGGCCACACCGTCATCGCCAACGGCAAGAAGCTCGCGCTTCACCAGGTTCCGTCCGGCGTCATGTACGAGGGCACTTTCCCCGTGATCGGCAACGGCTGCATCGTCGACCCCGAGATTCTCCTCGGCGAGATCGACATGCTCGCTGAGCAGGGCATCTCGGCCCAGAACCTCAAGATCTCGGGCAACGCGCACATCGTCATGCCCTACCACAAGGACCTCGACGGCGCCCACGAGAAGAAGCTCGGCAAGAACCTCATCGGCACTACCAAGCGCGGCGTCGGCCCCTGCTATATGGACAAGATGAACCGCATCGGCCTGCGCATCCAGGACATGCTCGACGAGAAGATTTTCCGCGAGAAGCTCGAGGCGGCCCTGGCCTATACCAACCCCATCCTCGAGAAGATCTACGAGATGCCGACCTACACGGTCGACCAGATCTGCGAGACCTACCTGCCCTACGCCGAGCGCATCCGCCCCTACATCGTCGAGTCCTCGCTCTTCCTCAACGAGCAGCTCGAGAGCGGCAAGAACATCCTCTTCGAGGGCGCCCAGGCCACGATGCTCGACATCGACCACGGCACCTACCCGTTCGTGACCTCCTCCAACTGCACCGCCGGCGGCGCCGTCACCGGTTCCGGCGTGGGCCCCGTTCACATCAAGCGCGTCCTCGGCGTGGCCAAGGCCTACCTTACCCGCGTCGGCTCCGGCCCCTTCCCGACCGAGCTCTTCGATGAGACGGGCGACCTTCTCGGCGAGGTCGGCCACGAGTACGGCGTGACCACCGGCCGTAAGCGCCGCTGCGGTTGGTACGACGCCGTCGTGGTCAATTACGCCGCGCGCGTGAACGGCCTCACTGACCTGGCCATCACCAAGCTGGACGTCCTCGGCTGCCTCGACGAGATCAAGGTCTGCGTGGCCTACGAGTGCGACGGCAAGACCTACACGACCGTCCCCGAGCACCAGGGCGTCTTCTACCACGCCAAGCCGGTCTACGAGACGCTTCCCGGCTGGAAGTGCGACATCTCCGGCGTGCGCGACTTCTACAAGCTGCCGCGCGAGGCCAAGGACTACATCGACTTCCTCGAGCAGGTCTCCGGTGTGCGCGCGAGCATCATTACCGTCGGCCCCGACCGCGAGCAGACCATCAACCGCTACTGGAAGTAAGAGGCACCGAGGCTTCGTGGCTCAGCACCCATTCGCCATAGTCTGTGACAGCACCTGCGACCTCCCGCCCGAGATCATCTCGCGGCTGGAGGTCGTGTGTATGCCCCTGGGCATCGAGGTCGGCGGCCGCGTGCTGCGCGACGACGAGGACCGCGACGAGGCCCGCGCGGCCCTCGAGCGTCGGCGCATGGCCGTCGCGACGAGGCCGACGGCCGAGGAGTTCCGCGCGGTCTACGAGCGCCTTTACGACGAGGGCTACGACCGAATCGTGACGGTGTGCTCGTCGCTCCCCAGCACGGGGTCATGGGCCGCCGCCGAGGAGGCGTACGCGGGCCTCGCCGCCGACGGCTGCGGCCTCGTGATGCGCACCGTGGACGCGGGAGTGACCTCCGTGGGGCTCGGCATGACCGTCGAGCGCCTGGCCTGCGCGCGCACCCAGGGCGTCGCGTTCGAGGACGCCGTGGACCGAGCCCGGGAGCTTGCCCGCGAGGTCAGGTTGCTCTTCATTCCCGAGGCGTCGGCGCCCATCGTCCAGGAGTCGGTGCGCCGCAAGCGCTCCGGGATCATGGCCCGCGCCTCTTCCCTCCGGCTGCGCGTGGTGGGAGAGCGCACGCTCTTCCTGCTCAACCACGGGGAATGGACGGCGTTGGCCCGCTCGACCGACCTCGCCGACCTTTGTGCGCGCGCGGCGCACGCCATGAGCTCGGTCGCCGCCCATGACGGCGACCTCGTGTACGCCGTCATGGGCTTCGGCGGCTCCAAGACCCTGCGCGCGCTGGAGAAGCCCCTCGACACCAACGAGTTCTGCTCGATGCGGCTCGGCCGGGGCCGGACGAGCCCCGCCATAATGGCGAGCCTCGGCGCGGACGCCGCCGGCGTGGCCTTCGCGCCGAAGTCGCTCTACATAAAGGCCGGCGCCACGGGGCCTTTGCCCCAAGGGCTCATAAAGAACCCGGACGAGGGCTAGGCGCCCCTGCGAATACCTAAGGTTACCCGCACTTCGTTTACTAGGAGGAACACATGGCCACGAACGAAAAGACCGATATCCTTCTGCTCGGATCCGGCGGCCGGGAGCACGCGCTTCTCGTCAAGCTCGCCGAGTCCCCCCGCGCTGGCCGCATCTACGCGGCGCCCGGCAACGGCGGCACGAGCGGGCTCGCCGAGACGGTCGACCTCGATGCCGAGAACCCCGCAGCCGTCGCCGAGTGGGCCTCTTCCCACGGAATCGGCCTCGTGGTCATCGGCCCGGAGGCCCCGCTCGTGGCGGGCGTGGCGGACGCCGTGCGCGCGGCGGGCATCCCGTGCTTCGGCCCCTCGGGCGAGGCCGCCCAGATGGAGGGCAGCAAGAAGTTCGCCAAGCAGGTCATGGCGCGCGCCGGCGTGCCCACCGCCGCCTACCGCAGCTTTACCAGCGAGGACGAGTGCGCGGCCTACGTGCAGCAGGTCGGCGGCCCCATCGTGGTCAAGGCCGACGGCCTCGCGGCCGGCAAGGGCGTCATCGTGGCCAAGACCACCGAGGAGGCCCTCGAGGGGGTCCACGAGTGCTTCTCCGGCGTCTTCGGCGAGGCCGGCGCGACGGTCGTCGTCGAGGAGATGATGGAGGGCCCCGAGTGCTCGCTTCTGGCTCTCACCGACGGCAAGACGCTCGTCCCTCTCGCCACCGCCCAGGACCACAAGCGCGCCCTCGACGGCGACAAGGGTCCCAACACGGGCGGCATGGGCGTCTACAGCCCCGTCCCCATGGTCACCGACGACGAGCTCGCGCAGATGATCGACATCGAGAAGCGCGTGGTGGCCGAGCTCGCGGCCGAGGGCATCAACTACTCCGGCTGCCTCTACGGCGGTTTCATGCTCACCTCCGAGGGCCCGAAGGTCCTGGAGTTCAACGCGCGCTTCGGCGACCCGGAGACCCAGGTCGTCCTTCCGCGCATGCAGGCGGACCTGGTGAGCGTGTTCCTCGCCTGCGACAACGGCACCCTCGACGCCAAGGACGTGCGATGGGGCGACGACTGGGCCGTATCCGTGGTCCTCACCTCGGCGGGTTACCCCGGCTCCTATGAGAAGGGTAAGGTCATCACCGGCATCGAGGACGCCGCCGCGCTGGAGGGCGTGACCGTCTACCACGCCGGCACCAGGCTCGACGGGGAGGGCCGCGTGCTCACCAACGGCGGCCGCGTCCTGGACGTCACCGCCGTGGCCCCCACCTTCGAGGAGGCCCGCGCCCAGGCCTACGCCGCCTGCGACCTCATCGACTTCGAGGGCAAGACCTTCCGCACCGATATCGGCCTGCACTGCATCCAGGGCCGCTAGCCCAGAAGCCCTCCTCGGCCCGCATCGGTCGCGGAGGGCACCAAAGGAAGAGGTGCTCAACATGAGCGAAGAGAACAAGAACGACGCGGCCGACGAGCTCGGCGCGGCCGTCGACGACATGCGCGGTTCCGTGGCCGCCTTCACCTTCGACGGAGACCGCGGGGACTCCGGGCACGAGTCCGGGGCGCCTGTGGAGCGCGAGCTCGTGCTCGGCGAGGACGACCCGCGCGACGCGGGCCTCGCCGAAAGGCCCCTGACCGAGGACGTCGCCTGGACCGGCCGCATCTTCAACGTGAATCGCCTGCAGGTGGAGCTGCCCGACGGGCGCCGCGCGCTTCGCGACGTGGTGCGCCATCCCGGCGCGGTGGCGGTCGTGGCTCTCACCGAGGAGGGCCGCATCTGCCTTGTGCGCCAGTACCGCACCGCGCTCAGCCGCGTGACGGTCGAGATTCCCGCCGGCAAGCTCGACCCCGGCGAGGACCCGCTTGAGTGCGCGGGCCGCGAGCTCCTCGAGGAGACCGGCATGGTCGCCGAGAAGATGGCGTTCCTCACCACCATCGCGACCTCCGACGGCTTCTGCGACGAGCTGATCCATATCTATATGGCAACCGGGCTATCGTTCGCGAAGTCGAGCCCGGACGCGGACGAGTTCATCAATGTGGACCTGGTCGAGGTGGGCGAGCTCGTGGACGCCGTTCTCGACGGCCGCATCGAGGACGCGAAGACGGTCGTGGGCGCGCTCCTGTGCGACGCCATCGGCCGGCGCCTGGCCGATTAAGCCGAAGCGCCGCCGCAGGGGGGGACGCAGGCACCTGTCAGTCCGCGGGAAGAGGTTTCCGCGGACTGACAGGTGTCTCTTTGCGAAAAAGAGGGCGCGGAGCGACCCTCGGCTATCTCGACTCGTCCGCCGCACTTCAGGCCGCGGCCCGGCGACGGGCTTGTCCTCGAGTTCCGGGGTTCCTCTCGCCAACTCGTAAAGACGCATGTAAAAGCACGTAAATGGAGCGAAGAATGCTTAAGCGATTCCTTGCCTACTACAAGCCCGTGATGGGGCTCTTCGTGGCAGACACGGTCTGCGCCATCCTGGTGGCCGCCGTTGATTTGGCCTTCCCCGTCATCCTGCGCTCGCTCACGGGAGGGCTCTTCCGCGAGGGGGCCGAGGCGATTCTCGCCGCGCTGCCCGCCATCGCCGCGGCCCTTGTTGCCATGTACCTCGTGCGCTGCGGCTGCCGCTACTTCGTGAGTGCCCAGGGCCACATCATGGGCGCCCGCATGGAGTCGCAGATGCGCCAGGACCTCTTCGACCAGTACGAGCGCATGGGCTTCTCGTACTTCGACAAGCATTCCTCCGGCGATATGGTGAGCCGCGTGGTCAACGACCTCTTCGACATCTGCGAGGCCGCTCACCACGTTCCCGAATGGATCGTGATATGCGGCATCGAGATCGTGGGTTCCTTCGCGATCCTCTTCGGCATCTCGCCGGTGCTCGCGACCACGATCCTGGCGGTGACCGCGGTCTTCGCAGCCGTGATGGCGCGCATGAACCTGACCATGCGCGCGAACTTCACCGATAACCGCAAAAAGATCTCTGGCGTGAACTCGCAGCTCAGGGACTCGCTCGAGGGCATCCATGTGGTCAAGTCCTTTGCCAATGAGGATTTTGAGGCCGAGAAGTTCCGTGCTTCCAACGAGCGTTACCTCGAATCCAAGGAGTCCATGTACCACACGATGGGCCGCTATTACGGCGTCTACGGCCTCATGACCGGCGTGCTCTACACGGTCGTGGCGGTCCTCGGCGGCTGGCTCGTGGCCCAAGGAGAGCTCTCGGCCGTGGACATGGCCACGTTCGCGCTCTACATCACGCTCTTTTCCACGCCCGTCGAGACCCTGGTCAACTCGACCGAGATGTACCAGAAGGCCATCGCCGGATTCAAGCGCATGGACGAGGTGCTGAACACGGCCCCCGACGTGGCGGACGACGAGCGCGCCCCCGACCTCGAGGTCGTCGAGGGCGCCGTCGAGTACGACGACGTGAGCTTCGCCTACGAGGGCGTGGAGTTCGATGAGCGCGGCAGGCAGAGGGACGCCCACGTGGTCCGCCACATGTGCCTTACCGTCCGCCCCGGCGAGACGCTCGCGCTCGTGGGTCCCTCGGGCGGCGGCAAGTCGACCACCTGCAGCCTGCTGCCCCGTTTCTATGACGTGGCGAGCGGCGCTATCCGTATCGACGGCCAGGATGTGCGAGACGTCACCCAAAAGAGCCTGCGCCGCGCCATCGGCCTCGTCCAACAAGACGTGTATCTCTTCGACGGCACCATCGGCGAGAACATCGCCTACGGCAAGCCCGGGGCGTCCGCGGAGGAGATCGAGGAGGCGGCCCGCCGCGCGAACATCGCCGAGTTCGTGGAGAGCCTGCCTGAGGGTTACGACACCCGGGTCGGTGAGCGCGGCGCGCGTCTTTCCGGCGGGCAGAAGCAGCGCATCGCCATCGCCCGCGTGTTCCTCAAGAACCCGCCGATCCTTATCTTCGACGAGGCCACGAGCGCGCTGGACAACGAGTCCGAGCGCGTGGTGCAGGAGTCCCTCTCCGAGCTCGCCCGCGGCCGCACGACCATCGTGATCGCGCACCGGCTCTCCACCATCAAGGGCGCGGACGAGATAGCGACCGTGGAGGCGGGTCGCGTGGTCGAGCGCGGCACGCACGAGGAGCTTCTCGCCGCCGGGGGGACCTACGCGCGGTATTACCGTATGCAGTTCGCCCAGTAGCTGCGAGCGCGGTTATACTCTCTTTTATCGCTGCACATTACCGCTGTCACGAACCACGGGAAGAAGCCATGGCGAAGAAGTACGACATCGCACGCATCCAGAAGGGCGCCCTCAACGCCGACGAGGCCGAGGCACTCTTTGCGACGGTCGACGAGACCGGTCACACCGACGAGGAGCGCGCTGCCCGCGAGCGCCGTCGCCGCAAGGAGAAGGGCGTGGGCGTCGACGTGGACCCGCTCGCCGGCGACGACCCCTCCGGCTCCAACGTCGAGAAGGTCATCGCGAAGACGGCCGTGGTCTTTGTGCTCGTGTTCCTGCTGCTCGTGGTGGCCAGCCAGGTCTTCTTCGGGCTTGTCCGCAGGGCGAACACGTCCAACCTCTCCGAGAACGTGAACGTCCGCACCGTGGCGTCGGCGCTCTCCGGCGGCGTCGAGTGGGGCAACGGCTTCACGCAGTTCCCCGAGGACTATGCCGTGGTCGAGGCCGACGAGAACACGGGCCGCATCGAGGTCTCCGTTACGGACACGAGCTCCGAGAACGCGCTGCAGTGCTTTGCCGGCTCGCAGGTCCAGGCCACGGCCTTCTCGGTGAACGCCCTGCTCAACCCCAACATCAACACCGTCGTCTACCACGTGAACGTCCATCTCGACTCCACCGGCAGCATCGAGCGCTCGCAGCTCTTCGGCTTCCTCAAGCCCACGGGCGACATCACCTCGTTCATGACCTTCATATGGACAAAAACGCAGTCCAACGCGGGCGTGAACTTCAGTTGCACGATCACGGGCCTCGACGACGCGCTCCAGGAGGAGCTGCGCGACCAGATAACCACTTCGTTCACTCCGGTACAGATCCTCACGGGCACAAATAATTAACAGATACGCGGTCCGCCTCAGAGCGGGCCGCGTTGCTAAATCGGGTACATTTGAGGGGCTGTAATCCCCTTTAAGAGAAAGGACGCTGATGCGTTGCGACAACTGCGGAGCGGAGCTGCCTGACGGCGCTCGTTTTTGTTATATGTGCGCCGCTCCCGTGGAGGGCAACGACAGCGAGAAGGGCGAGCCGGAGGCCGCGGAGCCGTTCGCGGACGATGTCGCGGGCGCGACCGAGGCCGACGAGGGGCCCGAGACCGAGACGGGCGAGCAGGGGGAGGACCCCGATACCGACGCCGCCGCCGAGAACGCGGACGCCCCTATCGCCGAGGACGACGGGGAATCGGAGCGCGATGAAGACGAGGGCGGCAGCGACGGCGAGGAGCCGAGCGAGCCGCCGGCCGCCGAGTACCTCACCAATATGCCCGCGCCCGTCAAGCTGGAGGGCGCGCTGACCGTGGGCGCGGTTCCCTTCGTGCCTATGGCGCCCGCCCCGCGCGCGACCTACGTGCCGCGCCATAACGCGCGCCCGGTGAGGAGCGGGCGTCCCGGCATGAGCTCCACGGCCGGGATCCCCAACGGCACCCCGATTCATGCGCGTCAGCATGAGCAGGGCTGGTCGCTCGAAGGCGCGAGGCCGAGCGACCCCAAGAGCATGATCGACCGCCGCAACGAGTCCGACAATCCCATCGGCAGCCTGCGCAGCAAGATGAACAAGGCCTTCTCGTCCATCGGCGGCTCCTCGTCGGCACGAGACGAGAAGAAGCGCGCCGAGCAGGCGGCCGAGGAGTCCCGCGCCCGCGCCCGTGCCGACCTCGCCGCCCGCCGCGCGGTGATTCACGCCGAGCAGCACGAGGCCCGCGCCGCCCTCGCGGAGAACGAGGCCGGCAAGGCGGAGCCCCAGGCCGCGACGGCGGAGGTCGTCGCCGATGCCGTGCTCGCGGACGAGGCCTCGTCGCCCGCTGCCGCGGCTGAGGGGCAGGGCGCGTCTATGGAGCCCGAGGCAACGCGGCTTATCGAGAACGCGCAGGCGGACGGTGACGTTGAGCCTCTTGTCGGGGAGGCGGACGAGGGCGCTGCCTCCGAGGAGGGCGCTGCCGAGGCCGCTCCCGCCGAGGATGTCGAGCTTTCGATGGGGATCCCGGTCGCCGTCGAGGTCAACGAAGAGGTCCTTGAGGCCGAGGGCGAGGACCCCGGGGTCGAGCCGCTCGTGGATCCGGACGACATCTCCGGCCTTTGGGCCGACGTGCCCGGCCGCGCGGCCGAGGGTGAAGCGCCCGCCTTCCCTGTCCCCGTTTCCGACTCCCCCGCCGAGGTCTCCGACCCCGTTGCTGTCGAGGCTGCCCAGGAGAGTTCCTCCGCAGCGGAGGCTACGGGCGTTCTCGGCGGCGAGCCGCAGGGGGGCGTCGCGCGAGACGTCCGCGCCGCGATGCCTTCCGGCGGCGACCCGCGCCGAGCCTCTTCGGGCTCCATTGTTCCGCGCGCCGTCATCGGCGGAGTGGCTCTTCTCGTCGTGGCGGTCGTGGCCTTCGGCGCCGTGACCCAGATGGGCGGCTCCGCAAAGGACACGGCCCAGCAGCAAGAGGAGCAGCAGTCGAGCAGCGAGCAGCAGGTGGAGTCTGTCGACGCCGAACAGCAGCAGGAGTCCCCCTCCGAGGAAGCCGCGGCCGAGCCCGACGTCCGCGCGACGGTCGAGGAATATTCCTGGGACGAGCTCTCTCGGATATCCGCTCTTATCGCCGCCGCGCCGAGCGACGCGGAGGGCCTCGCCGTCGCGATGAGATACAACCTCTGTACCGCGAGCGGCACCCTGGACGGCACGCAGGTCAAGACGATGCAGCTCAGCGACGGCAGCTTGGTCGGCATGCGCATCGTGGGCCTGCGCCAGGACGCCCGCGCCGACGGCACGGGCGCGGCCGGCATCACGCTGATGGCCGACACCTCGGTGGGGGCGCAGGCCATGAACGACGGCGACATCGCGGATTGGTCCGCCACCTCGCTTCGCGCCTGGCTCAACGGCGAGTTCGCGGCGCTTGTTCCCGAGGAGGTCTCGTCAAGGATCGTCGAGGTGGCCAAGACGACCACCCTCGCATCCGACATGTCCGCGCAGGAGACGACCTCCGAAAGGATCTGGCTGCTCTCGTATTCCGAGGTAGTGGGCGATATCGACTCCAACAGCTCGCGTTACGGCATCTACCTTCCCGAGGGCGCGCAGTACAAGATGTTCACGGACTTCGGCTGCGTGTGGAGCGAGAACTCCGAGCACTATGCGGTCGGCGGCGGGCTGTCCCGCTGGTGGACGCGCTCGCCCGATCCGCTCTCGAACAACAACGTGATCGCGCCGGATAACGAGACCGGGGCCCCGGGCTACGCGCGCAACCACTCCATATCCGGGGAGGTCGGCGTCGTTCCCGCGTTCTGCATCTAGCCTCTCGGCAACATAATCGCGTCTAAACGCAGTAGATGAGCGCCTCTTGCCAACCTTGGGAAACCCAAGGCGGCAAGAGGCGCTCATCTAGTTGGCCGCGGCGCGCCCGCCTAAAGCTGTCCCGCTGCGTATGAGCGGACGGCGGCGGTCACGTCCGGGTCGTCGACGTGGACGTGACCGCCACAGCCGGCGAGCTGGCGCGCGAGCCAGTCGCCGCCGTAATAGGGAATCGTCCCCTCGAGGGTGCCCGCCTCGTCGTCTTGGGACGTCACCTCGAGCCGCGGCCAGAAGAAGAGGTCATAGAACCGCAGGTCATCGAAGCGGATCGCGACTCTGCGCGTGGTGTCGGCCGCGGGCTCGCTCTTGCTGCTCCTCGCCGCACCGTCTGCGGCTCGCCCGGCCTCCTCGACGCCCGTCATGCGGTCGAGGCGAAACGTTTTTCGGGCGCCGCCCTCGGCGTCGACGGCGTCGAGGTACCAGGCTCCTTCGCTGCGGCGGAACCCAAGGGGCGTCGCCGTGCGCCTGCGGGGGTCGGCGTCGCGCGCGCCCTGGTAGTCGAAAGCGACGTCCCGTCGCCGCGCGATGGCCATCGAGCAGATGTGGCGGTTCTGGGCCACGGCGCTGCCGGGCTGGTCCGCGTGTATGCGAGCGAGCAGGCCCTCGTCGACGACGCCGTCGGCGCAGAGCGCGTCGCTGAGCTTGCTGCGGACCTCGTCCTCCTCGTCGATTCCGAGCTGGTCGAGGGCACAGAGCAGGGCAAACGTCTCCTTTGCCGTGAGGCGCAGGCGCCGCCCGCGCGACCCCGTGTCCACGGCGAGGCCCTCCTCGTCCTCGATAAGGGTGATCCCCTCGGCCCCGCCGGCGCCGCGAAGCAGCAGATAGAGGCGGCGCGCCTGGTCCGGCCCGCAGCCGAACCTGCGCGCGATCGCCTCCTCGCTCACGTAGTCGCCTGAATCGGAGAGGGAGGCGAGCAGGTCGATGAGGCTGCGCGAGCGCTCCTGCGCCCCGCGCCGCCCCGCGTTCGTTCCCCTAGGCACTGCGCATCGCCCCCTCAAGGCAGCCTCTCCATGCGTCCACGAGCTCGGCCGGAGCTGCGGGCGCGAGCCCCTGCGCGACGGCCCAGCATGCGGCGTCTTCTATGCTGCTTGCCGGGACCGACCAGACGAGCCTGCCCGTGCCGTCGTCTTCCCTCACTATGCCCTTACCTAATGTTTCCGCAGGTAAGCCGTCTGTTGGAACAAAAAACGACACCTCGGCTGAGCATGAGCCGATCTGGAACGGGAGGCACCGGTACTCGTCGACGTCGAAGCCGTCGGGCACCGCGAAGCCCTGCTTGGTCTCCCGGGCGCGGAGCACGCGGTCGAGCCTCAGCGTGCGCATTCGGTCGCCCTCGGGCTTGGCCGGGTCCTCGCCGACCATGTAGCCGTGCCCGCGCAGCGAGAAGATGCCCATCGGCGCGAAGTCCCTCTCGGTGGTCGCGCCCGCCGCGTCGCGGTAAGAGATCCTTGCCACATGGGAGTTCGCGAGGCAAGCCTCTAGGGTCTTGACCACGCGAGACTTCGTCTCCGTCCGCGTCTCCACCGCCCGCTCCGCGTCGCCGAAGGTACGGTCGATCTTTGCGAGCGCGAACCGGAGCTCGCTTGCCGGCGCAAAGCCCTCGTCCTCGAGCAACGGCTGGCAAGCGAGGTCGAGCGCGATCGCCTCGGAGGGCGTGAGCTCGGCGCCGCTCGCATAGGAGCGCCCCTCGTCGACCTGCCAGAGGTTGTCGCTTGTCTTCTTTATATAGAGGCCCGCCTCCTCGAGGCTCTCGCGGTCGCGGTAGAACTGCTTTTTCTGGGCCTCGGGCTTAAGGTCCGCGTAGAAGACCTCATTGACCCTTGCGGTGCTCACGGGAGAGACGAGCCCCATGAAGAAGGCGGCCAGATGGGCCACCTGGCCCGCTTTGAGGTCGTCTTTATTGAAGTCCTTCTCCTCGAATGACACCGCGCGCGACCTCCCTGCCGCGAGAGGCGGCGATTTGTGGCGTGAAATAAGGTCATTGTGCCGAGCAGCGCCCGCAGCACGACCGTTTGCCATCGTAGACGTATACTCTTTTGATTGTATGCAACACGCCGCAGTCTGATCGTAGGACTCTTTATGAAGGACTCCCGCAATGGCCATGACACATGACTATATGGATTACCTCAACGATAAGGTGGAAATCTGTCCCGCCGGCAGCCAGGAAGAGCTGCAGGCCGCCGACGTGATCGCCGACCTGATGCGTCAGCATGACGTCGAGCCGAACATAGAGGAGTTCGACGCGAAGAAGCTCGGCGGCACGCTGCCGTCGGTCTTCTTCGTGTTCATGTTCGTGGGCATCGTCCTGGTCGGCATCGGCGTCCCGCTTCTCACCGCGCTGGGCTTCGTGCTCGCGTTCGTTCCTGCGGCGCTCTTCGTGCTCAAGTACCTGGGCTACGACTTCATCTCCTCGCTCGGGCCCACTACCCGCAGCCAGAACGTGGTCGCCTTTCACGGCGCCGAGGGACCGATGGTGGTCAAGGGCAACCGCCCGATCGTCATCGTCGCCCACTACGACTCGCCGCACGTGAACCCGCTCTACTCGACCCCTGTCTCCCGATTCGTGCCCCTCATGTGGAAGGTCAGCAAGTGGTGCGTACTCGGCGTGGCGGCCTGCGCGCTGTTCCAGGTCTTCGGTTTCCTCCCCTCCGCGTTCCGCCGCTTCATGTGGGTCATCGGGATTCTCGGCGCCCTGCCGCTCATCGTCCTCGGCGCGTCCGGCGTGATCGAGCACTTCTCCGACTGCACCGACGGCGCCAACGACAACAAGTCCGGCGTGGCCGCGATGCTCGGCGTCCTCGAGAACGTCCGCCCCTCCGGTATCGAGAGCATCCACGGCTCCGAGAGCGTCGAGCACGCCGTCGAGGCCATGCGCCGCGCGGCCGAGGGGGCCGAGGCCCGCGCCGCCGCGGCGGCCGACGGCCCCGCCCCCGAGATCTCCTATGCGGGCCTAGGCGACCGCCTGGGCACCATCGAGCCGGAGCAGGGAGCAGACCCGTTCGCGGCCTTCGGCGGTACCGCCTCCGCCCCGGCCGAGACCGAGTACGAGGAAGTCGAGGAGGAGTTCTTCGAGGGTCCGGCAACCAAGCTCGTCCCGGGCGAGGTCCTCGGCGTGCGCCACGGCGCCGACATCGTTCGCAGCCTCGGTATGCTGCCCGAGGGCTGCGACGTCGAGTACGTCGATCCCGATCCCGTTGAGGTGCCCATCCCCGACTCCGAGCGCAAGGTCGTCAAGCGCGTGGTTCGCCGCCCGGTTCAGCGCGCGGCTGCTGCGAGCGCCGCCGGCGTTTCCGCGGCTGTATTCGGCGCCGCCGCTGCCGGCGCCGATGCTCCCGTCGCCGACAACGGCCCTGACTTCGGCCAGGAGCAGGAGCCTGACTTCCCGCCTCTTTCCGTGGACGCGTACACGCAGGACGACGACAAGCCCTCGCCGATGGACTTTATCCGCGGCGCGGCCGAGCGCGTGAGCTCCGCGGTGGCCGACCTCGGGTCGAAGATCTCTGCGAAGCGTGAGGAGGCCCGCGAGGCCGCCGAGGCCAAGCGCGCGCAGGAGAGCCAGGAGCTCGGGGACGAGCAGCCTGAGGACGACGGTTCGTTCGCGTGGCTCGGTGAGGAAGACGAGGCTCGAATCGACGAGCCCGTCGAGCAGCCTGCCGAGCGGGTCGCCGACCAGTCCGTCGTGCAGCCCGCTGTTTCCGAGCCGGTCATCGACGCGCCCTCCGTTCCCGCCCTTGACGAGACCTCTGCCCCGGCCGTGGACGAGTCCCTCTTTGCGACTGCCCCCGTCCCGGAGAGCTTCCTTTCCGATGAGGTCCCTGCCGAGGTGCCTGCGGTTGAAGAGGAGAGCTATGTCCTTGAGGAGGAGTCCGCGTATGTTCCCGAGGTTGCCCAGGAATTTATGAGCGCGCCTGCGGAGCCCCTCGAGGTCGATTCCGTTGCCGAGGCCGATGTCGCCCCGGCTGCCGAGCCCGCGGCACCGTCTCCCTATGAAGACGCCTACGCCCCTGAGCTTATCGCGGCGCCGGAGCCTTTTCTGGCTGAGCCCGAGTCCGTTGCCGCGGACCCCGAGCCCAATCACGGGCCTGTCTTTGAGGCCGAGCCTGTCACCGAGCAAGCCGAGCCGTCGCCCTCCGAGCCTGCTCCCGAGCCGGTCGAGCCCGAGCGCGCGCCCGTTGCCGAGCCTCCCGCCCCGGTCGCGCGCAAGACCCGACGCGGCTTCTTCCTCCGCGACGAGATTGTCAAGGCCCCGGTCTACGAGGACCTGCCCGTTGCCGAGTATGAGGAGATTCCCTACGTGCCGGCGGCCGACGCCCGTGCGGTCAGTGGCGGCAACATAATTCCGTTCGGCGATGGGCCTGAGGATTCCGCTGTCGAGTCCGAGTTCTCCGACGCGCCTCTTGCCGAGAAGGATGAGGCCGCCCAGGCGGACGCGCCCCGCGTCCCGAAGGCCTCCTTCAACTTCGACGGCCTGGAGGACGGCGAGACCCTCAACCCGGACAACACCGGCCTCACCGCCGAGACGGACCTCGACGTCGAGACCACGGGACGGCTCACTGTGGAGCACGCGCCCAAGCCCCCCGCGCCCGACGACCCCGAGTGGGGGAAGACCTCTTTCCGCCCGGCCGTGAACCCCGCCTCGAGAGTGAGCCTCTTCGACCTTCCCGACCCTTCCTCCAAGGGCGACGACCCCTTCGGGACCGACCCCAACGCCCCGAAGGTCCCCGACGCAACGGACAGCGCGGCGCGCTCCACCGGCAGGCTCCAGGGCTTGCCCGTTATCGGCAAGGGCGATGAGCCCTCCGCTCCTGCGTCCGTGGCGGACGACTTCGCCGACGCGGACTACGAGGAGTTCGACGACGAGGTCCCCGGGCAGGGCGGCAGCGTCTTGGACCGCCTTAAGGGGCTCTTCGGAAAGAAGGGTCCTGAGGACGGCTCGGATGCCGACGACGCCTCGCAGCACGGCTCGTGGAAGGGCGGCGCCGCCACCCGCGCCGGCCTGCGCGTGGTCGAGGGCGATGCGGCGCCGAACGAGGACGACCTCCGCGACGAGATTCTTGCCCTTGGTCACGATGCGCTCGTCTCCCACGACATCTGGTTCGTGGCCCTCGGCGCGAGCGATTGCGACCACGCGGGTATGCGCGCCTTCCTCGCCGAGCACCGCAAGCAGATCCGCGGCTCGTTCGTGATCAACCTCGACTCGGTGGCGGCCGGCGACCTCACCCTCCTCACGCACGAGGGGCTTCTCGTCACCAGGCGCGCCGACCGAAGGATGCTGCGCATGCTCACCACCGTCGCCAACGACCTGCATGTGCCGCAGGGCCGTGCCAAGTACGACTGGGCATCCACGGACGCGACGCCCGCGATGATGCTTTCGATGCGCGGCGTGACGTTGATGGGCACGGACGGCGCCGGTATGCGCGCGCTTTCGCACACGCCCGACGACGTCGCGGAGAACACGGTTCCCGAGCAGGCCGTAGCCGCTGCGGAAATCGTGACCGAGCTTATCCGCAGGAGCTAGCCGCCGAGCTTCTTCCCATTGCCCGCAAAGCTGTGCTAAACTCAAAAAGCTTTGCGGGCATCGCCAAGTGGTAAGGCATCAGCTTCCCAAGCTGACATCCGCGGGTTCGAGTCCCGTTGCCCGCTCCATAGAATCGCGAGAAGAGCCGCCTTAGGGTGGCTCTTCTTTTATGCCTTGCGCTCGTTGGGCGCATTTTCCGAGCATTCCGCAGGCTCTCGCCGATTCGTTTTCCGTCTTCACGACCGTTCGCCGGTTGCTTGGGTATACGAACAAGGCACGCCGGACCCGAAAGGACATTCGCATGACACGCATCCCTATGACCAACGAAGAGTGTCGCATCGCCATCGATGCGCTCTCCGATCAACTTGACCTGTACGCGAATTTGCTGGTAAAGAAGGGCGTCGCGCTTAAGCGCGGCCAGGAGCTCGTTCTCCAGGCGCCCGTCGAGCGAGCCGACTTCGCCCGCCGCGTCGTCGCGGCGGCGTACCGAGTCGGCGCCGGCCATGTCACCGTTATCTGGTCGGACGACGCCATCAGCCGCCTTACCTACGAGAACGTGGAGACCTCCTGGTTCGAGCAGACTCCCTCCTGGAAGGTCGAGCAGCTCAACAGCCTGGCGGAAGCCGGCGCCGCGTTCCTCTTCCTCGAGGGGTCGGACCCGTCTGCGCTCAAGGGCATCGACCCCGCCAAGCCGGCGGCGGCCGCCCGTGCGCGCAACACGCAGTGCAGGTCGTTCCGCGACGGCATGGACTTCGGCAAGAACGTCTGGTGCATCGCGGGCGTCCCCGTGGCGGCATGGGCCAAGCACGTGTTCCCGGACCTGTCCGAGGCGGAAGGGGTCTATCGCCTCTGGAACCTGATCCTCGCCACGTCGCGCGCGGACGGCGAGGACCCCGAGAGCGCCTGGGAGACCCACAACGCCTCCTTCGAGAAGACCAAGCGCTTCCTTAACGACAAGCACTTCGATGCCCTGCGCTACAAGAGCTCGAACGGCACGGACCTCGTCATCGGCCTGACGGCGGGCCACATCTGGGACGGCGGCGCCGGACGCACCGTCACGGGCACGACGTTCTTCCCGAACATACCGACCGAGGAGGTCTTCACGTCGCCGGACCGCATGCGCGCCGATGGCGTGGTGTACTCGGCGATGCCGCTCGTCAACGGGGGCCAGATCATCAAGAACTTCTGGCTGCGCTTTGAGGGCGGCCGCGTGGTCGACTACGACGCCGAGCAGGGTAAAGAAGTGCTGCGCCACATTATCGAGCGCGATGAGAACAGCTGCCGCCTCGGCGAGTGCGCCCTCGTGTCCAAGAACACCCCGATCCGCCAGAGCAAGACCCTCTTCTTCGACACGCTCTACGACGAGAACGCGAGTTGCCACCTGGCGCTCGGCACGGGCTTCCCCGAGTGCGTCGAGGGCGGCCTCGATACGGATAAGGACGGCCTGGTGGCGCTCGGCGTGAACCAGAGTTCGACCCACGTCGACTTCATGATCGGTTCCGACGACCTCGACATCTGGGGCATGGACGCCGATGGAAACGAGACCCAGGTCTTCGTCAATGGCCAGTGGGTTTGGGAGGAGTAGGCGCCCCGTCCTCGTGTTACAATCTACGAGATTGCGCCGTTAGCTCAGCTGGTAGAGCAGGGGACTTTTAATCCCAAGGTCCAGGGTTCGAAACCCTGACGGCGCACCACTTAATCTACGCAGGTGGTTGGCCATATTTGGTTGACTACCTGTTTTTTTTGTTGCTGGAACTGTGACATTTGCCGGGGATAAAACGGGAGCAAATAAGGGATTTGGGTTGCGCCGCGCCCCCGTGCGGGCCTATAGTCGGTTGTGTTGATTGCAGCCCCGCGCACATATCGCGGGCCACTAGTCTTTAGGGGAGGCGAAAGAAGCCTAATGAAGAGTTGCCGCGCCATGTTTGCGTGCCTTGCCGAGGCCGTCGCCGCTTCTTCCCCCATCAACCGACGCCAGAACCGACGAATCTAGCCCGCGATGTCGCGTGCGCTGCGCTTTTTTGTCTGCTGGCACCACCTGCCTTAGATGAATTCCCTGCAACGTCCGGCATCGTCGGGTGTCGCCATCTGCTGTAATTAACCTGCTTAACCGCGCAACCACCGCGCATCTAGCCAATCGAAAGGAAATCAAAAATGGCTGAGAAGGAAAAGGTAGTCCTCGCGTATTCCGGCGGCCTGGACACGTCCGTCATCGTCAAGTGGCTCCAGATCGAGAAGAACCTCGACGTCGTCGCCATCTGCGGCAACGTGGGCCAGGACGAGAAGGACCTCTCGTGGGTCGAGCAGAAGGCCCTCGACATGGGCGCCGTCTACTCCAAGGCCGTCGATATGCGCCAGGAGTACGCCGAGAAGTATCTGACCCACGCCATCAAGGCCAACGCCAAGTACCAGAAGGTCTACCCGCTGCTCTCCGCCCTTTCCCGCCCGCTGATCTCTAAGCACATCGTGGACATCGCCCACGAGACCGGCGCCAAGTACGTTGCCCACGGCTGCACCGGCAAGGGCAACGACCAGGTCCGCTTCGAGACCGAGATTCGCGCGCTCGACCCTTCCCTCGAGATTATCGCCCCCGTCCGCGTCTGGGACCTCACCACGCGTGAGTCCGAGATGGACTGGGCCGAGGCCCACGACGTGCCCATCCCCGTCACCAAGAAGAAGCCCTACTCCATCGACGACAACCTCTGGGGCCGCGCCATCGAGTGCGGCGTGCTCGAGGACACCTGGAACGAGCCGCCCGCGGACATCTGGACGATGACCAACAACCTCGAGGACTGCCCCGCTGAGCCCGAGACCGTCGTCATCTCCTTCGAGCAGGGCATTCCTTCCGCCATCAACGGCGAGAAGATGGACATCCTCTCCCTCATCCTCAAGGCCAACGAGATCGCCGGCCGCAACGGCTTCGGCCGCATCGACATGGTCGAGAACCGCGTCGTCGGCATCAAGTCCCGCGAGTGCTACGAGTGCCCGGGCGCCCTTCTCCTCATCCAGGCGCACGAGACCATGGAGCAGATGTGCCTCGACGTGAACACCCAGAAGACCAAGCGTGAGCTCGACGAGAAGTGGGCCGACCTGGTCTACGACGGCCTCTGGTTCTCCCAGGCCAAGCTCGCCATCGACGCCTACAACGACTTCACTTCTCAGTTCGTCACGGGCGACGTCCGCATCAAGCTCTGCAAGGGCGGCCTCTTCGTCGACGGCATGCGCTCGCCGTACAGCCTCTACGACTACGGCCTGGCTACCTACGATGAGGGCGACACCTTCGATCACACCGCTTCCCGCGGCTTCATCGCCCTCCACGGCCTCGAGTCCCAGACCTGGTCCAAGGTCCAGGGCCCCAAGAGCGGCCTCACCCCGGTCGACTAGGCTTCGGGCTGGTAATCTAATGTGAGTGAGCGGCGCGTCCGGTTGCTGTCCGGGCGCGCCGCGTTTATTTACGAACGAAAGGGGAGCTCAATGGCTCTTTGGGGCGGTAGGTTCGAGAAGGGCGTCGACGCCTTCACGCAGGAGTTCGGCGCGTCTCTTGAGGTCGACAAGGCCATGGCGCAGCAGGACATCGCCGGCAGCCGGGCGCACGCGAAGATGCTTGCTGAGCAGGGCATCATTTCCGAGGACGACCAGGTGGCCATCGATGCCGGCTTGGCCGACATCTCCGGCCAGATCGAGCGCGGCGAGTTCGCGTGGGACGTCAACGACGAGGACATCCACATGGCCGTCGAGGGGGCCCTCACGCGCAACATCGGCACCCCGGGCGCGCGTCTGCACACCGGTCGTTCCCGCAACGACCAGGTCGCCACCGACATCCGCCTCTATGCCAAGGAGCTCTGCCAGCACCTTATTGAGGGCAACAATGCCCTGCGCCGCGTGCTTGTTGACGTTGCTGAGAAGAACTTTGATGTGGTCATGCCGGGCTACACCCACCTCCAGCACGCGCAGCCGGTGCTCTTCTCGCACCACATGCTCGCGTACTTCTGGATGTTCACGCGCGACCACAAGCGCCTCGAGGCCGCGCTCGACGCCGCCGACGCGAATCCGCTCGGCGCCGCGGCCCTCGCCGGCACGACCTACCCGTTGAACCGTCAGCGCACCACGGAGCTCCTGGGCTTCTCGCGCGCCATCCCCAACTCGCTCGACGCCGTCTCCGACCGCGACTACCTGCTCGACCTCGAGTATGCGTGCAGCGTGAGCATGATGCACCTCAGCCGCCTGTGCGAAGAGATCGTGCTGTGGAGCTCCACGGAATTCGGTTTCATCACCCTCTCCGACAGCTACTCCACCGGCTCCTCCATCATGCCGCAGAAGAAGAACCCTGACTTCGCCGAGCTTACCCGCGGCAAGACGGGCCGTGTCTACGGCGACCTCATGGCGCTCCTCACCACGATGAAGTCGCTGCCGCTCGCGTACAACAAGGACCTCCAGGAGTGCAAGGAGGGCCCGATGGACGCAGCCAAGACGCTCTCCGACTGCATGGAGATCGCGGCCGGAATGCTCGAGACCATGCAGGTCAACGCCGACGTCATGCTCAAGCAGGCCAAGACCGGCTTTACCGCCGCGACCGACGTGGCCGATTACCTGGCAAAGAAGGGCATGCCGTTCCGCGATGCCCACCGCGTAGTCGGCGAGCTTGTGCTCTACTGCGAGAAGAACGGCAAGGGCCTCGAGGACCTGACGGCCGACGAGTTCCGCGCCGCGAGCGAGCTCTTCGACGACGACATAGCCGCCGACCTCGATCCCGAGGGCATCGCCCGTGCCCGCACGACCTTCGGCGGAACCGGCCACGAGGCCGTGGCCGAGCAGCTCGAGCTGGCTAAGGCGGAGCTCGCCGAGTAGCCGGCAAGCGCGCCTCGATGCCGCCCCCGTCGCGATAGGCGTCCGGCAGGGTTTTGCGCCGGGAAGCAGGATGCCTTTGTTGCCTGCGGCTCTTTACATAAGCGATTGGGCAGCGGCTCTTGTGGCGCCGCGCCTGGGCAGCATGCCCGGCGCGGCGTTACTCGTCTGCGGAGAGGCCCGCGGCGTCGATTGCCTGCAACCAAGAGAAGTAGAGCTCGGGGGAGTGGCTCTGGATGAGCCGGACCAGATCATGGCTAGCCACGGCCTTGACTACGCCGAGGACCCCGCCCGGGGTCGAGAAATCCTCGATGGTCGGTGCGGCCTCGCAGATTCGCTTGGTTATCTCCCTGACCGTGGCCGCGTCCGCAGGGTCGGCTCCGGTCTCGCACCCGTCGATGGCATAGAAGCGCCGCCGCACGTCCTCAAAGAGCCGGTCGAACCCGGCCGAGCCTTGCTCGGGGAGCCAAAGCGTGCGCCCGTAGCGCCCGTATCCCCAGCTGGCGAGAGGCGTTTGCGTTATCAGGTCCGCAGGGTTGCAGATGTTGAAGATATTGTCGTAGCGCGCGTCGCCTCGCTCGCCGTTGCGTGTGGTGCCCGGGGTTGCGAAGGTATAGGCGTAGACGGCGTCGACTCCGTCGGCGGCCAAGGCCTCGCCGCGCAGGCCATTGTCCGCGCCCGTCCCGCTCGCGGCGTCGTCGAAGCTCGCTGCCGCGAGGTTTGCCACGGCCCCGCCCCTCGAGTGGCCGCAGAGTAGCAGGCTGACCTGGGCGTCTTCGTCGTCGGGCCGGAGCTCGCGGATAGCGTCGATGTAGTCGACCACGTCGGAGACCAACCCTTGCGCAGCGGCCGAGAACCCCGCGTGGTCCGTGTTCGCCTGGCTGGCCTTCCCCTCCGCCACGCCGGCCCTCAGGTTAGAGAGCCATTCGGGACCGTATGTGCCGCGCAGCACGGCGATGACGAGAATCTTCTCTTGCCCGCTTAAAGGGTCCTTTATGTGCTTGCTTGCGATGGTGTAGGCCGTGACGTCGCCGCCGGCGGGCTTGATGAGCTCGGCGATCTGGTCGACGATTGCGCTGCGGTGTTCGTATGTGCTGGTGGTGGCGTGCTCGAAGCCGAGCTGGGAGAGGACGTCGAGCATATAGTCGGGCGTGTCCCCGACCATCATGAAGTGCTCGCTCTCGGCGTTGGCCACCGAGGAGAGCGAGGCGCAGGCCCGCGCGAGGTCGTGGCTGTAGTCCGCGGGATCGGCGAAGAACCACGTGTCGTCCCAGGTAAAGTCCTCGCTCGCTATATAGTTCTCGTCCTTGGCGAAGACGCTCGTGAACTCGGCGTGCGCGGTGAGAGGGGCCCCGGTCGTCGCGTCGGCGGTTTCGTCTTCGCTGCCGTCTTTCGTGGCGCCGTCCTTGGCGCCCGCGCCGTCCCCATCGGCCGACTCCCGTCCGACCGCCACGAGCGTGATCGGGTTGTCCTCCGCCTCCTGCTTGATCGCGAGCCGATGCCCCAACAAGGCGGTGTACAGAAGCGCCGGCGCGACCAGCACCGCAACGGCAGCGACCATCGGCTCGTGCGGTGACCGCCGCCGTGCGCTTCTTTCTGCATCCCCTGTACGCCGTGCGCCCATTGCCTAGCGGCTCGCCTTCAGCTGGGCCGAGTCGATTGTCGAGACCCATGCGATGTAGAGGTCGGGGGCGTGGCTGTGGATGATGCGCACGACGTCGTGCCCGTCGAGCAAGGCCCCGACGGTCTTCACGACGCCGAGGGGCGTGGCGAGTTCTCCGAGCGTTGGGGCGACCTGGCCGATGTCGGAGACGATTCTGTCCACGTCCTCCACGTCTGTCGGGTCGGACTGGGTGTCTTGGCCCACGATCTCGCGGAACTTCTCCTTGACGCGGTCGAACGTCGCGTTGAAGCCGTCGTCACCGTGCTCGGGTAGCCAAAGGTCTTTTCCGTAGCGAGAGTAACCCCAGGCAGAAAGGGGCATTCGCGGCACGAGGTCAGCCGGGTTCAGGATGTTGTAGATGTTGCCGAAGAGCTCTTCGCGGGAGTCGGCGTTGTCCGTCACGCCCGGGGTAGCGAATCCATAGCAAAAAACCGAGTCGGCGTGGATATAGCTGCCGGAGAGGTCAGCGTCGCCGCCGGACTCCTCGATCGAGGCCTCGGCGTCGACGAAGCCGTCGGCGACCTTGTCGAAGTAGGCAGCGGTGAGGTTCGCCGCCGCCCCGCCCCGGGAATGCCCGCACAAAAAGAGGCTCACGTTGCCGCGCGCCGCGTCAGGGTCCGTTTCCTGGAGCGAGCGGAGGTAGCCGAAGATGGCACTCGCGAGCTCGAAGGAGGTCTCCGAGAAGCCCGAGTGGTCCCCTTTGCCCACGGTGAGCCCCTCGGCGATTCCGTCGGAGACCCCCATCTGCAGGTTCGAGAGCCATTCGGTGCCGTAGCTGCCGCGCACGGCGACCATGAGCAGCAGCTTCTTTTCGCCGGTTTTCGAGTTCGTGATGTGTTTGCTCGCGATAGTGTAGGCCGTGACGTTGGTGCCGTTGGGCTGGAACACGGCGGCGAGCTGGTCGATTATCTCGCTGCGGTACTCGTAGCTCGCCGTGGACGCGTTCTCGAACCCGAGCTTGGCGAGCAGGGACTCCATATAATCGGGCACGCCGGAATCGGCCTGGTAGTGGGCCGACTCGGAGTTCGCGACAGTCGAGAAAACAGCCGCCGCGCGCGCGAGCTCGTGGTTGTAGCTGTAGGAGTCGTCAAAGAACCAGTCGTCGTCCCAGGCGAAGCTCACGGACGCCTCGTGGCCCTCGGCCGCGACGATGCTCGAGTATGCGGCGGTGACGTCCGTGCGCCCGGCGGCTTCTGCCGAGTCACGCACGGCCTCGACGGGGGTCGGCTCGCTGATGATTGCGTTTCCGCTGCTCGCGAGCCTGAGTCGCCAGCTCACGACGCCGGCGAACACGCTGGCCGCGACCACGAGCACGGCCGCGACGACGAGAAGGACGATGAGCGCGCGTCGCCGCCCCTTGGTGCGCGCGGCTCCCGGGGCGGCGAGGGCACCTGCGCCCGCGCCTTCGCCCTCGGGCTTGGCGGGGCCGGCCTCGGGCCCGAGGCCCGGGGAAGGGGTCTTCTCGTCGGATAGCTTCTCCACGCGTGCGCTCCATCGGTTGTTGCATGTTCGGGCGCGCCGTGCGCAGGCCCTCTCGACTTGCCCGATAATAGCCCAGATGCCTGCGCGGATGCGCGGCCCTGCAGAACGACCGGCGCATAGACCGGCACATAGTAATAAAGAGGTGCCCCTTGAGCGAGAATCCCGCGAACAAGAACGAAGAGGCCATGGGCGACGGCCCCGCGACGCCCGGGCCGCCCTTCTCGCCGAAACCTGCCGCGCCCGCCCCGGCCGCCGCGCCCGCCCCGGCCGCCCAGGTCGTGGAATCCGCCACCCAGGCCGCTTTCAACCTGCTGGTAAGAAACGACGGCAGGTTCGCCCTGCTCGTGCGCGCGTACGGCTGGTTCCTCTCTATCTCCGGCTGGTTCACCGCGATCGCGACCGTCGCCTTCGTCGCGGTCATCGGCTTCGGGGTCGCCGCCCTGGGCACCGATATCGTCGGGGAGCTGGAGGGCTACGGGCTCTCGTCGCTCACGGCCGCGCTCGCCGTGGCCGGCATCGTCGTCGGCCTTGCCACCTGCGTCGTTATGATCAAGCTCGGAAAGTCGCTTCGGAAGAACGTCCACCGCCGCGCCGCCGTGTGGTCGCGCCGCCTCATGTGGCTCGAGCTTATCGACCTCGCGCTCAAGTACATGACCTCCGGCCCCTCGGCCGACACGGTCCTCGCCCTTGCCGAGATCCTCGTCCTCGTGGTCTTCTCCGTCGCGCTCGACCCGACGCTCGCCGCCGAGCGCCGCGGCAAGCGCGCCGCAGACCTCGCCGCGGACATGGTCTCCGCCGAGCGGGGCATGCTCGGACGCGACCAGACCGGCAAGGGCTACCTGCGCCTCGACTTCTTCAATCTCTTCTGGATGTTCTTCGTAAGCTGCGTCCTCGGTCTTCTCCTCGAGGTCGTCTGGCACATGACGGTGGTCGATTTCGGGCACTACGAGGACCGCGCCGGGCTGCTCTTCGGCCCTTTCTCTCCCATTTACGGCTTCGGCGCCGTGCTCGTGACCCTCGCCCTCAACCGCCTCTACAACAAGAATCCCGTGATCACCTTTGTGGTCGCGGGCCTGGTGGGCGGCGCCTTCGAGTGGTTCGTGAGCTTCTTTATGCAGCAGTCCTTCGGCATCACCGCCTGGGATTACAGCGACTACACCTACTTCAACCTGATGCCCGACCCGGTCGCCGTGGCGTGCGGCGGCCGCACCTCCACGATGTTCCTCATCATGTGGGGCATCCTCGGCCTCGTGTGGGTCAGGTTCTTCCTGCCGCTCATGCTCAAGGGCATCAACATGATTCCCTGGAAGCTGCGCTATGGCCTTACCGTGGTCGTCTCTGTGCTCATGCTGGTCAACGGCTTGATGACGCTCGGGTCCCTGGACCGCTGGTTCGAGCGCGCCTCCGGCGTGGAGCCCCAGACCTCGGTCGAGCAGTTCTTCGACGACGCCTTCCCCGACTCCTGGATGAGGGCCCGCTTCCAGTCCATGGAGATGCGTACCGACGAGTCCAGTCGTGTGGACACCGCGCGTAAGGCCGGTGCCCAGGGCGGCGAGGCGTAGCTTCGCGAGCCGGGCGCGGCCGCCGGCCACGTCGCCGCCCGCGCGACCTCATACATTGGCTCCGCTGGTAGAATAAACGCGTCTGGCCTGATCGACTCCTTGGAGGAAACCGCATGATCGATCGCTATACCCGTCCCGAGATGGGCCACATCTTCTCGCTGGAGAACAAGTACGCCGTCTGGCAAGAGATCGAGGTCCTGGCCTGCGAGGCCCACGCCGAGCTGGGGGAGAGCGGCATCACCCGCGAGGAGGCCGCCTGGATCCGCGAGCACGCGAAGTTCAATAAGGAGGAGGTCGACGCCATCGAGGCGGTGACCAACCACGACGTCATCGCCTTCCTCACCAACATGGGCTCTTACATCGACGCCGACGTGCCCGAGGGCGAGCCCAAGCCGTCCCGCTGGGTCCACTACGGCATGACCAGCTCCGACCTCGGCGACACGGCCCTCTGCTACCAGCTCGTCCAGGCCACCGATATCCTCATCGAGGACTGCGAGAAGCTCGGCGAGATCTGCAAGCGCCGCGCCTTCGAGGAGAAGGACACCCTCTGCGTCGGCCGCACCCACGGTATCCACGCCGAGCCCATGACCTTCGGTATGAAGTTCGGCAGCTGGGCCTGGGAGCTCAAGCGCGACCTCGACCGCCTCAAGGACGCCCGCAACAACGTGGCCTTCGGCGCCATCTCTGGCGCGGTGGGCACCTATTCCAGCATCGACCCGCGCGTCGAGGAGTACGTCTGCGAGCACCTGGGCCTCGTGCACGACCCGCTGTCCACGCAGGTCATCTCCCGCGACCACCACGCGTATCTCGCCGGCGTCCTGGCTACCGTGGCCGCCACCTGCGAGCGCATCGCGACCGAGATCCGCAATCTCCAGAAGACCGATACCCTCGAGGCCGAGGAGCCGTTCCGCAAGGGCCAGAAGGGCAGCTCCGCCATGCCTCACAAGCGCAACCCGATCACCGTCGAGAAGGTCTGCGGCCTTTCTCGCGTGGTCAAGGCCAATGCGCAGGTCGCCTTCGACAACGTGGCCCTCTGGCACGAGCGCGATATCTCCCACTCCAGCGCCGAGCGCGTTGCCCAGGCCGACAGCTTCATCGCGCTCGACCACATGTTCAGCTGCCTCACCCGCATCGTCGACGGCCTCGTGCTCTACCCGGCCCAGATGATGGCCAACCTGAACAAGACCCGCGGCCTCATCTTCTCCTCCAAGGTTCTGCTGCACCTGGTCGACACGGGCATCACCCGCGAGGACGCCTACAAGATCGTGCAGGAGAACGCCATGGCCACGTGGCGAGAGGTCCAGCAGTGCGAGCCAGGCACCACCTTCCGCGAGAAGCTCGAGGCCGACCCGCGTTGCGGCAAGCTCTCCGCGACCGAGCTCGACGCCATCTTTGACCCGAAGGCGTTCCTCACCCGCGTCGACGTGGTCTTCGACCGCCTGGAGCAGCTCGAGTTCTAGGATTCGCCGGCAAGAAGCGCCGTTCGCGCCGCCGTCCCGCTTGGGCCGGCGGCGCTTTCTTGTCGGGAGCCTCTTTCTGGGGGCGCTCCTCTCACCGCGGGTATACTTGACGCGCAATCAAAGAGAGGGGACCCAACATGCAGCACATCGATTTCCGCCCGCGCGGCGTCTGCGCGCAGATGATCCACATCGACCTTTCCGACGACGGCGAGACCATCGAGGCCGTCAACTTCGACGGCGGCTGCTCCGGCAACCTCGCCGCCATCTCCAAGCTTGTGGCCGGTCGCCCCACCGTTGAGGTAGCCGATATCCTCAAGGGCAACACCTGCGGCCCGCGCAGGACCTCCTGCGCCGATCAGTTCTCGGCCGCGCTTCTCCAGGCTGTGGAGGACATCCGCTCCGCCAATGCCGCGGGCGCCCCCGCCGCCGAGGACGCCGAGCCGGCGGCCGCCGCTGCCGATTCCGCCACCGCGAACTAAGCGCAGGCAGAGACCTATGCGCCGCCCAAAACTCACCAGACGAGGCCTCTTTAAGGCCACGGCCGCCGCAGGCGTCGCGACCGGCCTCGCCACGGCCGTCTCCGGATGCTCGGGGGAGGAGGCCGACACTTCCTCCGACCCCGTGGTCGTCGACTCCGACGCCGCCGTGAGCGTCACCGCCGAGGGGTCGCCCTATGAGTTCCAGGACGGCCACGGCTACGAGCTCGAGGCCACCTATACCGTGGACATCGGCACCGTCCTGCGCCCGGCCGAGGGCGACTGGATTCCCGCGACCATCGCCGGCTCCTCCGCGCTGCCGATGGTCAAGGCCGGCGCGTTCTCGGTCAAGTCGGGAACGCTCCACGAAGTGGTTGAGGCCCCTCTCGGCGCCGCGACGACGACGGTGATCTACGACGTCGCATGCTCCGACTCCGTCTATGCATGGGTCGAGCTCAACGTGACCACGCGCGCCTGGGCGCTCTACGCCGCTTCCTTCTCGGAAGGCGTGCTCACGGGCGAGGCGAAGAAGCTCTGGGATACCACCTCGGACTACGACCCGGCGCCCCTCGCCGCCTCGGGCTCGAAGGTGATCTGGCAAGTTCAGCCCGCGCTCTCCGGCAATAAGACCTCCGAGCACTCCTACTGCTACGTATGGACCCGCGGGGACTCCAATGCGACACAGGCGGTCGAGTCGCCGGGCCGCTTCGCCACGCGCCCCACGGTCTCGGGCGACAACTGCGTCCTCACCCCACGCACCAGGGCGGACGAGGGCACCTACTACGCCGTCACCGCCTACTCGGTTTCTTCCGGGCTGACCTCGCAGGTCGACCAGCTCGTGATGCCGGCCTCGGTCAAGCCCTTCCGCGCCACGCGCGTGGGCGACAAGTTCGTGATCTCCGTCGAGGCGAGCTACAGCACGGGAGGGCTTCTTTCCAAGATGGGCACCTATATCGGCACGCGCAGCGGCGACTTCGTGAAGATAGACCGCGAGCCCTCCGAGTGCCCCGCCGGTAAGGACGGCGTCTACGTGGTGAAGAGCCGCTCCTCCTACCTCGTGGTGGACACGAAGAGCCAGCAGTACTCGTCGCTCCTCAACGTGGACCGCGCCGTCGACTACGGCGAGTACCCTGCGCGTTGCGGCGAATGCGACGTCTTCGTGACCTTCGCGACGGTCAAGGACCCCGACACCGGGTACCCCGCTTCCGTAACGGTTCGCACCTTCCGCCTAGGAGCGTGACGCGCAGCGCCCCGAGTGGGGTACACTAAACCCACATATGGGCGGCCCACGGGCGCCCGGCAAACTGAACGACGCACACATGGGAGGCCACGATGGCTTCGGACGAGAAGAAAATCCTGTTGGTTGAGGACGAGAAGGCGATCCGCGACGCCGTTGCCGCCTATCTCGAGCGAGAGAACTACATCGTGCGTGGGGTCGGCGATGGCCAATCCGCGGTCGAGGAGTTCGAGAAGCACACCTTTGACCTGGTGATTCTTGACCTCATGCTCCCCAAGCTCTCCGGTGAGCGCGTCTGCCGCGCCATCCGCGAGACCTCGAACGTGCCCATCATCATGCTCACCGCCAAGGGCGAGGTCGAGGACCGTATCATCGGCCTCGAGCTCGGCGCCGACGACTACCTGATCAAGCCCTTCAGCCCGCGCGAGCTCGTGGCCCGCGTCCGCGCCCTTCTCCGCCGCGCCCACACCGAGGCCGAGCCGCCGCTGGAGGTCCTCGACTTCGGCGACCTCGTCATCGACATCTCGGGCCACAAGGTGCTCATCTCCGGCAAGGAGATCGACCTCACCGCGTCCGAGTTCAAGCTGCTCACGACCCTCGCGCGCTACCCGGGCCGCGTCTACACGCGCATGGAGCTCGTGGAGAAGGTCCTCGGCTACGACTTCGAGGGCTACGAGCGCACCATCGACTCTCACGTGAAGAACCTGCGCGCCAAGCTCGGCGACGACCCGCGCAACCCGCGCTGGCTCTACACGGTCCACGGCGTCGGCTACCGCTTCGAGGCCCCCGAGAAGCCTGAGGGTAAGTAGCGGCGCTAGGCAACGGCAATGGGCGCGCGGGGCGAGGATCGATGCCCGGCGCGCCCTTCTTTATGTTCCGAGGAGGCAGACGTGGCGGCAAAGTTCGTTATCGGGAAGAACATGCGCGCGGACGAGGGCTCGAAGAGGCCCTCGTCCCGTAATTCATGGAACACCATAAAGCCGAAGCCGGCCAACGGGGCGTCGTTCATCAGTAACATGACCCTCGCGTTCGCCCTCATCGCGCTGATGATGGCGCTCATCTTCGTGATAGTGCTCGCCGTGGTGTGGGGCGGGCAGTTCTCGTCGTACACCCGCTCCAATATGCAGTCCATGGCGGACTCGACCGCCGAGGCGATCTCGGAGGCGTACGAACGGGAAGGCCGCTGGACGCCCGAGGTGGTGCAGACCGCCTCGACCGCCTCGACCTTCTCGTCGGACATCGGGGTGCAGGTCATCGACGCGCAGGGCGGCGTGCTCTATGACGATACCTGGGCCTCGGGAGGCGACTCCGCGAAGACGCGCGCCGACGGGACGCTGCTGCCCCAGTCGTCCTCCTCGCTCGCGCCCACGGGCGCTGACTCCGTGGTCACGGCCGCCATCGAGGGGCCGGACGAGACCCAGGTGGGCACCGTGCGGCTCTGGGCCTTCGGATCCGATGCGCTTCTGACCAAGGCCGACTCGGCGTTCAAGGAGAGCTCGTTCGAGGCTATCGGCATCGCGGCCGCCGCGGGCGTAATCCTCGCCTGCGTGATCGGCTACCTCACCTCTCGCCGCATGGCGCACCCCATCCAAAAGATCACCAAGACCGCCAAGCAGATTCGCAACGGCGACCTCACGGCGCGCACCGGCGTCCACGGAGACAACGAGATCGGCCAGCTCGGCGAGACGTTCGACGATATGGCGACCTCCTTGGAGCGCGATCTCAAGCTCGAGCACCGCCTTACCGGCGACGTGGCCCATGAGCTGCGCACCCCGCTCATGGCGATGCAGGCCACGGTCGAGGCCATGCAGGACGGGGTCCTTCCGGCCGACGACGAGCACTTCGAGACGGTCGCCTCCGAGGTGCGTCGCCTGTCTCGCCTCGTGGACGCCATGCTCAAGCTGAGCCGCCTCGAGAACAACTCGGCTGAGCTCAAGACCGAGCGCACCGATGTGGTCTACCTGCTGCGCAGCCTCGTGTCGAGCCAGCACGCGCTCTTCCACGAGAAGGGACTTCACCTGCGCTTTACCAACGAGACCGGCCGCGACGAGCTCATGGCGGACATCGACGGCGACCTCATCCGCGAGGCCGTGGTCAACCTCATGAGCAATGCCATGCGCTACACGGATGCCGACGGCTATGTGAAGGTCTCGGTGGGCCTCGAGCGCGGAGACGTGCTCATCTCCGTGCAGGACACGGGCATCGGCATCGCCAAGGAGGACATCCCCCAGACCTTCGCGCGCTTCTGGCGCTCCGACGTGAGCCGCGAGCGCGTGAGCGGTGGCCTGGGCGTGGGCCTCTCGCTGACCAAGGAGATCGTCGACAAGCACAACGGAACGATCCTCGTGGAGTCCGAGCTCGGCCGCGGCACCACCTTCACGCTGCGCATCCCACGCGACCAGAAGCGCCGCAACCTCGCCCAAGCCATTCAGGAGGGTTAGCGGTCGGCAACCCGCGTTTCTGGGAGCGCCAAAAAACCGGCGGGACCGCTGCAGACGTCATTGGCCTTATTTGGGGCGAGACGTCCGCTGCGGTCCCGCCAGGGTTTTAGCGCCCTGAATCGGCGGAAGGGGTGGTCGGAGGAATCGGTCTGAAAGATTCCGGCTCCCGGCGAATCGGCGGCGTCTGATTCTGTGGCGCGCCCGCGAACCGGCGCCGCGCCTATCCGGCTGACGTATACTTCTGTACGTTATGGAACAAGGCGACGAAGCAGAGTCGCCGGCCAACGAAATCGAGGTATTCGATGTCCGAGATTCAGAAGCGCCCGGATTCCCACGGCAAGGTGCGCGACATCTACGATTGCGGCGACAGCCTGCTCATGGTCGCGTCCGACCGCATCTCCGCGTACGACTTCATCCTTCCCGACGAGATTCCCCACAAGGGCGAGATCCTCACCCGTATCTCGGCCTTCTGGTTCGAGCGCTTCGCCGACCTCATGCCCAACCACATGATCTCGTGCGATGTCGCCGACTTCCCGTCCGAGTACCAGCAGTACGCCGACTACCTGGCCGGCCGCTCCATGCTCGTCAAGAAGGCCGAGACCCTTCCCATCGAGTGCATCGTCCGCGGCTACCTCACCGGCTCCGGCAAGAAGACCTACGACGCCGACGGCACCGTCTGCGGCATCAAGCTTCCCGATGGCCTGACCGAGGCCTCCAAGCTGCCTGAGCCCATCTTTACCCCGTCCACCAAGGCCGAGCTCGGCGACCACGACGAGAACATCAGCTTCGAGCGCTGCGCCCAGATTGTGGGCGAGGAGATGGCCGCCAAGCTGCGTGACGCGTCTCTCGCCATTTACAAGGCCGCGGCCGAGTACGCCGCCACCCGAGGCATCATCATCGCCGACACCAAGTTCGAGTTCGGCGTGATCGACGGCGAGCTCACCCTCATCGACGAGTGCCTGACTCCCGACTCCAGCCGCTTCTGGCCCGCCGAGGGCTACGCCGAGGGCCAGGTCCAGCCCAGCTACGACAAGCAGTACGTTCGTGACTGGCTGCGTGCCAACTGGAACATGGAGGGCGAGCCGCCCCGCATCCCAGCCGACGTTATCGAGGGAACCTCCAAGCGCTACCAGGAGGCGTTCCAGATCATCACCGCGACCGAGTTCGAGCCTAAAGGAGTCTAATGTCCCTGCGTGAGACCATCGAAGGTGCCCGTGACGAGGCTAAGCAGGCCGTCGACACGATGAGCAAGAAGAAGGACGCCGACGAGAAGCCCGAGGGCGAAGAGCGCGCCGTCCCCGCCTACGACCCGTTCAAGTCCAACAAGTCCACGGCCGCCGGTGCCAAGCCCGCCCGCGAGGCCGCCTCCTCCGTGCGCATGGAGGGCACCCGCCCCAAGAAGAACCCCGCGACCATGACCAAGGAAGAGAAGAAGGCCGCTCGCGCCGAGGAGCGCGCGCTCGAGGACAAGCGTAACCAGGCCTACGACTATATCCTCAAGGGCGACGCCGAGTTCAAGCGGACCGACAAGACCTGGTGGATCCTGCTGGGCATCGGCTTCGCCTGCACGATCATCTCTCTCGTGGTCACCTACGTCTTCCCGACGCAGGCCAAGGAGTACACGACGGGCCAGGGCATCGCGTCTATCGTGACCCTCGTGCTGGCCTACGGCTTCATCATCGCGGCGTTCGTCTATGACTTCCGCAAGCGCCGCCCGCATCGCAAGGCCGCCGAGAGGCGCCTGCAGGGCATGAACGACAAGCGTGTCGCTGATTTCGTCAAGTCGGAGAACGCCAAGGCCAAGAAGGCCGTCGCCGAGAAGGAGGCCGCTAAGGCCGCCAAGGGCAAGTAGCAAGAAGACTCTCTTCGCAGTTGGCCGAGTGTGCGCCGGGAGAGGTCGCCGGCGGGTTTTACTCGCGACGGGTCGCCTTCTCGCTCAATAACGGCGCCCCGACTAACCGATGACCAGTAGTGGTCCTCGTGCTACACTAATCTCCCATGCCTTCGTAGCTCAGGGGATAGAGCACGGCTCTCCTAAAGCCGGTGTCGGCGGTTCGAATCCGTCCGGGGGCACCAGAATAAAACAGCAGGTCAGTTGCTTTGCGCGACTGGCCTGCTTTTTTGTTGACAAGCGCCGTCTTAGGGCGCATCGCATACGGCGTATCTTCCTAACAACGGTGGCCTTTTGCCGATAAGGCATGGTAATCACCGGCTATTCAAGGGTCTATCGGGATGGCGATGGGCATACTGGGGTTTGTGTCTCTGTACTTGTTTGTGTCGAGCGGGGGCGAAAATGGACAACGAGCCGTCTCGTATGCTGGCGACGGAGCGCAGGGCGCGAATCTTGCAGATGCTGCATAAGCACTCGACGGTGCTTATCTCCGACGCTGCGCGGGAGTTCGGCGTGTCCGCAGTCACGGTTCGCGGCGACTTCGACGCGCTGGAGAGGGAAGGCCTGCTCAAGAGAGTGCATGGGGGAGCGGTGCTGGTCACGGATTACGCTTCCTCGCTCGTGGCCGCGCGGAAGAAGTCCCACATCAAGGAGAAACGCGCCATTGCCCAGGCGGCCGCCGAGCTCGTGGCCGACGGCGAGACGATTCTTGTGGGCGGCGGCTCGACCACCTATGAGTTCGTCCGCGCCCTTGCTGGCCACGCCGGGGTCCTGGTGGTGACCAACGATTGTCGCATCATCGAGCTCGCTGCACATGAATGTCCATCACTCGAG
Source organism: bacterium (assembly GCA_963605405.1). GTDB lineage: Bacteria > Actinomycetota > Coriobacteriia > Coriobacteriales > Atopobiaceae > Paratractidigestivibacter. The sequence goes on along the minus strand of CAVCUP010000003.1, from coordinate 41,827 downwards.
GTCGCGGGCACGGGCGGGCGCCTCTCGCGCGACCGCGCGTGCTTCTACGGGCCGATGCTTGAGGCGAGCATTGCGGACATGCTCTTCGACAAGGTTTTCATCGGCGCAGACTGCTTCAACCCGGACTTCGGGTTCCTTACCGACCTGGAGAGGGCGTCCGAGGTCAAGGGCGTGTTTTTATCCCATGCGCGCACCAAGGTCGTGCTCATGGACGCCACTAAGCTCGGCGAGGGACGAACCTGCACCCGCTTCGCTAGGCCAGGCGACGTCGACCTCATCTATGTGGACCGCGATCCCGGCGGCGTTATCGCGGCGTCGACGACGGCCCGCGTCGTGGAGTGCTTGAGGCGGTGACGGAGCGTGTGTTGTAAGGTTTTGCGCCAAGTGCGACGTAAAGGGGATGGTGCTGCAAGGTTTTGCTCCAAGTGCAGCGTGATTCCGGGGCAAAACGGGCTGCGAGCCGATTTTAAACCGGATTTATCTGGGGGTTTGCGCGGAACTGGCTCACGAAATGCCTGAACTGCGTCGCACTTGGAGCAAAACCTTGCAGAGATGGCGCCCTAACGTCGCACTTGGCGCAAAACCTTGCAAGGTGCTTGCGGCGCTGCGCGGCCGCGACGTAGGAGATTCGGCCCACGCCATGACGCCTGAGCGCCACAGCGCAAAAAGGGACCGTGCTGCGCGCCATCGCGTGCGCAGCACGGTCCCCTGGGTTACTCAACATACTTGAAGCGCGTTACTCGACGGTCACTCCGTTGTAGATATCGTCCCAGTGTTCCATCGGAAGGTGACCGGTCTTGGGGTCCATTGCGTTTAGGGTCCCGCAGGTGTTGCCCAGGCGCAGGACCTCGGTGGGCTCGGCCCCGGCGGTGATGCCGTGTGCGAAGCCGGCAATGGTGGAGTCGCCTGAGCCGGTCGCGTTCACGCACTCGATGCGCGGCGGCACGGCACGGAAGACCTGGCCCTTATAGAAGGCGGCCGAGCCAGCGGCGCCCATGGAGACGACCACCCAGGCCACGCCGTCGAAGCGGCCGTCCTTCTCGATCGCGGCCTTGATCGCGCTGAGGTCACCCGCCTCGAATTCGCGGCCCAGCAGCCCGCCGAGTTCGCTCAGGTTGGGTTTGACCAGGTAAGGCTTGGTCTCGGCAGCAAGCGCCGCGTCGAGCGACGCGCCGGAGGTATCGAGAAGCACCTTGGCCCCGGCCTCGGTCGCGATGCCCACAAGCTCGGCGTAGTAGCCGGCGTCCACCCCGCGCGGCAGGCTGCCGGACATGGTCACGACGTCGGCGCGGCCTGCGAGCTCGCGAAACTTCTCCGTGAACCCGGCCAGTTCCTCGGCGGAGACCTCGGGCCCGGCCTCCAGGAACTCGGTCTGATTGCCCTCGTGCAGCACGGCGATGCACACGCGGCTCTCGCCCGCGATCTGCGCGAAGTCGTGCTTGACGCCGTCCTCGTCCATGCGGTCGGCTAGGAACATGCCCATCTTGCCGCCGAGAAGCCCAGTGGCAAGCACGTCATCGCCCAGCTGCCCGAGGACGCGGGTCACGTTCAGTCCCTTGCCGCCGGCGGTTTTGATGGGGGTCACGCGGTTGACGTCATCGACCTTCAGCGCCCCGTGGAGCGGATAGGCGGTGTCGATCGACGGGTTCATGGTTACGGTGAGGATCATCTGAGCCGTCCCCTACGCGCGGCCGGTGGAGCCGAGGTTGTCCATGTGGGAGGCGACGACGTCGTAAATCTCCTGCATGCCGGGCTTGTTCGGCTTCTTCGGGTCGAAGCAGCCGGGGTTCTCGGCCATATAACCCATGAAGCCCTTGGTAAATGCCTGGCGAAGCTCAGTGGCGTAGTTGACCTTGCAGATGCCGTTGCGGATGGCCTCGGCGACCTGGTCGTCGGGCACGCCGGAGGTGCCGTGGAGCACCAGCGGAATCTCGAGGCGGGAGCGGATGGCCTTCAGGACCTCCTGCTCGATGTGCGGGGTGCCGACGTAGACGCCGTGAGCGGTGCCGACGCCGATGGCGAGCGAGCTGCAGCCGGTGCGGGCGACGAACTCCTCGGCCTCGTCCGGATCGGTGTAGGGACTCTCGCCCTCGACGGCCGGGCCGTCGTCCTCCTTGCCGCCGACCTTGCCGAGCTCTGCCTCGACGGGGATGCCGAGCGGCGCGGCGACCTTGGTCACCGACGCGGTGAGGGCGATGTTGTCCTCGAAGGCGTCGTGCGAGCCGTCGATCATGACGGAGGTGTAGCCGGCGTGGATGGCCTGGACGCAGCGGTCGAAGCCGTCGCCGTGGTCGAGGTGGATGGCCACGGGCACGCTCGCGGCGTCGGCGGCTACCTTGCACATGGCGGCGAAGTAGTCGAGGTTCGCGTACTTGACGGTGCCGGGGGTGGTCTGCATGATGACCGGGGACTTCTTGTCCTCGGCGGCGCGGATGACGGCCATGACGAACTCGAGGCTCTCGACGTTGAAGGCGCCGACGGCGTAGTGGCCCTCCTGGGCGTCCTTGAGCATCTGGGTGGTGGTTACGAGCATGTTCGACTCCCTTCATCTGCCGGGGTTGCCCGGCATCGCATGAACGTGGGGCCATTGTATTTCCGAGCTGCGGCGCCTGTGGAGAGAAGCGCAGGTGACCGGCCGCGTTTGCTCTCTCCAACGGAAAGGAAACGCAGCCGATGCGCGCGGATTGTCCCGCGTCACGGCAGGGAATCGGCGAGAAACGCCGCACCTCGAGTGCGATGATTTTCCAAGCGCAAGCAAAAGCAATGTGCTAATTTGCCTATAACGCAAGCAAAGGAAACCATAGTTTCTTCATAGGCGCTCCGGCTCGAGGCCCGGCTACAGGGCGGGGCCCGTCCCCATTTGGCGCGCCCGAGCTTTTCGAGCCGAGGGAGGACCCATTAATGAACCCGATGTCGTCCGATGAGCGCCGCGTGGCCGTTCTCTCCATGCTGGAAAGAGACGCTTCCGTGCAAGTGGCGCAGCTCGCCGAGGTTTTCGGCGTCTCCCGCGTGACGGTGCGCGCAGACCTCGACGCGCTCGAGCGCGATGGCAAGCTGCGCCGTACCCACGGAGGGGCGACCTCGCTCTCGCGCACGCTCACGGTGAGCGTGCAGGACAAGCGCGTGAACGTGAACGTCGACGCCAAGCGCGCCATTGCCCGGCGCGCGGCACGGCTCGTGGACGACGGCGACGCGGTGCTCGTCGACTCCGGCACCACGGCGCTCGAGTTCGTGCGGGCCCTTGCCGGCCGCACGGGCCTGACGGTCGTGACCGACGACTTCACCATCGCGGATTTCGTGGACCGCTCGATGCCCGCGATGGACGTGATCATGCTCGGCGGGAGCCTGCGCAAGGGCCACCGCTATACGGACGGCCCCATCGCCTTGCGCTCGCTCGAGATGCTGCGCCCGGACAAGGCTTTCGTGACGCCGACGGCCTATGCGCCGGGCCGCGGCCTCATGACGAACAACCAAGAGATGGCCGAGCTCAAGCGCGCTTTTCTCTCCTGCGCCGAGAAGACCTACGTGCTCATGGACGCGACCAAGGTGGGAGCGCGCGGCCTCATGTGGTTCGGTACGCTCGAATCGGCGGACGGCGTGGTCATGGACGCCGACCCCATGGGTCTGGTGGCAGCGGACCTCGAGGGGCTGGGTTGCCGCGCCATGTGGGAGTAGGGGCGCAAAAGCGCGAATCTCGTCGAGGAGGCGGCCTCGGAAAGACCTTGCGCCAGAGTCCTGTAGGTCGTCTGCGTTGGCCGGGCTTTCGAAATCTTTCGATTTTCGGGCCCGTATGGGATTGATTCCACGTTCGGCGCCGGCTTTACCTAACTCGGCAATCATTGAGTGGTATTACGACTTAGACACATTAAAGACCCTCTGCGACTCCATCTAAAGCAAAGAAAACGAAAGATACGAGGGGATGTATCCTAAACAAGACAACTGATGTTTTATGCATCACAGGCTATAAACAAGCAGGTAAACAGCGCAAAACACCGTGAACGGTAGTAAATATGCCAGTAAGCGGCTAATTTTGAACTTTGCAGAAGCTGTGGAGGAAATATGGGGCACAAGTCGTTATAGTGCTGGTACTGAACTCATGGTTACAACCAGTTAATCCAACGGCATCACAAGGCAACACGCACGGCACGTGAACGAAACCCAAGGCTCGTAGGGTACTTCTCAACAAATCTTCAGGCCGTCAAAGCGGGAGCAAAGGCCCTGTTCAAAGGAGTCTCACAGAGATGATTGGATGCATCCTCACCGGACACGGAACCTTCGCCGAGGGCCTCGCCGGCGCGCTCGAGATGGTGGGCGGGCCCCAGGAATCCTTCGAGGCGGTCCCGTTCCACGAGGATGAGGCCGGCGCCTTTGGCGAGAAGCTCGCCGACGCCATTGCCCGCATGGCCGGCTGCTCCGATGGCGTCCTCGTGTTCTGCGACCTCATGGGCGGCACGCCGTTCAATCAGGCCATGATCGCCTCCGCGACTGTCCCGAACGTCGAGGTCGTCACCGGCGCCAACCTCCCCATGCTGCTCGAGGCCCTCTCGTCGCGCATGCCCGGCTCCACCCTCGACGAGCTCGTCGAATGCGCCGTGGCCGCCGGTCGCTTCGGCGTCGACCATAAGAAGCTCGAACCCGCGGACGACTCCGGCGACGATGACCTCTTTGGCGAGGAGGATGGTCTGTAATGCCCAGCTGGGACAACATCCTCGCCTCCTCGATTGTCTTCCTCGTATTCCTTCTCGTCATTGGCGTGGGCGCCACCGTGGCCAACTACCTGCGGATGCGTAAGCAGAAGGATTACTACAAGGATGTTCACACCGAGCTCGCCGTGGGCAAGAAGGTCGCGTTTTCCAGCGGCCTTATCGGCAAGCTCGTTCGTGTCGGGAAGGAGACCTGCGACATCGAGGTCAAGTCCGGCGCAGTCATCGAAGTTTCCCGCTACGCCATCCAGGAGATCCTGGATAAGTAGTAGCGGCCTCGCAAGTCGTTATCGGGAGCTCCTACGGGAGCGCGTAGAGAGGAAGCCGCCATGGCAGAGCCCAACATCGTCCTCGTCCGCATCGACAACCGCCTCATTCACGGCCAGGTCGCCACCCAGTGGACCTCCACCGTCGGCGCGAACCTCATTCTGGTTGCCAACGACGAGGTCGCGGGCAACAAGATGCGCCAGAACCTCATGAACATGGCCGCGCCGCAGGGCGTCGCCACCCGTTACTTCTCTATCCAGAAGACCATCGACGTCATCTTCAAGGCGGCTCCGCGCCAGCACATCTTCATCGTCGTCGAGACCCCCGAGGACGCCCTGCGCCTCGTCGAGGGCGGCGTGCCCATCAAGAAGCTCAACATCGGCAACATGCACATGTCCGACGGCAAGCGCCAGGTCGCCACGTCCGTGGCCGTCGACGATAAGGACGTCGCCGCCTTCAAGGCGCTACAGGAAAAAGGCGTCGAGCTCTCGATCCAGCGTGTTCCCAGCACCCCCGTCGAGAACACCGACAAGCTCTTCTCGTAAGGGGCCTCGCGGGCGAGGCGCCGCTCGGCACAAGATCTACCCGCGCACGCGGATGGACATAGCACAGTAGGTTCCCGGAAGGGACTAACAAAAGGAAAGGAGGAGCAAAGATGGAATACTCAGTCATTCAGGTGGCCCTGGTCTTCGTCGTCACGTTCATCGCGGCTATCGACCAGTTCAGCTTCCTCGAGTCTTTGTATCAGCCGATCGTCACTGGCATGGTGGTCGGCCTCATCCTGGGCGATGTCAACACCGGCCTTATCGTCGGCGGCACCTACCAGCTGATGACCATCGGCAACATGCCGATCGGAGGTGCCCAGCCCCCCAACGCCGTCGTCGGCGGCATCCTGTCTGCCGCGCTGGCGATCTCGCTGGACCTCGACCCGAACGCGGCCGTTGCGATGGCCATCCCGTTCTCGCTCCTGGGCCAGTACGGCGTGACCTTGATCTTCACGATCATGTCTCCGCTCATGTCCAAGTGCGACCAGTACGCCGCTGAGGCCAACCCCAAGGGCATTGAGCACATCAACTATCTCGCCATGGCGCTTCTCGGCCTGATCTTCGGCGTCGTCGTCACCCTCTTCTTCATCGGCGGCGCCACCGTCGGCCAGACCGTCGTCGACGCGATTCCCGGTTGGCTCTCCGGCGGCCTCTCCGCCGCTGGCGGCATGATGCGCTTCGTCGGCTTCGCCATCCTCCTTAAGTTCATGATGACCCGCGACATGTGGGGCTTCTACTTCATGGGATTCGGCCTCGCTCTGATCGTCTCCAACATCGAGGCGCTCGCCACCCCTGCTCTGCTCATTCTGGCCTTTATCGGCTTCGGCGTCGCTTTCTGGGACTTCCAGCAGCAGACCGAGCTGAAGGGTGCCGTTGCTATTGAGGACGGAGGTGAGGAGGATGGCATCTAACGCCACCACCTATAAGAACCTCACGCCGGCTGCCGATCTCGACCAGGCCACGCTTAACAAGATGGCATGGCGCTCCTGCTTCCTGCAGGGCTCCTTCAACTACGAGCGCATGCAGGCCGCCGGCTGGCTCTACTCCATTCTCCCCGGCCTCGAGAAGATCCACACGGACAAGGATGACCTCGCGACTTCCATGACCCATAACATGGAGTTCTTCAACATCCACCCGTTCCTGGTCACCTTCGCTATGGGCATCTGCCTCTCCCTTGAGCAGAAGAAGGCGGATATCCCGACCATCCGCGCCGTCCGCGTCTCCCTCATGGGCCCGCTCGGCGGCATCGGCGACGCCCTCTTCTGGATGACCCTCGTGCCGATCCTCGCGGGCATCACCTCCCAGATGGCCATCGCCGGCAACGTCGCAGGCCCGATCATCTTCCTGGTCGTGTTCAACATCATCCAGTTCGCCATCCGCTTCGGCCTGATGAACTGGTCCTACAAGATGGGCACCCAGGCGATCGACGCCCTCATGGACAACATGCAGGCGTTCACCCGCGCGGCCTCCATCCTCGGCGTCTTCGTCGTCGGTTGCCTGACCGTCACCATGGGCGGCACCCAGATCGCGCTGACCCTCCCCAACGGCTCCTCTGAGTCTTATGTGGCCCACACCTGCGTCGTCGACACCGATGACGTAGCCGACTTCGAGATCATCGCGACGAACGACGAGGGCACCACGACCTCCGGTATGGTCGACATCGAGGGCAACGCCCTCGTCGGTGTCGACGCCTCCGGCGCCGCCGTCGTGGCCGGTTCCGTGGACCTGGGCAACGGCAAGAGCGAGGTTACCTACATGGAGCTCGTGACCACCCCGGTCACCGTCGACTTCGCCTCCATCCTCGACTCCATCTGCCCGAAGCTCGTCCCGCTCGCGCTGGTCATGCTGCTCTACTACCTCTTCGCCAAGCACAACTTCACCCCGATGAAGGGCATCGTCCTTATGCTCGTCCTCGGCATCGTTGGCGGATTCTTCGGAATCTGGGCGTAGTCGGTATACCCGCACCATTGGGAGGCGCGTGGGTCCTGCCCGCGCGCCTCCTTTTTAGAACAAAGTGGTAGGTACCACCCGTTAGCCCAACGGTATATCCTGAACAGGCGATGCTTGTCGTCTATTTGCGAGAAGCCCGCGCCTAGGCCGGGTCAAGCTCGCATGAGCGCCGCGTGTCCAGGGGATATCTGCACGTTCCGAGGCAAGAGGGGGTGTTTATGGCTGCAACTACTGCGCGCAGGCAGCCGCTGTACGATCAGCTGGTCGACCTACTGAGCGAAAAGATCGAGAATGAGCTGCAGCCGGGGGACATGCTCCCGTCCGAGCGCGAGCTCGCCGAGACGTACGGGCTCAGCCGAACGACGGTGCGCCTAGCCATGGCCGAGCTCGAGGAGCTGGGGCTTGTCGCCCGCAAGCACGGTAAGGGCACGTTCGTCTCCAGCGCGAGCCGTGCGGCGACGGATTTGGCCGGGGCATACAGCTTCACCGACCAGATGCGCAGCCTCGGGCGCGTTCCGAAGACCACGGTGCTCGATTTCGAGCTGCGCGAGGCGTCAAAGGTCGTGAGCAACCACATGGACCTCAAGCTCGGCGAGAAGGTCTTTCGGATGCGACGCCTGCGCCAGGCCGACGGCATACCGATGATGGTGGAGCGCACCTACGTGCCGGCGAAGCTCTTTGTAGGGCTGACGCAGGAGGACGTCGAGTCCCGCCCGCTTTACGAGATCTTCGAGCAGGGATATCACAACAAGGTCAGGCGTGCCGAGGAGTCCTTCTCGGCGCGGAGCGCCCGTGCCGACGAGGCGCAGCTTCTGGGCATTGCGGAGAACTCGCCGGTGCTCCGCCTGGTCAGGACCACCTACAACAGCAAGAACCTTGTGATCGAGTACACGCGCTCCGTGGCGCGGGCCGACATGTTCGAGTACAAGATCGTCCACCTTCGCAGTTAATGTTGAGGGCGCGACTTTGCAGCTAGCGAACGTTATTCAGCCTTGGCTCATGCCTTGGCAGGGAGGAGATACGTATGTTTAAGTTTGATGTAGAGAAGCTCACCGAGATGGGTGCCCAGATCACCACTGCCGAGATCGCCCAGCAGCCCGAGCTGTGGCGCGATGCATTTAACATTTATAAGGAGAACCTTGAGGGCGTCGAGAAGTTCCTGGCCGAGGCCCGCGCCATGGGGGAGGGACGCCTCTCCGTCGTGTTCACCGGCGCCGGCACCTCCGACTACGTGGGCGACACCTGCGCTCCTTACCTGCGCCACGCTGGCAATACCGACCTCTACGACTTCAAGCCCATCGCCACGACCGACATCGTGAGCGCGCCGCGCGACTTCCTGCGCGCCGATGACCCGACCCTCGTGGTCTCGTTCGCGCGCTCCGGAAACAGCCCCGAGTCCCTTGCCGCCGTCAACGTGTGCAAGCAGTTCGTCAAGAACGTCAAGTTCCTCAACATTACCTGCGCTCCCGAGGGCAAGCTCGCCGTCGAGTCCGCCGACGACCCGAACGCCTACACCATCCTCATCCCGCGTGCCAATGACAAGGGCTTCGCGATGACGGGCAGCTACAGCTGCATGACGCTCATCTCGACGTTGATCTTCGACGAGGCCTCGCTCGAGCAGAAGGCCGCCTGGGTCGAGCAGATCGCAAAGATGGGCGAGGAGGTCATCGGGCGCGAGCAGGAGATCGCGGACTTCCTGGCCGGCGACTTCAACCGCGTGACCTACCTCGGCTCCGGCTCCTTCGGCGGCCTGGCTCAGGAGGCGCAGCTCAAGATCCTGGAGCTCGCGCACGGCCTCGTGGCCACCTCCTTTGACACCTCGATGGGCTACCGCCACGGGCCGAAGTCCTTCGTCGACGATAAGACCCTCGTCTTCGTCTTTGTTAACAACGACGAGTACACGCGTCAGTATGACCTCGATATCCTTCACGAGATCGGCGGCGACGACATCGCGCAGCACACCATCGCCGTCCAGCAGGATTGCGGCGCGGTCTATGAGGGCGATTCCTTTACCTTCAAGGGCTACGAGGCGCTCCCCGAGGGCTATCTCGCGCTCCCGTTCGTGATGGTCGCCCAGGCGGTGTCCCTGCTCAACTCCGTGCGCGTGGGCAACACGCCGGATACCCCGAGCCCGACCGGGACCGTGAACCGCGTGGTCAAGGGCGTGACCATCCACCCGTTCAGCGCCTAGCTACGGCACCACGTTTAACGAATAGAGGCGAGTGATGAGCATATACGCCATTAAGGCGGCAAGGTTCCTTCTTCCTGCGGCGGTCATGCGCGGAGGGTACCTGACGGTGGAGGACGGAAAGTTCGGGTTCTGGTCGCAAGAGGCGCCCGAGGGCGTCGAGGTCGTCGACTGCTCCGGCAAGTGGGTGGCCCCGGGCCTCGTGGACACGCACATCCACGGCTTCTTCAACCACGCGACCACCGATTGCGACCCGGACGGCATCGATATCTCGAGCCGCGAGCTCGCCCGTCGCGGCACAACGAGCTGGCTGCCCACGACCTTTACCGAGTCGGTGGAGAACATCCGTGCCGCCTGCGCGGCCATCGCGAAGGCGGACGAGAGGCGTGCCGAAGACTTCGCGGGCGCGCATATCCAGGGTATCTACCTGGAGGGGCCCTTCTTTACCAAGGAGCATGTGGGCGCGCAGAACCCGGCGTACCTGATTCCGCCCTCGTATGAGGCGTTCGCTTCTTGGCAAGAAGCGGCCGGTGGTCGCATCCGCAAGAGCGCGCTCGCGGCAGAGCGCGAAGGCGCGCCCACGTACTGCGCCCAGGTCTCGGCAAAGGGCGTCGTGGTCTGCATCGGCCACACGGGCGCCACGTTCGACGAGGCGATGGCGGCGGTCAACTCCGGCGCGACCTGCTTCACGCACACGTACAACGGCATGCGCGGCCTGCACCACCGTCAGCCCGGCGTCGTAGGCTGCGCGATGACCACGCTGTCCACGTACGCCGAGGTCATCGGCGACGGCATCCACGTGCATCCAGCCTCCATTAAGGCGTTGGTGGACGCCAAGGGCTGGGACCACGTGGCGCTCATCACGGACTGCCTGGGGCCGGGAGGCATGCCCGACGGCAACTACATGAGCGGCGGCCTGCCCGTGGTCATGCGCGACGGCGCGTGCTACCTCGCGGACGGCAGCTCGCTTGCGGGCTCCATCGCCACGCTCGCGGGCGTCGTGAAGAACGTCTACGACTGGCAAATCGTGACCGCCGAGCAAGCGCTCCGCATGGCCACGGAGGTTCCGGCGCGGTCGGCAGGCATCGACGCGGCCTGCGGCTCCATCAAGCCGGGGCGCGCGGCGGACTTCATCGTGCTCGACTCCGGGCTCAACCTGGAGGCCACGTACATGGCCGGCAAGAAGCTCGATTAACGCGCGCCCGCCTTGCGCACATGAGAAACCCCGCGTCCGGAGGAGTCTGGGCGCGGGGTTTCTTGCGTTCATGGGCTTATGGGGCCTGGCGGGGCACTGCGCTTCTTGGTCCTACCTGCCCAGGAACTCGAATACGGCGTCGTAGTAGGCACCCGGCTCGGCGAGGCTTGCGCAGCAGTGGCCGGCCCCGGGGAAGGTCTTGACCGTGCATTCGCTTCTTGCCGCCTTGGCGATGCGGGCCGCGTTGTAGACGGGGACGTCCGAGTCGTCGTCGCCATGGAGAAGAAGCACGGGGACCTGCGCGTTCTCGACGGCCTTGACCGCGCTTGCGTCGGCGAGGTCATAGGCCCCCCGTTGGCTGCGGAAGCTCAGCCGCGCGAAGTCCAGGACCGGGTGAGCGGGCATGGCCTTGCCGTTGGCTCCCATGGTTCCCATCACGTGTATGGCCTCGTTCCAGGCGTCCGCGTATGCCGAGTCGGCGACCACGGCGACGACCTGGGAGGGGAGGCCGGTCTCTCCGGACGCCTCGAGAACGGCCGCGCCGCCCATGGAGGCGCCCATGAGCACGATCCGTGCCTCCGGGTCCTGTGCGGCGATAAACGAGCACCAGGCCACGAGGTCGCGACGGTCCAGGTGTCCGGCACCGATAACGGAGCCGCCGCTCTCGCCCTGGGCGCGCGGGTCTACGAGCATGAGGTTATACCCGGCGAGAGCGAACCTGCGGCCCGCAGCGAGCCCGCTCTTCCATGTCCCGCCGAGGCCGGGAGCGTAAACGAGCCAGTTGCGGGATCCCTCGGACGGCAGGGTATGGGCGACGAGGCGCGCATGGCCGTCGCCCTCGAGGTCGACCACACCGATTCGAGGACGGACCTCTTCCAGCCAGGACTCCACGGATTCGAGCTCGCGGGCCCGGGACTTGCCGGCAGCCTCGAGCTCGGCCCGGCTCAGCGCTTTGTTCGCCTGGGCCCAGCGGATATCCGCGTCCTCGCCGAGCACGCTTTCTGCCACCACGGGGAGAAGCGCGACCGTCCCTGCGTAGAGCTGCTTTCCGAGCGCTATTCCCTGGGCGGCGATGAGCGCGGCGGGCACCACGCCGAACACGACGAGGCCTGCGCCGACGACACTATGGCCCTTCGAGATGAGGAACACGCCGGCGGCCGAGATGCAAACGACGAACCCGGCGAGCGACCCGAACGCGCCGTAGCCGGGCTCGTCTGCGGGCGTGTCCCTCTCGCCGCTCATATAGTCGTCGTAGAGTTTGGAGCTCTTTGGTCTCGGCGTTCGCTTAAAGGGGTGGCCTATCTTCATAGAGAAGTCCTCTCGCCTAGCTGAGCTGCGGTTTATTTACTTCGAACAAGTATAGGCGGCAAAGAAAAGCCCCCTTGCGGCTTTTCGCCGAAGGGGGCAAGTAAAGCTGGTTTTATCTCGCGCCGGGACCTTATGCGACGGACTCGCTAGTGGGAAGTGGCCGTTGCCGTGCCGGTTCCGGTAGTGCCGGTGCCGGTGGTGCCGGAACCGGTGCCGCTAGATCCGCTCCCGCCGCTGGAGGAGTCCGAGCTGCTGCCGCCCGATCCGCTCCCGCCGCTGGAGGAGTCCGATCCGCTGCCCGAGTCGTCGGAGTCGCTGCTCGAGCTCTGCGTCCTCGTCGTCAATGTGATCGTCGTGCCCTTCTCGGCCTTAGAGGTGATGGACTGGTAGGTCACGGTGCCGGTCGCGCTCGAGCCGCTGGAGAGCGATACGTAGAAGCCGGCGTTCTCGAGTTCGCGCTTGGCTTCGCTGTAGGTCTCGCCGACCACGTAGGGGACCTCGATGCGGGTATCCGCCGGCCCGAGGCTCACGGTCACGGTGATGCTGTCGGTGGCGGCGGCGCTGGAACCTGCGGAGGGGCTCGTCCTGATGACGAGGCCGCTCGTAACGGAGTCGGAGTTCTCGTAGGTTACGCTCACGTTGGTGAAGCCGGAGTCCTTGAGGGTCTGGCGCGCGCTGGACTCGGAGCTGCCCGTCACGTCGGGTACCTCGATCTTGTCGGGGCCGCTGGAGGGGTAGTAGGTGATGGTGTCCCCGGCCTTGGCGGACGAGTTGGCGGCCACGCTCTGGCGGCAGATCCTGCCGGCCTCGATGCTGTCGCTCGACTCTGCGTTGCCGGCCTTGCCCTTGAGGTTGACCTTGGCGAGCGCCGCCTCGGCCTCCTCAACGGTCATGTTCGTGAGGTCGGGGACGGATACGGTCGCGGCGGGGGTCGGGCCCTTGGAAACGGTGAAGGATATCTGGGTCCCTTCGGCGGCGTCCTTGCCCTGGTTGGGGGTCTGGTCGACGACGTAGCCCTCCGCCACGTTCTCGTCGTACTGCTCGGTGATCTTGCCCTGCGTGAAGTGGCCGTTCTTCTCGATGGCGGCGATGGCCTCGTCCTTGGTGAGGCCCGAGAGGTTCGGCACGCTGTAGGTCTTGGTTCCGGAGCCGAGCAGCGCGTACGCTATGCCGGCGGCGGCGATAAACGCGATGATCGCGCCGACGACGGCGAGTGTCTTGCGGCGCTTGCGTTTCTTCTCGCGCTCGGCCTCTTGCTCGGCGGCTTCCTCGGTAGCCGTCTGCTGGCGATAGCGGTTCTCGCGCTGGATGCGGGGCACGGCGGCGGTTACGCCCTGGCCGGCCTCGAGCTTGTTCGTAACCGCGGCGCCCATGACGTTCGTGGCGGTGGCGCCGGCCACGGCCGAGAGACGCCCAGCGAGGTAGTCGCGCAGCGCCCGGTTGAGCTCGTCGGCGGTCTGGAAGCGGGCGGCGGGATCCTTCTGCATGCACTTGAGGATGATGGCCTCGAGCGAGGGGTCGACGTTGGGGTTGAGCTGCGAGGGCGGCTTGGGCTGCTCGCTCACCTGCTTGAGCGCGACGGAGATCGCGTCATCGCCCTGGAAAGGCACCTGGCCCGTGGCGGACTCGTACATCACGATGCCGAGGGAGTAGATGTCGGTCGTGGGGCCGAGCTCCTTGCCCTGCGTCTGCTCGGGGGAGACGTAGTGGGCGGTGCCGAGGACGGAGTTGTCCTGCGTGAGGTGGCTGTTCTTCGCCCGCGCGATGCCGAAGTCCATCACCTTGATGTTGCCGTCGGGCTGCACCATGATGTTCTGCGGCTTGATGTCGCGGTGGATGATATCGTGCTTGTGGGCGACGGAGAGCGCCTGGGCGATCTGGCTTCCGATCTGGGCGACCTTCTTGCAGTCGAGCGCGCCGTGCTTGCGGATGCCGCTCTTGAGGTCGGTGCCGCGCAGGTACTCCATGACGATGAAGTAGGTGTCGCCGTCCTTTCCCCAGTCGTAGACGCTCACGATATAGGGACTCTGCAGTGCCGCGGCGGCCTGGGCCTCTTGCTTGAAGCGCGCGGCGAAGGAGGGGTCGGCCGCGTACTGCGGCAGCATGGTCTTGATCGCGACGGTGCGGCCAAGCACCTCGTCGCGGCCGCGGAACACGGTGGCCATGCCGCCCGTGCCGATCCTGTCCTGGACTTGATAACGTCCGCCGAGAATCTTACCTGGCATCTTATCTCCTATCCCGCTCGCGGCCCTCGCCGTGCGAATTCGTGTGGGTTGACGTGTTCGCGGTTCGTTTAGTGGTTCGTTGCTGGCGTCGATGTGTGCGTCTCGTTGTGCCCATTAGTTACCCGCCCCCGATGCCTGGATGCTGAGCGTCGCGGCCATGACCTGCCCCGCTATTGAGGCGGCGAGACCCTCGACGTCCGATCCGTTGCTCTCGATGCACACCGAGATGGCGAGCGTCGGGTTATCGAAGGGGGCGAACCCGATGAAGAGCGAGTTCGAGTTGCCGCCGCTGACCTCGGCCGTGCCGGTCTTGCCGGCCACGCGCGTTCCGGAGACCTGGGCGCTCATGCCGGAGCCCTCTTCGACGCAGGCCAGCATGGCCTCCTTGGTGCTCGCGGCGGCCTCGGCGCTCACGGCTTGCCCGAGGGAACGGGGCTGGGTGGTGGTGGTGACGGTGCCCTCGGGGGAGAGCACGTGGTCGATGACGTAGGGGTTCATGGCCACGCCGCCGTTGGCGATGGCCGCCGCGATCACGGCGTTCTGCATCACGGTGACCTGCGGGCCGGCCGGGCTCGCGTGCTCGCCCACGGGCTGGCCGCAGGCGGCCCAGGCCGTCTCCCACTCGGTCATCTCGGAGGGATCGGGCATGAGGGAGCTGCGGCAGGAGAAATCCAGGCCGAGCTCCGTGCCGAGGCCGTAGGCGTTGGCGTAGGACACGAGCCTGCTCGCGCCGAGTTTATCTCCGACCTGCGCGAACGCGGTGTTGGACGAGACCGCGAGGGCCTCGCTGAGCGTGAGCGTGCCGTAGTCGTTGCCGTGGTAGTTGGTGACCTCGGCGTTGCCGACCTCGATGCTCGAGGGGGCCTCGACCTCGTCGTCGAGCGTCGCCTGGCCGGAGTCGATCGCGGCCGAGAGGGTCACGACCTTAAAGGTCGAGCCGGGGGAGTAGAGGGCCTGCGTGGAGCGGTCGAGCATCTCGGAGCCGCCGCCGGACACCACCTCGCCGAGCTTGTCGTTGGAGTATGAGGGGGTCGACGCCTTGGCGAGCACCGCGCCGGTCTTGGGGTTCAGGATCACGATGGAGCCGGTGTAGCCCTCGAGCGCCGCCTCGGCGGCCTTCTGGATCTGGGAGTTCAGCGTGAGGCTCACGGTGGAGCCGGTGACCTGGACGCCCGCGAGCGAGTAGAGCGCGCTTCTCCAGTTGGAGTAGTCCGCGTGGCCGGTGAGGGTCTCGTTCA
The DNA here is from genome assembly GCA_963605405.1 of bacterium. Classification (GTDB taxonomy): domain Bacteria; phylum Actinomycetota; class Coriobacteriia; order Coriobacteriales; family Atopobiaceae; genus Paratractidigestivibacter. The sequence goes on along the minus strand of CAVCUP010000003.1, from coordinate 26,208 downwards.
TCGTGGACTCGACGCCGGTGGTGCCGAAGCGCGTGTCGATGTATCCGACGGTGTGGGAGGCGAGCTCGCCGAGCGGATAGCTGCGCAGGTAGGTGCCGTCGGCCTGCTGGATAGACTCGGCCAAGGTCACGCCGTCGGAGGTCACGATGGCGCCGCGCTGCACGTAGGCGCTCTTCGCGATGGTGTGGTTATTGGTGGGCAGGGCCTGGACACGGCCCGCGTCGATTTGCTGCACGTAGGTGAGGTTCGCCACAAGGGCGGCGAAGAGCACGGCGAAGACGGCGATGAGCGAGGTCAGGCGCTTGCCGAGCGCCACGCGCCCGAGGACGCCGGACTCGGCGGACTGCACCTTGAAGACGCCGCGGGCGTGGCTGCCGCGCACGACGTTGCCGGCGGCCTGGGGGGCGCGGGCGGCGAGCTCGCCCGCGAGGTCCTCGCCGGGCAGCGTGACCCCGGCGCTGTCGGCGCTGGGCTGGAGCGCGACGGAGCGGCCTGTGGCGTCGTCGCCGGCGCGCAGGAGAAGGCCGACCACGATGAAGCTCGCCAGAAGCGAGGTGCCGCCCTGGCTCATAAAGGGGAGGGTCACGCCCGTGAGGGGCAGGAGCTTGGTCACGCCGCCCACGATGAGGAAGGCCTGGAAGCTGATCGCGCTCGTGAGGCCGACGGCGGCGAAGGCCGCGGAGTCGGACTTGGCGCGCGCCGCCGTGGCGAGCCCGCGGACGCAGAAGAGCAGGTAGCAGATGAGGATGGCGGAGGCGCCGAGAAGGCCGCTCTCCTCGCCGATGGCCGCAAAGATGAAGTCGGACTCCACGACAGGGATGAGCGTGGGCTGGCCCTTGCCGATGCCCGTGCCCACCAGGCCGCCGTCGGCGAGCGAGTAGAGCGCCTGGACGATCTGGTAACCGCCTTCCTGGGCCACCGACCAGGGGTCGATCCAGATGTTCACGCGGTTGCGGACGTGGCTGAAGGCGGAATAGCAGATGACGCCGCCCACGGCGAGGAGCAGGAAGCTCACGACCACGTAGCTCACGCGGCCCGTGGCCACGTAGAGCATGATCACGAAGAAGACGAAGAAGAGGAGCGCGCTGCCGAGGTCGCGCTCAAAGACGACGAGCAGCAGGCTGATGCCCCACATCACGAAGAGCGGCAGCAGCATGCGCAGGCGCGGCACGGAGAAGGGGCCGATCCTGTGCATGGAGATGGAGAGCGCCTCTCGGTTAGAAGCCAGGTAGAAGGCCAGGAAGAGGACGATAAGAATCTTCGCGAACTCGCCGGGCTGGAAACCGAAGCCGCCGATGTAGACCCAGAGCTTGGAGCCGGAGATCTCGCGGCCGGCCACGGCGGGGAGAAGCAGCAGCGCCACGCCGGCGATGCCGAGGGTGTACTTGTACTGGGCAATTCTCTCGAAGTCGCGCGCGAACGCCAGGACGGCGACCATGGCCGCCACTGAGACGAAGAGCCAGACGACCTGCGAGGGCGCGAGCTCGGGCTTGAGCCTCGTGAGGTAGGTGATACCCACGCCGGAAAGCAGGAAGACGATGGGGAGGATAGCGGGGTCGGCCGCGGGCGCGAGCCTGCGGACGGCGAGGTGCGCGCATGCGAAGGCGGCGAAGAGGCCCAGCGGCACGCCGAGGGTCTCGAGGCCAAGCTGGCCGCCGGAGTTGACCACGAACATCGAGTAGAGGAGAAGCACGGGGATCGCCGCGAGGATGAGCAGGAAGACCTCCGTGTGGCGACGCTGGAAGCCGCGGCCCTCCTCGAAGACCTGGGAGGCGGAAGCGGAGCCCGAGCGCGAGAGGGCGGGGTGCCTACGGCGCATGCCTACTCACCGCCCTTCGAGGAGTCGGACGAGACGGAGGAATCGTTGCCGGAGGACTCGCCGTCCGAGCCGGAAGCGACGGCGTCGCCGGGGTTTCCCTCGGACTTTGCGTCATCGGCGGTGTTCGCGGCGCTCGTCTTCTCGGCGTCGATCTGGGAGCGGTAGGCCTCGAGCGTCTCGAGGCCGGCGGCCTCGTTGGCCACGCGGATTCCCTGGACGAGCTGGTCCTGCACCGAGGAGGGCAGGTCGGAGACGGCCACGGCGCTCGTCTCGACGAGCGTGGAGAGGCTGATTCCCATAAAGGACGCGTTCACGCCCTGGTAGACGGCCACGGTGTCCCCGTTCACCGAGAGATACCACTCGCCGTGGATGAAGGCGAGGGTTACGGCGATGGCGATGGCCACGACGCCTGCGAGCACCCCGGTCACGATGCCGGCGCGCCTGGTCAGGCGGGCACGGTTGACCTCGGCGGTGCCGTCGTCGAGGACGTCGACCACCACGACGGTCACGTTGTCCAGGCCGCCGGCCGTGAGCGCGGCGGCCACGAGGTTGTCCGCCGCCTGCTGGGGGGAGGCGCTCGAGACCGCGAAGGCCTCGATTTGGTCGTCGGGAATCATGGACGAGAGCCCGTCGGAGCACAGGATGATCCTGTCGCCGTTGCTCACCTCGAGGGAGAAGTGGTCGGCGTACATGTCCGGGTCCGAGCCGAGGGCGCGGGTGATGATGGAGCGGGAGGGGTGCGTGCGCGCCTCGCCGGCCGTGATCTGGCCGGAGTCCACGAGCTCCTCCACGTACGAGTGGTCGTGCGTGACGCGCACGATTTTTCCGGCGCGCAGCAGGTAGATGCGCGAGTCGCCCACGTGAGCGACGGCCATGCGGCCGCGCTCGATGAGGCAGCAGGAGGCGGTGCAGCCCATGCCGGGCTTGCCGTCGCCCTTCTCGGCCCCCTCGATCACGGCCGTGTTCGCGGACTCCACGGCGGCGCCGAGAAGGACGTCGTCGGCGCCCGCCGGGGCGGTCTCGGCGATGGTCCTCACGGCGATGGCGCTCGCGACCTCGCCTGCGGCGTGCCCGCCCATGCCGTCGCACACGGCGAAGAGGGGCGCGCGCATGAGGAAGGAGTCCTCGTTGTGTCCGCGCACCAGGCCCACGTCGGAGCGCGAGCCCCACGAGATGAACTCGTTGGAGCCCTGAACGACATCGGAGCCGGCGCGTCCCTCGACGGCCATCTCGGCGCGTCCGGGGGCGTTCATCGGCTCCGCGGGGGTGGGGGCGGTCGCGGCTATGTTCTCATGCTCTTCCTGGGTCATCCGCGGCTCACCCTCATGATCGTGTCGCCGACCTGGACCTCATCGGAGTCGCGCAGCGTCACGGCCTGAGCGATGAGGTGGCCGTTGACCAGGGTGCCGTTGGTGGAGCCCATGTCCTCGAGCACGAGCGCGGGCCCCTGGAGGGTGAAGCGCGCGTGGGTGGAGGACACGTAGGGCTCGTCCACGACGATGTCGGAGCTGGGCGAGCGCCCCACGACCACGGGGCCGAGGATGTCCACATGCAGGCCGCGCAGGGTCCGCGTGCCCTTCTCGACGTCGATGGCCCATACCGCGGCGTCCTTGCGCTGGCCCTTGACGAGGCCCACGCCCGTGCGCATCACGGCAAAGAGGAAGACGTAGAGGACGATGACGAGGACCACGCGCCCTATAAAGAGGACGAGGTCGATCATTAGTGGTTCTCCCGGAACTCGAGGTTCACCAGGCCCAAGGTGAGAAGGTCGCCGTCGCGCAGGACGCACTCGTCCACGTCCACGTCGTTGACCAGGGTGCCGTTGGTGGAGCGAAGGTCGACGACGTGCCAGTCGCGGCCGTCGTGGCGGAGCTCCGCGTGGCGGCGGCTCACGTTGGGGTCGCGCAGCACGATGTCGCACTGGCTGCGCTCGCGCCCGATTACGGCGGAGGGGCCGGTGCCGGTGAACGTGCGGCCGGTCTGGCGGTCGATGAGCAGGCAGGTGGCTGCGGGAGGCTGGGGGCGCGAGGCGCCTCCGAGGCCGACGCCGTAGGGGTCCATCTCCTGCAGCGACTGCGCGGCCTGTATGGCCTGGGCCTCCTGGGCGGCGGCGCTGGCCTGGGCGGCCACGACGCCCGCCACGCCCGCGCTCGCGCCGACGGCCGCTCCCGAGGCGACCTGCGCGGCCGCGTCGGTGCCGATTCCGCGGCGCAGGTCCACGAGCGGGCTCGCGGCCGGCCTGCGCTGGGTCGTGGGCACGGGGATCGCGGCGGGCGCGGCGCCGGCGGCCACGAACGGCGCCGAGGCCACGGGCATCGGGGTCGAGGAGGTTGAGGACGCCACCGGCATGGGCGTCGGGTCGACGTAGTCGTAGGCGGAGGGCATCACGTCGAGGCCCGCGTCGGAGAGGTTGGCGCCGGCGAGGGACGCAGACGAGCTGGGCACGGTCGAGACGGCGTGGCCCGAGCCCGCGGCGGGGGAGGCGAGGGCGGGGTTGACCTGCGGCGCCTCGGGCTGTTGGGTCCGCTGCTGCGCGGGCCGGGCCGCCGGGCGCTCCTGCGCGCGGGGCTTGGGGGCTGCCGCCCCGCCGAGGCTCGCGGACGCCCCGAGGAAGGCCATCTCCTCGGCGCGGAGCTCTGAGAGGGTGCGCGCGTCGATGTTCTCGGCGAAGACGGAGAACTTGCCGCTGCGCAGGCCGGGGTCGACCATGAAGCGCACGAGCGGCTTGCCCACGAAGGCATAGCCCTTCTTCTCGGCCTCGGCGGCCACGAAGGCCGCGGTCTCGAGCGTGATCTTCTGGTACAGGGGCCTCATCAGCGAGTCGTCGGAGGAAGAGACGAGCACCGTGTACAGGGCAGGCGCGGTGTCCACGCCGTCGATCTCGTAGGTCTCGCGCTCCATCTCGCGCGCGGCGCGCTTGGCCAGCTTCTTGAAGGAGAAGGGCTCGGTATAGCCCTGCGGCGCCTCTCCGAAAACTGCGCCGATGCGGCTCTCGAACTCATTGAGAAAACTCATCGGTATCCTCGCCTTTCTGGCCCGCGAAGAGGGGGCCTCTGAGGACGGTCAAAATGCACATAAACAGAAAACAGGTTACCGCAACCACGCAACAGGCCGTTTCGCGGCCTCCCCATAACCCGTCATTCTCCACTCGCGCGCGGGCCCATGCGCCCGCGACGAGAAGGGCGGCGCCGACGGCCTGCCCCGCGATTCCCGAGGCAACGGTCCCGCGCATGGCCACGAGCGAGCTGATCCAGGCCGCCAACGCGGCCGCTGCCGCTCCAAACCAGGTGAAGGGGTCGGCAAGGGCGTCGAGGGCCGGGGCGATTGCCTCGCCGGCGGAAAAGCCGGCCGCCGCGACGGGGGCCATTACGGTTCCCATCAGGTATGTGAAGCCGCCCGTGACGAGCGCCGGCGCCGGGTCCAGGCAGAAGCCGGCCATCTGCGCCCCCGCGAGGGGGTGCCCGCAGGCCCAGGGGACCACGACGGCCACTGAGGCCATGGGCTCATCTCGCCCGACGGAGGCCCACCACGCCGCGAGCGCGAGGCCGACGGAGCCGGCGAGCACGAACGAGGAGCTCGCCGGCTCCGTCGTCGCTATGGCGAGAACCGCCGCCGCGCCGCAGGTGAGGGTGGTCGAGGGCGGCCAGACCGCGGCGAGCGCGCAGCACGCGGCGAGAACGGCGAGCGCGCCCCGGGGGTCCTTCTGCGCGAGCGCCGGCAGGACGACGGCGGCGAAGGAGGCGACGGCGAGCGCCGGCAGGGCCCGTTCCGTCACCGTCCAAGCCTGCGGCAGGCTCAGGTGGAAGGGGAAGCGCCTCTTGCCCCAGGCTGCGTCGCCCGTCTCGTCGTCGGACTCGGCCTGCTCGATGAGCTCTGCCAGGGAGGCCTGCCCTGCGCTCTCGTCGCCGAGGGCGCCGACAAGCGCGCAGGCGAGCTCGTCGACCGAGCTCGTGCGGTCGGAGGCCGCGGGCGCGAGCGCGCTCACCAGGGCATCCTCGGCCGCGAGGTCGAGGCCCGTCTCGCCGCCCTTGGAAGAGAGCCTGGGCCCGCGGCGAATCCTCTCCAAGGAAGCGCCCGCGGTCGGTGCGAGGAAGGGGTTCTTGCCGGTGAGGGCCTGCCAGATCACCGCCGCGAGCGAGAACACGTCCGCACGCTCGTCGACGAGCATCCCCTCGATCTGCTCGGGAGGCATGTAGCCCACGGTGCCGCCGCGCGCTCCCCCGTAGCCCGCGGCGGCGCCCAGCTCGGCCATGCCCAGGTCGGCGACCTTAACGGTGCCCATGCGGTCGATCATGATGTTCGTGGGCTTGATGTCCATGTGGAGCACGCGGTTCTCGTGCGCGTAGGCGAGGGCCCGGGCACAGGAGGTGAGGATATGGGAGCACTCCTCGTGCGTGAGCCGGCCGCCCTCCACGCGTGCCAGCAGCTCAGCCAGGTTCAGGCCGTCCACGTACTCCATGATGAGGTAGGCGTAGGAGTCGTCGTGCTCGAAGTCGAGCACGCTCACGATGTTCGGGTGGGCGAGAAGGCACGCCGTGCGGGCCTCGCGCAGGACCTCGTCCACCGTCGAGGCGGGGATCCCGTCGGGGTCCGCGGAGACGAGCGGCATGCGCTTGATGGCCACGCGGCGCTGCAGGCGGGTGTCCCAGCAGGTGCAGACCGTGCCGAAGCCCCCGGTGCCGCGGCGCGCGAGCACGCGGTAACGGTTCAGGAGAAGCTCCTCGGGCGGCTTGGGCCGCGGGCGAGAGAGATTCTGCGTTCTGCTTACCAAGGGGGTTGGCGCGGGTACGTGGTCTGTCACGGCGGCTCCTTGTGCGTTTGAGACGTGGTTTCTTGCCGTGTGGGGACCCATTGTAGCCCGTTTGCCGAGGTGCCGGCCTTCCTCGGGCGTCCGCCGAGGGGCGCGCGTTCGCCCGGGACGCCTTGGACGCCGATGTGGGTTCGCGGCGATCTGAAAAATTTCTTCTTTACAAGACGTGGGGGTCTTTGCTAGTATTCTAACTTGCACGCGGGCGTGGCGGAATTGGCAGACGCGTACGGTTCAGGTCCGTATGGGGGCAACCCCGTGAAGGTTCAAGTCCTTTCGCCCGCACCATTGATTCTTAAAGGCCTCGGCTCTTGCCGGGGCCTTTTTTTGTCGAGTGCTTCTTGCCGAGAAAGACGTCTCCTGCCGCCCCCTCGGCAACATGCGTGCTCGCCGCCTCGACGGTTGGCGGGTCGTTGCCCGCATCGCCAAACAAAAAATCCGACGGGACCGCGATGCGCGTTCCGGGCCGAGAACAGGCCCATAACGTCCGTCGCTGTCCCGTCGGATTCGCCAGGCCGCCCGCAAGGGCATCGGCCGCCTGGATTCGGCGGAGAGGGGCGCGGTTTGCCGCCCTCTACTCGTCATCGTCGTCGAAGAGGCTCCAGTCGCCCTCGCTCTTCTCATGGTTGAAGTACATCGTCTTGGTCTTGCGTTCCATCACGAAGGCGATGCCAAGGCAGACCAGAATGCCCCCGAGCACAAGGACGATCACGCCCGTCTTGTCGCCGAAGAGCCAAGAAAAGAAGTCGCTTATCGCCTGCATGTCTGCCTCCTGTGAGCACTCGCGCGTTTATCGCCCACAAGTATATACTTGGAGCATTGCCGCGCATTTGCGCGGAGCAGAACCTTAGCAGCGCAAGAGCAAGGAGAGCACATGCTCGACATCAAGTTCGTCCGCGAGAACCCCGACGCCGTGGACAAGGCCTGCGAGTCCAGGCAGAACGCCCACTGGGACCGCGAGAAGTTCTTCGAGCTCGACGAGGAGCGCCGTTCCGTCATCTCCGAGGTCGAGAAGCTCCAGGCGGACCGCAACGCCGTCTCCAAGCAGATCGGCCTTCTTATGAAGGACGGCAAGAAGGACGAGGCCGAGGCCGCCAAGGCCCAGGTCGCCGCAAACAAGGAGCGCATCGCCGAGCTCGGCGAGAAGCGCGCGAACGTCGAGCAGGAGCTCTTCGACCTCGTGGCCGCCATTCCGAACATCCCCCACGAGGACGTGCCCTACGGCAAGGACGACTCCGACAACCCCGAGGTGCGCCGCTGGGGCACCCCGCGCGAGTTCGACTTCGAGGCCAAGGCCCACTGGGACCTCGGCCCCGAGCTGGGCATGATCGACTTCGACCGCGGCGTCAAGCTCGCGGGCACCCGCTTCTACCTGCTGGGCGGCATGGGCGCCCGCATGGAGCGCGCGCTCATCAACTTCTTCATCGACATGCACTGCAAGGCCGGCTTCAAGGAGTGGTGGCCGCCCGTCATCACCAACCACGACAGCCTCTTCGGCACCGGTCAGCTGCCCAAGTTCGACGAGGACCTCTACCACGTGAACCCCGACCTGTACCTCATCCCCACGGCCGAGGTTCAGCTCACCAACATTCACCGCGACGAGGTCCTCGACGCCGACAAGCTCCCGCTGCTCTACACCGCCTTTACCCCGTGCTTCCGCGAGGAGGCCGGCTCCGCTGGTCGCGACACTCGCGGCATCATCCGCGTGCACCAGTTCGACAAGGTCGAGATGGTCAAGTTCGCCAAGCCCGAGGACTCCATGAATCAGCTCGAGTCCATGGTCGGCGAGGCGGAGGCCTGCCTGCAGGCGCTCGGCCTTCCGTACCACGTTGTGACCCTCTGCACCGGCGACATCGGCTTCTCGGCCACCAAGTGCTACGACATCGAGGTCTGGCTGCCCAGCTACAACAACTACAAAGAGATCTCTTCTTGCTCCAACTGCTGGGACTTCCAGGCCCGTCGCGCGAACATCAAGTACCGCGACCCGGCCAACTTCAAGGGCACGCGCTACGTGCACACCCTTAACGGCTCCGGCCTCGCCGTGGGCCGCACCATGGCCGCCATCATGGAGAACTACCAGAACGCTGACGGTTCTATCACCGTGCCCGAGGCCCTGCGCCCCTACATGGGCGGCATCGAGGTCATCAAGCCCGAGGCCTAGGCCAGGCTTCGACAATAAGCCCCTTGCGCGCCGCCGTCGGCACTTCCTGCCGGCGGCGGCGTTATTTGTGTCCCGCGGGCGCGGACAATCAATTCAATCGGCGTGCCGGCCGGGCTGAGCCGCCGTTCATGGCCGTGCTTAGCAAGAAAGGCTGCGAGAAGGGCCGCACATGGATATAAAGACGATCGAGGTGGCCAGGTTCGAATGCGCGGGCGACGCTCGCGTGATGCTTGTGGGGGAGCGCGCCGACGGGGCCCTCGTGCTCGAGGAGGACCTTCGTGGGCCGTCGGTGATCGTGGCGTATGGCCGCGGGCGCGTCGTGCTGCGCGTGGCGGTGCGCTGCGCGTGCAGGGCGGAGCTGGAGGAGTTCGCGCGCAACGAGGACAACGACATTCTTGACCTCATGGACGTTCTCGACAGGCGCGGCGCGGCGTACGAGTTCACATGCGAGGACCTCGACAACACGGTCGCCATGAGGCCCTTCTCCGTGCTGGAGTAGGGCCTCGGGCATCGGTGGCGTTTGATGGCCTTATGGTTCAATTGAGAACAAAAAAAGGACTCCCGAAGGAGTCCCTTAATTTGCGTGGTGCGGCGTATAGGATTCGAACCTATGACGCCCTGATTCGTAGTCAGGTCCTCTATCCAGCTGAGGTAACGCCGCTTGCGAGAACATATAATGCCAGTCTCCCTAGGGGGCGTCAAGCGGGAATGGGTAAGTGTGGAGGAACTGTGAACGCGCTGGTTGGAACGACCGGCGAACCCTCTTGAGCAGGTCTCTTTCGCGCCGTGCCCCTGCGCTTCGGTCCGAGGCAACGCCCTTGCGGCACGTGTAGGGGCCTTCTCGCCAAATGAGCCAACACAGCAAGAAACCCCGGCTGCTCAGCAACCGGGGTTTCCGTAATGTACTGGCGGAGAGCTGGGGATTCGAACCCCAGATTCCCTTAGGGGGAATACTCGCTTAGCAGGCGAGCACCTTCGGCCTCTCGGTCAGCTCTCCAAATGGTGCTTGTGCATCATAGCGCATTCGCGCCGGTTTAACCAACCAACTCGGCAAGAAATTCATTCCCGACGACGACATCGTCCGTGTGGGCTGCGATTCGCTCCCACGAGAACTGGCCGATCAGCTCGCTCGCCGCCACGTCCTCACGGGCGTCGATAATCCCCGCAGCGCTCGCGAGCGCGCCGACCACCCGCTCGGGCGCGACCCCGCGCTCGCGAAGGGAGCCGAGGTCCAGGTCGCGGTCCCTTTTGGAGAGCCGCCGCCCGTCCATCGCCGTGAGCAGGGGGACGTGGCCGTAGCGGGGAGGCTCTTGGCCCAGAAGCCGTGCCAGGTAGGACTGCCTTCCACAGGAGCCGAGCAGGTCGCGCCCGCGCACAACCTCGTTCACGCCCATCAGCGCGTCGTCGACCACGACGGCGAGCTGATAGGCCGTCACCCCGTCGCTTCTGCGGACAAGGAAGTCCCCGCATTCCTCGGCGAGGACCTCTCTTTGCGGGCCGTAGGCGAGGTCGGTGAAGCAAACAGTGCCTGCGGGCTCGCCGGCGTCGGGCACGCGCAGGCGCAGGGCCGGGTTTCTCGACGCCGCTCGCTCGGCGACCTCATCGGCGCTGAGCGCGCGGCAGGTGCCTGCGTAGAGGTAGGTGCCGTCTGAGGCGTGCGGGGCCGAGGCGGCGTGCAGCTCGGAGCGCGTGCAGAAGCAGGGGTAGATGAGGCCGAGCGCGCCCAGCCGCTCAAGGGCTTCGTCGTAGACCGCGCCCCTGTCGCCTTGGTAGAAGGGCCCCTCGTCCCAGTCGAGCCCGAGCCACTCGAGGTCGCCCATCAGCGTGCGGGCGCGCTCGCGGCTCTGGGCCCTGGGGTCCAGGTCCTCTATGCGCAGCACCATGCGGCCCCCGGCGCTTCTTGCCGAGAGCCAGGCAACGAGGCAAGAGAACGCGTTTCCGAGGTGCATCCTTCCGGAGGGCGAGGGCGCGAAACGCCCCACTACCTCGAGGTCGTCTATGTCGTTCCTGCTCATTGCCGTCGTCCCCAATCTGCTGCCGGACGTTTTGAGCCGCCGCGCTCGGATGCGGCCCGGCTGCAGGTGCCGGGCGAGCTGAGCCTATGCCTTCGGATGGCGAGTTCGGGCATGAAGTGGCCGGACCGAACAAGAGGCGAAGCGAGTGACCGGGTTCGGTCCCCGGCAGCCCACATTCTTGCATACCGTGAGCGCGGCCGGCGAACTCAATCGGCCTTGCCGTGGCGGGGCCGCCGTCGGGTCGCAGTTGCCCGAAGAAAGCCCTTCATCGGGCGCCACGCCGAAAAAGCCCCGCACGTTGGCTATGATTCGGTAACACATGCCAAAGAGGGGAGAGGCGCAATGGCCACCGATGCCGCTCACGACCAGGAAACCTGGACAATCAAGCAGATCATTGACTGGACCTGCGGGTTCCTTGCCCGCCGCGGAGACGAGCATCCGAGGCTCTCGGCCGAGTGGCTGTTGTGCGACGTCATGGGCCTCTCCCGCGTGGAGCTTTACGTGAACTACGACCGCCCGCTCACGGGCGACGAGCGGGCTCGCATGAGGGACGCCGTGCGCAGGAGAGCCGCGGGCGAGCCCCTGCAGTACGTCACCGGCGAGACGGCCTTCCGCCACATCGTCCTTAAGTGCGAGAAGGGCGTCCTCATCCCCCGTCCAGAGACGGAGGTTCTGGTAGACGCCGCGCTCGAGGGTGTGGACGCGGCCGCCGACGCTGCCGGCGGGCTGCCGTGCCGTGTGCTGGAGGTGGGGTGCGGCACGGGCTGCATCTCGCTTTCCATCGCCTACGAGCGGCGAGGCACGCGGGTCGTGGCCACGGACCTCTCGCCCGCGGCCATCGACCTCGCCGCGCGCAACCGCGATTCGCTCGGGCTCGCCGACGCGGTCGAGCTCGTGGAGTGCGACCTCGCCTCCGGGGTCGACCCCGCGCTCGCCGGCACCTTCGCCGTGCTGGTGAGCAACCCTCCCTACATCCCCACTGCGGTGCTCGCCGAGGAGGTCCCCGCCGAGGTCAAGGACAACGAGCCCGAGCTCGCGCTGGACGGCGGCACCGACGGCCTCGACGTGTTCCGTCGCCTTCTCGAGCTCGCCCCGGGCGCCCTGTGTCCCGGCGGCATGCTGTGCTGCGAGCTCTACGAAGGGCATCTCGATCAAGCCGTCGACCTCGTGCGCAATGCTGACGGATGGGCTTCGGTCGAGGTTCGCGAGGACCTAACCCGTCGTCCGCGCGTGCTCGTGGCCGTTCGCGAGGGCGAGCTTCCCCGCGAGTCGGCGGTGGCTGCCGAGAAGATCCAGCGCGTGGACCCCGCAGCACCGGACGCCGATGCCGTCTCCCGAGTCGCCGCCGCGTTGGCCGAGGGCAAGGTCGCGGCCCTGCCGACCGACTCCGTGTATGGGCTCGCCTGCGCGGTGGTTCCCGATAACCTTGCCCACCGGCGCATCTTCGATATAAAGAAGCGCGACCTGCGCCAGACCCTGCCGTGGTTCGTCCCTCGCGAGGGCGGCCTCGACCGTTGGGGCCGCGATGTTCCGGATTACGCCCGCCGCCTTGCCGAGAAGTACTGGCCGGGCGCGCTCACCCTCGTGGTACGCGCGGCGGACGGCATCGACCCCGAGTATCTGCAGGCGGCCGACCCGCTGCATCCGGAGGCCGGCGGAACCGTGGCCCTTCGCGCGCCCGGCTCCGAGTTCATCGAGGCGCTTCTTGCCGAGTTGGGGGCGCCGATAGCCCAGACGAGCGCGAACCTGCACGGAAAGCCCGCCGCCACGTCGGCGACCGAGCTCGACCCCGCCATCATCTGCGCCGTTGACCTCGTGGTCGATGGGGGAGAGGCGCCTCTCGCCGAGGCGTCCACCATCGTGGACTGCACGGGCTCCATTCCCCGCATCCTGCGCGCCGGCGCCATCGCCCCCGCCGATATCCTTGCTTACCTGGGCGAATAGCGTGCGGGCGCGACCCGACGCCCGGGCAAGCGCCCCGGAACCGCGTCGCCCAGCAACGCGTCATTGCTGGGCGGCGCGCTTTTAGGGCGAGCTCCTGCCGAGAATTACTGGCCGACGTGGTTTCAGGGCTGAAGGCGGGCTCCCGTTACTGGACGACGCGCTTTCGGGGCTCGCCCCTCTCTCCGACCCGCCGCGTCCGTCTCCGCATGTTTCCAATCGTCGCCGCGCGTTACCCGCATGTGACCTGTGCGGGCAACGTGCAGCGCCGGCGTGCTAACCTCTACGCTATCTGACCTTTTGATACAGAAAGGACAACGCATGCGCATCGCTGTTGCCTGCGACCACGGCGGTTTCGTCCAGAAGGACGCCATCGTCGAGCATCTCCGCTCCCTCGGCCACGAGGTCTTCGACCTCGGCACCGACTCCGAGGAGTCCGTCGACTACCCCGACTTTGCCGACCGCGCCGCCCGCATGGTCTCCCGCGGCGATGCCGACCGCGCCGTCCTCATCTGCGGCACCGGCATCGGCATCTCCATGACCGCCGACAAGGTTCCCGGCGTCCGCGCGACCCCCATCCAGTCGCCCAAGTTCGCCGAGCTTTGCCGTCAGCACAACAACGCGAACGTCATCGGCCTCTCCGGCCGCTTCGTCAGCGTCGAGCAGAACCTCGAGCTCATCGATATCTTCCTGACCACCGAGTTCGAGGGCGGCCGCCACGCGGCCCGTGTCGAGAAGATCATGCGTGAGGACGACCCCGCCTTCGAGGGCGTCGACGCGGAATAGCGACCATGGTTCTTCGGGCGGCCATCGCGGTCGCCCTTCTTATTATTAGGCCGGCAAGAAACGAGCAAGCAAGGAGGAAAGAATGAACTTCGACAACCTCAGCGCCCAGGACCCCGATATCTACTCCGCCATCGAGGCCGAGCTGCGCCGCCAGCGTGATTCCATCGAGCTCATCGCTTCCGAGAACTTCACGAGCCTCGCCGTCATGGAGGCCATGGGCTCCTTCCTCACCAACAAGTACGCCGAGGGCCTGCCCGGCAAGCGTTACTACGGCGGCTGCTGGGCCGTCGACGTCGTGGAGAACATCGCCCGCGACCGCGCCAAGAAGCTCTACGGGGCCGAGTTCGCCAACGTCCAGCCCCACTCCGGCGCCCAGGCCAACTACGCCGCGCTCGCCGCGATGGTCAAGCCCGGCGACACGGTGATGGGCATGAGCCTCGACAACGGCGGCCACCTCACCCACGGCTCGCCCGCGAACTTCTCCGGCAAGCTCTACAACATCGTCTCCTACGGCCTCAACCCCGAGACCGAGCGCATCGACTTCGACGACGTCGAGGCCAAGGTCGCCGAGTTCAAGCCCAAGGTCATCATCGCCGGGGCGTCGGCCTACCCCCGCACCATCGACTTCGAGCGCTTCGCCCGGATCGCGCACGATAACGGCGCCAAGCTTATGGTCGACATGGCCCACATCGCCGGCCTCGTGGCCACCGGCCGCCACCCAAGCCCCGTGCCCGTGGCCGACGTGACCACCACCACGACGCACAAGACCCTGCGCGGCCCGCGCGGCGGCCTTATCCTCACCAACGACGCCGACCTTTCCAAGAAGCTCAACTCCGCGGTCTTCCCCGGCACCCAGGGCGGCCCGCTTGAGCACGTCATCGCCGCGAAGGCCGTCGCGTTCGGCGAGGCCCTGCGGCCCGACTTCGCCGACTACACCGACGCCATCCTCGTCAACGCGAAGGCGCTCGGCCGCGGCATGGAGTCGCGCGGGCTGCGCCTCGTTACCGGCGGAACCGACAACCACCTGCTGCTCGTTGACCTCACGCCCGCCGGCGACGTCACCGGCAAGGACGCCGAGCGCGCCCTCGAGGAGGTCGGCATCACGGTGAACAAGAACACCATTCCCGGCGAGACCCGCTCGCCCTTCGTGACCTCCGGCATTCGCGTGGGTTCTGCCGCCGCGACCACCCGCGGCTTCAACGAGCAGGAGTGCGAGCGCATCGGCGAGCTCATCGGCGATGTGGTCAACAACATCGGCAACGAGGGCCTGCTCGACCGCACGCACGCCGAGGTCCATGAGCTTCTCGCCAACCACCCGCTCTACGCAGGCCAGATGTAGGCGCCGGCCGACGCGTGTTGGTCTAGTATGGTCTGAACTCGAACGGCGGGGGCTGCCCAGGCGGCCCCCGCTTCATTGCGATTTTTGCGCCTAAAGGGCTCAAGAGGAGGAAAAATGCCAGGCCAGACCCACTCCGACCGCCTGGTGGTCGTCGACCACCCGCTCGTCCAGCACAAGCTCCATATCCTGCGCGACGAGTCCACGAGCACCAATCAGTTCCGCCAGCTCGTCCGCGAGCTCGCTATCTTCGAGGGTTACGAGGCCATGCGCGACCTGCCGCTTGAGGACGTCGAGGTCACGACCCCGCTCGAGACCGCGACCTGCAGGCGCATCGCCGGCAAGAAGCTCGCCGTGGTCCCCATCCTGCGCGCCGGCCTCGGCATGGTCGACGGCATTCTCGACCTCGTGCCCTCGGCCCGCGTCGGCCACATCGGCATGTATCGCGACCCCGATACCCATGAGCCGCGCCCGTACTACTGCAAACTGCCGTCCGATATCGAGAACCGCATTGTGCTTCTCGTCGATCCCATGCTCGCCACCGGCGGCTCGCTCATCGCCGCTGTGGACTACCTGCGCGAGGCCGGCGTCAAGGATGTCCGCGCCCTCACCATCGTCTCGGCCCCGGAAGGCATCGAGAAGGTCCTCGGCGCCGATCCCGACCTCAGGCTCTACACGTGCTCGGTCGACCGCTGCCTGAACGATAACGCCTATATCCTGCCGGGCCTGGGCGATGCGGGCGACCGTATCTTCGGCACGCGTTAGCGTCCGGGAAGCCATCGATCGGGGCGGGGCGGGGACCGCACCCGTCGCTCTGGCCGTGTCAAGTATTTCGGTCGCCGTTACCTGCCCGTAAGCGAATGTGGCGAAAATGAGTCACAACGAACATTCTCGTTGATTTTTGAACCGGGTTTAATTATCGTACGCAGTCGGCTTTCGAGAACCTTCTCGCGGGCCTTGTTCGAACAGGAGCCGGGGAGTGAATGAGTTAACGTTTATCCTCGTCGGGGCGCTCTGGGGTATCATCGGTAGCGTCTTTCCCGGGTTTCTGTTTGAGAAGGCGCTCAAAGGGGGTACAACGGCTAAGGTGAACCTAAGTCTGGGGATGGTCAGCATCTTCTCGTCCTTCGTTCTCCTCAGCCTGGCTCAACTGGTGGTCTACCACCTCGCGAGCGAGAAGGCTCTCGCGTTCGGATGTGCCATGGTGGCCTCTTTCCTGCTCTTCTGGGCAGTGGAGGCAGCAAGGGCCTGGAAGGCCGCGAACAGCGGTGGCGACCAGGCCTGACTGAAAGGAAGGAACGTCAGTGAATCCTCTCGACAGCCTTAGCGGCGAGGTCAACGAGCTAGTTTCGAGCTTCACGTCGACCCCCATCGTCGGCAACCTCGACACGGTGGGCTTCACGCAGTACTCGTTCTGGTTCGCGGTGGCCGTGGTGATCATGCTTGCCCTGCTCTTCGCCTTCAAGGCGAAGCAGTCCGCGAGCCTCGTGCCCCAGGGTCGCTTCGTCAACGCAATGGAGTATCTGGTTGAGTTCGTGCGCGACGATATGTGCAAGGGCCTGCTCGGGGACACCTGGCGCAAGCACTTCCCGTTCATCGCGTCGCTCTTCCTGGTTATTCTGGCCAACAACATCGTGGGCATCATCCCGGGCTGCAAGCCGGGCACGGGCACCATCTCCACGACTTCGGCCCTCGCCATCGTGTCGTTCGTCTACTTCATCGTCTGCGGCGTGAAGAAGCACGGCGCCCTCGGCTACGCGAAGTCCCTCGCCCCGGCCGGAGTGGCCTTCCCGCTCAACGCCCTGGTCTGGTGCATCGAGGTCCTCTCGACTATCCTGCGCCTGATCACGCTGGCCGTCCGACTCTTCTGCAACCTCTTCGCGGGTCACGTCGTCATGGGCACCTTCGCCATCCTCGCGTCCCTCTTCTTTGAGCCGCTGATCAGCTCGTTCTCGGCCATCGCCGTGGCCCAGGCAGGCGCGTCGGTCCTCTGGGTCGCCATCCTGCTCGTCATCTACGTGGTCGAGATTATGGTCGCGGCCATCCAGGCCTACGTCTTCGCGCTTCTCTCCGCGGTCTACATCCAGATCGCCGAGTCCGACGAGGAGTAGGGCACGTCCCGCGTCCGGATCGGGCGCACAGCAAGGCAACTCGCGGGCACCTGCCCGCAGTTCATAGCACGTCGTAAGTTTGTTTTTGGAACTCGCCCCATCAAACAAAAGGTAAACCAGGGGCGAATGACAAAGGAGGAATTGTGGGAGCTCTCGGTGTCGTTGGTTATGGTCTTGGCGTTATCGGCGCTGGCATCGGTATTGGTCTGGCGGCGTCCGGCGTCGCCCAGGGTATGGCGCGCCAGCCTGAGGTCCAGGGCCGCCTCTTCACGGTCTTCATCCTCGGCTCCGCATTCGTCGAGGCACTCGCACTCATCGGCTTCGTCGTCTCCCTTATCGTCAAGTAGTTGCGATAGGAAGAAGCGAACGAATCCCCGATGGAGGCAGATATGAAGAGCATCAATAGAGGCCAGCTTGCGCGCGCGACCGCGGTTATCGCGGCTGCAGCGGTCGCTATGCCGGTCCCCGCGCTGGCAGAGGAGGGTGTGGGTGCAGACATCCTCATCCCCAAGCCCGCGGAGTTCATTCCTGCGCTCATCGCCTTCCTAATCATCTGGATTGTGCTGGCCAAGCTCGTTTGGCCGCAGGTCCTCTCGATGATGGACAAGCGTCAGGAGAAGATTCAGCAGGACCTGGACGCCGCCGAGAAGTCCCGTCTCGACGCCGCCGAGTCCGCCAAGTCCTACGAGCAGAAGATCGTCGAGGCCCACAAGCAGGCCGACGAGATCATCTCCAAGGCAAAGAAGGAGGCCGAGGAGGAACGCTCCGCGATTCTCGCCAAGGCGCAGAAGGAGGCCGCTGAGGTTATCGCCAAGGCTCACGGCGCCGTCGACTCCGAGCGCCACAAGGCCATGATCGAGCTGTCCGGCTCCGTGGTCGACCTTTCCGTCGAGATCGCGACGAAGATCATCGGCAACGACCTCTCTGCGGAGCAGCAGCGCAAGCTCGCCGAGAAGTACCTTGCGGAAGTGAGCGGACCCGATGTCGACTAAGCACACCGAGGCCGAGAAGGTCGAGGCATACACCAGGGCGCTTCTGGAGGCGGCCCGCGGCGAGGGCAGGGCTAACGCCGACCTCGTCCAGTGGCAGCACGCCAAGAAGTTCTCCCCGGAGGTGCTCGAGACCCTGGCGGCAATGCAGCGCGAGGACGACCTCGGGCTCATCGAACAGGTCTCCAAGCAGTACAAGGAGTACCTGGACAGCGAGGACAAGACCGTGAGCGTCACCGTGACCACGGCCGTGCCCCTCGACGACGACCTGCGCGAAAAAATCAAGGCAAAGGCGTCTGCCGATTACAACGCGCCGATTTTCCTGGTGGAGCGCGTGGACCCGTCCATCATCGGCGGGATCATGCTCGAGGCCCGCGGCAAGCGTTACGACGCTTCCGTGCGCGCCCAGCTCGCCAACATCCGAAAGACGCTCTCCTCTTCGTTCAACGGAGGTGAGGAATAAGTGACTGTAGAGACCATCAGTTCCCAAAAGATCATGGAGACCCTGCGTGCCAACCTGAGCGCCATCAACGCGACGGTCGACCACCAGGAGGCTTCCATCGTTACCCAGGTCGGCGACGGCATCGCGCATGTGTCCGGCCTCAAGACCGCCATGGCCGGCGAGC
This sequence comes from bacterium, assembly GCA_963605405.1. Lineage (GTDB taxonomy): Bacteria > Actinomycetota > Coriobacteriia > Coriobacteriales > Atopobiaceae > Paratractidigestivibacter. The sequence continues at coordinate 7,617 of CAVCUP010000003.1, read as the reverse complement.
TCCTCAAGTTCACGAGCTCCGAGTCCGGTCACGACGTCTACGGCCTCGCCCAGAACCTCGACACCGACGAAGTCGGCGCCGTTCTCTTCGGTTCCGCCGAAGAGATCAAGGAAGGCGACGAGTGCCGCACCACCGGCCGCGTCATGGACATCCCCGTGGGCCATGCGATGCTCGGACGCGTCGTGAACCCGCTCGGCCAGCCCATCGACGGCCTCGGCCCCATCGCGACGACTCACCGTCGCCCGATCGAGTTCAAGGCCCCCGGTATCATGGAGCGCCAGCCCGTCTGCGAGCCGGTTCAAACCGGTCTTCTCGCCATCGACGCCATGGTCCCCGTGGGCCGTGGCCAGCGCGAGCTCATCATCGGCGACCGTAAGACCGGTAAGACCGCCATCGCCATCGACGCCATCGTCAACCAGGCGAACACGGACATGGTCTGCATCTACGTGGCAATAGGTCAGAAGGCCTCCACGGTCGCGGGCATCCGCGAGCAGCTCTCGCAGCACGGCGTGCTCGACAAGACGGTCATCGTCGCGGCTACTGCGGCCGACTCCGCGCCTATGCAGTACATCGCGCCCATGGCCGGCGCCGCAATCGGCGAGTACTTCATGTACAACGACGAGAACGGCAATCCTGCCGACGAGACCCATCCCGGCGGCCACGCCCTCGTCATTTACGACGACCTGTCCAAGCAGGCCGTCGCCTACCGTCAGATGTCGCTTACCCTGCAGCGCCCGCCTGGACGCGAGGCGTATCCTGGCGACATCTTCTACCTGCACTCTCGCCTGCTTGAGCGCGCATGCAAGCTTTCCGACGCCAACGGCGGCGGCTCGCTCACGGCGCTCCCGATCATCGAGACCCAGGAGGGCGACGTCTCGGCATACATCCCGACCAACGTCATCTCCATTACTGACGGTCAGATCTACCTGCAGTCGAACCTCTTCTTCCAGGGCCAGCGCCCGGCAGTCGACGTGGGCATCTCCGTCTCGCGAGTCGGCGGCGCCGCGCAGGTCAAGGCCATGAAGCAGGTCTCGGGTACCCTTCGTCTCGACCTCGCTTCTTACCGAGAGAAGCAGGCCTTCTCCCAGTTCGGCAGCGACCTGGACGCCACGACGCAGTACCAGCTCAACCACGGTGCCCACATGATGGAGCTCCTCAAGCAGCAGCGCTATTCGGCGCTCGATGTCCGCGACCAGATCGTTGCGATCTTCGCGGCCAAGGAGGACTTCCTCGACGACATCGACCTCAACCACGTGACCCTCTTCCGCGACCAGCTCGCCAAGTACATGGCCGAGCGTCACCCTGCGCTGCGCAACTCGCTCGTCGAGGGCGGTCTGGACGAGGACAAGCAGTCTCGCCTCAAGCTCCACATCGGGCACTTTAAGCAGGAGTTCCTGCTCGAGCACCCGAACAAGAAGGCGGCTACCGACGTCGAGGGTTCCGCTGAGCAGACCGTCCAGCCGGATTCCACCAAGAAGGGCCAGGAGTAGGCACACAATGGCAAACCTTCGCGAACTATCGAGGCGCATGAGCTCCATCAAGAGCACCATGCAGATCACGCGCACGATGGAGATGATCTCCACGGCAAAGATCCGCAAGGCGCTCGATCGGGCCGAGCAGGCTGAGCCCTACAAGGACGCAGTCACGCGCATGCTTGCCAACGTGGCCAGCGCCGGGTTCGACGCCTCCCAGCCTCTTCTTGCCAAGCACGCCGAGGAGAAGCACGTCGTCTTCATTCTCATCGCATCCGACCGAGGCCTGGCCGGCGCCTTCAACGTGGCGCCACAGCGCCAGGTCGAGCGCGAGATGGAGCTTCTCTCCCAGAAGGGCGTCAAGTCGAGCGTCATCACGTGCGGCCGCAAGCCGACCGAGTATTTCTCGCACCGCAAGCCGGCGCCCGTAATGTCGTTCGTCGGAATCTCCTCGGAGCCAAACATGGACGAGGCGGACCGTATCGCCTCATACGTGATGGAGGGGTACTCCCGGGGGGACATCGACCGTGTGGTCCTCGTGTACTGGCACGCGAAGAACCGCGTGGAGCAGACCCAGGTCACCGAGCAGCTGCTCCCTATTTCCAAAGAGCAGCTCATGATGCCCAATAAGCCCCGCACTCCCGATGCCCTCTCGGCTATCGAGGGCCACGAGTACACGGACTTCGCGTTCGACCCTTCGGCCGAGGAGGTTCTGGGGCAGCTGCTCCCGGCGTACTTCCGCACGGTCATCTACCATGCGCTTCTTGACTCGGCTGCGGCCGAGCACGGCGCCCGTCGCCGCGCCATGCAGTCGGCGACCGACAACGCCAACGAGGTTCTCGGCAACCTGAGCCGCACGTACAACCGCACGCGCCAGGGCGCCATCACCACCGAGCTCACCGAGATTATCGGAGGCGCGTCCGCATTGGAGAACAACTGATGTCAGAAAACAACAACGAGCAGCGCACGGCCCTTGAAGAGGCCGCCTACCACAAGCTCAACAAGAGCGTGGGCGTCGGGCGCATCACCCGCGTCGTGGGCCCGGTCGTCGACGTCAAGTTCGACGGCCAGGTGCCGAGCATCTATACCGCGCTCGAGGTCGACGGCGACACGCCGATGGGCCATGTCAACGCGGTTCTCGAGGTCCAGTCGGAGCTTGAGGGCGGCGTCGTCAGGACCGTTGCCATGTCCTCGACCGACGGCCTCACCCGCGGTCTTCCGGTCCACGATACCGGCAAGCCCATGATGATGCCCGTCGGCCCTTCCACCCTCGGCCGCGTCTGGAACGTCATGGGCCAGCCCGTCGACGGCGGCGAGGTCCCCGAGGACGTTTCGTACTACCCGATCCACCACCCCGCGCCCGCTTTCGATGAGCTGACCACCCAGACCGAGATTTTCGAGACGGGCATCAAGGCCATCGACCTTCTCGAGCCCTATGTCCGCGGCGGCAAGACGGGTCTCTTCGGCGGTGCAGGCGTCGGCAAGACGGTCTTAATTCAGGAGCTCATCAACAACCTCGCCCAGGAGCACGGCGGCACCTCCGTGTTCACCGGTGTCGGCGAGCGCACCCGAGAGGGCACCGACCTCTACCTCGAGATGACCGAGTCCGGCGTTATCAACAAGACCTGCCTGGTTTACGGCCAGATGAACGAGCCGCCTGGAGCCCGTATGCGCGTGGCCCTCTCCGGCCTCACCACCGCTGAGTACTTCCGCGACCAGGGCCAGGACGTCCTTCTCTTCATCGACAACATCTTCCGCTTCTCGCAGGCCGGCTCCGAGGTCTCCGCGCTTCTCGGCCGAATCCCGTCCGCCGTCGGTTACCAGCCCACGCTGGCCACCGAGATGGGTGAGCTCCAGGAGCGAATCACGTCGACCAAGGAGGGCTCCATCACCTCCGTCCAGGCCGTCTACGTCCCCGCAGACGACCTGACCGACCCGGCTCCTGCCACCACGTTCACGCACCTCGATGCCACCACGGTCCTGTCGCGCTCCATTACCGAGCTCGGCATCTACCCGGCTGTCGATCCGCTGGCCTCCTCGAGCTCCGCGCTCGACCCGTCCATCGTCGGCGAGGAGCACTACCGCGTGGCGATGGCTGTCCAGGAGACCCTCCAGGAGTACTCCGACCTGCAGGACATCATCGCCATCCTCGGTATGGACGAGCTCTCCGAGGAGCAGCAGAATGTCGTTGCCCGCGCCCGAAAGATCCAGCAGTTCCTTTCCCAGTCTTTCCACGTCGCCGAGAAGTTCACCGGCAACCCGGGCTGCTACTGCACGATCCAGGACACGGTTCGTTCCTTCGCCGAGATTATCGACGGCAAGTGCGACGACCTTCCCGAGCAGGCCTTCCGTTACGCCGGCACCATCGAGGACGTGCGTGAGCGCGCCGCCAAGATGGCCGACGAAGACTCGAAGAACTAGGTAAGCAATGGCTGAGCTGAACGTACAGTTCGTGCGCCCCGACCGGGCCCTCTATGAGGGCCCGGCGGCCAGCCTCGTCCTGGTCACCTACGCCGGAGAACTCGGCGTGTATCCCGGCCACGCGGCCGAGATCGTCGCTCTCGGCGACGGCGTCGTGCGGATGAGGCTTCCTGAGGACGGAGGCGAGACCGACGTGGTCGTGTCCGGCGGTTACGCCGAGATCGATCACGACCAGGTCATCATCCTCGCCGACCACGCCCGCCGCACCGACGACATCGACGTGGACACCGTCCGTCGCACGCGCGACAAGTCCATCGACCTTCTCGATGCGTGCTCCGACGGCGATCACCGTCGCGCATACTACGAGAACAAAATCAATTGGTGTAACCTTCTGCTGAAGCAAGCGAGCAAGGGGCACTAGCGCTCCTGCGGATTCGGAGGGTTCATGGACGTCATTAAGGTCGAGGGCGGTCACCGTATCGCCGGCGAGGTCACTGTCGAGGGCGCAAAGAACTCGGCGCTCAAGCTTATGGCTGCGACCTTGATGGCAAAGGGCGTGAGCACCCTTACCAACGTCCCGAACATCTCGGACGTTCACGTTATGGGCAAGGTGCTCAAGAACCTCGGGGCCACTATCGAGGTGGTCGACGAGCACGTCCTAAAAATTGATACGACCGGCGTCGACTCGTGGGAGACCCCCTACGACCTCGTCGTCCAGATGCGGGCCTCCACTGCGGTGTTGGGCCCGCTTCTTTCTCGTTTCGGGCGCGCCGTCGTCGCCATGCCGGGCGGCTGCAACATCGGTGCGCGAAAGATCGACATGCACATCCTCGGCCTCGAGGCCCTGGGCGTCGACTTCAAGATCGATCACGGCAACATTCACGCGAGCGCTCCGAACGGGCTTAAGGGCGCGACCGTCACTCTCGCCTTCGCGAGCGTCGGCGCGACCGAGAACCTCATGATGGCGTCCGTCTTCGCTGAGGGCACCACCACTATCGACAACGCCGCCCGTGAGCCCGAGATCGTCGACCTCGCCAACCTTCTCAACGAGATGGGTGCCGACATTAAGGGCGCCGGTTCTCCCGTCATCGAGATAAACGGTGTTTCTGAGCTGCATCCCGTTACCCACGCGGTCGTCGGCGACCGCATCGAGGCCGGCACGTTCCTGGCCATCGGCGCCCTTTGCGGCGAGCCGGTGACGGTCAAGGGTTTCGACCCGATGCACCTCGGTCTCGTCCTTCGCAAGTACGAGCAGATGGGCATTAAGGTCGAGCGCGGTAACCGCGAGTGCACCTGCTGGCGAGAGGGACCGATTCTTCCTGCCGATATTCAGACGCTGCCGTTCCCTGGTTTCCCGACCGACATGCAGGCCCAGACCATGACGCTTCTCGCCATGAGCAACGGCTCGTGCGTCATCACCGAGAACGTCTTCGAGAACCGTTTTATGCTTGCGAGCGAGCTCTCGCGCATGGGCGCGGACATCGTCATCGAGGGACATCACGCAATTGTTCATGGCGTTCCCGAACTCTCGGGTGCGCGCGTTAAGTCGCCCGACCTGCGCGGAGGCGCCGCGCTCGTCATGGCGGGCCTTGTCGCCGACGGCGTCACCACCGTCTCCGCCATCCACCACATCGACCGCGGCTATGAGGGCTTTGTCGAGAAGCTCAACTCCCTCGGTGCCCATGCCTTGCGCGACACGCTTCCCGATTTGCGGATCGAAGACTAGCGTACGGTGGGTATAGTTGGGTATGAATGCAAATCGATACCCAAGAAACGGTGGAACCCGATGACCAGCTCCAACGAAGACCACTCCCTCACACGTGCGGGGGAAGATTACCTCGAGTCCATCTACCGTCTTTCACTTAGCAGCGACGAGTCCGATAAGTCCGTGCGCTCGGTGGACGTTGCCGAGCAGCTCGATGTGTCCAAAGCCAGCGTCAACAAGGCCCTGAACCAGCTCAAGGATATGGGCATGGTCATCCAGAACCGCTATGGGCGCGTCACGCTCACCGATGAGGGCGAGAAGTACGCAAAGATCGTATGGCGCTCTCACCGAGCGCTGCGAGCGTTCCTTGAGGCGGACCTTGGCGTTGATCCTCATGTCGCTGATGAGGAAGCTTGCCATATGGAGCACGTTCTCTCCGCCGACACAATGACGCGACTCATCGCGTATCTCGAGAAGCAAGGCGTCGACATTTCTTAGGTGACAATACGACCGGGCTTTTTTCGTGGGGTGAATAACCTTTGGATAGACATGCCGTTATGATCCGCTTTGGCAACGACGGCTGGAAGACGCGCTATGAGGACGGTTTCAATGCTGATAACTGTGCTCGTGTGGCGGACGCGCTCGGTGCTCTTTGGAGCAAGAAGTTTCCGGGTGCAAGCGTTTACGTCGGCTATGACACACGCCTGAATTCTGGAGCTGTCGCCGCCCGCGTGGCGAGCACTATTTCCGCCTGCGGCCTCGATGTGAAGCTCTCGGAAGCGGCCTGCCCTACGCCGGCGCTTGCCTTGGCTTGCGCGAATGACCCGGATTCCGCAGGCGCCGTGATGATTACTGCGAGCGAGCTTTCCTGCGAATACGGCGGTCTTCTTGTCCGCGGTTCCGATGGCGGCCCGTGCGGCAGGGACTTTCTTAACGAGGTCGAACAGCTTGTTCCCTCGGCCGTGCCGACCGGTGGGGGAGAAGCATCGAGCGTTGACGTTGTCGGCCCGTATCTTTCTGACATTGCCGAAAAGGTCAAGCCCGCTCCTGGTTCGCTCAAGGTCGTCGTGGACCCGATGTACGGCTCAGCGGCGGGTACGCTCTCTAAGGTTCTCCGCGAACGTGGCTGCGATGTGGTCGAGATTCATTCGGCCGGGCTCGGAGACTTCGGCGGTATTCATCCGTCGCCGACCGACCCATGGGCCGACGAGTGCGAGCGCACCGTCGTGGATGTTCGTGCCGACCTTGGAATTCTTCTCGACTGCGACGGCGACAGGGCCGCAGTCGTGGACGAGCGCGGCCGGCTCCTCGCCGTGCGCGAGTTCGTTCCCCTCGTCCTTGCTGCTCTTGATGCCCACGGCGTTCCCCAGGGTCGCGTGGTAGCCACGCTCACCAGCTCGTCGCTGATCGAGCGCCAGGCCGAGAGGCTTGGACTCGGGTTCACGCCGGTTTCCGTCGGCTTCCCTTACATATATGCCGAGACCGAGGAAGGCGACGTCGTACTCGGCGCCGAGGAGTACGGCGGCATCTGCGTGCCCGGCCACCTTAGGGAGCGCGACGGCATCTTCGCCTGCCTCCTGCTCGTCGATTACCTTCAAAGAAGCGGCAGCAGCCTCTCGGGGCTCGTCGAGCGGCTGGGCGAGGAGCTCGGCCGGACTTGCTGGCTCAGGAGGGACGTGAGGCTTGACCCCGCCGCCGCCGCCGCCCTGAGGGCGGTCCTGCCCGGGCTGAACCCCGGGAGCGTCGCCGGGGCGGTGCCCGTCGAGGTCTGCCACGCCGACGGGCTCAGGCTCTCCTTCGGGGACGGCTCGTGGGCCTTGGCGCGCCCGGCGAGGTCGGCCCCCGCGGTGCGCGTCTACGCCGAGGCCGCCTCGGCGGCGGGCAGGGACGCCCTGCTGGAGGGCCTGCTCGCGGCCGTCGCGGGCGCGTGCGGCGCCTGAGCCGCGCGGCGCCGCGGACGGCAAGATGTGTAGACCCTGTGGAGACCGTGCCCGGCCCTGGACACGCCCCGGCGACGGG
>CAVCUP010000002.1:0-192946 GCA_963605405.1 bacterium | reverse complement strand
CGGGCCGCACGTAGTTGTCGGTCAAGATCTTGCGTATGCGGGAGACGCCCGCCTCGATGGCCGCCTGGTCGTCCGTGGCGCAGTACATGCCCAACAGGTACTCAAGCACGAACGTGGGCACGCCGGCGCCGCGCTTCATGAGCGCGGTCAGGTCCTTGCGCACGATCTTGCCGGGGAACTCCCGCACGATCTTCTCGTCGAGGGCGTCCTTCTGATACGGGGCAATGCCAGCGACGGTCTCTTGCTGGTCGCTCACGTCAATCACCATCCAAAGTCATCCATAGGGGCAAACGCGATCTGCATGCGCATGGCGGCAAGCTCGGCGACCTCGCCGGCCTGCGCGTTTCTGGCAAGGAGCGGGCACTCGCGGTCGGACTCGGGCGAGAAGCCCGTGCGCAGGCAGAAGCCGACGCGAACCGTGCGCTCCTGAGAGGAGTCAGAGGTCTTGTCCGCAACGATTCTAGCCACATCCGTCACGGGCGCATACGCGGCATCGGCGACGAACACCTCGTACTCGGCAGGGAGCACCTCGACGCCAGTCAGCTCGAGCTCACCCATCGCCTGCGTGAACTCGGCGTCCGGGTCATGCCAGACCACGATGCCACCGGCTTCCCCATGGCGTCGAAGAGCTTCGAGAGCTCCTTTGCTATGTCTGTCGGCTTCATATGTTCTCCAGCCTTGCCTTGAGCTCGGTCAGCCTGTCTTGCAGCTCTTCCACTTCGCGGCGGATTAGTCCCATGCCAGAGCCCTCGCCCTTGAGGGACTGGAGCCTTGCCCGCGCCTCATCGAGTTTTGCCTGCGCCGCCCGCTTCTCCGAGCGTTGGAAGAAGCCGCAGGAGCGAACGTCTGCCTCAAGCTCGGGAATCCGTCTGCCGAGCGAGCGGTACTCCTCGCGCAGGCATTCCTTCTCCTCGAGGGCGGCCATCCTCTCCGCCAGCTCGGCCTCAAGGCGGGCAACCTCGGACTTGAGTTCGTCTTGGACGATGCCAGAGGCAAGCTCAGGCTCCGCGCTAAGGCCGTCAACGCCGCCATCAGACTCATCGGCGTCGGGCACCCGCTCGCCAAGGAAGAAATAGCCCCTTCCGTGGGCGGTGCCGATCCACGTCGGGTTGCGCGCGTCATCGCCAAGAGCCTTCCGCAGGTTCTTGAGATGACTATCCACACTACGAGCATCGAGGTCGCTTGACGCTTGAATGCCAATCACATTGCACAGCTCAAGCCGCGTCCTGACCTCGGGGGCATCTTGCGCAAGGCGGTCAAGCAGTTGGTATTCGCTGCGGGTAAGTGCGACCTCCTCCCCGTTGAGGCGCACGCGGTGGGCCGCCTCATCTATCAGAAGGCGAGAAGTTCCATCCGCGCTCGCATACTCAGCCGATGACGCGGCAGGGCCTTCCATTCCCTCGGCACCAGAGGCGTCAACCTCAGCGTCAAATCGATAGCCCGATCCATGGACCGTGCTTATCCACACGGAGTCACGCGGATCGTCCCCGAGCTTTGCCCTCAGATTCTTGATGTGGGAGTCAACCGTTCTTCCGTCGGCGTAGCACAGGCCACCGAATAGGGCGTCGCAGAGCTCTTCCCTGGTAAAGAGCTTTCCCGGAGCCGACGCCATGGTGGCAAGAAGCGCGAACTCCGACGGCGTCAGCCCAAGCGGCCTACCTTTGAGCATGGCATCACCGGCATCGGCAGAAATCACAAGGCCGCCTTCGGCAACGAGATGGCCCCTGAAGGGCACGCCAGCTGACGCTACGCCTTCAGCCGTCTCGGCGGGTGCCTCAGCATCCTCGGTAGGTCCATCCGACTCGAGGGCGACCGATGCCTCCCCGAAGGTGGCCAGCTCGCTCCTTGCACCTTCCGCATGATCCAGCTGGTCCTCAAGGCCGGCGACGTCCGCAGAATCCGGCACCTCTTCGACACCGACGGCCTCATCTGGCTTCTCCTCTTCAGCCGCCCGCTCAGGGGAAGCATCCTCCTCGGGCTTTTCCATGGGAAGGAGCGAGAGACCCTCCTCGAGCAGGGACGTGCCCTCCGGCAGGATGGCCATGTCGCGCTCCGCATCAAACTCAAGAGAGGACCGCTGGACGGCAAAGCGCAGGTTCGCCAGGTTAGCCACGACCCCGTGCTCGGATTCAAGGATGTCCGCAAGCTGTTGCACGCTCAGGCTCCCGCGTCGGCGCACATACCATTCAATGGCATTGCAGACGCTGAAGCCACCCGCCGTCCGAGCAAACAACGAGGTAAACGCCACGGAAGTCCTCTTAAGGACACCGCCCACATACCCCAGGCTCAAGACTGACTCCTCGAAGAAGTCGTCCAAGCCCTGGGCCTTTGCCACGGCATCGAGCTCGTCCATGAGGCCAAGCGCCCTCAAAGACTTGACGGAGTAGGGCCTGTCAGGGACCATGCGGGCGACAATGCCGTCAACAAAGGACGAGAAGCCCTCGGGCGTCATCGGGGCCATGCCGCCGGCAAAGGCCTTGATGGAAAGATACTCTCCCTTTCTCACCTCAAGGACCTCAAAGCGCCTGACCGCCTTGTTGAGCTCGGAGACAAAGACGCTGTTTGAGCAGACGTCCCCCGTGAACTCCCCCTCGCAAAGCCGGAATGACTGTGCCCCGGCAATCATGCCCGCAAAGGCGGACCGCAGGTCAAAGCCATCCCTCACAAGAAGGCCGTCGCAAATGGAGAAGCCCGCCCTCGCCATATTCTCCACAGTGACGAGCTCCCCCGACCAGCTCGAATAGCGCGAGAGGAACTTCTCCCTGACCATTGCCGCGGAGCACCATCCCTGAACCGGGGTGAGGATGCTGCGCAGGGTCGCAAGCTGCTCCTCATCCAACGCAGCCGCCTCGTAGGAATAGAGGCCGTCATGGGAGTACTGTTCAAGCCCGTCGAGGTAGTTGGCCCTGAAGGTCATGGGGCGCACGCCATATCTGGCTGCGTACTCGTCCGCAAGCCTGCCCGCGTCCACAGGACCGATCTCGGAGATGAGCTCCAGAACCTGGTGCTTCCTGTCTCCCGCCCCAAGCGTCAGCATGGGGGCGCGGCCCAGGCGCACCCCGGGAATATCCGCACACCACGCGTAGAGCACCTGATGAAGCTCGTATCCGTTGCGGATGTCCAATGACGCCAGGACATCCGCCAGGGAAGCCTCCGTCATCAGAGCCTCAGCGGAGATCTCGGCATCAACCTTCTCGGCCAGCTTAGAGACGGCCGCCACAAGGGGCGAGAAGTCCCTGGCCTCGGAGTCGTAGTATCGGATGCCCCTGCGGTCGCCGTCCTCGTCGGCCGGGGTCTTGGCGCACATGACAAATGAGGTGCGGTCAAGAAGCGCGCCGAAGGCCCGCAGCCCCGTGGGATCGAGCCTGCCGCTCTCCTCCAGTCCATGGCTGGCGAGAAACACGCGGTAGCCGTCATAGAGTTCCTCGAGGGTAAGCGCCGGACCGCCTACCCTCTGCACGAGGAGATGCCTGATGATGTCAGCCTTATTGGCAGCAATAAGCTCATCACCATCAAAGACACAATCGGTCAGGATATTGCCGTCGCGAATGGCGCCCTTGACCCGATCGGACACCCCCGCATCCTCAAGCGCTTGGACGAGGGGACGCCTCTCCGCCCTCTTGCTCTTGGCGGTGAGCGAAAGGTAGCCGAACGAGAGCTGGCCCAGACCCGTTATGGCAGCGAACTGTTCCTGATTAAGGTCATAGGCCTCAAAGAGTCCTCGCCACTCATCCTCCTTGAGGGGGCGCGCACGTCTGAGCGCCGCATCAACGACCTGGCGTATGCGCTCGCGCGTGACGCCCTCGGCCTCCCCTATCTCCTGCAGGGTCTTGCCCTCAAGGCGCTGACGGACAGGACGGGCGATGCGGGCGTCATCCAGGCCATCAAGCCACTCGCCGACACTGCGGAGTTCAAGGTGAAGCGCGCATTCCTGCGCGTCAAAACTGACCTTGGCCCCGTCGACGGACGTAAGCTGTCCCGAAAGCTCAGGCCAGGGCCGTGCGTTGGGGACTTTGACGCTAGCGCCATTGTCTTCAGCCAATGCGCGCCTGCAGCGGTTTACGAGGACGGCCTTGCAGATGGGGCCCAAGGCATCAAGATGCTCCAAGCCTTGCACGAACTCTTCCGCAATCTTGCATGAATCGGCATCCTCACTCAGTCTCTGCCACGCAAACTCCGCGGCAAAGACTCGAAGAGACTTCTCATGGACGGGATACAGCCTCTGTCTGCAGGTGGCCTCTACGGACTCAACGATGGAGCGCAACTCGGCGCCGCCCGCATCGAGCAGCTCATCTACGCTTGACACGCAAACGCCGCCGTCTCCCCATGCGCCCATGTCAAGCCCTGCGCGAGAGCAAAAGGCTGTAACGGCGCTCTTGACCTTTGCCACAGACCCAGTTCCCAAGTGCGGCACCGCCGCCAGAGAGGCGGGAGACATACGCAGAACGCCCTCGACCGTAGATATGCCGTTCACCCTCAGCCGGCGATTGACGGCATCCCCGAGGCCAAGGTCCTCAATAGCGTGTTGCCGCCCGAGAGGCCCCTCATCACCAGAAGGGCCTGAAGCAGGAAGGCACACGAGGACCCCAAGCGCATCAAAGACATACTCGCCGCTGCCCGAGACACCCCTCAGCTCATCGGCGGTTCTCCTGCCCAGAGGAGCCGAGAAGGATGCTGCCCGCACATTGAGAGAGCGCTTGATCTCCCCGAGCGACCCGGGGCCCAGACCCGGCTGGCCCTCAAGGCTAGATAGGGCGCCAACGAGCTGACCGATCGTCGAAATTCCAAGGCGTGCAAGGCAGTTTGCGGGACGCGTCGAGAGACCAAGCCCGTCAATCGGATCCTCAGAGCGGGTAACGGCAGCCGGATACTCCACGCCAGGGACCTTCTCAGCCGGAAAATCGGAAGCGCAAGGCTCAGCAGTCGGAGCCTCGACTTCCTCGGCAGGCTCATCCACGGCCTCTTTGGAAGGAGTCGTGACGGACTCCTTCCCAGCAGGCCCATCGGCAGCCTCTTTCGAAAGAGAAATGCCACCCCGATTGATGACAAGCCCGCCCTCAAGGCACAGCTCCAGAACGGCAATGGCAACGTCACCGCGCGGGACCTCCTGAAACGCCAGGCAGATGAAATCCAGGTCTCGCTTGCCGTCCATCATGCCGATAAGCGCGGCGATCTTTTTCTTGAGTTCTTCCATGCTCACTCCGTTCGCCACTCCAAATGTCGTTGATACCTCATCATAAGAGAGCCACCGGACACTAATTTGGCTGTGCTCTACTTGATCTTTGCCAGCGCGTCGGCGAACTTGGCCCAGTTGGCCTTCACGCCGTCGTCCAGGTCGATCCTGACCATCTGGTCTGCCAAGTGGTGGACCCTCTCCTCGTAGGAGGCGAGCTCGGCGGCCCGGGCCTCCACGCGCTTGCGCTCCTTGGCCAGGGCCGCCTTATGGCGCCCCTCGACCACAGCCATCTGGTCGTCTGATGAGTGAGACGACCTCATCGCGCCTGGTGCGGACGCAGCGGTTGCCCTTGTAGCTCTCCAGGACCTCCTCCGTGGTGTCGAAGATGCGCGCGAAGATGCGGTTGAGCTCCTCCTCATTTGCGCGGAGCTGGTGCGGATTCGCGAGAAATGCCTGGCAGAGACCCATGTACTTCTCGCCATAAAAAACGACTTGGGTGTCCCTCTCGCAGCGGAGAAGAACACCCAAGTCGGAATCTTTGGCATGAACAGGGATACGCCCCCTGTTCACAGGCTATGGCCGAACCTTAGAGGCCGGACTCCTCCTTGGAGAGGGGCTTCTTCCAGAAGGAGAGGATCAGGCAGCCGACGACGGAGCCGACGACGCAGGCCACGAGCCACATGATCGGGTTCGTGATGACGGCGGTGACCCAGGCGCCGCCGTGGGGGGCGGGGCTGGCGCAGCCGAAGGCCGCGGACATGCCGCCGGCGATGGCGGAGCCGATGATGCAGGACGGGATCACGTGGCCGGGGTCGGCAGCGGCGAAGGGGATGGCGCCCTCAGAGATGAAGGACAGGCCCATGATGTAGTTGACCAGGCCGGCGTTGCGGTCGGACTTGGTCCAGCGATCCTTGAAGAAGGTCGTGGAGAGGGCGATCACCAGCGGGGGAACCATGCCGCCGACCATGACGGAGGCCATGATGATCTGGCCGGTGGTGCCGAGGCCGGAGCTGGGGTCGAGGGCAGCGGTGCCGAAGACGTAGGCCGCCTTGTTGAAGGGGCCGCCGAAGTCGACGGACATCATGCCGCCGAGGACGAGGCCGAGGACCACGATGTTGCTCGTGCCGAGGCCGGAGAGGAAGCCGTTGAGGCCGGTGTTGATGGCGGCGAACAGCGGGTTCAGGGCGAGCATCACGACGCCGATCGCGAGCGTGCCGAGCACGGGGTAGATGAGCATCGGCTTGATGCCCTCGAGGGAGTCGGGCAGCTTATCGCAGAGCTTCTCGATGCCGAGGGTCAGGTAGCCCGCGGCGAAGCCGGCGAAGAGCGCGGCGATGAAGCCGCCGGAGATGAGCGAGGTGGAATCAAGGGTGCCCAGGTAGGCAAAGTCGTAGCCCGCCTTGGCGAAGAGGCCGCCGACGAAGCCGGGGGCGATGCCGGGACGGTCGGCGATGGAGGCCGCGATGTAGCCCGCGAGGATGGGGAGCATCATGCCGAAGGCCTCGCCGCCGATGGTCTTGAAGAGGGCCGCGGCCGGGATCGAGGAGCCGTAGGCGGAGGTACCGAGGCCGGGCTGGTCGACCAGGAACGCGATGGCGGTGAGGATGCCGCCGCCGATGACGAACGGCAGCATGTGGGAAACGCCGTTCATGAGGTGCTTATAGACCTTGTGCCAGGTGGACTCGTTCTCCGCAGCGGCGGGGGCGGAAGAGGCGCCGCCGGCGTTGTGGTGGACGGGAGCCTCGCCGTTAAGCACGATGTTGATCAGGCGCTCAGGCTCGTTGATGCCGGCGGAGACGTTGGTCGAGTAGACGGGCTTGCCGTCGAAGCGCGCGAGGTCGACGTTCTTGTCTGCGGCGATGACGATGCCCTTGCAGTGGGCGATCTCGTCGGCGGTGAGGATGTTCTTGGCGCCAGCGGAGCCCTGGGTCTCGGCCTTGAGCTTGATGCCCATCTCGGCGGCCTTCTTCTCGAGGTTCTCGGCGGCCATGTAAGTGTGGGCGATGCCGGTCGGGCAGGCGGTGATGGCAAGGACCTCGGGCCAGTCGGACTCGGAGGTCTTGGGGGCCTTCGCGGCCTCGGCCTTGGCGGCCTCGGCGGCGTCGCGGCCGGCCTCGGCGGCGTCAATGGCGGCGAGGAAGGCCTCAGGCGTCTTCGCGGCGCGCAGCTCGTTGGCGAAGTCCTCGTGCATCAGCAGCGCAGAGAGCTTGGCGAGCATCTCGAGATGGACGTTGTTCTCGCCCTCGGGGGCCGCGATGGCGAAGATGAGGTCGCAGGGGGCGTCGTCGGGGGCGTTCCAGTCCACGCCGCCCGGGACGGTCATGGCGGCGAGGCCGGCCTTGGCGACGGCGGCCACCTTGGCGTGCGGAATCGCGATGCCGTCGCCGACCGCGGTGGAGAACTCGGCCTCACGGGCGAGGACGCCGGCCTTGTAGCCCTCGGCGTCGCTCACGTTGCCGGCGGCGACGTGGAGGGCGACGAGCTGGTCGATGGCGTCGGCCTGGCTCGGGGCCGCCGCGCCGACCTTCACGCTCTGCGCGCTCAGAAGGTCAGTGATCTTCATACAGGCTCCTTTCCTTGGAACTGCTTTAACGCTTGGTTTGGGGTGGTGCCGGGTGGTGCGTTCTTGCAAAGGCGCCTAGTCGCGCGCCATCAGCTCCTCGACCTCCTCGCGCGTGGCGAGATGATCGGAGAATGCGCTTGCGGAGCCTGCGGAGAGGCCCATCTTGAAGGCGGTCTCGTAGGAGCCCGTCTCGAGGTAGCCCGCGATGAAGCCGGCCACAGAGGAGTCGCCCGCGCCCACGGAGTTGACCACGGTTCCCTTGGCGGCCGGGCTCTGGTGGACGGAGCCGTCGGCGGCCACGAGCACGCCGCCCTCCCCCGCCATGGAGACGAGGACGTTCGCGGCGCCGCGTTCCTGGAGCTTCTTGGCATACGGGACGACATCGTCACGGGTCTTGAGCTCGACGCCGTAGATATCCCCGAGCTCGATGTTGTTGGGCTTGACGAGGAACGGCTTGTACGGGAGCACGCGGGTGAGAAGGTCGCGCTCGGCGTCGACGACGATGCGCACGCCGCGGCCGTCGAGGCGGGCCATGATGCGCTCGTACATGTCCCCCGGGAGCGTGTTGGGCACGGAGCCGGAGATCACGAGGACATCGCCCTCGCCAAGGACATCGAGCTTGGCGTAGAGCTGCTCGATGTCCGCCTCAGTGATGCGGGGACCCTGGCCGTTGAGCTCAGTCTCCTCGGCGGACTTGATCTTTGCGTTGATGCGCGTAAAGCCCTCGGCGACGCGGACGAGGTCATGGTCGACGCCGGACGCGTCGAGAAGCGCCTCGAGCGCCGTGCCCGTGAAGCCGGCGGAGAAGCCGAGCGCGCGGGAGGCGTGGCCGAGGTTGCCAAGAACGATGGACACGTTGATGCCCTTGCCGCCCGGCAGGATCTGCTCGTAGCTCGTGCGGTTGATCACGCCGAGGCGCATATCGTCCACGCGCACGATGTAGTCGAGCGAGGGGTTGAACGTGACGGTGTAGATCATGCGGTACCCTCCTTAAATCGTCGTGCCTGATTATCGATGGATACTATTGCACGTATATGACTGGTTGTGAAGGGTAATTCTTGCTATTTCTCTCATTTTCGGGCAATTAATCTCGCAGAACCGGCAATTTCGAGCATTTGCCAAAGAAGTACGGCGAATCGCCGACTATACGAGCGCTTGGCGCGGGGTTGCCAGGCAAGGCGCCGCGAGATGCCGGCGGCCCGCAGGCGAAGGGCCGCGGCAGGCACGTTTAAGAGATGATCTCGACGTTCTCGAGCGCGCCATAGGGGCTACCCGCAGGAAGCTCGCTCGTGACGAGGGTGGCCGAATCGAACTCCGCGAAGGTCACGAGGCTCGTGCGACCGAGCTTGCTCGCGTCCGCGAGAATAAAGCGGTGAATGGTGTGCTCCATCGAGAGGCGCTTGACCTCGGCCTCGTTGAAGTCGGGCGTGGTGAAGCCGTCCTCGACGGTGGCGCCGTTGGTGCCCCAGAAGCCGAGGGTGAAGTGGTAGCGCACGATGGCGGCGTTCGCGTCCGGGCCCACAAGCGCCTCGGTCGCGCTCTTGAGCGAGCCGCCCAGCACGATCACGTCGAAGCCGCGCGAGGCGAGCTTGAGGGCATGGCTCACGCAATCGGTGGCATACGTGGCGCGTTTCTCGGCGAGGCGGTCGATGAGGGCGTCCACCGAGGAGCCGGCGTCGAGGTACACGAAGTCATGCGGCCCCACGAGCTGGGCCGCGCGCTCGGCTATGATGCGCTTCTCCTCGGCATGGAGAACCGCGCGCTCGGCCACGGGCAGGTCGCGGACCACGCCCTCGGGATCGAGCGCGACGGCGCCGCCGTGCACCTTGGAAAGACGCCCGGCATCGTCGAGTTTCTCGAGGTCTCGGCGAATCGTGGACTCAGAGATGCCCAGCTCGGAGGCGAGGTCGACGACGCTCGCGGAGCCCCGCCCGTTGACGATGGAGAGGATGCGGGCATGGCGCTGGTCGGCTAGCATGCGCCCTCCTCCTCGGGGTAGACGACGCCCCAGGCGGCGCGCACGTCGGTCATGATGCGCATGACGTCGGAGGCGTAGCCGATGAGCGATGCGGCGTCCTCGTCGCCCGCGACCGCGCGCTCGAGGTCGGCGATCTCGTAGCAGAGGGCGTAGGCCTCGGTGCCGGCCGCGACCTCCTCGCGGTGGCCGTCCTCCGTCCACACGATGGTCGCGCGGTCGGCGCGGGGGTACTGGTCGACCTCGATGTAGCACTTGTCGAAGCTGAGGACGGCGCGCTTGGGCTGCTTGGAGTGGATGGTGAGGCTGATGACGCCGAGCTGGCCGGACTCGTTGCGGCACACGATGCCGCCCGCCACGTCGACGCCGGTCTCGCAGGTGTTGCCGAGGCTCACGACCTCGGTCGGGGCCGACTCCATGAAGAGGCGCATGATGCTGAGCGCGTAGACGCCGATGTCGAGCATGGCGCCGCCCGCGAGGCCGCGGTTGTAGAAGCGCGTCTTCGGGTCGTAGGGCTTATAGCTGCCGAAGTTGACCTGCGCCAAATTCATGCGGCCGAACTCCCCCGCCTTCGCGCGAGAAAGAAGCCGCTGGTAAAGGGGCATATGGAGGATGGTAGTCGCGTCCATAAGGACCACGCCGTTGGCGTTCGCGAGCGCACGGGCCTCGTCGAGCTCGGCCGAGTTCAGGGTGATGGACTTCTCGCACAGGACGTGCTTGCCCGCCGCGAGCGCGCCGCGCAGGTAGCGGATGTGGGTGTTGTGCGGCGTCGTGATATAGACGGCGTCGATCGCGGGGTCCGCGCAGAGCTCCTCGAACGTGTCGTAGACGCGCTCGACACCGCGCGCCTCGGCGAAGGCGTCGGCCTTCGCGCGGGTACGGTTCTGGATGCCCGCGACCTTGCGGCCCGCCAGCGCGAGCGACTCGGCCATCTGGTTGGCGATGACGCCGCAGCCGACGACGGCCCAGCGCAGTCCGGGCGCGGTGAAGACGTCGCTCGGGAACGCCTTGCCGGCAACGGAAGCGAACGCGGCCTTTGCCGCCGCCTCGGCATCGAGAGGGGCGTTGGCGGAACCGTTTGCGACCATGGGGCCTCCTTCAGGCAGGGTTTGCGCTTATGGCTCAAGTATAGAGGATAGCGTGCGCGTTCGAGCAATATCTTCCAAACCCCGTCATCGCTGCGCCTCGGGCAAGGGCAAAAGGCGGTGCCGAGAGAAGCCCCGAGAGCGACGGTCGCAGTAACGTTGTAATGAGAGGCGCCCTGAATGCGAAGGCGCCAGTAACGCCGTAGTGAGAAAGGCCCTGAAAGCGCGCCGCCCAGCAACTCAGCATTACTAGATGGCGCGCTTCCAGGGCGCTAACGTGCTTCTCATTACTGGATGGCGTGGTTTTAGGGCTCGCACCGGCTCCCGATTACTGGCTGGCGCGGTTACGGGGCTCGGCCCCCTCCGATTACTGGACGGCGCGACTTCGGGGCTCGTGGCGGCGCGTGAAGCCCCGGCCTTTGGGATTAGTCCTCGATGGCGGCCTTGAACCAGCTCGTGATGCTCGTGGGGTGCGTGATCCCCGTGCCGGCGACGACGGCCCAGGCGCCTGCGTCGATGGCGGCGCGCGCGTCGGCCGGCGTGTGGACATGGCCCTCGCAGATAACGGGGAATCCCGGGAACTCCTCAACCGCCTGGCGAAGAATGGGCAGGTCGGGGCCATCGTCCATGGTCGTGTCGATGGCGGCCTTGTTGTGGCTCAAGGTAGTGGACACCAGGTCGCAGCCGGCGGCGACACCTCGGCGGATATCCTCGATGGTCATGCAGTCGGCCATGATAAGCGTCTCGCACTGCTCACGCAGGGCGGCGACGGTCTCCTCGAAGGTGCGTCCATCGGGGCGGGGGCGGTCGGTGGCGTCGAGCGCCACGACGTCGGCGCCGGCGTTCACGCATGCCACCGCGTGACGAAGGGCCGGGGTGATGTAGACGCCCTCGTGCCCCTCTTTCCAGAGACCGATGACGGGGACCTCGCAGCGACCCTTGATGGCGGCGATGTCGGAAAGCCCCTGGCAGCGGATGGCGGCGGCCCCGCCGAGCTCGCAGGCGCGGGCCATCTGGGCCATGGTCTCGGGATGGCGCAGGGGCTCGCCCATGTATGCCTGCACGCTCACGATGAGCTTGCCCTTGAGGGATTGGATCAGCGGGTCGACGGTCATGCCGGCTCCTTTCGCCGTTGAGTGTAAATGGATCGCCGCGCCTTACCAGGCGTAGGCGGAGCTGACGAGGTTCTCGGCCGCGCCGATGAGGGGCGCGTCGCCGCCGAGTTCTCCGGAGAGGATCGGCGTCGCGGCCACGGGCGGCATGACGGCCTCCGACCAGCCGGCCGCCATGGCGTCGTGCCACGCGGGGCCACACTGCGCGACGGAGCCCGAGAGGATGATGCACTCGGGATCGAGCATGTTGGAGAGGCTGCCGAGGACCTCACCGATGGCGTGGCCGCTGCGAGCCTCGGCGGCGACGGCTGCCTCGTCGCCGGCCGCGGCGCGCGCGTCGATGACGGCGCCGTCCACGGGCTCGCCGTTCCCCTCGGGCGCGCCGCCGAGCTCGAGATAGCGCTCGATGATGCCCGGGCCGCAGGCGATGGTCTCCAGGTGGCCGACGGCGCCGCACTGGCACGGGATTCCCGCCGCGTCGCTGCAGCTCACATGGCCGATGTGGCCCGCCTCGTTGTGGGCGCCGAGCATGATCTGGCCGTGCTCGACGAAGGCGCCGCCGATGCCCGTGCCCACGGCGACGACCAGGCAACTGTGCTTACCCGCGCCGGCGCCCCAGCGGGCCTCCCCCAGCGCATGGGCATGAACGTCGTTCAGGACGCGCACCTCCAGGCCTGTGGCGGCCTCGAGCTCACGGCCCAGATGCGTGCCTCCCCAGCCGGGCATCATGTCGTTGGCATAGGTGACGTCTCCGGATCGCGGGTCGATCACGCCGCCGGAACTCACGCCGATGCCCGCAAGCTCGGTGCCCTCGCCGGCAAGCTCGATCACGCGTCTCGCCATCTGAATCGCATTGGCGAGCACAACCTGCCCGCCGCGCTTGGCCTCGGTCGGAATCTTCGCGAAGTGCTCGACCACAGGCCTTTCCCCCGCCTCAGGCAGGGTTACGAGGGCCGAGGCGATCTTTGTGCCGCCGATGTCGATGGCGACGACTTTCTTTGCGCTCATTGCTGCCTCCACGTCATAGATCAGTTAGCGAGAAGGGCGGGCACGCCCGCCGAAGGCGATGCCGCGACGAGGGCGGCCCGCAGATATCCCTACGGGCCGCCCCCGAACACAGGCCTAGAGCAGGCCCGTGTCGGTCAGGACCTTGCGAATGGCCTCGACGTTATCGCCGGTCATGGCCTTGACCGGGCGCGGCATCGTCGGCGAGTCGAAGATGCCCATGAGGTTGAGCGCGGTCTTGAACGCGCCGACGCCGCCGGCGTAGCCCTGGACACCCGAGGTCACGTCCCAGATGTGGGAGATCTCGTTCAGACGGTCCTGCTCGGCCTTGACCGTGGCCCAGTCGCCCTCGCAGGCGGCCTTCCACATGCGCACGTAGCCGTAGGGCTCGACGTTGGCGAGGCCGGGGACGGAGCCGTCGGCGCCGCCGAGGTAGGCGCCGTCGACGACGACCTCATGGCCGGTGAGCAGGCTCATCGGGTGACCGAGCTTCTCGTTTTCCTGGACGAGATAGCGGAAGCCCACGTCGTCGCCGGAAGAATCCTTGACGCCGGCGAGCACGCCCTCGGCGCCGAGCTTGGCGAGCAGCTTCCAGGGGAGCTTGGTGTGCACGCACACGGGGATGTCGTAGGCAAAGATGGGCAGGTCAAGCTCCTCGTGAAGGATGCGGAAGTGCTCCTCCACCTCCGTCATGCCCTGCAAGGCATAGAACGGGCAGGTGGCCACGAGGGCGTCCGCGCCGAGCTCCTGGGCGACCTTGCCCTGCTCGACCATGCGATCGGTCTCCGTATCGATGATGCCCACGAGCACCGGCACGCGGTGGTCGACGATGCGAATGGCCTCGGCGATGACCTGGCGGCGGCGCTCGTCGGTCGAGAAGACGACCTCGCCGGAGGACCCGAGGAAGAAGAGACCGTCGACGCCGGCGTCGAGCATACGGTTGATGAGGCGCTCGAAGGAAGGAACGTCGAGCTCGTGGTCGGGGGTGTCGGGGACGACGACAGGGGGCACGACGCCGCGAATCTTGAAGTCAGCCATGCTTTCTTACCTTTCTTTCCCTTAAGGCCGGGGGCGTATCCCCCGACCCGGCCCCTCGCGGGGCGCAGACGATGCTAGGCCCTCATGCACGGGCTAGGCGCAACGCTCGCCAAAATGCATGAAGGAAAAAAGCCGGTTCTCGAAGTCGTTCAGTCGCTCGTGACCGTACTTGGGGTAGTTCACGAGCTGTTTTTGGCACGCGGCGCGCTCGAAGGCGGCGAGCTGCGCCGCAGGGGGCGCCGTCTCGTCCATAAGGCAGACCCCGTCGAGGAGCTCGGTACCCGAGGAAAGAAGCGCCGCGAAGTTGGCCGCGTCCGCCCATGCCACGGCGCCAAAGTACGCGTCCGCGCCCTCGGCTGCCGGGTCCTCGTCGCGGAAGTGGCGGCAAACGCCCTCGTAGACGGGGCCCGAGGCGCCCTTCTCCCAGGCAAGTCGGATATTTGCGGGCTCGGCGTTGAGCACAGCGCACTTGGCCACGCCCGGCACGAGCGACGCGACGGCGAGCGCAGGCAGGGCGCCCAACCCCTCCCCGTGCGTCATTAGGCGCGAGCTGTCCACGCCGGGCAGACGGGTGGCCACGCCCGCGGCAAGAAGCGCATCCTCGACAAGGCGCGCGGCCGGTATGGAGGCGAGGCCTTCTTGCCAACCGGCGAAGAAGTCGCGCGGCAGCCTGCGGTACTCGGGGTGGACGACGGCATAGCCCGCGGCCAGGTAGCGGGAGAGATGGAACCAGCCGCGCGGGCCGCGGTCGGCATCATGCCAGGTGAGAATGCAGGGGTGGGGACCCGACGCCCTGGGCATGAGGATGCGGGCGGCGAGCCCGACGCCGTCGGGCGCCGCGAACACGACGCGCCGATACTCAGCGACCTCGCTCTGGACGCCCGCGGGCTCGAATTCAAGCTCCGCCGAGGCGGCGAGGCGAGCGCAGGCGTCCGCACGCTCGCGCCAGTACGCCTCGAAACCATCAGGACAGTCGGCGCCGGGGCGCCTCTCCCCTGCCGCAGCAAACGCGTCGCGCGTCATCGGCAATCAACCTCCCCTCGGAAGGTGCCGTCGCATACCGCCTGGTAAAACGCCGGAATCGAATCGTCGAACGCCTGGATCTCCTCGTGGCCGAAGTCGGGGTAAAGCAAGTGTCGCTTGGGGCATGAGAGCGCGTTGTAGACGGCGAACTGGGTCTCGGGCGGGCACACGACATCGGCAAGGCCCGTGCCAAAGAGCACCGGGCAGCGGACCAGGTGCGCGAACGAGAGCGAGTCGACGTAGCCGAGCGTGCCGAACCACTCGTCGGCCCGCGATCCGTCGGGGTCGAACCAGCGCGAGTAGTAGCGGATGCCCTCGTAGGCGATCTCGTCAGCGCCGAGTTCCCAGACCGCCTTGAAGTCCGAGAGGAAGGGATAGAGGATGGACGCGCCCCGCACCAGGCCCTGGTTAAGGGCGCAGCACGCGATTCCCATGCCGCCGCCCTGCGAGCCGCCGTTGACAAACACACGCGTCGGGTCGATACCCTCGAGCTCGGCCGCGATGCGACAGAGAATCCGCTGGTTCTGGTAAAGGCGCACGTAGTAGAGGTTCCTCGGCCCGCCGTCGATGCCGGCCACCAGGTGCCCGGCAACCGTCGTGCCGGCAAAGCCGCCGATATCCTCGGAACGCCCTCCCTGACCGGGGTTGTCCATGGAGAGAACCGCATAGCCGAGCCCCGGCCAGCTGGACTGCTCGGCCCATGAGCGCGTGCAGCCGGGGTACCCGTGGAACTGCAGCACGAGCGGAACGGGACCGCTCACAGCAGCCGGGACACAGTACTTGGCATACAAGCGCGCGCCGCCCATTCCAATAAATCGCAGGTCATGGTAGGTACACGTATCGAAGTCGTCCACCTGGTCGGACGCGCTGAGCTCGTAGTCGAGCGGCACGTCATCAGCCTCGGCCACGCGCTCCCCCCAGAACGCGTCGAAGTCCGCGGGAATCGGGTTGCGGCCCACGCAGGACTCGAGCCTGGCCAGCCGGTCTGCCGAGAAGGGCATTTATTCTCACCGCCTTTACGCGAGGCGGGCGCGCCCGTCGACGCAGGCGCGCCCGCGCTTTGCTACTGGCCGAGGTTCGGGTGAAGAAGCGAGGGCGCGGCCGCCAGCAACGTCTTCGTGTACCCATCCTGCGGGTCCTCGAAGACCTGCTTGGCAGGGCCCTCCTCCATGATCTGCCCGTGGTTCATGACGACGATGCGGTCCGAGATGTAGCGCTCGGTCTGGATATCGTGGCTGATGAAGACCATGGCGAGGCCGAGCTCGTGCTTGAGGTCGGTGAGCAGGTTCAGGATCTGAGCGCGTACCGAGACGTCGAGCGCCGAGGTGGGCTCGTCCGCGATGATCACATCGGGCTGCAAGGAGAGGGCTCGCGCGATGGCCACGCGCTGGCGCTGACCGCCGGAGAGCTGTCCGGGAAGCACGTACATAGCGGAACTCGGCAGCCCCACCAGGCCGAAGAGCTCGCGGACGCGCTCCTCCCGCTCCTCCTCGGAGCCGACGCTGTGGACCACGAGCGGGTCGAGCAGCTGGTCGTGAACGGCCATGCGCGGGTTGAGCGCGGTGGCCGGGTTCTGGAACACGACCGAGACCACACGGCCGATCTTCTTGCGGAGCTCGGCCGTGCGCTTGGTCACGTCCTCGCCCTTGAAGTAGACCTTGCCGGATGTGGGCGACTGCAGGCCGCACATGACGTTTGCCGTGGTCGACTTGCCGCAGCCCGACTCTCCCACGAGGCCGATGGTCTCGCCGGGCATGAGCTTGAGCGTGAGGCCCGAGACCGCGTGGACGAGATTCGGGTGCAGGATGGAGCCGGTGCGCGTCTTGAACGTGACCGAGATGTCGTCCAAGAAGATGATGGGCTCCTGGGTGTTCTGGTTTGCCATCTACCTCACCTCCAGGCGAGAAGCAAGACCCGCGCGGGCGAGGTCGGCGTCGGGAATCTCGGCGACGAAGTGGTGCTCGGCGCCGGGGACGGGCTTGAGCACCGGGCGCACGTCGAGGCCGACCTCGGGGTGGCTCGAGCGCGGCGCGAAGCGGTCGCCGGCCGGGAAGTCCGCGGGGCTCGGGACCGAGCCGGGAACCTGGTGCAGGCGGCTGCCGTCGTGCGCCTCGATGGAGAGGACCGAGCCGAGAAGGCCCTGGGTGTACTCGTGGACCGGGTTGGCGAGCAGCTCCTTGGTGGGTGCGCTCTCGACGACTTGGCCGGCGTACATGACGGTGATCTCGCTGGCGACCTCGGCCACGAGCGCAAGGTCGTGGGAGACGAAGATCATGGCGAACCCGAGCTTCTTCTGCAGGTCGTTCAGGAGCTTGATGACCTGCTTCTGAACCGTGACGTCAAGCGCCGTGGTGGGCTCGTCGCAGATGACGAGCGACGGGTCGCGCGTGAGGGCCATGGCGATGACCACGCGCTGGCACTGGCCGCCGGAAAGCTCGTGCGGGTAGCTCTCGAGCGTGCGCTTGGGGTCGAGGCCCACGAGCTCGAGAAGCTCCTCGGCGCTGCGGGTCCCGCCGCGGCTCGTGAGCTGCTTCATCTGCGTCGAGATGAGCATCGAGGGGTTGAGGGCCGAGAGGGAGTCCTGATAAACCATGGCGATCTCGGTCCCCAGGAGCTTGCGGTGCTGCTCGGAGGTGAGCTTGAGCAGGTCCTGGCCCTTGTAGTCGACCTCACCGGTGACGCGGGCGGAGTCGGGCAGGAGATTCATGATCACCTTGGCGGTGATGGACTTGCCGCAGCCGGACTCGCCCACGAGCGCCATGCACTGGCCGGGGCGCACGTCGAAGCTCACGTTGTCCACGACGGCCACGTCGCCGTGGCGCGGGAAGCCGATGGAGAGATTCTTCACGCGCAGCAAGGGTTCGACCGAGTAGTCGGGCACGCGGCGATCGGTGCGGGCGAGCTCGACCTCGCGCAGCGCGGCGAGACGGGCGGAGAGGCTCTCGGCCTGCTCCTTGTACGCGCGGACGGGGTCGGCCACGAGCAGGTCGGCCTCGCGGCGGCTCTCCGCGTTCTCGGCGTCGACCGGGGCGGAGGGCGCCGAGGCCATGGCGTCGGTGATGCCCTCAGAGAGGATATTCAGCGCGAGACACGTGACCATGATGGCGATGCCGGGGTAAAGCGCCTGCCACCAGCGGCCGGAAAGCACGCCGGCTCGGGCGTCGGCGAGGATGTTTCCCCAGGTCGGGGTAGGCTCGGCGATGCCTGCCGAGAGGAACGTGAGCGAGGCCTCGAAGATGATGGCGTCGGCCACGAGGGTCACGGTGAAGACCATGATGGGGGCCGCGCAGTTGCGCAGCACGTGCTTCATGAGGATCCACGGCGCCCGCGCTCCCGAGACGATGACGGCACGCACGTAGTCCTCGCCGTACTCCGAGACGATGTTCGCGCGCACGATGCGGGCGATCTGGGGCATGTACATGAAGCCGATGGCGAAGATGATGGCCTGGACGGACTTGCCGAGGATGGTCACGAGCACGGCGGCGAGCGCGATGCCGGGAACGGACATGATCACGTCGAGGACGCGCATGATGACCTCGGAGACCCACTTGCGCGTGACCGCGGCGAGCGCGCCCACGATCGAGCCGGTGACCAGGGCAAAAAGCGTTGCGCCGAAGCCGATGACGAGCGAGATCCTGCCGCCGTAGAGGATGCGCGAGAGGATATCGCGGCCCTTATCGTCGGTGCCGAGGATATGCGCGGCATCGGGGGCCTGGCGTGCCATGCCGATCTCGTAGGGGCTGTACGGCGCGAGCACGGGCGCCAGCACCGAGAGAAGCACGACGATGAGCAGGATGCCGAGGGCGATCTTTGAGGATGCCCTCATGTTCTTGAGACCAGAGAGCTTGGGGCCCTTTGACTTGGCCATGCCCTCAAGCCTCTGGGAGTCTTCTTTCCTTTGGGTCAGCATGGCTAGACGCTCCTAATCCTGGGGTTGATGAGCAGGTACAGCATGTCGACCACGATGTTGATCACGATGAAGGAGAGCGCGACCACGATGACGACGCCCATGATCAGGTTGGGCTCGTTGCCGGCCACGCCGTCGAGGATGGCCATGCCCATGCCAGGAAGATTGAAGATGACCTCGATGACGACGGCGCCGCCCATGAGATAGCCGATCTTCATGCCGAGGGTGGTCACCGGGGTGATAAGGGCGTTTCTTAGCACGTTGCGCGCGATGACGACCTTCTGGGGAAGACCTGAGCCCTTGGCGGTGAGCACGTAGTCCTTATCGAGCTCCTCGACCATCGCGGTGCGCACGATGCGCGTCATCTGGCCGGTGAGCGGGAACGCGAGCGCACAGGCGGGCATGATCATGCGGGCCATGTACCCCGAGAAGTTCGTGAAGGGGTCGGGCAGGGCGCCCGAGGCGGGCAGCAGGTGCAAAAACGAGGAGAAGACCAGGATGAGAAGGACCGCCAGCCAGAACGACGGCGTGGCCAGGCCCGCGATGGATATGAAACGAATGAGCTGGTCGGGCCATTTGTCTCGGTAGAGCGCGGCGATGATGCCCAGCAGGAACGAGACGACGGCCCCGATGAGCAGGCCGAGGAAGGTGAGCTGCATGGTCACGGGCAGGGCACGGGCCACGCGCTCGGCCACGGAGTTGCGGCGGGCGCTGTAGGTGCCCAGGTCGCCGTGGACGAGGTCGCCCATGTAGCGCACATAGCGCACGGGCCACGGGTCGTCGAGGCCGTACTCCTCGTGGTACTTCTGGACCTGCTCGGGGGTGGCGCTCTCGCCGAGGGCGTTGTAGGCCGGGTCGACCGGCGAGAACGACATAAGGAAGAAAATCAAAAAGGTCACGGCGACGGCCATGATCGGCAGCGCGACCAGGCGCCTTCCGATGAGGCGCAGAAGATTGCTCACGGTGCCTCTCCCCTCTCTCTGTGTTGTGGCGGCGTAAATTCCGCGGCGCTGCGCGGTATGCGGCGGGGCCCGAGCAACCCTTGATCGCTCGGGCCCCGCCGCTCATCCGGCTCTGGGAGCGTCGTCCCCGCTCAACGGGCGGCAAGACGCTTGCGAGCCCCGCTTTAGGCCTTGACGGTGCTGACGCCGGTGAGCTGGACGCCGGTGGTGCCGATGCCCTCGAAGTTGCTGCTTACCTTGACGCCCTCGGGGTTCGCGTTGTCGCGCCAGGAACCCGTGGGGGTCACGACCTGGATCAGCGGATAGAGGACGACGTTCTCCGCGAGGATGTCGAAGCACTGGACCCAGAGATCCTGCTGGTCATTGCCGGAGGCCTCGAGCGCCTGCGTCATGAGGGAGTTGAGCTTCTTCCACTCCTCTGAGGTGTTCCATGCGCAACGGGTCTTCATCCAGACGTTGTCGCCGAACCACCAGTTGAGGAGAAGGTCGACGTCGCCGCCGAAGCAGGACGGGTCGCCCGGGGCGATGAGGATGTCCCAGGAGTCGTCGGCCTGGTCGATGGCGGCGTAGGTCGCGGGGGACTTGTCGGAGACGAGCTCGACCGTGAAGCCGAGGGCCTGGAGATCCTGCTGGGCCTGGGTGCCCATAGCCACGACCTGCGCGTTATCGGTGGTGCGCAGCTGAATGGAACCGGCGGTCACGCCGGCCTCGGAAAGCAGGCTCTTTGCCTTGTCGGCGTCGTAGGTATAGACCACGGAGGCCTTCTGGTAGTTGGAGAAGGTCTCGGGCAGGTACGAGGTGGCCACGTTGGCGAGGCCGGAGAAGGCGTTGGTGACCATCTGGTCGGTATTGAGCGCGTACATGACGGCCTGACGGGCCTTGACGTTGTCCCACGGGGCCTTCTTGACGTTGAACATGATGAAGCGCGTGCCGAAGCCGTTGACCTTGTCGATGGTGACGCCGGCGGCCTCGAGCTGCTCGATGGACTCGGGCGGCACGGACTCGGTGACGAGGGTGGTGCCCTCCTGCTGGGCGGTGGTGCGGGCCGTGGTGTCGGTGAGCGACTCGATGCGCAGCTCGTTGTCCTTGGCAGGGGTGGCGCCGTTGTAGTGCTCGTTGGGCTTGAGGACCACGTAGGTGTCGGACATCTCGTCGTACATCCAGGGGCCGGAGCCGATGGGCTTGGCCTTGGCGTCGTCCTCGGAGAGGGTCTTGGGCATGACCTTGATGATGGCCAGGCGCAGCTCGAGCAGCGAGAAGTTCGGGATGTTGCACTTGACGGTCACCGTCGTGTCGTCCTTCTTCTCGATGGAGTCGAACATGGTGAGGAACGAGACGTACATGCCGCCGTCGGCGCGGGCGCGCTCGAACGAGAAGACGACGTCGTCGGCGGTGACGTCGGTGCCGTCGGAGAACTTGGCGCCGGAGCGGAGCTTGACCTCATAGGTGTACTCGTCGACCTGGGTCGGCTGGTCGTCGGCGAGGCCCGAGACCACGCTGTAGTCGGTGAAGTCGATGTTGTACAGGCCCTCCATGACGTTGGAGTTCGCCGAGAGGCAGAACGCGGAGGAGCAGTTGGCGGGGTCGTAGGACGAGGGCGAGTAGGCCGAGCCCACGGTAAGGGTGCCGCCGCCCTCGGTGCCGCCCGAAGCGGAGCCGGAGTCGGTGCTGGAGCTCGAGCCGGAGCCGCCGCACGCGGCGAGGCCCAGCGTGGCCGCGAGCGCCGACCCGCCGATGAACGAGCGACGGGTAACGGCGGAGTCCACGATCTTCTTCATGTCTTGCCTCTTCCTCTAGATCCTCCTTGCGGCCGCGCATCGGCCGCCCTTTGAGAGGCAGACTACCCAGACAAGTATCCGCGCAATGCACGAAAGCCGATGAACGGCATGTTTCATGCCACTGACGGCATTTTTAAGGTTCGGTCGCGTAAACAACCCCGGTCTTTCGAAATTTGCGTAGTCAAATCCAGGTGGTATGACCTTTTAAATGCCATTTATTTATCTGGTATTGGATAACAGATACGACTAATACGGAGCAATCGAGAACAAAGCCTCGATGGCCTTCTCGCCGCCCGATCGACGCGTCGTCGAATCAGATGATTAAATTATTTTGTATCCGCAGGCCTGTCTGCCGAAGAGGCGGCAGGGGTCTCGGCATCATCCGCCTGCTGCTCATGGAGGGCCTGCCAGACGGCCCGCGCGACCTCGGCGGGGATGCCGTCGGTGGCCGCTATCTCTTCCTCGCTCGCCGCACGCAGGCGCTTGAGGGACCCGAACGACTTCATGAGCAGACGCTTGCGCTTGGGCCCGACGCCGGGCACGTCGTCCAGGACCGAGGCCGTCATGGCCTTGTCGCGCAGCTCACGGTGGAAGGTGATGGCGAAGCGGTGCGACTCGTCGCGGACCTGCTTGATGAGATAGAGCGAGGGCGAGCCCGAGGGCAGCACGACCGGTGTCTCGTCCCAGGGGACAAACACCTCCTCGTCTGACTTGGCCAGGCCGCAGACCGGGATGTCGAGCCCCAGCTCGGCGAGCTGGTTCATGGCCGCCGTGAGCTGCGGCTTGCCGCCGTCGACCACGAGCAGGTCGGGACGGCTGCCGAAGCGCTCGTCCGCCATGCGCTCGGGCGCGTAGCGCCGGCCCAGCACCTCGGACATGCTCACGAAGTCGTTCGCCTCGGTGAGCGGGGTCTGAATCTTGAAGCGTCGGTACTGCGACTTGTCCGGCCGGCCGTTGGTGAAGACGACCATCGACGCCACGGTGAAGTGCCCGTGCAGGGTCGAGATGTCGAAGCACTCGATGCGCATGGGCGGCGCGTCGAGGGCAAGGGCGCTCTCGAGCTGCATGAGGGCCTGGTTCGTGCGGTCATCGGCATAGCCGGTGCGGACCATATAGCGCATGAGGGCATGGCGGGCATTGGCGGCGGCCATCTCGAGCAGGCGCTTCTTCTCGCCGCGCTGGGGACGGTGGAGACGGACGTTGTGGCCGCGCTTCTCGGAGAGCCAGCCGGCGATGACGTCGGCGTCCGCGAGCGCGACGGAGAGGCAGACCTCGGCGGGGACGTCGGCGGTCTCGTCGTAGTAGCGCTTGACGAAGCCCGCCTGGAGCTCGTCTTCGCCCACGTCGGCGCCTTTGTCCAAGATGAACTCGACCGAGCGGACCGTGCGGCCCTCGCGCACCACGAAGACGCAGGCGCAGCTGATGGTCTCCTCGCGGTAGAAGCCGATGAGGTCCATGTTCACGTCGGGCGCGAACATGACCTGCTGCTTGACATCGAGGGCGGAGAGACCCTCGAGGCGCTTCTTGAGGCGGCCCGCCCGCTCGAAGTCGAGGTCGGCGGCCGCCTCCTGCATCTGCTCGGTGAGCTCGCCCACGATGGCGCTTCTCTTGCCCTGGAGAAAGTCCTCGACCTGGCGCACGTGGCGGGCGTACTCGACCGTGTCGATGGCGCCGCAGCAGACGCCGGGTCCTCGGCCCACGTGGTAGTCGAAGCAGGGGCGGCACTTGCCCGCGAGCACGATGTTCGCGACGGAGGCCTGGTCGGGCTCGCGGTCGAGCAGGCGCTTGGCGCGCTTCCACTCGGCGCAGGTCGCGGTGCAGATGGGCACGAACTTGCGCAGGGTGTCGATGGTCTCGCGGGCGGCCTTGGCGTCGGTATAAGGACCGAAGTAGCGCGTCCCCTTGCGGTGCTTCTCGCGCGTGTACTTGATGGCCGGGAAGACGTC
Organism: bacterium; assembly: GCA_963605405.1. Taxonomy (GTDB): domain Bacteria; phylum Actinomycetota; class Coriobacteriia; order Coriobacteriales; family Atopobiaceae; genus Paratractidigestivibacter. The sequence continues at coordinate 169,376 of CAVCUP010000002.1, read as the reverse complement.
GGACTCCGTGATGGCGATGTAGGGATAGGACTTGTCGTCCTTGAAGTCGACGTTGAAGTAGGGGTGGTACTGGGCGATGAGGTTGCGCTCGAGGACGAGGGCCTCGTGCTCGGAGCCGACGACCACGTAGTCGAAGGAGCGCACGACCTGCATCATCAGCGGAATCTTCTGCCGGTCGTCGGTGAGGGTGACGTACTGGCGCAGGCGCGCGCGAAGATTCTTGGCCTTGCCCACGTAGACGACGGTGCCGGAGGCGTCCTTCCACAGGTAGCAACCCGGATCGGTGGGGACGAGCGCGACCTGGTCGACGAGGCTCGCGAGGCCGTTGATGGCGGCCGCGACGTGCTCGCGCGCGGCGGCGCGGTCGGCGGCATCGGGCACGGGGCTTATCTCGCGGTCGTCTTCGGACACGACGCTCCTTTACGGCACGCGGCTGCAATGGGGGTTTCCTAGAAAGTGTAACCGGCCCATAAGGCCCCGCCCGCCGGGCCCTAGAATTAATACATCTGTGAATATCGACCAACTGGAGCGTCTTTTGATTCAGGTCAACAAGATCGGCATCTCCGAGCTCGAGCAGAAGGCCGCCGAGCTCGGCGTGAACCTCCCCATCGAGCAGACCCGCGCCTGGGCCGAGTACCAGGCCACCATTCCCGGCCGCGCCCCCTGGGGCTGCCTCGAGCTCACCCGCGACGGCGCGACCGTCGCGCTGCTGAGCCTCCTCGACTACGAGACCCACGGCTACCACTACCTGAGAAGCGCCCACGGACCCGTCTGGGTCGCCGAGCGCGACGAGGCGCTCGAGGCCGAGGCCCTGGCGGCGCTGGCGTCCTACCTGCGCGGCGCCGATAAGAAGGTCGTCTTCTGCCGCCTAGCCGCGGCCGGCGAGCCGGACTGCGTGCGTCCGGTCCTCTCCACGCGCCCGTACAACCAGACCGTGGTCATCGACCTCGCGGGCGGCACGGAGGAGGACATCCTCGGCCGCATGAAGCCGCGCGGGCGCCGCGACGTCCGCAAGGCGCTGCGCGAGAGCCCGGCCGTCTGCGCCGACGAGACCGAGCTCGCGGCCGAGTCCTTCGCCGAGTACTACGACGTCATGGTCGAGACGGGCAAGCGCGACGACTTCGTTCCCGCGCCCTGCTCCGACTACGAGGACATGATCCGCATCCTCGGGCCCGAGCACTGCCGCGTCTATGCCGGGCGCATCGACGGGCGCGTGGTCACCTGGTCCATCGTCACCATCTCCGGCACGCGCGCGGTGCGCTACTACGGGGCCTCCCGCTCCGAGAGCATGCGCCAGCACGTGACCGACAAGCTCGTGCTCTTCGAGTGCGTGGACCTCTTCCAGAACAAGGGCTGCGCCGACTACGACATGATGGGCATCGGCAGCGACTTCGCGCCCGAGCTCATGGGCCTGAACGAGTTCAAGACCAAGTTCGCCAAGAACGGCGTGGTGGACGTAGCGCCCGACCGCGACCTCGTGGTCCGCAAGGGCTTCTACGGCGCCCTCTGCGCCGCGAAGAAGCTCCGCGACAGGTAGCGGAGCGGCGGCCAGGCGCACGTTGCCCGCCGAACACGGGAACGGGCGCCTCTTGCCAGAGCAAAGCGCCCCGGCGACGTCGCTGCGTCGCCGGGGCGCCGTTTTATGTCGAGACGCCTCGCGGGACGAAAAACGGGGAGGCGCGGGCTTTCGCGTCGCGCAAGGCGCCTGAGGCGAGGGCCTCAGCGCCGATCCGGGGCCTTGCCGAGATACTGCTCGTACTTCTTGTACTGACGCGCACCGCGCAGCCAGGACCAGAACTTGTGCCGCAGCGTGTCGGGCGCGTAGTCGAGCGGCGAGGCGGCCCTCCCCGCGTCGAAGAGCGCGAGGGCCCGCTCACGGACCCGGACATCGGGCACGAAATCGCGCACCACGTCGCGCGGAACGAGGCTGTAGAGGCCTTCTTCGTAGGCCTCGGAGTAGCCGAGATCGCGACCGAGCACGAAGTCCTCGACGATGAGCTTGGCGAAGTTCACGCCGCCCAGGGCCATATACCAGGTGTTCGCCCCGGGGCGCACGTTCACCTCGAAGAACTTGTATTTGCCGTCGCGCGCGTCGAACTTGGCGTCGAAGTTCGCGAAGCCGCGGTACCCGACGTGCTCGCAGAAGCGCTTCGCGTCCTCGATGAGCTGCTCGGAGCGCTCGAGCAGGATACACGACGGGTTGCCGATTCGCGCCGGGGAGTGGTCCTGCAGGATGACCTGCCCGCCGGACACCGCGGCCACGCGCCCGCCTTCCACGGAGTACGTGGTGAGCGAGCGGATGGCGTCGTCGTCGCCGGGGATGAAATCCTGCACGACGAGCTCCTTATCGTAGCCGGCCTCGTGAAGAAGAGAGAAAATACGCCGCAGGTCGTTGGCGTCTTTTGCCGTGTAGATCTTTTCCTTGCCCTCGAAGGACATCGTGTCGTAGCGCGCCGAGTTGGACGGCTTGGCGATGAGCGGGAAGGTGAAGCCCCCCACATCGAGGTCGGCCGACGCATCCGAGCAGTCGAAGAGCCTCGTAGCGGGGTATGCCATGCCGAGTTCCTCGCAAATGGCGTAGAAACGGCCCTTCTGGGTGATGTCTTCGAGAAGCGCGAAATCGTTGTAGGGCACGAAGAACCACTGCTCGAGCTCGTCTTTGTGCTTGGAGATCGTGCGCACGTGCCAGTCAGCGCTGCCGAGAAGGACGGCGACCTTGCCCTGCGCGCAGAGCTCGGCGCCGAGCTCGCGCAGCATGGCGGCGATGGCCTCGTCGCCCTTCCCCATCGCCGGGTCGACGCGGTAGTCGGTGAATCGGCTCGACGAGGTGAACTTGACGTCCACGCCGGACACGACCATGGTCCGGACGCCGTAGGCCTCGTGGAAGCAGCGCGCGTAGGAGTACGCGAGCACGTCTCCGCCCAAGACGACGGGGACGAGCCTCTCCTTGAGCTCGGTGGCGGGACACTGGTTCATGGGTTCCTCCAATAGATGGGCTGGGCGGTTTATCCGAGGATTGCCGAGCGGAGCGCCTCGACGACGCGCGGCGCGGCTTCGGCGGGGACGTCGGTCGGCAGGTTGACGATACCGGCGACCAGGCGGTCGTTGACCAAAAGACGGCTCCTGTCGGACGGCACGCGATAAGCGGACGGGTCGAGGACGCCGGGGCCGAGCTCGGGACGGTACCAGGAAGTCGTGTAGTAGCCCGCGGCGATAATCGCGCGCTCGGCCGCGTCGGCGGCCTTCTCGCCGGCGAGCACGACCGGGAACCGCAGGAGCGGCTGCGCCTCGCCCGCGAGCGCGGACCCGGGGACCTCCGCGCCGCGCACGCCCGCGAGAAGCTCTCGGTAGGCCCCCACGACCTCGCGGCGCCGCTCGGCCGAGTCCGCGTAGCCCGCAAGCGCGCCGAGCGCGGCCTCGCAGGCGACCCTCGTCGCGCGCATGGGTTGCCGGCTCACGCCGCCGAGGCGCTCCTCCTCGGAGACGGCCGGGTCGAAGGCGCCGGCCGAGGCGAGCACGCGGCGAAGCGGGCGCGAGAGGGCGGCGGGCAGATGCACCAGCACGCGGTTCGTGCTGCGGTAGGAGGCGTTGAGGCGCTCATGGCGGGCATCGGGCGACGGGAGCGAGGCGAGCCTCCCGCGGGCGGCGCGGACGGCCTCGCCCGCATCCGAGCGCGGATTCACCCAGACGGCCCCGCCGAAGAGCGTGGGGAGCATCTTCTCGACGCCGAACGAGTGGAAAGAGACGTCCGCGAGAGGCGCCCCGGACTCGTCGCGCGCCATCCGACCGACGCAGTGCGCGCAGTCCTCGAGCACGATCGCGCCGTTCGCGCGGGCCCTGGCCGCGAGCCGCCTCGAGGAGTCGTCGTCGACGATGCCGAAGGTGTGCTGCAGCATGACGGCCCGGGTGCGCCCGCCAAGCAGCGGCAGCTCGGGGTCGAGCGAGCAGGTCCGGGCGGAAACGTCCCCGTACACGGGCTCCATCCCCGCGGCCAAGATCGGGTCCACGGCCGTGCAGCACGTGAAGAGCTGCGTGAGCACCTCGCCCTCGCCGGCGGCCTCGCGCACGGCCTCGAGCACGGCGAGCATGCCGTGCCGCGCTCGATATGTGAGATACCAGTCGCAGGCCTCGGTGCCCGTGAGCCGGGCCATCTCCTGCGCGAGGGCCTCTTCCCAGGCCGCCCTTTCCATGGCGTTCATATCCGTGTCCCGCATACGCGCCTCCCTACGCCGACGCCGCACGGCGTTTGAACTTGGCGAGCAGGTCGTCGATAAAGGCGGCCTCGTCCAGGTGCAGCATGCAGGCGATGCCGAAGGTGGCGAGAAGCGACGGCACGCCGCCCGCCACCGTGTAAATCAGCGCGCGGACAATCCCGCCGCCGGCGAGCGGCGCCACGAAGGCCTGGAGCGCCAAGAGAATCGCGGCGCCCACGCTCGCGCCGAGCACACCGAGCGCGACAGAGCGGGCGCACGAGGCGACCAGCGCCTTGAGGCCGATGGGCCCGAGCTCCCGGCGCAGGAACGCGAGGATCACGACGTCGATGGACACGAAGAAGAGCGTGGAGCTGAAGCCCACGACGTTGAAGCCCCACAGCGGGGTAAAGGCGAGGCAGAAAACGATCTGGACGGCGCCGGCGATTATCTCCGCCACGGTAAAGAGCTTCATGCGGCGCAGCGCCGAGCAGGCCTTCTGCAGATAGGTGCACACGCCGTAAGCCGGAAGCGAGATAGAGAGCCACGCAAGATAGCTCGCGAGCTGCTCAAGCGACTCGGTGTCCATACGCGAGCCGCCGAGCAGGCGCGCAAGGCACGGCGAGAACACGATGAGATAGAGCGCGAAGGGGACGAGCAGGAAGAGGATCCGCCCGCAGCCGCGGCGGACGCCCGCCACAAAGGACGCGTTGTCCTTGTTCGCGACGTAGGTGGAGAGCTCCGTGAACATAGCCGTGGTGATGGGGATGGCGAAGACCGAGTAAGGCAGCACATACCACATGCGCGCGTAGTAGGTGATGGCGGCGCCGTTGGGGTTGACCGAGAGCGAGCAGCTGCTCTGGACCGATGTCGTGGCAAAGGAGACGAGCGTGACGATGAGGGTCGGGATGCCGAGCTCGAGCGTCTCTTTGATGCAGGGGTCGCGCAAATCGACGCGCAGGCTCAGCTTGACCCCGCAGCGCTTGAGCGAGGGCAGCTGGCAGAGCACCTGGACAAGGACGCCGAGCGGGTTGCCGATGGCCAGGCACAGGATGGCGAGCGTGGGGTTCGAGGGCGCGAAGAGGGCGTAGCCGAAGAACGACGCCGTGGTCACGACGTTGTTGACGATAGGCGCCGCGGTGCTCCAGAAGTAGTCGCGCTCGGCGTTGAGCACGCTGGAGATGACCGAGGAAAGCGCATAGAGCACGACCTCGATGGAGAAGAACCTGAGGAAGTACGTCGAGAGCTCGAAGTCGAAGTCCGCGGACGCGTTGAAGGCCTGCGTCCACACGATCTGTCCCGCGAAGACGAACGAGATTGCCGAGAGAAGCAGCATGGCGATGGTCACGAGCGAGAGCAGGTTCGACGCGTAGGCGATGGCGCCGGGCTTGCCGGCGCGCTTCTTCGCGGATACGTAGACCGGCAGGAACGCCGTGACGAGCATGCCGCCCATCACGAGCTCGTAGAGCTGGTTGGGAAGGTTGTTCGCCACGGTGAAGGCGCTCGCCACGACGGTCGTGCCCATGCCGTAGGCCTGCGCCCAGGTGCGAAGGAAACCGGTGATGCGGCTGATGATGACAAGAACGCTCATGAGGGCGGCCGAGCGGCTCACATCGGCCTCGGAGGGGGTATTGTCCTCGCCGGCGGCCGGAACGGCGTCGTCGGAAACAGAGGCGGCCTCGCCCGAGGCGAGCTCGGCGGCCCTGGTCGCGGCCGTGCGATAGGACCCGGAGAAGAGAAGGGCCTCGCCGTCATCCGCGCCGGCGGTCGGACCCGCCTCGGGCGCGCCCGGCTCCGCGACGCCTTCGGCGAGATCGTCGGCGAGGGCTTCGGAGGCGTTCTCGGCAGGCCCCTCGACGGGGTCCGCGGCGGATTCCTCGGCAGGGAGCTCGGCAAAGACCGCCGCTTCGTCATCGACGTCACGGGTGCCGAAATGGGCCGCGACGCGGGAACCGGCGCGGGCCACCGAAGGGGCCTCCTCGCGCACGGACCCGCTGAAGTGCCCGGCCGCAGGAACGAGGGCCGCCGCCTCATCCGTCGATGCCCCCGTGTGCGTCTGGCCGGCGTCTGCCGGCTTCGCGAAGTGCGCGCCGCGGCGCGAGCCGTCCTGGCGATTCTCCCCCATGCATCTCCTTAATCGATCCGGGCCGCGAACAGGGCCCGCGCGCAAAAGAAACCGCCCCAGAACCCGATGGTCTCTGGGGCGGCGATAAACGACGTCTGGTCCTAGACGATGGGGCCGCCGCCGATGAAGGTGCCCGGATAGTTGATGTCGCGGACCTGGACGCCGCTGCCGGGGCAGGAGTCGACGATCTGGCCGCCGCCGATGTAGATGCCAACGTGGCCGGGATAGCGGCCGGCATAGGTGTAGAAGACGAGGTCGCCGTAGTTGAGCGAGCTGACGTCGGTCGTGATGTAGCTCACAGAAGAATACAGGGACTCGGGCCAGCTGGAGTTGCTGGGAAGGCCGAGGGCGTAATCGATGAGGCCGGAGCAGGTGAAGGCGGAGCTCGAGGTGCTGCCGGTCCAGACGTAGCCGCTCCACTGATACCCGGAGCCGACGACGCTGAGGGCGCGGGAGACCATGGACGCGGCGCTGCTGGAGCTGCCGCCCTTATTGCTGCTGCCGCCGTTCGAGCTGCCGCCGCCGGAACCGCCGGAATTGCTGCCGCCCCCGTTGGAGCTACCGTTGCTGCCGGAGCCGTTGGAGGAACTTGAGCTGCTGGAACCGCTGGAGCTGCTTGAGCTGCTAGAGCTGCTTGCGGACGCAGCCGCGGCGGCCGCAGCGGCCTCCTCCTCGGCTTTCTTCGCGGCGGCCTCGGCCGCGGCGCGGGCCTCTTGTTCCGCCTTGGCGCGAGCAGCTGCCTCCTCCTCGGCGAGCTTCGTCTTCACCTCGTCGGAGAGCTGGTCGTAATAAGCCTGCGCCTGAGCAGCCGCCTGGTTCGCGGAATCGGACTTGACCTGCTGGTCGGAGACGAGCTGCTCCTGCTCGGTCCTGCGATCCTCGAGCTGGCTCTTGTTGTTCTCAAGGGACTCCTGCAGGTCGCGAACGTCCTGGATGGCGTCCATCTTCTGCTCAGAGATCTTGTTGGCGTAGTGGATATTGCTCACGAGCTCGGCGAAGTCGCCGGAGCTGAGGATGAGGGAGAGAAGCCCGGTCTCGTCGCCCATCTTGTACTGGGCGGCGAGGATGTCGGAGAGCTGGGCCTGCTTCTGCCTCAGCTGCTCCTGCTCCTCAGAGATCTGGCCCTCGAGGTCGGTGATCTGGTCGTTCGTGTCGTTGAGGTCGCGCGTGACGTTGTCGAGGTCGTAGCCGGCCTGCTCGGCAGCGGCATAAAGGCTGCTCATCTGCTGAGAGACCTGATCGAGCTCGGCCTGAAGCTCGGCGGACGTGGCCGCCTGCGCGTTTACGGGGATAATGGCGAGGCCGAGGGTAACGGCGAGCGCCGATGCGAAGAACCGGTTGCGCTTAGGCTGCGGCATAGAAAGAACTCCTTTGGAATCTGCACGTCGCCCACAGGGTGGGCCTGCATGACCTTCCTATGGTACCAACTACGGCGCCCAGGACAAACGAATCTATTTCAGCTCCACATTGAGCTCGGAGAGGCAAAGGCCAGGTCGAGCCCCGGGCAGCGAACGCCGCAGGGGCCAATGGCACGGCAACGATGCGCCAGTACGCACGGCGAGCCGGGCGGCGCGGCGTCAGCGCTAGGGGCACACGGCGAGCCGAGGTGCCCCGAAGGAGGAGCGACGCGTGCACAAGGTACGCGAGCGACGAGTGAGGGGCGGATCGGCCGGTGCGGCACCGTCGGCGCGCTAGGGGCACACGGCGAGCCGAGGTGCCCCGAAGGAGGAGCGACGCGTGCACAAGGTACGCGAGCGACGAGTGAGGGGCGGATCGGCCGGTGCGGCACCGTCGGCGCGCTAGGGGCACACGGCGAGCCGAGGTGCCCCGAAGGAGGAGCGACGCGTGCACAAGGTACGCGAGCGACGAGTGAGGGGCAGATCGGCCGTCGTGTGCCCCTAGCGCCGGCGGGCGTCCAGCTCGCCGGCCAGCTCCTCCAGCGTGACGCCGTAGCGCTCGAGGGCGACCATGAGGTGATAGACCAGGTCGCCCGCCTCGTAGCGGATGTGGTCGTGGTCGTCGTCCTTGCAGGCCATAATGACCTCGCTCGCCTCCTCGGCGAGCTTCTTGAGCAGGCTGTCTTCCTTGCCCTGGAGAAGCTTGGCGGTGTAGGAGGTCTCCGGCGAGGCCTCGCGCCGGCCGTGAATCACCTGGGCCAGGCCCTCGAGGGTCTCGCCGATGTTGCCGTCACGAACGTCCTTGGTTCTCTCGCCCACGTGGGCCTCCTCACATAAAACTCTCATATAAACTCGGAATGCGGGGCAGGGACCGCCGCCCTGGCCGGCCTACTCTTTGATCTCGCGAAAGAAGCAGGTGCGGTGGCCAGTATGGCAGGCGGGGCCGGGGGAATCGACCACGGCGACGAGCGTGTCCGCGTCGCAGTCCACGAGCAGGTGCTTGACCTGCTGCATGTTTCCGCTGGTGGCGCCCTTGTTCCAGAGCTCCTGGCGACTGCGGGACCAGAACCAGGTGGTGCCGGTCTTTATAGTGAGGCGCAGGGACTCCTCGTTCATCCACGCGACCATGAGCACCTCGCCGGTGCCTTCCTGCTGCACGACGCACGGCACGAGGCCGGAAGCGTCGAACTTGACTCGCGCGCCTTCGAGCCCGACCGGCCCGGCGGCCTCGCCGCCATAGATATACTCGTTGTTCCGGGACATGCCGCCTCCTTGAATCGCGGCTTTTCACTTTAGCAGGGTGGAGCGCCGCGGGCGAGAGAGGCTGGGAGCCATGCCACAACTTGTAACCGAGGGCCTGAGCCGCCTCGACGTGCTCGTCGTCGGCAGCGGGATCGCGGGGACGACGGCGGGCCTCGCGGCCGCGGAGGAAGGGGCCCGGACGGCCATCGCCTGCGCCGGCACGGCCTTCGGCGGGTCGAGCTTCTTTCCCGGGACGTGGGGCCTGGGCCTTGTGGGGCCCGAGGGCGCGCAGGACATCGACGACTTCGTCGAGACGATTCTCGAGGTGGGGCGCGGCGTCGCGGACCCCGCGCTCGCGCGCGTCCTGGCCGAAGGGGCCGAGGAGGCGGTCTCGCAGCTTGAGCATCGCGGGTGCGGCCTGCGCAGCGCCGCGAACGCCGACGAGCGCGAGTTCATCCCCTGCTTCGACAGGAAGAGGCGCTCATGGCACGGCCTCGAGCGGGAAGCGTACCGGGCCTCGACCGGCCAGGCGCTGGAAAGAGCCGGCTGCGGCGTCTTCGACGGCCTCGAGCTCATGGGGCTCGAGCGGGCGGGCGACGGCTGGGAAGCGATTCTCTTCGACGAGCGGCGCAACGTTTTTGCCCGGGCCGAAGCCCGCTCGGTCGTCCTCGCCACGGGCGGTTTCGGCGGGCTCTTCGAGCGGACCCTCACGATGCCCGACGTCCTCGGGACCGCGCAGGCCGCGGCCCTCGAGCAAGGCGCCTCGCTCGTCAACTGCGAGTTCATGCAGATCATGGTCGGCCTCGTCGCCCCGGTGAAGGGAGTCGTTTTCAACGAGAAGGCCTTCCGGTACTCGCGCATCGAGGGCCTGGACCGGCCGGGGCTTCTGGGAAAAAGATCTGAGCACGGGCCCTTCAGCGCGTCTTGGGGAGACCGGGAGGTCGACCTTTGCGTGGCGCGCACGGGATCCGGCGGGGCGCGGCTGCGACACGAGCTGCCCGACCCGATGCCTGAGTTCATGCGCACCTACACCGAGTGGCTGCGCCAGGCACACGGCATCGCGCCCGACCAGGAGCTGCGCGTGGCCCACTATGCCCACGCCGCGAACGGCGGCATTCGCATCGACGAGCGCGCGGCCGTCGTGGGCTGCCCCGGGCTCTTCGCCTGCGGCGAGTGCGCGGGCGGCATGCACGGAGCCGACCGCATCGGGGGCCTCGCGAGCGCGAACGCGCTGGTGTTCGGGCACATCGCGGGCAAGGAAGCAGCGAGAAGGACGGGGAACGGCGTGCCGGGCGATGCGAGCGGCAGCGTAACGAGTGGGACACATTGCAGCGCGACGGAGCCCTACGGACACCCGATGGCTGCGCCCTGCGCCGCGACCGCGATCCGCGAGCTGAGGCACACGATGAGCGAGCATTGCCTGGTTGAGCGCGACGAGGCGGGGCTAACGACCGCGCTCAACACGGTCGCGCGGCTCCGCTCGCTTCTTGCCGAGGAGGCGGCCCCGTCCGACAACGCCCGCGCCTGCGCAGAGACGCGCCGAGCCGAGCTCGCGCTTCTTTCCGCCAAGGCGCTCGCATGCGCGATGCTCGGGCGTCGCGAGAGCCGAGGGGGCCATTACCGGCCCGACTTCCCCTGCGAGGACCCGACCCAAGCGCGGCCCCTCGCCGTGAGATACGAAGAAGGGCGGCTCGTCGCCGCCCCTCTGAGCGAATAAGTTTTGTCCCGCAGGCCTCGTGAAAAACTTGCCGCGAGGACGCTGCCGAGTCCCCTCGCGCGGGCCCCCTACTCCTCGGGAAGCCTCCCGACCTGCTGGCGTCCAAGCCTATGTGCCGCGACGAGCAGGACCGCGCCGAGCACCACGAGCGGCAGGCTCAGGCACTGGCCCATCGTGATCGGCCCGAAGAGATAGCCGAGCTGCGCGTCGGGCACGCGCACGAACTCGATGAGGAACCTGAACACGCCATAAAGCACGAGGAACACGCCCATGAAGGTCCCCTGTGGGCGCGGCGGCCTCTTGCGGGAGAGCGCCCACAGCACGCAGAAGATCACGAGACCCTCGAGCACGGCCTCATAGAGCTGCGAGGGGTGACGGAACACGCCGCCGCCGGACGGGAACGCCACCGCCCACGGCAGGTCGCACTCCTTGCCCCAGAGCTCGCCGTTGACGAAGTTCGCGCAGCGCCCGAAGAAAATCCCCCACGTCGCGCCGATGACGCCCAGGTCGCAGATGGTGGGAATGCTGATCCGGTACTGCCTGCAAACGATGGAGCCGCCCACGACCGCGCCGATAAGGCCGCCGTGGAAGCTCATGCCGCCGTCCCAGGTGGCGATGATCTCGCCGGGATGCTCGAGGTAGTAGCCCGCTCCATAGAAAAGAACGTAGCCCAGGCGCGCGCCGATGATGATTCCGAACGCGACGCCGATGACGATGCTCACCACATCATCAAGCGTGAGGTCGAGCTCCCAGCGCCGCGCGATCCGAAAAATCACGAGCCCCGCCACGATAAAGCCGGCGAGGTACGCCAAGCCGTACCAGCGGACGCTCAGGGGACCCAACGTGAACGCGACGGGGTCGAGCGCCTGGAAGATGTCGTTGAGAAACACGCGCTTCTTCCCGCCGTCGCTAGAGGACGGCCGGCTGGACGCGCGTCACGCCGGGAACGTGCTCCATCAGAATGCGCTCGATGCCCTCGGACATGTCCATGCTGGAGAGCGGGCAGCCCGCGCAGGCGCCCTGCATCTCGAGGGTGACGACGCCGTCCTCGTCGACGTCGATGAGCTCCACGTCGCCGCCGTCGGCCTGCAGGCTCTGACGGATGATGTCGAGGGTCTCTTCCAGAAGCTGCTTATCCACTGCCATGGTGGGGTTCCTTTCCGTTCGTGCACACAACGTTTTCAATATTACCCAACGGGCCCTGCGGGAGAACCCGGGCGGCCGCCCCTAGCCGATTCCCGTGAAGAGATGCCCCGAGGTGGCGCCCTGCAGGCGCGCGGCGGGCTTCTTGCCGGCGCTCGTCGCGGCGATGGCGCGGACGACGCGCTCGACGCCGAAACGCGTCTGCTTCTCGTCGAGAAGGGTGCAGTCCGCGAGCAGGCGCGTCACGCCGGCGTCGATGAGCTCGGCCGCCTGCGGGGTGGCGTCGAGCGGGTAGGCCGACCAGATGCGCGAGCGGCCGTTGACGTCGGTGCGCACGGGAAGGAGCTTGCCGTCGATGTCCTTGAGCGAGAAGCGCCGAGCGCGCTGGGGGCAGCGGGCGCAGTTGTGGACGCACTTGCCCGTGACCTGCAAGACGCAGTGCTCCGAGGTCATCGCGCGCTCGCGGCCGAGAACCATGAGGCCCACGGGCACCGAGGCCGCCGGCGCGAGCTCGCAGACCTGCTCGAGCGTGAGCTCCGGCGAGAGCCAGAACCCCGCCGCGCCCGCAGCCTCGAGGGCCACCAGGCAGCTCTCGTTGTGGACGGGGACGCAGGAGCGGACCTCGGGCATGGCTCCGCGCTCAGCCGCGAGCGCGAGCTCGGACACGTTGCCGACGGCGAGAGGGGCGCCCTCGACGACCCAGGGGTCCAAGCGCTCGTGGTCGGCCTCGCGGCATACCTCGTCCAGCCAGGGGATGACGCCCTCGGGCCAGTCCCCGGACGCGAGGTCGTCGGCGGTCGCGTAAACGCGCGCGGCTCCGGCCTCGAGCGCGGCGCGGGCGCACGCGGGATCGACCACGAGCGCGCACGCGCAGGGCTCCTCTCGCCTGGTCGAGGCCGGGTCCGCGATGCCCGCCTCCGCTCGCGCCATGCCCAGCCGGTACGAGACGGCGCGGTCGGACGGCGCGGGCGCCAGCCCTTCCTCACGCGAGGCATACGGGGCGAGAAGCGCCTCCTCGAGCGACTTCACCGCGGCCGCGCGGACCTTATGCACGGCCGAGAAGCCCATGCCGAGCCCCTCGTCCATCTGGACATCGAAGCTCACGGGCTCGAAGGGGCCTCCGCCCATGCGCCCGACGTGCTCGACCAGGTCCTCGCCCGTGACGGCGCGGGTTCGCGCGGCCTCGCAGACGAACCCCTCGGCCGAGGCGCTCGCCTCGCCGTCCGCGCACGAGACCTCGACCCGGAACGCCTGGCCCAATCGCGCAACGACCCGCACGTGGACGGGCCGCTTGCGCTGGACGTCCGCCTTGCTCACGCGCGCCGCCGCGTCCATCGCGGCCTGCGAGCGGATCACGCGGACGATCGCGCCCGCCTCCATAGGCCTTGGCGCTCGGCAAGAGATGACCTCGCCGGCCTCGGAGTCGCGCTCGGCCGTGACCGTGAGGAACTGCGTGGGGTCGCTCACCGGGCGCACCTCGAGCAGGTCGCCCTCCCCCACCGGCTCGCTGAGCCTGATGCGGACCTCGGCGCGCTTGAAGCGGCGCATGCGCGTGCGCCCGCCGTTGCCGCCGCCGCGTCTCTCGACGCTGTCCTCGAGCGCGCGGGAGGACTCGACCTCGCCCACGACCTCGCCGCGGTTGTTGGAGCGCTCGTAGCTCATCATCTCGTTGCCGGACTCCCCGCGCAGATAGGCGTCGGTGAAGTCTCGGTTGAACGCGCGCTTGAGCCGCCGGCGAACCGCCGCGTCCTCGGCCTCGGCCAGAGGCTCGCCTGCAATAGCGGCGTCGATGGCCTGCCGGTACGCGCCCACGACCTGGTACACGTAATCGGGCGCCTTCATGCGGCCCTCGACCTTGAGCGAACCCACGCCCGCGGCGATCATCTCGCCGACATGGTCGACGGTGCAGTAGTCCTTGGGGCACAGCGCGCGCGTCCCGCCGACGCCGCGCATGGTCTCGGCAAGGCCGGCCGTGGGCACGCCGGGCACGGGCACGAGCTCGCCCTTCTCGTCGACGAGCTCGTACGGCAGGCGGCACGGCTGGGCGCAGAGCCCGCGGTTCGCGGAGCGCCCGCCGGAAAGCGAGCTCATCATGCAGACGCCGGAGTAGCAGAAGCACAGCGCGCCGTGGCCGAAGCACTCGAGCTCGACGCCTTCCTGGGCGATGCGCTCGATCTCCGGCAGGGAGAGCTCGCGCGAGAGCGTCACGCGGTCGGCGCCCAGCTCGCGGCACCAGGCCACGCCGCGTGCGTCGTGGACGTTGGCCTGCGTGGAGACGTGGGTCTCGATCTGCGGCCACGTGCGGCGGATCTGCGCGAAGAGGCCCCAGTCCTGGATGATGAAGGCGTCGGCGCCCAGGAGCCACGCGCGGCGGACGAGGCCGAGGACGCGCGGAATCTCGTCGGTGGCGACGGCCACGTTAACCGTCACGTAGACGCGCGTGCCTGCCAGGTGCGCGCGTCGGCACGCGTCGCCGAAGCTCGCGTCGTCGAAGTTCTTCGCGGAGCGGCGCGCATTGAAGCTGTTGCCGAGGCCGCAGTAGATTGCGTCGGCGCCCGCGGCCAGCGCGGCGTTGAAGGGCTCGGGGCCGCCCGCCGGCGCGAGCAGCTCGATCACGTTCTTATGGGCCAAGACCTCTCCTTTAAGCCCGATGGGACCAAACTTGTTCACGATACTCCAGGCCCACGGCGGACTCCGCGCCGACGCGGGCCGACACACAAATCTCCACCGCTCCAGAACGCGGTTTCGAGGCCTCCGTAAGGGCAAAAACGCACGTCTTGAGCGGCGGAGATTATTGGCCGGGCTTCTTGGCAGCCGGCGGGCCGCGATTCGCGGCGCCCGCCGGCAAGAAGGACGTTCTCAGTGCTTGAACAGCCTCGACATCAGGTCGGCGTTGGTCTTGAGGCGCTCGGCCTTCGCCGCGACGCTCTTCTTCCAGTTGCCGGGCTCGCCCTCGTAGACGTCGCCTTCGGAGCATCCAGCCGGCATCTGGGAGAGGGGCACGTCCATGAACCGTGCGCCGTCGACCTCGAGCACGGCCACGTCGCCTTCAATGCGGTCAACGATTGCTTGCATGGCTCCTCCAGTCTTTAAGGGTGGCACACCCCACACGCTGAATACCCCTGAGCCTGCGCTTCCGACTTGGTCAGCTCGGTGAGGCTCTTGCTCTTCTTTATGGTGCGGCATCCATGTCTATGGTACTTCTCGCCGCCCGGGGTTATGACCACCGTCTCTTCGCTGGCGGCGTCCGCATCATCCGTCGCCTGCCCCTGAGCCGCCGATTCCGCCTCCGCGCCGGCCTGCTCACCGGACTCCTCGCCGCCGTTCTCGGACCCGTCGTCGCTGCTCCCGGAGCTCAGCCCCTTGGAAGAAGCGCCCGCATCCCGGCTCGCGGCGACAACCGAGCCCTCGCGCGCGGCCGAGACGCTCACCTCGTGGCCATCCGACGTCACGGTCACCGTGCCGTTCACGTACGTGCCGAATACCTGCGCGCCCGCGGCGGCAAGCGCGTCGAGCACCACCTGCGTCGGGTGCCCGTAGGAATTCTTGCCGTAGGAAATCACGGCTATGGCAGGCGCCAATTTCGATGCAAGCGCCGTGTCCAGCCCGGAGGCGCTGCCGTGGTGAGAGACCTTGAGCACATCCACAGGGCCATCGACGGCCTGCTCCTGCGCCTCAACCGGGGCGTCGCCGGTAAAGAGGAACGTGTTCTCGCCATAAGCGACCTTGATGATCGCGGAGTATGCGTTGCCCTCGCTATAGCTCGCGCCTTCCCGCGGCCAGAGGACATCGACCGCATACCCGTCGCCTTCCGCAATTCGACGTCCGGCGTACGCCGGCTCGATGGACAGCCCCTTGTTCGCAACGGCCTCGAGGAAGCACGTGTAGGTCTGCGTCGGGCTGTTGACCTCGGGCGCCCAGACGGAGGTCACCTCCGTGCCGCCGATCACGCCGTCGAGCCCGCCGATGTGGTCGGCGTCGGGGTGCGTGGCCACCAACCAGTCGATTCCGCTCCTGCCGTCGGCTTTGAGGGCCGAGGTAACCGTCGAGGACTCCCCCGTCGGGGTATCGATGAGCATCGTCTTGCCGTCGGGAAACTCGATCAAGCTCGCGTCGCCCTGGCCCACGTCGAGGAACTTAACGACCAAGTTGGAGAGAACCGCGGTCTTGGTCGCCTCGCCCTCGGGCTCGCCCTGCCCCGCCTCCTGGGTCGTCGCCTTTTTCTGCGCGGCCGAGTCGTCGGTCGCCGTCGCCTCTTGCTGCTGCGTCTGCGTCGTTTGACTCGTCGATTTGGCAGACCCCGCGGAAGCCGCGCTGGTCAGACCAGCCATGAGCGTCAGCGAGAAGAGAGCGGCAAGGACGCCCACGCCGGCCTGCCGCACGATGGGCGCGACGGCACTCATCTTTACAACGAACTTCGATCCCGGGGCCTGGACCACGAGCTTTCGCCAGCAATACCTGGCGAGGAACCAAAGACCGACGCCCGCCGCGATGCATGCCCCGTAAGCGAGAAGGGCGATGGCCACGCACGCAAGGAGGCTGACGGCAAGCCACCATACGCAGCCGCGTTTCTCTTTCCGAATGATGATTTTCTTAGCCAAGCGCATCCCCAATCAAAGCATCTGGACCGACTAAAGATACTGCCAAGAAGCGCTGAATCCCTTAACTCGCAGCCAATCTTCGGGCCCGCGTCGTTATTCGCCTCGCGAAAAACCGCTGGCAGCGATCGGGCTCCCGGTCTGTCGCAGAAAGTAGGGCGGCGGCAAGAGGTGCGGCCCCGGTGTTCTGGAAACCAGGGGTGGCGGCAATTGCGGCACAAGTCCTGTTGCGCAAATCAGGGTGATGGCAATAAAGGCGGGCCCCGCGTTGCGAATATCGGGGTGATGGCAATAAAAACGGGCCCTGCGTTGCAAAAACCGGGGTGATGGCAGCACCGCGACAGGAACTTATTGCCATCACCCCGTTATACGCAACAAATCCCCCGCCTTTATTGCCATCACCCCGTTATACGCAACGCAGACGAAGCGGCCACTGCCATCACCCCGATTCACGCAACGCCGCAGCCACCTCGCCCGCGCCCTGCACGCAAAGGCGCCCGGCGAGAGGCACGTTCCTCTCGCCGGGCGCTGCAATGCGAACCCCTGTAAACGAACTAGACCAGCTTGGCCCAGTGCTTCTTGCCGGACTGAACGGTCGTGCCTGCCGAGAAGAGCGCAGGGTCCACGTTGTAGCTCTTAGGCGCCACGGCCTCGCCGTTGATCTTTACGCCGCCACCGTCGATGAGGCGCCTGCCCTCGCCCGCGGACTTGCAGATGCCCAGGTCGGCGAGGAGCTTAGCCAGGTAGACCTTGCCCTCGTCGTTGGGCTGCGCGATAGAGACCGGGAACTCCGGCATGTCCTCGGGGGCCTCGCCCTTCTTGAACTGCGCGTCGAAGGCGGCCATGGCCTTTACGCCCTCGCCCTCGCCGTGGTAGAGGTCCACGATGTTCGCGCCGAGCTCGCGCTTGAGCTTGTACGGGTCGGCCGAGCCGTCGGCGAAGGCGGCGTCGATGGCGTCGATCTCCTCGATGGACTTGGTGGAGCACAGGCGGTAGTACATGGGCACGATCTCGTCGGCGATGGACATGACCTTGCCGAACATGTCGGCGGGCTCGTCGGTGAGGCCGATGTAGTTGCCGTAGCTCTTGGACATCTTCTTCTTGCCGTCGGTACCCACCAGCAGCGGCATGGTCAGCGCCACCTGCGGCTCCATGCCCTCGGCACGCATGAGGTCGCGGCCGGCGAGGAGGTTAAAGATCTGGTCGTTGCCGCCCATCTCGAGGTCGGCCTCGATGACCACGGAGTCGTAGGCCTGCAGCACCGGGTAGATGAACTCGTGCAGCGCGATGGATCGCCCCTCGGTGTAGCGATTGTGGAAGTCCTCGCGCTCGAGGATGCGGGCCACGTTGAACTTGCTCATGAGGCCGAGCATCTTGCCGAGGTTCAGCGGCTTGATCCAGTCGCCATTGCGGACGATCTGGGTCTTCTCGGGGTCGAGGACCTTCATAGCCTGCTCGACGTAGGTCTGCGCGTTGGCCTCGACCTGCTCCTCGGTCAGCGGCGGGCGCGTGGAGTCGCGGCCGGACGGGTCGCCGATAAGCGCGGTGCCGTTGCCGATGATGAGGGTGACCTTGTGGCCGAGGTCCTGGAACTGGCGCATCTTGCGCAGGGGGACGGCGTGGCCGAGGTGAAGGTCCGGCGAGGTCGGGTCGACGCCGAGCTTGATGTTGAGCGGGGTCCCCTTCTCGAGCTTCTTCTTGAGCTCGTCGAGCGGGACGATCTGCATGGCGCCCGAGGTGATGACCTTAAGCTGCTCTTCGACGGGTAGCATGATCTGCCCTCCATGATTCTGTCTGGATTTACACAGCCCTATACAATAGCGCAGGTAGAGGGCCACGTGCTCCACAACGTCACAACACGTGCGCATTCCCAAACGGGCCGCTCGCGGGCGCCTACTATAATCATTTGCTATATGTGAATCGACCCTTCGCAGGGAGGACATCTACATGGGCATACGCACCCGCAGGGCACATATGCACTCCAGGACGCACATCGTCGGCTTCGGCTTCGCCGGGTTCGTGGGCTTCATGGCGCTGCTCGCCATCGCGCTGTGCCTCTCCATGGGGGCCATCATATCCACTTGGCTCGAGGACCTCCCCGACTACACCTCGGCCGACTCCTACGTGGTCGCGGAGCCCACGCGCGTCTACGACGCCTCCGGCAACGAGATCGCGACCTACTACCTGCAGCAGCGCCGCTCCGTCGACCTCGATTCCATCTCTCCCAACGTGCTCAAGGGCACCGTGGACACCGAGGACAAGCGCTTCTACCAGCACAACGGCGTGGACCCCCAGGGCATCCTGCGCGCCGTCGCCGGCCAGCTCACCGGGCGCGGCGAGCAGGGCGGCGGCTCCTCGATCACCCAGCAGCTGGTGAGAAACACCATTCTCTCCGACGAGCAGTTCGAGATGTCGCTCAAGCGCAAGGTGCGCGAGGCCTACATCGCCATCCAGATGGAAAAGATGTACACCAAAGACCAGATCCTCAACATGTACGTGAACACCATCTACTACGGCAACTCGGCCTACGGCATCGAGGCCGCGAGCATCACGTACTTCAATAAGCACGCGAACGAGCTGACCCTCGCCGAGGCCGCCACGCTCGTGGGCCTGCCGAACTCCCCCACCCTCTACGACCCGTTCCGCAACCCCGAGAACTGCGTCTCTCGCCGCAACCTGGTCCTCGACCGCATGCTCGAGGCCGGCGACATCACGCAGGAGGAGCACGACGCCGCCAAGGCCGAGGAGCTGGTGACGAACCCCGGCGAGCTCTCCGAGGGCTCGGGCTCCTATCCCTACTTCACCGATTACGTGAGGCAGCTGCTGCTCCAGAACTTCTCGAGCGACACCATCATGCAGGGCGGCCTCAAGGTCTACACCACTCTCGACCCCGACTACCAGGCCGCCGCCGAGGCCGCAGCCGAAAGCGTCGTGAACAAGGCGGGCACCGACGACGTGGACGCGGCCCTCGTGTGCGTGGACAACTCGACCGGCTACATCAAGGCCATGGTCGGCGGCCAGCACCACGACACCGACCTCGACGGCTCCCAAATCAACCTCGCGACGAGCAAGTTCCAGGCGGGCTCGTGCTTCAAGCCCTTTACCCTGCTCGCGGCGTTGAACGAGGGCATGAGCCCGACCGTCTACCTCAACTGCAACTCGCCGATCCAGGTGGGCAAGACCTGGAAGGTCCAGAACTTCGAGAACGCCCAGTACGGCTACATCACACTCGACCGCGCGACGCAGTACTCCTCGAACACCGCCTACGCGCAGGTCATCGACGCCATCGGCGTGGACAAGCTCATCAGCATGTGTAAGGTCGTGGGCATCGACTCGACCATCGAGCCCTACGGCACCTCTACCCTCGGCGCCTCCTACGTGACCCCGCTCGAGATGGCCGAGGGCTACTCGACCATCGCCAACAACGGCGTCCACCGCGACACCGTGGCCATCACAAAGATCGAGAACCGCAACGGCGGCGTGGTCTACCAGCACGAGGACACCTCCGACCAGGCGGTCGACTCGGCCGTGGCGCAGGATGCCCGCAAAGTGCTCGAGAACGTCGTCAGCGCCGGCCAGACGACCTCCACCGTGCTGAGCATGCTCAACGTCGACCAGCCCGTCGGCGGCAAGACCGGCACCACCGAGAACTACGACAACCTCTGGTTCTGCGGCTTCACCCCCCAGCTCACCACCGTCGTGCGCTACGGCAACCGCAGCGGCAGCACCCAGACCTCCTACTACCAGGGCTCGCACGCCACCACGAACAACACCGCGCAGCCGATTTGGGCGACCTTCATGAACACCGTGCTCAAGGGCGTGAGCCGCCAGGAGTTCGCGGTCGCCGACCACGACGCCGAGTACAAGTCCAACAGCTCCTGGACCTTCTCGGCCACGAGCAGCTCCTACAACAGCGGCTACTACGGCGAGAGCTACAGCACGGGCTACACCAACAGCTACAGCTACGACGACTCCTCGAGCTACGGCACCACGAGCACGACCGAGGGCGCCGGCAGCGGCTACAGCTACTACAACAGCGAAGGCACCCGCTCCACCGGCACGGCCGAGACCGGCGGCTCCGAGTCCCAGAGCACCGGCGGTGGGGACACGCCCTCGAACAGCGCGGGCGGTGAGACGGGCGGCGGTACTGGAGGCGGCGCGGGCGGTGAGACGGGCGGCGGCGAGGCCGCGCAGTAGCCCCGGCCGGCATCCCCACTAAACGCGCGAAGAGGCGCGGCGGGCTTTGTGCCTGCCGCGCCTCTTCTTATTTACCGGTCGTTCCCTTTACCGGTCGTTCCCTTTACCGGTCGTTCCCTGGGCAAGAAGCCCGCCGTGCCGGCGAGGCCATGCGTGCCACAGAGCCCTCCGGCCGCCGCCTTCTTGTCTACTCGGTGCCGGCCAGAACGGCAAGGCGCCGTCGCAGGCCCTCGGCGTTCTCGGTGGCGTCCGCCACGACAAGGACGGTGTCGTCTCCGCCCACGGACCCCAACACGTGCTCGAGCACCGCGCCGTCGATGGCGGCGGCCACGGCGGGCGCGCACCCGGGCTGCGTCCTCACGACGACGAGGTTCTCCGAGCGCCGCACGTCGTCCGCGAACTCGGAGAGCATCTTCTGGAGCCGGAGATCCTCCGCGAGGACATAGGAACCGCCGGGGAGCTTCTGGAGCCCCATGGCGACCACATCGCGCGAGATCGTGGCCTGCGTGCAATCGAAGCCGAGCGCGCGCAGCTCGGCCACGAGCTCCTGCTGCGTCTTTATGGCGTGCGCGCGCACGACCGAGCGGATGGCGGCGGCGCGCCCGTTCCTCGTGCCCATAGCGTGGTCTCCCCTCTCCCGGCGCGACACCGTCTGGTCATGCCCTGCCTTGCGGCGGAGAGGCCCCGAGGCCGACGGGGCGCCAAGGCAAAAACGACCGCCTGGTCAGGCGTCTCGCGGCGTTCGCGGATTTTTGCCGAGGCCGCCTATCGGGCGCGCCTGTGCGTATCGTACTATTTGAGGAATTATCCTCAAGACACCTGCCCGGGAGCAAGCGATGCGTTACGAGACCCCCCACAACAACACAGGATCCAACGGCGGGCGCCGGCGCGCGTCCCGCGGCGGGGCGCGCGACTCCGGGCGCGTGAACCTCGGCGGCTCTTACCACGGGCCGCAAGGCATCCAGCAGAGGTCGCGCAGGCGCCCAGGCGGCGTCGGCAGCCTCAAGAGAGGTGGCGGCAACGGGGGCTACCCGCTCCGTGCCCGCAACATCAACTTCCATGGCGCGCGAGGGCGGCACAACGCCAACACGAGGCTGGCTATCCTCGCCGCCCTCGCCGTCGTGCTCGCGGTGCTGCTCATCGTGGGCGTGTCCAGCTGTGTGCGCGGCTGCTCCGACCAGAAGCAGGAAGCGTCCGAGGCCACCACCAACCAGGTCGACCCGCGCGTTGCCGCAGGCGTTTCCGAGGAGCTCACCAACCGCTTCAAGGTCGCGCTCGACCGCAACGAGCAGCTCTCCGAGATCGCCGCGAAGGCCGACGCCTACGAAGACGACGCCCTGCTCGGCCTCGCCCTCGACCAGCCCGAGGCCGTGAGCTTCGTCGCCAACTACCCCGACCTGCCCAAGACCGGCCAGGCATACAACGACAAGGTCTCCGCAGGCACGGCGCCCACCCTCTACGACTGGGACGTGCGCTGGGGCGCCGTCGCGTACGGTGAGCACGCGCTTGCGATAACCGGCTCGGGGCCGACGACCTTCTCGATGGCCTATATGGGACTCACCGGCGAGGTCAAGACCCCTGCGGACATGGCCGAGCTCGCCACCCAGGCGGGCGCCGCCGCTGGCGACTCGGGGACGAGCGCCGCCTTCTTTACGTCGGCGGCGGAGGGGTTCGGGCTCACCGTGACCGAATACGCGTCAAGCGCGGACTCCATAACCCAAGCGCTCGACGCCGGCACCTACCTGCTCGTCGAGGCCAAGGCCGGGTCCCTCACCGAGAATGCGCACTGGGTGCTTCTCGTGACCGAGAACTCCGACAACACCGTCGTCGTGCACGACCCGACCTCGCCGGAGGCAACCGCACGCTCCTGGTCGCCTTCCGACCTCGCCTCCTCCTGCGACAAGTTCTACGGCGTCACGGTAAAGAAGGACGCGGCGGCTGCCGCCGAGGCGCAATAGCGGGCTTTCCCGCCTCGGGGCTTCGGCGACGTCACCTCAACACGAAAACGGGCCGCCGGGTTACATGCCCGGCGGCCCTTCTTGTTACATCATGCGAACTAAAGCGCCGCGCCTTACCTTAGGAGAGAATCTGCTTGGAAGCGGCCTCGAGCTTGTCGCGGACGGCCTCGGACTCCTCGCGCGTGGCACCCACGGAGAAGAGATACGCCTTGACCTTGGGCTCGGTGCCAGAGGGACGGAAGATGACCTTGTTGTTGCCCTCGAGGCGGTACTCGATCACGTTGGCGGGCGGCAGGACCTGGGCAGCCTCCTTCTGCAGGCCGGAGACGCGCGGCATCTCGGGGCCGGTCGCGTAGTCGGTCATGCCCTCGACCTTGTAGCCGGCGATCTCGGCGAGGGGCTCCTTGCGCAGGCCGTCCATGATCTGGGCCATGCGCTCGGCGCCGGCAGCTCCCGGGAAGGACGCGTTGACGGTGCCGTTGAGATAGTAGCCGTACCTCTGGTACAGGGCGTCCATGGCCTCATAGAGGTCCATGCCCTTGGAAGCGTAGTAAGAGGCCATCTCGACGCAGAGCATGGTGGCCACGATGGCGTCCTTGTCGCGGGCGTGCGTGCCCACGAGGTAGCCGTAGGACTCCTCGAAGCCCATGAGATAGCGGTCCTCCTCGCCGGCGTCCTTGAGCTGGTCGATCTGGTCGCCGATGTACTTGAAGCCGGTGAGGACGCGGCGCATCTCGAAGCCCTTGTCCTTGGCGATGGCGTCGGGCATGGAGGAAGAGACGATGGTGGAGACGGCGACCTTAGCAGAGACGTCCTCGCCGTTCTCGGCCGCCATGTTGGCCAGCCAATCCATGAGCAGGACGCCCATCTCGTTGCCGGAAAGAAGCACGTAGTCGCCGTCGTGCGGGATGGCGGTGCCCATGCGGTCGGCGTCGGGGTCGGTGGCCACGACGAGGTTGGGCTTGACCTCCTCGGCAAGCTTCAGCGCGAGGTCGAGCGCCGCGCGGAACTCGGGGTTCGGGTAGTTGCAGGTGGGGAAGTTGCCGTCCGGCTCGGCCTGCTCGGGGACGACGGAGACGTTCTCGACGCCGATCTCCTTGAGGATGCGGGTCACGCACTCCATGCCCGTGCCGTTGAGCGGGGTATAGACCACGGAGTAGTCGGAGCCGGCCTTGAAGCCCGGGACGGAAACCTTCTTGATGTTCTCGATGAAGGAGTCGAGGACCTCCTCGGGCGTCCACTCGACGAGGCCCTTCTCGATGGCCTCGTCAAAGTCCATGGCGCCGGCATAAGCAGCGAAGGGATCGGCCTTGGCGATGTTCGCGGAAATCTCGGCCGCGGCCTCGTCGGTGATCTGGCCGCCCTGGTCGTTATAGACCTTGTAGCCGTTGTAGGCGGCGGGGTTGTGGGAGGCGGTCAGCACGATGCCCGCAGAAGTACCCAGGTGACGCACGGCGAAGGAGAGCGTGGGGACGGGCTCGATGCGCGGGTAGACGTAGACGTGGATGCCGTTGGCGGCCAGGATGCCGGCGGCGACCTTCTGGAAGTCCTCGCCCTTGAGGCGCGAGTCGCGGGCGAGCGCGAGGGTCGGGTTCTCGTAGTGGGCGTTGAGGTAATCGGCGACGCCCTGGGTTGCCTGGGCCACGACGTAGACGTTCATACGGTTGGTGCCGACGCCGAGCGTGCCGCGAAGGCCGGCGGTGCCGAAGGCGAGGCTGCGGTAGAAGGCGTCGTAGAGCTTATCGCCGTCCTCGGAGACGAGGGCGGAAAGCTCCTCGGCGAGGTCCGCCTCGTGCACGTTGTCCTGCCAGGTCTTGACGGTGGCCTCGATGGACTGGTCCATAGTGTGACTCCCCCACTTTCCCGGCGCGCGAGTTTGCGCGCGCCTACTTTACGGATAGGTGGTACTTATTCTATTGCGCGATTTCCTCGCGTGGGCGAGAAGAGGCGGGCGTATCCGCGAACGGTCGAAGAGAGGGGCGACGGCACGCGGCATTTTCGAACGCGGCCCACGAACTCGCGCAGAAGCCGAGCCGACGACCGCTCACGGGGCGCGGAGACCCGAGCCGGCGGCAGTTTTCTGCAGGTCCCCCGAGTAGGCCCGCGCCCGGGGTTCGAAGAGCCGCAGGTAAGCGCATTGACCGGAAACCGCCTGCAGGGGCCGAGCTGCAAAACTGCCGCCGACGCCGTTCTGGCCGCCGGCGGCGCTGCCGTATGGCCCTGGTTGTGGGCCATATTTCCGAAAGAAGGACCCGTTGGGCCCGCGGCGGCGCGCGGCCCGCTCAAAAAACACGCCCGCTGGCGTCGGGAGCCGCAGCGGAGGGTCTTAGCGAGAGGAGTCGGAAACATCCTGGGAGGCGACCTCGTTGCCGCCCTTATCCCCAGGAGCCGGGTTCTCTCCCGCCGCAACGGCGTCGGGCTGGGCCGCAATCGCCGGGGCGGCGTCGGCCCGAGCGTCGGCCGCCGGGGCCTCGATCTCTGCCCAGTACCGGGCAACCTCGCCCGCCTTGGCCGGCCGCAGCAGGAAGAAGGCGACGGCAAGGTCGAGCACGCCGATGACGACCGGGTAGACCAAGACCTCCGGAGTGATGGCGCTCGAAACGACCTCGATGGAGGCACCGCCGTTGAACAGCCACTCCGTCGTTCCCGCCGCGACGTCGTTAAGGCCGTGGATGAGGGCAACGGTCCAGATGTTTCCGCAACGGAAGTAGACCGCGGCGTAGAGGATGCCGCCCGTCACGCAGAGGGCCACCTGAATCATGGTCCCGGGCACATCGCCGGCCAAGGCGTTGGTGAGGTGCATCGCGCCAAAGATAAGGCCGGAGGCGACGGCCGCCTTTATCGCCCCGGAGCGAGAGGTGCCGAAGTGCTCGAGGAAGGTCCCGCCGATAAGGGCACGGGCTTCGATCTCTTCCGTCACGCCCACCAGGAGCATGGCGACCACGTAGGCGAACGAGGCTGCCGTGAGATTGACTCCGTAGCCCTCTTCCAGGGCCACGGCCACCGTCTGGAACGCGACGAACGCGATGAAGCCGAGGCAGTAGCCGCCGACGGCGAGGCCGCGAAGGAAGCCCTTGCCCTTCTTGGTGAGCAGACCGAGGCGCCCGACCCGGCTCAGGACGAGGATAAAGAGAAGGGCCGGCACGAGCTCGCAGACAATCTCCGTCAGCTGAATGGCCATGTCGCTGACCTCGACATCGACGAGGCGCTCCACGACGAGGCCCGCTAGGGCGCCCGTGCCGTTGAGCCCCACGAAGAAGATGGCGTAGATGAGGACCGCGAAGAGAAACGGGTGCGCAGCGCGGAACTTTGCGAGCATGATGGACCTTCTTTCTATTTGGCGGAGCATAAAAGCAGACCAACGCGTCCGGGCCTTACTGACATCACGCCGTCGCATCGGGGCCGCAGGGCACTCGGGCCCGGAGCGCAGAGGGCGTGGTCGCGACCCGGCCGTCGAACCCTACCCGCGCCTGACGATATACGCGTGGTGGATCTTTTGGTTGCGCTTGAAGTCCTCGGGGATGGTACGGGCCGTGATGTCCTCGAGCACGACCCCGGCCTTGGCCAGCGCCTCCTCGTCGGGCTTGAAGTTGCGCAGGTTGCAGGAAAATATCGCGCAGCCGTTGCGCGTGAGCAGGCGAGAAACGCCGATGATGAGCTCTGAGTGGTCGCGCTGCACGTCCCAGCTGGACTTTCTCATTCGCTGGGAGTTGGAGAAGGTGGGCACGTCGCAGAAGACGAGGTCCCAGCGGTTCCTCGTGTGGCGCTGCTCGGAGACCCACTGGATGACGTCGGCCTGGACGAACTCGTGCTCGGGGCCCGTGAAGCCGTTGCGCGCCATGTTGCGTCGGGCCCAGTCCAGGCTCGGGCGAGAAAGGTCGACCGTGGTGGTGTACTTGGCGCCGCCGTCTGCCGCGTAGCAGGTGGCCGTGCCCGTGTAGGCAAAGAGGTTGAGGAAGCGCTTGGAGCCGAGGGTCTTCTTCATCATCTCGCGAACCTCGGCGCGGGTGTCGCGGTGATCGAGGAAGATGCCGCAGTCGAGGCGCGCGGAGAAGTTGACCTCGAAGGTGAGGCCGCCCTCGTCAACGAGATGGGCGCCCGCCGGCAGGTCGGTCAGGCTCGGCTTGCGGCGGTTGCGCTGGTCGGCGCGCTGCCCGCGCACGCGCGAGTACTCGCCCGCGACCTGCGCATCGCTCGCGGCGGCGCTGCCCTCGTCGGCGTACTGGGAGCCGCCGCGGGCACGGGTGCGCACGCGAAGGTTGACATTGGCCGTGTCCACGCCCAATACGCGCGGCGCGATGGCCAGGACATCCATGAGGCGACGGCGTGCGAGGTCGGCATCGACCTCCTTGGGCGCGGCGTACTCGGAGACCTGCAGCCAGCGCCCGCGGCCGTCGAGCCCCTGGTAGAGCTCGATAGCGACAGCGTAGTCGGGAAGGTCGGCGTCGTAGACGCGGTAGCACGAGACGTCTTCGCGGCGGGCCCACTTGGCGCGGAGCTTCGCCACCTTGGCGAGGCGCGCGGCGAACTGGTCGGAAGCGGCCACGAGCACGGGGACCTTCTCGCCGCCGGGGAGCGTGACGCAGGTGGGCGCGGGCGCCTCCTGCCCCTCGACGGCATCGAAGCAGCGCACGTAGGCGGGCTCGCGGCCGGAGATGACGTCGAAGACCGCGTCGGGCGCCGCCTTGAGGGCAGCGTCGCAGGAGGCGTCGCGCACGAGAGCGGCGGTGTTCAGGCCCGCAGCGGCCGAGAGCGCGGTGAGCGCGGAGGCCTCGGTCGCGAGCTCGTCGGTGCCGATCCAGCTGAGGTCGCAGGTCACGAGCGCGTCGTCGCCGGCCTCGCGGGCACGCCCGAGCGCATCGGCCGCAGAAAGAAACTCGACCTCGCAGTCGAGGCCGGCGGCGCGCAGGGCGCCTCGGCAGGCGGCCTCGGCGCCGGGACGGGCATCGGCAGCCGCAAGCACGAGCTTATTGGCGGCGCCGGCGTCGGCACGGCGGTCGGCCTCTTCGAGCAGCTCATCCCAGGCGTCCGCGTCGTGGCCCGCCCAGCCCTCGAAGCCCCAGCGCGCGCGGAGAAGCCCCGGCGCGCGGTCGAGCGCCTCACCGGCGGCCTCCACAAGGACAGCGCCCTGGCCGGCCCAAAGGGCGCAGAGCACGGGAGAACCATGACGGACGTTGCGGTACCAGCGCCCAGCCGCGAGCAGCATGGCGGCATAGTCCGCGCGCAGCGGAGCCACCTTACGGGCCGCGCGCGAGTCGTACCCGCGATGGAAGAGCGGCTCGCCGGTGAGGTCGATGGCGATGGTCGCGCGGTCGCGCGAGAGGCGCACGTCGATGGTCACGTCGGGGGCGTCGGTGTTGACCACGGGGCGCATGCCGCGCGCCGAGAAGAGCTGGTCGGAGATGGCATCCTTGGAGCGCAGGGCCACGAACTGGGTATTGCGGAGATTGTCGTTCGTGCCGTGCGAGTCGATGACGAAGGTCGAGCCCTCGGCCAGGTGCTCCGACCAGTCGACGGACTTGACGCCCTCGTAGAGCGCGTCGGCGTCGCGCGCACCCACGCGGGCGAGCACGAGCAGGATACGCGAGGCGAGGCGGCTCCACAGGCAGGCGCGGTACGCGTCCGCGAGCTCGCCCCCGAACGATACCTGTCCGCGCAGCTGGCGGACCTGCGGAACACCGAACGACGCCAACTCCTCGGCCAGCAGCTTCTCGAACCCTTTAGGGCACGTGGCAACAAACTCCATCGGGACACCTTTCGCCCGTATTCGAACAACTTAACTCCAAAAGCATACCGTGGGCGCATTTCGGTTGCGTCGCTTCTTGCCAAAACCCGGCAGAAGCACAAGACCGCACTTTCACTCTGAAGCTCCATCCGCCTACTCCTGCGCACCGTCAAGCAGTGCGCGGGCAGTCCGTTGTCCCTCAATAGACTCGGCGAGACGCTTCTTGTAATAAATCTGCCCATCCTCGATGTCGATGCGCAAACCAATCTCCGCCTGCTGGAAAAGCGTAAGCGCTTGCAGCGCGTCCATCTCGAGTCCCGCCTCCTCACAGTCAGGACCGACGATGAGTTGAGCGATTCGTATAGCTGGCTGCGCGCGCTCGACCGCGTCCCGGGCAAGGTCATGACTGCGACGCCACAGTTGAACGGCACACTTAAGGTCCTTCTTCACAAAGCGTCCGCGAGCGAACATGTCGCCGAGCTTGTACGCAGCTTCGCTCCCCGGCGCGAGCGAAGCTGCAAGCGAATAGTACCGGTACGCCTCGGCATAGTCCGGCTCGCCGAGACGACCGTACTCATATATGTAGCCGAGATTGACGATAGATTGATAGCAACCCCACTCCATGGCAAGCTTATAGAGTTCGGCGGCCTTCTCGTAATCCTGCTCGACGATGTTGCCCATGTAATACGCCGCGCCGAGGTTGTTCGCACAGTTGCCGTTCTTCTGGCTGACGCCCAACCGCAAGCCGAGCTCAAAGGCTCGCGCGACGTCCTCGTCGACTACAGCCTTCTCCTCGATAAGCTGTCGATTTTCCAAGATAAAGTCACTGAAGGTGTCGGGATTCTCAGTCACGGCGACCGTCAAGATCTTCCTTGCCAGACTCCTGGCATCCACCTGGATATCAACCTCGGTGTCAACCCAGTTCATCGCCCTCCACATAGAGTCGTCTTCACGAAGAAGGTTCTCGTCCAGGCCTTTCGCCTCCAGCTGAACCTCGAACCCGGCGATTTCTCCGATTTTCAAATAGTCGTTCATGCTTAGGTTAAAAGCAAAGTCTCCGCTCATTCTCGGTCCCCTCTCACTGGATTTACCCATGGACAGACCATATCTCACGCACGGGACAACAATTATGCTTTATTGTCCGATTGATGTTTAACCTAACGAGTTGGCCGCAGGACTTCATCGAAGCCGCAACACATCCCGCCGCCCAGCGCGACAGCAAGAAGCGCCCCGCAGCACAGGCTGCAGGGCGCTTTCGCATTTGAACTGCGCAATGGGGCGGGGCTACTCCTCGCCGTCGGTGACCTCGTCCTCGTCGCCGTAGAGGTCCTCGTCCTCGTCTTCGCCCTCGTCGTCGATCACAAGGGGCTTGAAGCTCGCGGTGTCGCCGCCCACGAGGTCGGTGAGGGTCTTGGCGATGTTCTGCACGCGCTCGCTTCGCACGGAGGTGCTGAAGATGTCCTCGTCATCGTCGTCGGAAATGGGCGCGGCCTCGGAGCGGGACTTCTTCTCGAGCTTCTTCGGCGAGCTGGGCTCGGAATCCAGCAGCGCGATGCGCGTGAGCTTGTGCTGGACCTTCTTCTTGGAGAAGAGGGGCACGTACTCGAACAGCAGGCTCGAGTTCTCCAGGCCGTACCACTTGGCCGGACTTCCGCACATGCGGCGGATCAGGTACTTGAGCTCCATGACGCGATAGTCGAGGCCGGAGAGGTCGGTCTCCGGGCTGATTACCTTGCGGAGCAGGCAGAACCGGAAGTCGCCCACGGCGCTGTGCGTGCGGTAAATCGAGTACTTGTGGTTCTGCGGCGCGATCTGGTTGTTCTCCACGAGGTCCGCGACGATCTGGTAGAGATAGGTGTTCACGCGCTGGTTGACCTTGAAGCCCAGACGCAGCTGCACCTTAAAGAGGAAATCCGTGTCGAAGTCGTTGACGATGTACTCGTGCGTGAACGGCTCATCGGTCACCTGGACGTTCAGGAAGTAATACGCCTTCGCTCGCTTGGGCTGCTTGTCCAGGATCGAGTAGAGGATGTCTCGGTCGAGCTTGTCGATGGAGGAGTCGTTGGTGAGGAAGACGAGGTTGTCGGCCAGGTAGGGCACCTCGTCGTCGTGGCAGAGCTCGAAGAGCTGGTCAAGGTACTTGTCCACCGGCAAAAAGACCGTCTGCGTGCGCTCGATGGCGGTGCCACGGCGCCAGGTATACATGACCACGAAGAGCACGGCCGCCAGGATGATCATCACGTAGCCGCCGTCGAAGAACATGGTGAGGCACGAGGCGAAGAACATGACCTCGATGGCTCCGAACACCACGGCGAAGACGACCGCGCCCACGCGGTTCTTCCGGATGCAGGCGATGTAGCTCGTGAGCAGCGTCGTGGTCATGAGCATGGTCACCGTGATGGCCAGGCCATAGGCGGCCTCCATGCGCTCGGAGGTCTTGAAGAGAAGCACGACGAAGATGGTGCCGATCCACATGATGGTGTTGACCGTGGGGATATAGATCTGGCCCTTGGTCTCCGAGGGGTAGTTGATGTGCATGTGGGGCATGAGGTCCAGGCGCACGGCCTCGGAGACGAGCGTGTAGGAGCCCGTGATGAGCGCCTGGGAGGCGATGATGGCAGCCACCGCGGAAAGAAGGATCGCGAAGGGGCGCAGGTCCTCGGGCAGCATCTGGTAGAAGGGGTTGACCACGCCGGTGAGGGACGGGTCGGCCGGGTCGCAGCCGAGCAGCCAGGCGCCCTGCCCCAGGTAGTTGAGGATGAGGCAGGCCTTGACGGCGGGCCAGGAGACGTAGATGTTGCGCTTGCCCACGTGGCCCATGTCGGAGTAGAGGGCCTCCGCGCCGGTGGTCGCCAGGAACACGTAGCCCATCACGCGCAGGCCGCGCCGGTTGACCGGGCTCATGAGGAACCGCACGCCGTAGACGGGGTTCAGGGCCTTGAGCACCACGGGGTTGCTCACGAGGTTGAGGAGGCCCGCGACGCCCAGGAAGAGGAACCACAGCGTCATGATGGGGCCGAAGAGCTTACCGATGGAGCTCGTGCCGGCGCGCTGCATGGCAAAGAGGCCGCAGATTATCACGATGGTGATGCCCATGACGAGCCCCTGGCCGTCGCCCAGGATCTCGTGCCCGAGCGGGATGGTGCGCAGGCCCTCGATGGCGGTGGTCACGGTGACGGCGGGCGTGAGGATGCCGTCGGCGAGAAGCGCCGCGCCGCCGACCATGGCGGGAAGGATCAGCCACTTGGCGCATCTCTTCACAAGCGAGTAGAGCGCGAAGATGCCGCCCTCGTGGTGGTTGTCGGCCTTCATGGCGATGACGACGTACTTGATGGTGGTGACGAGCGTCATCGTCCAGATGACGAGCGAGAGGGCGCCGACGATGAGCTCCTCGCTCACGGTCGTGACGCCGCCGTTGTTGGCCACGATGGACTTGAGGGTATACATCGGGCTCGTGCCGATGTCTCCGTAGACGACGCCCAACGTGACGAGGATCATGCTGGCCGAGAGCGGTATGCCCGCGTTCTTGGCCTTACGGGCACGCACGGCAGCCGCGGTGTCCCTGGTGGTTGCTCCCATGACTCTCCAAACTCGAAGAAAGACAGAAGTGCGGGATAAAACCCAGCAACTATAGCGCTTTGACGGGGCAGAGATGCCAAGAAAGGCCCGGATTGAGGAGCCGGTATCGAGAAAGGCGGGGCAGCGGGGCGCCTCTTGCCTGGTCAGGCACAAAAAACGGGCAAAGGGACGGTCCCTTTGCCCGCTGTTCGGACGGCTTTACGAAAGGGCGATGCCGCCGATCCAGCCGCAGCGGCCGCTCATGTACTTGCAGTAGGTGGCCGACCAGCTGGCCACGGTGTCCGTCTTGATGTAGCCGACGTTGTGGTGCACGAGCCCGTCGGCGAGGTAAATGCCCACGTGGCCGTAGATGCGGCCGGCCGTGGTGCCCGAGGAGGAGCTCTCCACGGCGATGATCATGCCCGGCTGGATGTTGCTGAGGTCGGTGCCGCACCACCAGGCGCACTGGTCGCAGGCGTTGCCGCCGAAGGAACCGATGCCGGCGTTGGCGAAGACGTTCGTGACCCAGGCCGCGCACAGGCCGCTGCCCGGCGAGGGCGTCGAGGCGACGGCGGCCGTGACCTTCGCGAGGTTGCCGCTGCCGAGTACCTGGGTGTTCGTGCTCGTGGCCCAGGACTTGTTGCTGCTCTTCGCCTGCTCCGCGATTTTCTTCGCCTCCTCGGCGGCCTCCTGGGCGGCCACGAGCTCGGCGTCGTGCTGGGCCATGAGGGACTTGACCGACTCGGAGAGGCTCGAGACGAGCTTGGCGGCCTCGTCCTGCTTCGCCTGTGCGGCGGCGAGCTCCTCGGCCTGCTGGCTCTCGAGAACCTCGAGGTCCGACTTCTGGCCCTCGAGGGCGGACTTCTGCTGCTCGAGCTCGTCCCTCTGTTCCTCAAGGGAGGCCTTGAGCTCCTTGACCTCCTCGATCATCGACTTGTCCTGGGAGGTGATCTTATCCAGGTAATAAAGGTTGCTCGTGAGCTCCTCGAAGGAGGCGGAGCTCAGGATGATGTCGATGGTCGACTGGGCGCCGGACTTGTACGCGGCGCTCATGCGGCTGCCGAGCCTCTTGCGCTTCTCGGCGATCTCTTTCTCGCTCTTCGCGATGTCGGATTCCTTGGCCTCGATGGCGGCCTCGGCCTCGGCGATGCGGGCGTTGAGCGTGACGATGGAGCCCTGCGTGGCCGAGAGCTTCGCGGCGGCGGCGGAATACTCCTCGCCGATGGCCGCGAGCTTCTGCTGGGCGGCGTCGTAGTCGGCCTGGGCGCTGTCGAGCTGCTGCTTGGTCGCGTCCGCCTGGGCCTGGGCGTTGTCGGCCTTCTCCTGGGCGGTCTCGGCGATGACGGCGGCCGGCTTGAAGGCCGCGGCGATGCCGAGGGCGCCCGCGCCGGCAAAGAGGCGCAGGGCGTCGCGCCTGGAGATGGTCCTCTCGGGATTGGTCATGCGCTTCTCCCCGTGGTGTGTTTGAGCTTTGTTGTCCGAGAAAAGTCCTGGTAATGATAGCGCGGATTGGCCGGCCGCCGCCAAAAGCACATCTCGCCGCTGGCCGCGCTATTTGTTCTCGATGTGCGCCACGTTGCCGATGGTGATGGAGATGGTGCCGTCGGCCCCGGTCGCGAAGTCCAGGTAGCCGGGCTTGTCGGCGAGCTCGGAGGGGAAGGTGATCTCGATGCCCGTGTCCGTCTTGATCTTGTGGCTCTTCGCGAGGCGGTTGGCCACGCCGCGGCGCACGGGCGCCTCCTCGGGGAGCTTGGCCTCGCGCACGCGCTCCTCGAAGACCTCCTGGACGTCGGGCCTGTCCTCAAAGACGGCGCGGCCCACCTCGGCGGGCGTCACGATCTCCTCGCGGTCGGCCTGCTGGGCGACGACCGCCTTGGCGCGGCCCACCTCGACGGCCGGCGTGAGGCCGTACTCCTCGGCGACGTCCCGCACGATCTGGCTCACCTCGGCGAAGACCTGCTGGGTCGAGGCCGCGGCGCTGCACTGGAGGAACTTGTCGGGCAGGATCTGGAGCGTCTCCCCGCCGATGCAGCGCTCCTTGTCGTGGAAGTCGATGGCGAAGGTGTCGCAGTCCACGAGCACGTAGGTGTCGATGCGCGCGGTCGGGTTGGGCAGCGCCGTGTCCATACGCAGGATCTCGTTGGTGGCGCCGCCGACCTCATGCACGAAGGACTGCTTGCGCGGCAAGAGCAGCACGGCAAAGAAGCGCTTCCCGGCCGGGCCGTCGAAGGCGGCCTCCAGGTCGGCCTCGGTGGGACCGCCGGCGGACTCGACCGCGGCGTCCGTGTCCACGAAGTCGGCGACGAGAAGATCGACCTGCTCGAGCTCCTCGGCCCGGCGCAGCTCTTCCCAGAACCACTCCGCGATCTGGACCGAGAAGCCCTGGAACTCGGCGCCGCCCATGAGGTAGTGCTCGAGCTCGCCGGCGAACCCGGAGTCCTCCGCGAACTCGCCGTGGTTGGACTCGGCGTTGCCCACGATCTTTCGCAGGCGGCGCTGCACGTAGGACTTGGTCGAGCGGTCGTCGAGGTCGAGCGGCGCGTCGGAATAGTGCTTGGAGCCCGTCTCGAAGTCGAAGACGTGCAGGATGGCTTGGCTGACCTTGAGCATGGGGCTCCTCTCATCGTGGGCAAAACGCGCCCAATTGTCGCACGAACCCGTCGTCTCCGGGCATTGCGCGACGGGAGTGCCGCCCCGAATCCGCATCTTCCGGCAACGGGGCAAGCCCGCGAGCCCTGGAAGCGCGCCGCGCAGCAACCGGGCGTCCGGAAGCGCCCTGGATGCACGCTGCGCAGTAAGAAAGAAAGCCCCAGAGCCCTAGAAACGCGCCGCCCAGTAACGCGGCATTGCTGGGCGGCGCGTTTCTAGGGCCATGAGGCCACGGCGGTTACTGGGCGGCGAGGTTTCGGGGCGTCGGCGCCACGGCGGTTACTGGGCGGCGAGGTTTCGGGGCGCCGGGGCGCCAGCATGCGGCGAGAAGGGCAAGACGGGCACGCATCAGCCCAGCGCGACGCCCTCGAAGCGGGCACCGAGGCGGGCAGGCCACTCGGTGCGCAGGCGCAGGCGCTCGCCCGTGGCCGGGTGGTCGAGCTCCTCGGCGAAAGCGTGCAGGAGCAGCCCCCGCTCCCCTCTCGCGGGGTCCGGGCGCGCGCCGCCGTAGAGCGCGTCCCCCACAATGGGAAACCCCAGGCTCGCCAGGTGCACGCGGATCTGGTGGCGCCGGCCGGTCAGAAGCTCGACCTCGAGCAGGGTGCGGCCGCCCTTGAACGCGAGCTTGCGAACGCGCGTCTGGGCCGGCTTGCCCTGGCCCGGCGCGCAGGCGCGCATCTTGCGCGCATCGTGCCGATCGCGGCCGATCGGCACGTCGACGGTTTTCTCGCCCCACGGAAAGCGGCCCGCGACGACGGCGAGGTAGACCTTGCGCATGCCGCGCCCCGCCACCTCGGCGTCGAGCGCCGGCTGGGTCGCCGCGTCGAGCGAGAAGAGCACGAGCCCCGTGGTCTCCACATCGAGGCGCTGGACCGCCTGCGGGCGCGCGTCGGCGCGCCCCTCCCCTGCCAGATGGGCCGCCACCGCGTCGGTGAGCGTCGCCGCGCCCGTGCCGTCTCCGTGCACGAGGACCCCAGCGGGCTTCTCGGCGGCGAGAATCCACCGATCCTCATAGATGACACGAAGGTCATCGACTAGAATTTGTGCTTGGCTGCGCACGTCGCCCATAGGAGCCGCCCTGCCTTTCCGTCGCTGTTCGAGCACGCATCAGCATAACGCGGGGCGCACAGGCCGGCTTCATGGGAATTCAGCCCGGCCGCGCAACCTGAATCCACGAGACCCCAAAGACCGGCACGCACGCCCAAGACCCGCAGACAAGCGCCGGCCACGCGACCGCCGGCCGGCGCGAAGGACCGCAACGAGGAGCCGCCCGATGAGCAACAAGCACCTGGCAGGGCCCGAGAAGGAGACTTCGACGAGCCCCGCGACCGCCCCCATTCCCCTGACCGGCGCGAACGCCGCCCCGGCCGACCAGCTCGAGCTTCTTTCCGCAGACGGCACGCTCCAGGAGTCCGAGGAGGACATGGAGGCGCGCGTGGCCATGGAGGGCCTGATGCGCCACCGCAAGGCGCAGACGCGCAAGAAGCTCATCGTCGGCGGCGTCATCGGCGGCGTGGCAGTCGTGGCGGCGATCGTGGCGGGCGTCTCGTACCTGGGCTCCGGCTCAAGCAGCGCCGACGCGAGCGCCCCGATGACCACCATGGTCGAGAAGGGCGACTTCTCCGAGGCCGTCACGGCCTCCGGCTCCGCCCAGCCCGTGGAATCCGTGGTCGTCTCCCCCGGCGTCGACGGCACCATCGAGTCCGTGAACATCGCCGAGGGCGACACGGTGAACGAGGGCGACGTGATCATGACCCTCACGAACTCCGATCTGGACAAGAAGATCACCGAGGCGGCCAACGGCGTGCGCGACGCGAAGTCCGGCGTCGCCGAGGCCACCGACGCGTACAACGCGCTTGTCGATAAGTACAACAAGGCCATCGAGAGCGACGCAAAGGCTTGGGAGATCTGGAACCAGGAAAAAGCCAACTTCTACGCCGATGAGGAAAACGCCGGAAAATCCTACACGACAGCCGAGCCCGAAAGCAGCGCCCCCACCGACAGCGAATTCCAGAGCGCCGAACGAAACATCGAGAAGGCCAAGAACACCCTCGCCGATGCCCAGGCGACCTACAACGAGGCCGTCGAAACGGCCGACAAGCGCACGGTCAGGGCGCCTAAGTCCGGCTCCGTCGTGGTCATGAACGCCCAGGTCGGCGCCAGCATCAC
Source organism: bacterium (assembly GCA_963605405.1). GTDB lineage: Bacteria > Actinomycetota > Coriobacteriia > Coriobacteriales > Atopobiaceae > Paratractidigestivibacter. The sequence continues at coordinate 132,708 of CAVCUP010000002.1, read as the reverse complement.
CAGCGGCGGCACCAGCGGCGGCACCTCGTCCGCCTCTTCTGAGTCAGGCTCCGGCGCCCTCATCCAGATCGCCGACCTTTCGCAGATGATGGTCAAGGTCAATGTCAACGAGGTCGACATCTCTAAGGTCTCGGTCGGCCAGGCCGCCACCGTGACCTTCACGGCGCTGCCGAACGTCGTCGCGGACGCGACGGTCACGCGCATCGCCACCGTCTCCAGCACGAGCGGCTCCTCCTCCGGTTCCGGCAGCTCGGGCGCCGCCACCTACGAGGTCAGCCTCCTCATCCCGAACCCCGCCGAGGGCCTGAAGCCCGGCATGACCGCCAACGTCTCCATCCAGATCCAGAGCGTGCCCGACACCCTCATCGTGCCCGTCTCCAGCGTGGGCACCGCCGCCGACGGCTCGAGCTACGTCACCGTGGTAAAGGGCACCGAGGAGAAGACCTATGAGCAGCGCGCCGTGACCGTCGTCGCCTCCGACAAGGCCAACGCCGCCATCCAGGGCAGCGTCGCCGAGGGCGACGCGATCCTGCTCAGCCCGGACGCCGCGGCGGGTGAGGCCGCGAACGCTTCCGGCGCCGAGGGCGCCACCGGCTACGTCGACTCCGCCGACGGCACCACCACCTATGTCGACTCCGACGGCACCGAGCACGTCGAGAGCGCCACCGTGAGCGGGTCGTAGCGCCATGTCCACCCCCGTCATCGATATCCAGGGCCTTTGGCGCATCTACGAATCGGCCGCCGGCCTCACCACGGTGCTGCGCGGCGTCTCGCTGCAGGTGGAGCGCGGCGAGTTCCTCACCATCATGGGCCCCTCCGGCTCCGGCAAGTCGACCCTCATGAACACCCTCGGCTGCCTCGACCGCCCCACCGCCGGCTCCTACAGGCTCGAGGGCGTCGAGACCTCCGAGCTCGACGACGACGACCTCGCCTACGTGCGCTCCTCTCGCCTGGGCTTCGTCTTCCAGTCGTTCAACCTCATGCCGAGAAGCACCGTCCTGCGCAACGTCATGCTGCCGCTCGTCTACTGCAACGTGCCCGCCCGCGAGCGGGAGGTGCGCGCGTGGAAGGCGCTCAAGGCGGTGGCCCTGCCCGAGGAGTACTACCTGCACCGCGCAAACGAACTCTCCGGCGGCCAGATGCAGCGCGTCGCCATCGCCCGCGCCCTGGTCAACGACCCGGCCATCATCCTGGCCGACGAGCCCACGGGCAACCTCGACACCGCCACGGGCGAGCTCGTCATGAACACCTTCCGCCGCCTGCAGCAGCGCGGAAAGACGATCGTGCTCATTACACACGACGCCGAGGTGGCCGCCTGGGGCGACCGCACCGTGCACATCCGCGACGGGCGGCTTCTCTCCGACGAGCAGGAGCGCGCCGTCCAGGCACGCCTGGCGGCCGAGGCCCCCGTCGACGGTACCGCCGACGCCGCCGCGGCCAAGACCGCGATTCTCGCCAACACGGAGAACAAGGAGGTGCCGCGCGCATGAAAGCAAGCGACCTCGCCTACGAGACCGGCTCCGCCATCCTGGCCAACCGGGCCCGCAGCCTGCTCACCATCCTCGGCATCGTCATCGGCATCGCCGCCGTTATCGCGATGACCTCGCTCATCGACGGCATGCGCGTCTCGATGGCCGCGCAGATCGGCCTCAACGCCTCCCGCAGCATCCAGATCACCTTCTTCCACCCCGGCGGGACCTACCTCACCGACGACGAGATCGCCACCGCCGAGCGCGACATGGCGAGCGAGTACGAGTTCATCACGGCGAGCTACTTCACCATGTTGTCCGCGAGGAGCCAGGACCAGAGCACCGACAACATGCAGGTCACCGCCTGCGACGCAAACTATTTCGAGGCCATGGGCACCAAGGCCGATAAGGGCCGCCTCTTTACCGCCGGTGAGAACGAGACGTCCTCGATGGTCTGCCTCCTTAACACCGGCGCCGTTAAGAAGCTCTACGGCTCGGCGTCGGCCGACGTCGTGGGCAAAACGGTGACCATCGGCAACGACACCTTTACCATCGTCGGCACGGTGTTCACCGACCAGAGCTATGGGGACTACCAGCTGGCCTACGTTCCCCTGCAGACCGCGAAGGCCCGCTTCTCCGGGCTGGACGGCACCATGAGCGGCCGCACGATCACCGGCTTCACCAAAGAGGGCGCCGACCCCTACCAGGTGGCCAAGGACACGGCTTCTTACCTGAGCAGCCGCTACGACGTCCCGGTAGGCTCCGGGGGCGACGTCGAGGCGGGCTTCGTTGAGACGATGGCTTCCCAGTCGATGCTCGACATGGCCGAGAGTTCGATGGCCTCTTTCCGGGTTATGACCGTGTCGATCGCCGCCATCTCGCTCGTGGTCGGCGGCATCGGCATCATGAACATGATGCTCACCAACGTGACGGAGCGCATCCGCGAGATCGGCCTTCGCAAGGCCCTCGGCGCGAAGCGCGCGGACATCTCGGCGCAGTTCCTGCTCGAGTCCATCGTCATCTGCGTGATCGGCGGCGCACTCGGCGTCCTTCTCGGCCTCGCCGGCGCCTTCGCGCTTTCCGGCGTTGCGGGTCAGGTGATGGGCGTGGACAACCTCACGCCCGTGATCACGCCGAGCACGGCGCTCATGGCCGCGGGCATATGTTGCTTCATCGGCGTGCTCTTCGGCTACTACCCCGCCCGCCGCGCTTCCAAGCTCGATCCGGTGGTCGCGCTACGGTTCCAGTAAGAAGCCCGAGGCGGCGTCGACCGCAGCGGCGGCACGAATTCCGAGCTGCGCAAACAGCGCGCCGGCTAGCATCGAGTAGATGCCAGCCGGCGCGCTTTCTTAGAAAGTGGCGCTATTGCGGCGCCAACGGTCGCGCTTGTTTAGCAATCCAGGGCGGATACAAATCAGCGGACGCGAACGCCGCGCGCCGGGCAAGAGCCGCCGGGCATCGCGCGCGGCAGGCCCTGCCCAACGCGGGCCTTACGCGAGGCGGGCCTTGACCTCATCGGCAAGAGACGCCATCGGGACCTGAGTCTGCTCATGGGTGACCATGTCGCGGATGGTGGCCACGCCGGCCGCGACCTCGTCGGGCCCGAGCACGACGCAGAGCGTGGCGTGGAGCTTATCGGCCTGCTTGAACTGGGCCTTGAGGCTGCGACCCTGGTAGTCGGCCTCGGTGCGCACGCCCGCGCCGCGCAGCGCCAGCGTGGCCGAGAAGACCGCGCCGCGCGTCTCGGCGCCGGTGCCCGCAACGTAGACGCAGGTGGGTTCTGCGCCCTCGAGGTCGACGCCCTGCGACGCGAGCGCAAGGGCGATGCGCTCGAAGCCCACGGCGAAGCCGATGCCGGGGGTGGGCTTGCCGCCCTCAAGCTCCATGAGGCCGTCGTAGCGGCCGCCACCGCCGATTGCGCCGACGCCCGAATCCTCGCACTCGACCTCGAAGACGGTGCGGGTGTAGTAGTCGAGGCCGCGCACGAGCGTCGGGTCCTCAGTGTAGGCGATGCCCGCCTCGTCGAGATACTTCTTTACAGCGACGTAGTGCTCGGCGCAATCGTCGCACAGGTGGTCGTTTACCAGGGGCGCTGCCGCCATGACCTCGTGGCAGTGCGGGTTCTTGCAGTCGAAAGCGCGAAGCGGGTTGATCTCGGCGCGCTCGAGGCAGTCCTCGCACATCTCGTCCTTGTGGTCGAGGATGAACTGCTTGACCTTGTCGCGGTAGGCCGGGCGGCACGCGCCGTCGCCCATCGAGTTGATGCACAGGCGCAGCTTGGAGGGGTCGAAGCCGAGGCGCTTGAAGTACTCCATGAGCATGATGATGCACTCGGCGTCCGCCGCGGCGTCAGGGGCGCCCAGCCACTCGACGCCCACCTGATGGAACTGGCGCAGGCGGCCCTTCTGCGGGCGCTCGCCGCGGAACATCGCCTCGGCATACCAGAGCTTGGCGGGAGCCGCGCCCTGCGGGACGAAGTTGTTCTCGACGGCGGCGCGGACCACGCCCGCGGTGCCCTCGGGACGCATCGCCATGCGCTGGCGAGGCTTGAGGCCGGCCTCGGTCCCCTTCTCCAAAAGATCGCCGAACAGCGCGCCGGAAACCACGCGGAACATCTCCTTGCGCACGACGTCGGTGGACTCGCCGATGCCATGGACGAAGGTATCGACCTGCTCAATCGCGGGCGTCTCGATGGCGTCGAAGCCGTACGCGCCGAAGAGCTCGCGCGCCACGTCCTGCATGCACTGCCAGGCGCGCATATACCCGCCGTAGAGGTCCTCAGTGCCCTGAACCTTCTGTCCCATATGACGCATCCTTTCGCAAAAGGCCCGCGCAGCGCGCGGGCGCCGTTTTCCAACCGTTCAGTATACACGGCGAGAGCCGACGGCCCCTTGCCTGGGCCTACGGCCCAACCCTCCGAGCAACCAAACTTCGACTTTGCGGCAAGTTTCCAAATCTCAGGGGTGTCCGGGCTCCGCTCAACTGGGCAAACGAAAGCAGCGGGCTTCCCATAAGCACCATATGGAGCCGTTTCGGTACGTTTCTTGCCGCAAAGTCGAAGTTTGGTTGCACGAAGCCCCAAAAGGACTCACGGCAAAGCGCCCCATCCCAAAGGAACGAACGGGAGGGCCGGCTCCGACCTCCCCGTCCGGCGCTCAGACGACTACCGGCTGCCCCGTCCATGACCTCGGGCACAGCTCCGCAGGAAGGCGCAGCCGGGACACGCACACCCGAGGCGACCCCGCAGGCCTCACTTGCCTCCCAGACGCTCGGGCGGCATACGGCTATCTCGCCCATGTGCCTCAGACGCAGTTTTGCAGAAAGGCCCCGCCGAAGCGGGGCCTTCCAAAGCCGTTTGAACACTGCCACGATACCCCAGCGGGTTTTTCCAGGTGGCCGAGATTAACAAGAAGCCGAGGGCGCCGCGCACTTGAGGTGCGCGAACCCTCGGCTTCATGACAAGACCTGATGCCTAGGAAAGCCGCCGTTACTCCACGTCGATCTTGTGGACCCAGTTGTGCTTATCCTCGAGCTCACCGGCCTGGATGCCGGTGAGGGTCTCGCGGAGCTTCTGCATGACGGGGCCGACGTGCTCCATGCCGTAGACGACGCTCTTCTCGCCGTGGTCAATCTGGCCGACCGGGGAGATCACGGCCGCGGTGCCGCACATGCCGCACTCGACGAACTGGTCGATCTCGTCGAACTTGACCGGGCGCTGCTCGACCTCGAGGCCGAGGTCCTCGGCCACCTGGACGAGCGAGCGGCGGGTGATGGAGGGCAGGATGGAGTCGGTGAAGGACTGCGGAACGACGAGGTTGCCGTCCTCCTTGACGAAGATGACGTTGGCGCCGCCGGTCTCCTCGACGTAGGTGCGGGTCTGCGGGTCGAGGAAGAGGTTGTCGGCGTAACCCTTCTCGTGCGCGAGGACGCTCGGGTAGAGCGACATGGCGTAGTTGAGGCCGGCCTTGATGTTGCCGGTACCGTGGGGAGCGGCGCGGTCGAACTCGGGGACCTGCAGCTTAACGGGCTTGACGCCGCCCTTGTAGTACGGGCCGACCGGGGTCACGAGGATGCGGAACTGGTACTCGTCGGCGGGCTTGACGCCGATGACGTCGCCGGTCGCGAACATGAACGGGCGGATGTAGAGCGTGGCGCCGGAGCCGAAGGGCGGCACCCACGCGGCGTTGGCCTTGACGACCTGCTCGACGGCCTCGACGAACTTGTCCTTGGGGAACGGCGGCATACAGAGGCGCTTGGCGGAGTCGTACATGCGCTCGGCGTTCATATCCGGGCGGAAGCAGACGATGTCGCCGGCCTCGGTGGTGTAGGCCTTGAGGCCCTCGAAGACCTCCTGGCAATAGTGGAGAAGGCCTGCGCACTCGGACATCACAATGGTGTGGTCGGGGGTAAGCTCGCCCTCGCCCCACTCGCCGTCCTTGTAGTTGCAGACATAGCTGTAATCCGTGTGCTGGTAGTTGAAGCCGAGGCTGCCCCAGTCGATGTCCTTCTTCTCCATGCTTCGCATCTCCTTGCGTGGGCGACGCCGACTGCGCCGCCGATCGAACCCTTTGGTACGCAAGTCCCTAGGGTAGACCCGATTTCCGAACGCGCGCCCTCGTGTGTCGCGCTGTTAACAAAGGCCGAACAGCAGGTTGCGCGAACGGTAAGATTCAGCGTTGCCGTCAATTTTCACCCGACAAGAAAGGCCTGGTCATGCACCTCTTCCGCAACGATTACTCCGAGGGCGCCGCGCCCCAGATACTCGAGGCGCTCGCGCGCACGAACGACGAGCAGTGCGTGGGCTACACCGAGGGCGACCCGCACTGCGAGCGGGCGCGCGAGCTGATCCGCGCGGCCTGCGGGCGCGACGACGTGGACGTCGAGTTCTGCATCGGCGGGACCTCCGCCAACATCGTGGGCGTGACGGGGATGCTCCGCGACTGGGAGGGCGTCATCTGCACCAAGGATGCCCACATCAACGTGCACGAGACGGGCGCTATCGCGGCTTGCGGGCGCACCGTGCTGGCCACGCAGGACGCCGACGGGTTCCTCTCGCCCGAGGCGGCCGAGCTCATGTATGTGAACCAAACAATGACCGGGCGCCATATGACGCTGCCCAAGATGATCTACATCACCAACGCCACGGAGTTCGGCGGGGTATGGTCGCGCGAGCGTTTCGACGCCATCTGCGACTGGGCTCACGGGCGCGGCCTCAAGGTCTACGTGGACGGCGCGCGCATGGCCGCAGCGCTCACGTCGGAAGGCAACGACCTCACGCTCGGGCACCTTGCCGCCCGCGCAGACGCCTTCTACCTGGGCGGCACCAAGAACGGCTTGCTCTTTGGCGAGGCCATGGTCATCGCCGATCCCGAGCTCAAGCAGTCGTTCCCCTACCTCATCAAGGAGCGCGGCGGGCTCATGGCCAAGGGCCGGCTGCTCGGCGTGCAGTTCGAGGCCGCCTTTGCGCAGCCGGCCGACGGCGGAGAGGCGCTCTATTGGAGCCTCGCCCGCGGCGCCAACGCCTGCGCCCTGCAGCTGCGCGACGGCCTCAATCGACTCGGGTTCGAGTCCTACCTGCCGGCCAACACGAACCAGCAGTTCTTCGTCGTGGAGCGCGACGTGGCCGAGAAGTTCATCGACGCCGCGGGCTGCGAGGTCTTCGCCCAGCTCCCCGACGGCCGCCTCGTCATCCGCTTCGTGACCTCGTGGGCGACCCGCCCCGAGCACGTCGACGAGCTTCTCGCCTTCGCAGCCACGGTCGCCTAGCCAAACCGGGTTGCGGGCGGCCCCTTTGCCCGCTTAGCGGCCCGGCGCCCCGGCAACGATCGCAAACTCCGCAGCGACGCCTGCGAACCCCTCAGAAACGTGAAGACGGGGCAAAGAGACGGTTCCCTCGCCCCGCTATTCGTCCGTCGGGCGGCGACGAAGCTTCTTGACCTCGGAGCGGAAGCGCTTGGTCGCGAGGCGGCGCTCCTTCGAGGCGCGCGTCGGCTTTGTCTTGCGCCTCACCTTGGGCGGACGGCCGCGGCGCGCGAGCTCGTCGCGGATTTTCTGCAGGCAGATCTGGCGGTTGCGATACTGGCTACGCGACTCGCGCGAGACCACGGTGATGCCGGTGGGCACATGCGTCATGCGCACCGCCGAATCCGTCGTGTTCACGCCTTGGCCGCCCGGCCCCGTTGCGCGGAATACCTGCGTCTCGCACTGTTCGGCGAGCTTATCGATAGACAGTCGTGCGAGCTCTGCGTACTGCCGATGCGTGAGACCTTCCTCCCCCATCGGGCTCACCGCCCAACCAGCTGCAGGTACGGAGCCGATTTCGCACCCGCATCACGAAGGCCCCGCCCCATGTCGAACACCTTGGCGCCGACGGCGCGGCACCGGGCCGCGTTGCCTGCGGCCGCGCCGGCCACCGAGCCCTCATAGACGACGGAATGCGCCGCCTCCAGGGTCTCGACGTCTATGGGTTCTCTCGTATCCATGCCATTCATAGTATCCCAGCAGCGCCCTTCTTGCCCCATGGCCACTGTTCTTGCGGAGCCTTCGACCAAGGACCCCGCGGGCATCTGCGCCCACGGCGTTGCGAAAACAGGAGTGATGGCAATTGGCAACGGCCCCGCGTTGCGCAAATGGCCCTGATGGCAGCGAAGGGGAACCAAATATTGTGAAATAATCCCTGATGGCAGCCTGCGCCCTTGCCGGTGCTGCCATCACCCCTGTTTTCGCAACACGCGGCCCGCCCGAATTGCCATCAGCCATGTTTGCGCAACACGCGGCCCGCCCGCATTGCCATCGCCCCCGTTTGCACAACGCCCTGCGGCGCGGCCGGGCAACCCGCGCTTCTTGCCAGGGCACGTTACGCGAAAGGACCCCGACAACATCGGGGCCCCAAGGACTGTCTGGGTTTTAGGAAGAAGCGCGAGGCTTCCAAGCCGGCTTTACGTCCGCAAGCCTACGCGGACTTCATGACGACCGCGCGCACGACGCCAGCGGCGTCGTCGCAGGCGTCGAGCACCTGCTCCATGCGGTCGAAGATGCGCAGCCAGGTGACGGCGTACTTGCCGCCGTGGCCCTCCTCCTCGTGGAAGAGACGGCGCAGGCCGTTCTGGTAGACGGTGTCGCCCTGGTCCTCGATATCGCCCACGGAGATGGCCTTCTCCATGACGGGCTCGGGCTCCTTGTTGTAGTCGGGGAGACGGTTGATCATCTCCTGGAGCTCCTTGACCGCGGTGACGGCGAGGTCGGCGGCCTGCTCGGCCTCGACGCGCATATCGGTGATGTTGAAGAGGTCCATGCGCATGGTCACCCCATACATGGAGTCGGTGATGTTGTCCATCGCGAGCGCCAGGGCGGAGATGTCCTCGCGGTCGATCGGGGTGATGAAGGAGGTGTAGAGCTTCTGCATGATGGTCTTCACGCGCTCGTCGCAGTTGGTCTCGTAGACCTTCATCTGCGGGATGCGGGGCATGGAGTTAGGGAAGTCGTGGATGATGCCCGCGTACTCCTCGGAGGTCTCGACGATGAGGGCGGCGAACTCCTTGAGCAGGGTGTAGAACTCGTCTTCCTTCTTGTTGCGTGCCATGAATGGGCTCCTTATCTATGGGGGTCGTCGAATCTAAGAAAACGTTCGGTTTAGAAGATCACGAGGAAGAGCTTGGCGAGCACGTAGCCGATGATGCCGCAGCCCGGGAAGGTGAAGATCCAGGTGAGGACCATCTCCTTGCAGACGCCCCAGTTCACGGAGCGGACGTCCTTGGCGGCGCCGGCGCCCATGATGGCGGCGGTCTTGGTGTGCGTCGTGGAGACGGGCAGGCCCGTCACGGTGGCGATGAAGAGGGACACGGTAGCCGAGATAGAGGCGGAGAAGCCCTGGTACTTCTCGAGCTGGACCATCTCCATGCCGACCTTCTTGATGATCTTCTTGCCGCCGATGGCGGTGCCGATGGCCATCACGCCGGCACAGAGAATCTCGATCCAGAGGGGGAAGCCGCCCATCTCGCCGACGGTCTTGCCCATGGAGAGGGCCACGGCGAGCATAGCGGTGGACATGAACTTCTGGCCGTCCTGCGCGCCGTGCATGAGGGCAACGCCCGCGGCGCCGGCGATCTGCATCTTGCCGAAGAAGTTGTTCGCGCGGCGGCGATCGGCGTTCTTGCAGGCGATGGGGATGATCTTTGCGATGACCCAGCCGGCGATGTAGCCGAGGACGGTCGAGAGAACGAGGCCGTAGATGACCTTGACCCACTCGTCCATGTTCACGCCGTCGAGGCCGCCGGAAACGGCGAGCGCCGAGCCGGTGAGGCCGGCGATAAGCGCGTGGGACTCGGAGGTCGGGATGCCGAAGACCCAAGCCGCGACGCCCCAGGCGACGATGCCGACCGTGGAGGCCGCCAGCGCGATCATCGCGAGATGCGAGTCGCCGCCGAAATCGACCATGCCGGAGATGGTGTCCGCGACGGCCGTGGAGATGAAGGTCATGGCCACGAGTCCGATGAAGTTGCAGACGACGGACATCATGATCGCGTCATCGATGTCCATTGAGCGGGTGCCCACGACCTCGGCGATGGCGTTGGCGGCGTCCGTTGCGCCGTTCACGAAGATGGTGCCCAAAACGAGCACCATCACCAGCACGAGGAAGGGGTCGGAGGCCAGAAGGCCGAAGAACTCACCGAGGGTAATCAAGTGCACTCTTTTCCACACATGCGCGAAAGTCCGATGCGCCCCAGTACTGTCATGCGTGCGTAAGCACCGGATAAGGATAACGTAAAGTCCTTGTTTCCAAGGCCAAAGTAAGCCGGCGAGGGTTTTTGTAAGGCGAAGGCTTACATGCAGCTTACATTCCGGGGCGCGCCCCAGGGCTCGCAGGGCGCTTTGCGAGGCAAGAAGCACCGAAAACGGGCGCTGTTCGGCCGGAGCGCCCCGATGAAGCGGGCGCTTTACATTGATGCCCGCCTTACAAAGATGCCGCGCGCGAGCATGGGCGCGGCGCCTCTTGCCGTCGGCGACGGCCCCGTCGGACACTCTATACTCGACTGCGAACCCGGACCTAAGCGCAGAAGGAGAAGCGAGTGACACGCAAGCGCGCGGCGAGAGACCCCCGTATCGAGGCCCTGCGCCTCGTGGCCGCCGCAGGAATCGCCCTCTTCCACACCTTCATGCCCTGGTTCGACCTCATGACCAGCGCCAGCGGGCCCGGCGCCTCGCTCGCGGCCGACCCGCTCGCCGCATGCGGGCTCGGGCTCATCAACCTGCTCGGCGCCTACGGCAACAACGTCTTCTTCCTCATTTCCGGGCTCTTCCTCGTGCCCTCGGCGGCGCGAGAGAGCCGGGAGGCGGGGTATTGGGGCGGTCAGGCGCGCAGGACCGCGCGGCGCACCGGCTCGATTCTCGCCGCCGTCGCGCTCTATGCGGCGGCCGCCCTCTGCGTGAGCGCGTTCATCGTGCCCATCGAGGGCATCGGGCTCGGTCGCATCGACTGGCTCACGACCGGGCTCGAGTTCATATGGGTCTACCTCGCCCTCACCGTGCTTGCCCCCGCGATCGGCTGGGCATGGCGGCGCATCGGGCGGCACGGGACGCTCATCTGTGCGATTCTCGCCACGGTCTTCGCCGCGAACTCCTACATCGCGTTCTGCTCGCAGGCGGCCGAGGGCGCCGGGCTGCTCGACTGGCGCAAGCTCATGAGCGCCGTCACGTACTTCGCGGCCTTCGTCACGGGCGCCTACCTGAGCGAGAGGCGCCCGAGCCGCAGGGGCGCGGGGGCGCTCCTGGGCGCCTGTGCGGCCGTCGCCTGGGGCCTCGAACTCTGGTGCGCGCTCACGGGCAGGCTCGAGCTCGTGTGGGATCTCTCGTATAAATCGACGTCGGCGGTCTCGTTCGCGCTCGCGGTCGCCTCCGTGGCGTTCGCGCGCTCAGGCACCGTCGAGAAACGCGCCGAGGGCATGCGGGCCGGCAAGGACGCGACGGCCCCCGCTCCCGCGCATGGCGCGCTCGCCCGCCTCGCCGTCGCGGCGAGCCCGGGCATCCTCGGGTTCTATATAGCGCAGTCGAACTTCTCTTCCCTGTGGTGGCCGGCCTTCACGGACCTTACCGGAAGGGCCCTCGAGGCGCACGGCGCCGGGGCGTTCTTCGCGGCGGGGCTCGCGCTCAGCCTCGGCCTGCTGACCCTGCTCCTCGCGATCGACCGCCTTGTGCGCGCGCCGCTCTTCCGCCGGCTCGGCATCGCGTAGGCGGACGAAAGCCGACGGCCACTCACCGGGCGGCTCGAGCGGCTCGGCCGAGCCGACACAAACAAGGCGGCGAGAGAAGCGTCTCTCGCCGCCTTGGTCGCGACCATGCCTTACCGGTAATGCCGCCCGGTCCTTCGGCCGGCCGCGTCCATGCCCTTGGGGATACCTCGCTCGCGGAGGCGGCGCTCCTCTTTCTTGCGACTGCGCGCGTTGCAGACGAGCGCGACCACCACGACCAGCAGCACGACGAGGCCGGCGGCAATGAGCAGGTTCACGGGCTCGGAGAGCCAATCCTCCATAAAGAGCTTAAGCGACCAGCTCCTCGACTCGGCGGCCTGGACCTGCACGGCGCCCAGTTCGCGCCCATCGTAGGACACCGTCGCCTGGCCCAGCTCGTCGCCCTGCGAAACCGGCGCGGTCACGCTTGCGGGCACCGAGAGCTCGATGTCCAGGTCGGAAACAGAGAGGCCCTTGGGCGCGAATGCCGTGAGGCTCGCGGCCGAGGCCGCGCCCAGGGTCCCGCCGTCCTCGGAGAGACGCACCGCGATTCTTCCGAGCTCGTCGCCCGCCGAGACCACGTCGACCATGCCCCAAGCGTCGAAGCCCCAGTTCAAGAGGTCTCGCATGCCGTAGAAGTTGGAGGTCGGCTCGCCGTAAGCGGCGTCGTTCTCGCCTCCGAGGGTCACGGCGATGAGCTGGCGGCCGTCCTTCTCGGCGGCGACCACGAGGCACTTGCCGCCCTCGCTGGTGTAGCCCGTCTTGCCGGCGGTCACGATACCGTCGGCGTAGGCGCCGCTCGTCTCCTGGATCAGGTAGTCAGTGGTCTCGAGGGTGCGGGCGGCGTTCTGGTTCGTAGCGGGAAGCGACCAGGTCGCGCTGCCGGCGATCTCGTTAAAGACGGGATAATCGAGCGCGGCGCGGAAAATCAGCGCCAGGTCGCGCGCGCAGGTGTAGTGGTCGTCATCGTGCAAGCCGCAGGGGTTCGCGAAGTGGGTGTCGGAGCAGCCGAGCTCGGCGGCCTTCTGGTTCATGAGCACGACGAAGTCCTGCCAGGTGCCGCCAACATAACGGGCGAGCACGTAGGCCGCGTCGTTGCCCGAGGGAAGGAGCATGCAGGCGAGGAGGTTCTTGACTGTGAGCTGCTCGCCGTCCTTGATGCCGCTCATCATGCTCTCCTCGCCGAGCATGCTGAAGTCGGAGGCCTGGACCGTGACGACGTCGTCGAGATTCGCGCGCTCGAGGACGAGCAGCGCCGTCATCACCTTGGTGGTGGAGGCAGGGTAGGCGCGGACGGTCGCCTCCTTGTCCAGCAGGACGGCGTCGTTGCCCGTGTCGTAGAGATACGCGATGGGCGTGTTCGTCGCGGGGGCCTCGGTCGGGTTGTCGATGGCCTCGGCGGACGATCCGCCCGCGGTCGCGGACGCGTTCGCGGCGGACAACGTCGCGGCGGACGCGGCCGTAGCAGAGCTTGCCGACGTGGCGGCCAGCGCGGGAGGCGCACAGACCGTCGAGAGGGCGCAGCTCAGCGCGATGGCCGCGGAAAATACGGCCCGCATGGCGGCGGGCAGGCGCAGGTTGCGGTTCAAAGAAAGACTCTCCCCTCTTACGGCACAAAAACGCATCAGAGTCTAGCCCAACCGCAGGTGCCCGGGCACGTCCGCAGCGCAGCCTTAACCAAGGCCGCAAAGTCCTTAAGCGACGCGCGGGCCCGCAAGGCCAATCTGACGGCACGTTTCGCGCGAGGAAGCGCCCCGGAACCGTGCCGGCCAGCAACGGAAGCGACGCGCGGGCCCGCAAGGCCAATCTGACGGCACGTTTCGCGCGAGGAAGCGCCCCGGAACCGTGCCGGCCAGCAACGGAAGCGACGCGCGCGCCCTCAGAACACGTCGCGCAGCAACCCGGCCGCTCGGCGAGCCCCGGAAACGCGTCGCCCAGCAATGAGAAGCACGCATCCGCCCTGCAAACGCGTCGCCCAGTAATGCCACGTTACTGGGCGACGCGTTTGCAGGGCTCGGGACTTCTTGCCATTACTGGGCGGCGCACTTCCGGGGCGCAAAGGGCCTCTCCATTGCTGGGCGACGCGTTTCCAGGGCGCACGGGAACCTCGCTATTACTGGGTAGCGCGAATCCAGGGCGCAGGATGCGAGCACCGCCCTCGGAATGGGCGCGCCGCTCCCTCGCGCACAGAGAAACCCCGCCGCGCGAGGGGGAATCGCGCGGCGGGGCCTCTCGCCTCGATCAGGCGGCCACTATATGCCCGGGGCCCGAGGTCCGCGGACTCGCGAGCCTCCGCCCCGGCCGGACCTAATCCTCGAGGGCCTTGAGCTTCTCGTAGACGTCGATGAAGTCCTCTGCGATGATGCGGAAGGACTCGGCGCCCATGAGCTGGTCCTCCGCATGCATGAGCAGCATAGAGAAGCTCACGGACCTTCCGCCGGCGTCGTTGGCGAGCAGCTGCAGGTGCACGTTGTGGCCCTCGACGTAAGCCGCGGAGCCCTGCTCGATCATCTCGCGCGCGGCCTCGAAGTCGCCCTCCTTGGCCTTGGAGATGGAGTCGATGTACATCGACTTGGCCATGCCGACGTTGGCGATGATCTGGAAGCAGACCTCCTCCATGTCGAGAGGCTGCTCGGCGGTGTTCTCCTCAGCCATGGCTACTCCCCGATAAGCGCGAGCGCGTCGGCCAGGATCTTCTTGGCGTTCATGCGGCCGTAGTCGACCATGGCGATGACGGCCACGGGCTTGCCGCCGGCCGCGGCCTCAGCGTCCTTCTTTGCGTAGGCGATCTGCGGGCCGAGCAGCAGCACGTCTGCGGAGTCGACCTTCTCGAGCGCCTTGTTGAGCGGGTTGGCCTGGATGGTGACCTCGAGGCCCTGGGCCTTGGCCTCGGCCTGCATCTTCTGGACGAGCAGGCTGGTGGACATGCCGGCGTTGCATGCGAGCAGGATGTTCTTCATTTCGAGCCCCTTTCTATGGGACATGCCGTGTAAACAAAGACTAGAGGATGCGGCGGGCCCGGACTCTGGCAAACCCAGGCCCGCCAGGAAAGGAAACACAGGTGGAGCCGGTATTGCGGGCCTACTCCTCGACGACGCCCTCAAGCTCGGCCTGCTTGGCGGCCACGCGCTCGGAGACCTTCATGAAGGGCAGGTAGATGGCCATGGCCAGCACGATCTCGATGACCTGCCAGATGGCCGCGCGGAAGTCGCCGCCGGTGGTCAGGAAGGCGGAGATAACGGCCGGGGTGGTCCAGGGGACCTGGACGACGCAGGGGCTGATGATGCCCGCGCAGGTGAGGCCGTAGGTCGCGGCGATGAGCAGGTCGGGAACGAGCACGAACGGGACCATCAGCGGAAGGTTGAAGACGATGGGGTAGCCGTAGATGACGGGCTCGTTGATGTTGAAGATGCCGGGCAGGATGGCCATCTTGGCGACGGTCTTGGAGGTCTTGCTCTTGGAGAAGAGGAACGTGTCGAGCAGCAGCGCCAGGGTGCAGCCGGAGCCGCCGATAAGGGCGAAGCTGTTGACGATCTGCATGTTCATGTAGTGGTCGGCGGGGATGGGCTGGCCGGCGGCGAAGGTGGCCATGTTGTCGACGATGAGCATGGTGAGGATCGGCTCGGCGAGGACGCCGGAGATCGTGGACTGGTGGATGCCGAGGCAGAAGAGCAGGTTCGCCAGGGTGTAGATGAGCACGACCGCCCACGGGCCGGCGTTCATGATGCCCTTGAGCGGGCTTGAGATGCAGGTGGAGATGATCGTCATGAGGTCGGTGCCGGCGGCGGCGAGCACGGCGGAGACGAAGCCGCAGGCCGAGAGCGTGAGGAGCATCGGGATCATGACGTTGAAGGACTCGGCGACCGCGGGAGGAACGCCCTCGCCGAGGTTGACCTTGAGCTTGTCGACGCCGGAGACCTTGATGAAGAGCGTGACGGCGAGAAGGGCGACGATGATGGCGCCGAAGAGGCCGTTCGTGCCGGTGTTGGTGGTGGAGAGCACGCCGGAGGCCTCGACGCCGGTGAGTGCGTAGCCGTCCGAGAGCTTGACGCCCAACTCAGACACCGCGTAGCTCATGCTGTCGGCGAGCTTGTCGTCGGCGTTGGAGGCCACGAGGAAGTTGCCCAGGGTGGCCGTCACCGCCTGCGGCATCATGATGATGAACGAGGAGATGCCCACGACCACGCACGCGACCGCGTTCTCGAAGCGCTTGTTCACGGCCAGGCAGTAGCCGATGAGGCCCGCGAGGATAAGCGCGCAGGCGGACAGCGTGCCCAGCGTGACCGCGGAGCCCCAGCCCTGGACCGCGGCGAGCTCGGCCGAGCCGTCCGCGAAGATGAGCGGGAACACCACGTTGTTGATGAGGACGGCGATGCCGGCCAGGATATAGAGCGGCGTGATCGTGGCGAACGCGTCGCGCAGCGTCCTTAAGTGGACCTGGTTGCCCACCTTCGCCGAGACCTCGGCGAACTTATCGAGAAACGCCTGTCCCTTTCCTTCTGCCATTTCCTTACTTCCCTTCTTCCACGGTGAGGGTATGCGTTTTCGCGACTTCCCTCAACCAATTTGCGGACTTCTTGAGACGGCGCTTGTAGCCGTCCTCGAGGTCGACCTCCACGAAGCCGTAGCGGTTCTTGAAAGCGTTGGACCAGGACCAGTTGTCCACGACGGCCCAGTAGTGGTAGCCCACGAGGTTCGCGCCGTCAGCGATGGCGCGCGCGATCCAGGCGAGATGCTCGGCCACGAACTCGATGCGGTAGTCGTCCTGGATGGCGCCCGTCTCGGCGTCGCGGAAATCCCACTCGTGCTCGACGCCCATACCGTTCTCAGACACGAAGAACTCCAGCTCGGGGTACTCGCGCTTGAGCTTCATGCCGAAGTCGTAGATGCCCTTGGGGTAGATCTCCCAGCCGCGGCTCTCGTTCATCTTTGCCTCGGGCCAGACGTAGGGCTCCGCAAAGACGGGGCAGCCCGACTCGTCGACCTCGCGGGAAGGCGCCTGCACGCGCTCGGGGTGGTAATAGTTGCACCCGAGCCAGTCGACCTTGCCCTGGGCGAGAATCTCGCGATCGCCGGGACGGATCGGCAGCTCCACGCCACGTGCCGCGAGCGAATCGAGGACGTCGGCGGGCAGCTCTCCCTTGGTCACGAGGTCGAGCCACCAGCGGTTGTTGATGCCGTCGGTCATGCGCACGGCCTCGAGGTCCGCTTCGCTCGGGTTCTCGCGGGTATAGGGCGGGGTAAAGCAGTTGATGAGGCCGATGCGGGAGTCATCGCGCATGAGGCCGGCCGCCTTCGCGCGGCGATAAGCCGCCACGGCGAGGCTGTGCGCGATAGAGATGTTGTACTGCACGGCCTTCGCGCGGTTGAAGTTGCGCAGCTTCGGGAACCAGACGCCGTGCTCATAGCGCTGATCGGGCTCGACGATGGGCTCATTGAAGGTGAACCAGCAGCGAATCTCCCGCCCGAAGCAGGCGAAGACCTTCTCGGCGTAGTTGGCGTAGGCCTCGACGACCTCGCGGTTCTCCCATCCGCCGCGGCGGAAGAGATAGGCGGGCATGTCGAAGTGATACAGGTTCACGAAGCACTCGAGGCCCGCGGCCTCCGCGTCGGCAAAGAGCTCGTGGTAGTACTTCTCTCCCTCCGGATTGACGTTTCCGTCGGCGTCGAGAAGGCGGCTCCACTGAATCGAGGTGCGGAAACTCG
The DNA here is from genome assembly GCA_963605405.1 of bacterium. Taxonomy (GTDB): domain Bacteria; phylum Actinomycetota; class Coriobacteriia; order Coriobacteriales; family Atopobiaceae; genus Paratractidigestivibacter. The sequence continues at coordinate 115,307 of CAVCUP010000002.1, read as the reverse complement.
TGAGGCCCAGGTCCTTGAAGATCTGGAAATCCTCGTTGTGGCGACGGGTGAAGTCGTTGCCGCCGTAGGAGCCGACGCGGTTGTGGAACGCATCGAGCTCGAGGTTACTCCAAAGGTCCCACATGTTCTCGAGCTTGCCGCCGCTTTGCCACTCCCCTTCCGTCTGAGGGCCGGACATCGCCGCGCCGAAGAAGAAATCCTCCGGAAGCGTGAGCTGTTCCATCGCTCCTCCTTTCCTGTAGTCGCTCCGGGCCTGGCGGCCCGTGCGGTCTAACCGTGCTGGCATTTCTGATTGGCCAACCTGACATGTCTGGTTTATAGGTTAGGCATATCCACTGTTTCTTCAAGACCTATTTTCTTCTTCCCGCCGAGTGGTATGATTTTGCCGATGAACGGTCCCCTGACAATTCCGGGGACTATGCTCGGTCACGGACGCGCGGTTGCAACTGTTCGCGTCGAGGCAAGGAGAGGAGCGGCCCATGGCGCAGATGAAGTACGAGCTCGTGGCGGACGACCTGATCCGCGCGATCAAGTGCGGGCAGTACAAGCCGAGCGAGCAGCTCCCAAGCATCGACGCCCTGTGCTCCATGTACGAGGTCAGCAAGATGACCATCAAGAAGTCGCTCGATGTCCTCGAGGCGGGCGGCTACATCACGCGCCGCCGCGGCTCCGGCTCCTTCGTGAAGAACGTCCAGCCCCCCATCAACAACGCCGCCTCCTTCGAGACGAGCGGCCAGATGAGCGGCCTCACCGCCGAGCGCGCCGCGACGGGCGACAAGATCACCACCGCAGTCGAGCTCTTCGACATCGAGATGCCGCCTCCCGAGGTGGCCCATATGCTCGCCATCGAGTCCGAGGAGTTCGTCTACCACATCGTTCGCGTCCGCTTCGCCAACGACTTGCCGCATGCCGTCGAGTACACCTACATGCCCATCGGGCTCATTCCCAACCTGCGGCGCAAGAACGCCGAGGGCTCCATATACAGCTACGTCGAGGACGACCTGCGCCTCAGAATCGCAAGCGCGCACCGCATCGTCCGCGCGGTTCTCCCCACCAAGGAAGAGCAGGAGTGGATGGGCGTCGGCCCGCACGAGCCGCTCCTCGAGATCGAGCAGGTCGCCTTCCTCGACGACGGCACCCCCTTCGAGTACTCCTTCGCCCGCCACCCCGACGGCTACGAGTTCAGAACGATCAGCACCAAATAAACGCTGGCAGCCTGCGTGGGGAGGGCATTTGTCCCCATGCTCAAACAGTCCTGTTCGCACGGAGGCGACATTAAGTCACCTCCGGCTCATGCGGAACTGCGCGTGGGAACAAAAGCCCTCCCCACGCAGGCAACGGTTATCTAATGCTTTGCAAGGGAGAAAGGACCAACCATGCGAATCGGAGCACTTGAGGCGGGCGGCACAAAGATGGTGTGCGCGATCGGCGACGAGACGGGGGCGATCTTCGAGCGCGCGTCGTTCCCCACGCTCACGCCGGAAGAGACCCTGCCCGTGTTGACTCAGTGGTTCGCCGAGCGGGACATCGAGGCGCTGGGCATCGGCGCGTTCGGCCCCACCGGCGTCGACCCGGCATCGGCCACTTTCGGCGACATCCTGGAGACGCCTAAGGTCGCCTGGCGCGGCTGCCACCTGCGCCAGGCCTTCGTCGACGCGCTCGGCGTGCCCGTGGGCTACGACACCGACGTCAACGTCGCGTGCCTCGGTGAGGCGACCTTCGGCGACTCGAAGGGCCTCGCGGACCTCGTCTACGTGACCATCGGCACCGGGGTGGGCGCGGGCGTCATCCTCGGCGGGCGGCTCCTGCACGGGATGCTTCACCCCGAGGCAGGCCACATGCTCGTCACGCGCGTCGCCGGCGACAACGGCCCTTGTCACTGCCCGAGCCACGCCTGCTGTCTCGAGGGCATGGCCGCCGGCCCCTCCATCCAGGAGCGCTGGGGCAAGCCGGCCGTCGAGCTCGCCGATAGGCCCGAGGTCTGGGAGATCGAGGCCGACTATCTCGCGCAGATGTGCGCGAACCTCGTGCTCGTCTATTCTCCGCGCCGCATCATCCTGGGCGGCGGCGTCATGCACCAGGAGCAGCTCTACCCCCTCGTGCGCAAGAAGACCGTCGAGTACCTGGGCGGGTACATCACCGCGCCCGAGCTCGCCGACATCGATTCCTACATCACGGCGCCGAGCCTGAACGACAACCAGGGTGCCATGGGCGCGCTCGAGCTAGGGCGCCGCGCGCTTCTTGCCGAAGAGTAAAAGCAGGGCATGCCCAAAGCCTCGGCGTAGGGCACGGGTCATAATGAACTCGCATTGCATGGCATGGCAGTCAGCAAGATTAAGGAGCAGCAATGTCGCAGCGCATCCATGAGTTGGTTTTCCTCGAGCCGGTGTTCCACGAAAAGATCTGGGGAGGGCGCGCGCTCCACAACGAGTGGGGCTACGAGATTCCGGACGGGCCCATCGGCGAGTGCTGGGCCATCTCGGCCCACCCCAACGGAGACTGCCGCGTGCGCGGCGGCCGGTTCGACGGCAAGTTCCTCTCCGAACTCTGGAAAGAGGAGCGCGGGCTCTTCGGAGCGGTGCCCGACGGCCGCGGCGGCGAGGCCACCGAGTTCCCGCTGCTCGTAAAGATCCTGGACGCAAAGGACGACCTCTCCGTCCAGGTCCACCCCGACGACGCCTACGCCGCCGAGCACGAGAACGGCTCTCTCGGCAAAAAGGAGTGCTGGTACGTGCTGGGCTGCGAGGAGGGCGGCACCATCATCGTGGGGCAGCGCGCCAAGGACGCGGCCGAGTTCCGCCAGATGGTCGACGAGGGCCGCTGGACGGAGCTTCTGAACGAGGTCCCCATCCACAAGGGCGATTTCTTCCAGATCGACCCCGGCACCATCCACGCCATCAAGGGCGGCACCGTCATCCTCGAGACCCAGCAGTCGAGCGACGTCACCTACCGCGTCTACGACTATGACCGCAAGCAGGCCGACGGCACGACGCGCCCGCTCCACATCGAGCAGAGCGTCGAGTGCGTCGACTTCGGCATCGCGCCCATCGAGTCCGGAGAGGTGACCGCGCCCGTCATCGGCGGCATCCAGCACCTGGCCGATACCGACCGCTACCTCGTTGACCTCGTGGCCGTCGACGGCGAGAAGGTCTTCTCGGCCATCCCCACGTTCCGCTGCGTGAGCGTGATCGAGGGCGAGGGCCGGGTCGCGGGCGAGGCCGTGAAGAAGGGCGACCACTTCATCATCCCGGCCGCCTACGGCGACGTCGACTGCTCCGGCAAGATGAGCCTCGTCGTGAGCCGCGTGCCGACGGCGCTTTAGCGCCGAGAGCCATTCTCGGCACAGCAGAGAGGAAAACGGCCCCCGCGTCCTTTGGAAGGCGCGGGGGCCGTTGATTGTTCCGCTCGAGGAGCCGGTTAGATCGAGTTCATCTCGGAGAGAACCGACGCGTACCAGTTCTCCCAGGTCGGCGGGCAGTACTTCTGCGCGGTCGCCACGGAGAGCTGCCCGCCGTAGCCCGCAGCGAGGCCGGCCACGTGGTCGTTGATCGCGCTCTCCCAGTCGGACCAGCTGGAGGACCCCCAGCCCCAGGCGTTGTGCGGCTTGAAGCAGACGGCGCCCTTGGAGCTCTCGACGCAGCTGATGGCCGGCGAAAGGCGCGGGTCCACGCCGTAGTTCCAGGCGGCCTCGGCGAAGGTCTTGCCGTAGCCGGCGAGCGGCGAGCCGGAGAGATACGCGTCGATGCGCGGCGCCCAATTGTTCACGAAGATGTCCTTCTCGGACCACACCACCTGGTCGGCCTGGGCCGAGTCGGGCACCTCCACCTTGGCCTCGTTGCCCGAGTTGGCTATGAAGGTCGCGCCCGAGTCGCCGGCGCTCTCCTCCTCCGCGGCCTCCTCTGCGGCCTTTGCGGCGGCCTCCTCGGCCGCTTTGGCGGCCGCCTCGAGCGCCGCCTGCGCCTCGGCGGCCTCGGCGGCCGCCTGGCGGGCGCGCTCCTCCTCGAGCTCCTTGCGGGCCGCCACTGCCTCGCTCATCGCCTGCTTCGCGCTCGCGGCGTCCGAGTCGGCCTGGGCCTTCTCGGAGGCGAGCGTGCCGCGCGCCTCGTCGAGCTCGTCGGTCGCGGAGACGAGCTCCCTGATGGCGGCGTTGTTGCGCTCGGCGATTCTGTCCAGGTAGCGGACATTGGCGATGACCTCGTTGAAGTCCTCGCTGGAGAGAAGCAGCTCGATCAGGCCGCCAGAGCTCTGCTGCATCTTGTATTGGGCGCGGATGGATTCGGCCGCCGCCTGCTTCTTCGTGGGCAGCTCCGCCTCGATCTGGGCCACGAGCTCCTCGTTCGCCTCGATCTGTTCCTGCAGCTCCTCAACGCTCCTCTGGGCTTCGTCGTAGCTCGCGGCGCTCTGCACGATCCTCTGCTGAAGCTCGTCGAGGGTATCCGCGCGGGCGACCTTAGGAACACAGAGCCCCGCCGCGGAAGTGGCCACGGCCAGGGAAAGGGGCAGCGCCAGCAGGCGCTCGGGCGAGATCTTCTTTGCGTTAATCAAGCGTCTGGCCTTCGCGTTCGGGGTCCCGGAAAACCACCGGGCGTTCGGTCGTGCAGGTAAAACACTATACCTTTGCTCGAGGGTTACCACTATTACTACATCCCGCCGCGTCCGCGAGCGGCCGGCTGCGCGCCCCGGACGTGGTTTTTCGCTGTCTTAACGCGCAAACCGTGGCGCGAGGGGCCCAACCTGTCGCAAAGTAATGAGGATTTTGGCGAACTAGGAGGCATTTTGGATTTCATCGAGCTTATCAAGGCCGCGGTCTTCGGCGTCGTCGAGGGCATCACCGAGTGGCTGCCCATCTCGTCCACCGGCCACATGCTGCTGCTCAACCAGTTCCTGACCATGAACGTCTCCACCGATTTCTGGGACATGTTCCTCGTGGTCATCCAGCTCGGCGCCATTCTCGCCGTCTGCGTGATCTTCTTCCGCCAGCTCAACCCCTTCGCCCCGTCTAAGAACCCCTATGAGAAGCGCCAGACCTGGGTGCTGTGGGGCAAGACCGTCGTGGCCTGCATCCCGGCCGCCGTCATCGGCATCCCCATCGACGACTGGATGGAGGCGCACCTGGGCAGCCCCTTCGTGATCGCCGCCGCCCTCATCGTCTACGGCATCGCTTTCATCGTGATCGAGAGCCGCCGAGAGGAAACCGTGAGCAGCTCCCTGCCCGGCCCCACCGGTTCCCAGCTGCGCCCGGCGCCCAAGCACTTCGCCGTCACGGCGACCACCGCGGAGATCGCGACCCGCTCCGACCTGGCCGACGCCGACGCGCGCATCCAGAGCATCGCCGAGCTCGACTGGAAGACGGCCATCGGAATCGGCCTCTTTCAGGTGCTCTCCATCGTCCCGGGCACCTCTCGCTCCGGCTCCACCATCATCGGCGGCCTGATTCTGGGCTGCTCGCGCACCGTGGCGGCCGAGTTCACGTTCTACCTGGCCATCCCCGTGATGTTCGGCGCCTCCGCCCTGCGCCTCGTCAAGTTCTTCCTCAAGGGCAACGTCTTTAGCGCCAACGAGACGGCCATCCTCCTCACCGGCTGCGCCGTGGCCTTCGTGGTCTCGCTCGCCTGCATCCGCTTCCTCATGGGCTTCGTCCGCAAGCACGACTTCAAGCCCTTCGGCTGGTACCGCATCGTCCTGGGCGTGGCGGTCATCGCCTACTTCGGCATGCAGCTCTTCTAGGAACAACAACCCACGGGCTAAGCCGGGCCGCGCGACGCGTCTCGGCGAGCCGGGAAACGCCGGTGGGGCCGCAACGGACGCCATAGGGTCGATTCTCGGCCCGAGACGTCCCTTTCGCGGCCCCGCCGGCGTTTTTTTGCAGCTCGGCAGGCACGAGGCGCCCCTTAAGATCAGGGCAGCGCTTCTTTATGCCGTGAGATAGACCATTGCCAGAATCATCGCGAAGCCGACAAGGTCGACGGGGGTAAAGGACGTACCCAGGAAGAGCACCGTCGAGATGGTCGCCGCGATGGGCTCCGAGGTCCCCAGAAGCGCCGCGCGCATGGAGCCGGCGTCACGAACCCCCTGCAGGTAGAGCGCATAGCTGCCGAAGGTTCCCACCACCACCGAGAACACGAGCGCCGCAATCGCGGGGCCGTCGAGCGCCGGCATGTGCTCCCACGGCCGATACGCCAGCGAGAGCACGCAGCCGGAAACGAGGAACGCCAAACCGTTCACCGTGAAGTTGCCCCACTTGGCCATCGGCTTGGCCGGCAGGATAGAGAGGCACGCCGACGAGACCGCGCACACGAGCCCCCACACAAGGCCGAGCACGGGCAGGCTGAGCTGCCCCGGGTTTCCCCCGGTGGCAAGAAGGAACGTTCCGGCGAGCGCGAGCGCGAGGCCGAGCGCCTCTTTCCAGCGCGGGCCGCGGCGCGCGCGGACGCACGTGTAGGCGAGCACGAGCGCCATGCCGAGGCTCTGCATGACCGTGGCCATCGCCGAGCTCGTCGCATTGACCGCCTCGAGATAGGCCACCTGCGAGAAGAGGATCGCGCCGATGGAGACAGCGAGGATCTCGAGGCGGCCGCGCGGGTCGCGCAGCACGCCCGTGAGCTGGGCGCGGCTCTGCGGCCGGGCCGCCGCGGCGGCGAGAAAGAGCCAGCATGCCGTGAGCTCCCTCAGGCAGACGAGCCACAGCGGGTCCACCGCGTAGTTGCTCATGAGCCAGCTGCACACGGTGCCGTTGAGGCCCCAGAACGTGCCGCCCACGAGCGTGTAGACGACACCGCGGCGTACACGGGCGCGCGCGTCTTCGTGTGTCTCTCCGCGCATCCCCACGCGCCCCTCCGCGCTAGCGGTTTGCTCGGTCCCTGCGGCCTTCTCGGGCATGTTTCGGTCTCCTCATCACGTGTCGGCCCAGCAAGGGTAACACCCGTGCGGTGGGGTATGCTCCAACACGTCTAAAACCCGAGCAAAGGAGCTCTATGGAAAAGAAGGACTTCTCGGCGGCCGACCCCGCGCTCGCCGAGGGAACCGAGCACGCCGGATTCACCGTTGCCCATGTCGAGGAAGTGCCGGAGATCGGCGGCCAGGCCTACGTGATGCGCCATGAGGCCACCGGCGCGCGCCTTTTGTGGCTCGCGAACGCCGACGTGAATAAGTCCTTCGCCATCTCCTTCAAGACCCCGCCCGCCGACGACACGGGCGTCTTCCACATCCTCGAGCACTCGGTGCTCTGCGGCAGCGACGCCTACCCCGTCAAGGAGCCCTTCGTCAACCTGCTCAAGACGAGCATGCAGACCTTCCTCAACGCCCTCACCTTCTCCGACAAGACCATGTACCCCGTGGCCTCCACCAACACCGCCGACCTCGAGAACCTCATGGGCGTCTACCTCGACGCGGTGCTGCACCCGGCCATCTACGCCCGCCCGCGCATCTTTGAGCAGGAGGGCTGGCATCTCGAGGTCGAGGGCGAGGGCGACGAGGCCAAGCTCGCCTACAACGGCGTGGTCTTCAACGAGATGAAGGGAGCCCTCTCCGATCCGGACGATGTGCTCTACCAGGCGCTTTCTCACGCGCTCTACCCGGACACCGCCTACGGCTTCGAGTCGGGCGGAAACCCGCGCGCCATCCCCACGCTCACCTACGAGAAGTTCCTCGATACCCACGCGCGCCACTACGACCTGGCCAACAGCTACACCGTGCTCTACGGAGACATGGATATCGAGCGCGAGCTCGCCTTCATAAACGAGCGCTTCCTCGGCGCCGAGAAGCGCGGGGCCGGCGCGCCGAACACCCTCGCGCTTCAGGCCCCCGTCGCGCCCGCGCCTACGCGCATCGAGATGGCGACCGCCGAGAGCAACGCCGAGGCCGGCGTCTCCTATGTGATCGGCGAGGCGAGCCAGCGTGCCCGCGTGCTCGCGGTGGACGTGCTGCTGGACGCCCTCTGCGGCTCGAACGAGGCGCCGCTCAAGCGCGCGATCCTCGACGCCGGGCTCGCCGACGACTTCGACGGCGCCCTCATCGACGGCATCCTGCAGCCGCAGGCGATGTTCACCCTGCGCGGCGTCAAGCCCGGTTGCGCCGAGAAGTTCCGCCCGCTCCTCGAGTCGACCTGCGCCGAGCTCGCCGAGAACGGCATCCCGCGCGACAAGCTCGCCGCGGCCCTCGCCCAGGCGGAGTTCAACATGCGAGAGGGCGACTGGGGCGGCTACCCCGACGGCGTGGCCCTCTCTATGGTCGCCATGTCCTCCTGGCTCTACGACGACGGGCGCCCGCTTGACTACGTCCACTACGAGGATGCGCTCGCCGAGGCCAAGGCCGGCCTCGACAACGAGCTCTATGAGCGGCTCCTTCGCGAGATCGTCTGCGAGAGCCGCCACTCGGCCGAGGTCGAGCTCGTCCCCGTGGAGGGCGGCGACGCCGCCGAGGAGGAGGCCGAGCTGGCCGCCCGCCGAGCCGCGCTGACAGACGATGACCTCGCCGCCGTGGCCGCCGAGGTCGAGGCGCTGCGCGCGGAACAGGAGGCCCCCGACTCGCCCGAGGCGCTCGCCACCCTGCCCCAGCTCACCGTGGCCGACATCGAGGACGCCGCGCCCGAGCCGGACGCGCCCATGGTCGAGGCGCCCCTGCCCTGCATCGCCCACGAGCTCGACACGCACGGCATCGCCTACGTCTACCACTACTTCGACCTGCGCCGCCTCGCGGCCGATGAGCTGCCGTACGTCGGCGTGCTCTCCGACCTTCTCGGCAAGCTCGACACCGAGGCGCACACGGCCTCCGACCTCGACACGCTCATCGAGACGAACCTCGGCGGCCTCGGCTTCTTCACCGAGGTCTACACCGCCGAGCGGCTCGACTACGCCGCGCCCGCGTTCGTGGTGAGCGCGTCGGCCCTCTCCGAGAAGGTCGAGCGCCTGGCCGACATCCCGCGCGAGGTCTGGGGCCAGACCCGCTTCGACGGCCTGGACAGCATCCGCGACATCCTGACCCAGCGCAAGGTCGCGCTCGAGCAGTACTTCGTGGGCAGCGGCCACTCGGCGGCCGTCTCTCGCGCGCTCACCCACTACGCCGCTGGCAACAAGGTCTCCGGGCTTCTCGGCGGGGTCGACTACTATCTCTTCCTGCGCGGGCTTCTTGCCGCCTGGGACGAGCGCAAGGGCGCCCTCGCGGCCAAGCTCGCCGAGCTCTGCGCGCGCATCTTCACGGCCGACGAGGTCACGGTGAGCTTTACCGGATCCGCCGCAGACCGCGAGCGCTTCTGGGCCGCCGCGGGCGACCTCGGCCTTGCCGTCCTCGGCGAGAAGGGCGCGGCCCACGTGCTCGACGTGCAGGTGGACGGCCCGGTCGACGAGGGCTTCGCCATCCCGTCCAACGTGAGCTACGTGGTGCACGCCGGCGCCCCGTCCGCGAAGGACGCGGGCACCCTCGGCTGCTGGACCGTGGCCACGCGCGCGATCACCTACGACTACCTGTGGAACGAGGTGCGCGTCAAGGGCGGCGCCTACGGCACGGGCTTCCGCCACGGCGCGGCCGGCACGCGCGTCTTCTGGTCCTATCGCGACCCCTCCGTCGACGGCACGCTCGGCCGCTACGACGGCTGCGCGGGCTGGCTCGCCGCGTGGGACGGAACGGAAGAGGAGCTCGCGGGCTACATCGTAAGCACCGTCGCCGCCCATGACGCGCCGGTGAAGCCCCGCGCCCTTGCGCGTCGCCAGGACAAGATGCGCTTCAACCTGCTGCCCGCCGGCTACCGCGACCAGATTCGCGCCGAGGAGCTCGCTGTGACGGCAGACGACATCCGTGCCCTTGCCGCGGCCCTTGTCGACGCCGAGCCCGCGACCTCGGTCTGCATCTTCGGCGGCAAGGAGGCCCTCGAGGCAAGCTCCCTCGACCTTAAGGTCCGCGAGCTCTGCTAGCGCCTCGTAACCCGGCCCCAAACGCACGGCACGAGACAACCCGTCCCCGAACGGCAGTGTTCGGGGACGGGTTGTCTCGTGCCGGCGGGGTTTTAACCGTCAGGGTACGCTCGCAGCTAGATGAGCAGGTCGTCCACCGTGAGCTTGGGCACATGGTGCGAGCCGTCGGCCTCGCGCCAATAGGTGAGGCCGTGCTCCGTCGTCGCGGGCTCGACGACGACCTTCTCGCCGCAGGCGCCGAGCGCGATGACCATGCTCACGGCGTAGCCGGCCTCGGTAAGCCCCAGCTCATCGCCCAGGCGTGCGTCGTAGCTCTTGTGCATGCAGGCGCCGAGGCCGCGCGCCGCCGCCGCGAGCACGATGGTCTGGCTCGCGATGCCCACGTCGATGAGGCGGATCGGGTTCGCCGCGAGCTTCTGAGGCAGGCAGATAACAACGTAGCCGCCGGGCTTCTCGCCGTCTGCGGGGCCGTCCCAATCCTTGAGGGCGCCGGCCCAGTGCAGGCAAGAAAAGACCTTCTCTGCCTCAGCGGCGTCTTCGGCGCTCACCGCACGGAAACGCAGGAGCTGCATGTTGTTGCCGGTCGCCGCGAAGCGCGCGGCGTCCACGAGCTCGCGAAGCGTGCTCTCCCCCACCGGATTGCCGTCGTAGCGGCGATACGTGCGCGCCGATTCCGCCAACTGCTGGAACATCTTCCCGTCCATATAGCGAGCTCCTTCCGGGCACAACGGCCCACAAAAAAACAAGCCGAGGCCCCCGGCATTCCGAGCGAAAAACGCGCCGAGGACCTCGATGAGATGACGAACAGACTACTCGGCGGCGCCGGCGCCGCCCTCGGGCTGCCCGCCGCCGTTGCCGCGGCGGCGACGGCGGCGGCGCGGCTTGCTGTCGCCGCCGGGCGCCTGCCCCTCTCCGCCTTGGCCCTGCTGCTTGGGCGCGGCAGGCTGCTGCTTGGGCGCCGAGGATTGCTGCTGAGCGCCCGCGCCGCCCTTGTCGCCGGGCCTGCGGCGGCGCGAGGGACGCATCCCGCCGCCACGCTGCTGTTTGCGCTCCTGCCCGCCCTCGGGGCCGGCAGCCCCCTCTGCGCGGTGATGACGCCTGCGCGCGGGCGCGCCTGACTTGGGCTCGGCGGAATCCGCCGCCGGCTTCATGTGCGCCGGCGTCGCCGCGCCCCCGTCGCCGGGCGAGCGGCGCTTGCGGCGACGGGGCTCCTGGGCCGCGGCGGGCTGCTCCTCGCCGCCCCGGCCATCCCCACCGGCTCGGCGCCGGGTGCCCTCGTGGGCGCCCTTGGCCTCGTTCTTCTGCGTGGACGGCCGCTCGTGGCGGCGCTTCTTCGTGTTGACGAAGATGTCGCTCGCGTCGGGGGCCTCGGCGGGCAGCACGCCGTTCTTGCGGTCGAGCTCCGCGAGCGCCATCTGCACGTCCGGCGACTGGAGCTTCTCGAGCACCTCGCGCGTCACGGTGTCGGGGCGGCACGCGCACCCGAGCTCCTTGGACTTCTTGCACGCGGCCTCAGAGGCCGTCATGTCCGCGAGGTCGACGCGAATCGTCTTGCCGCCCTCGAGGCGCAGCACGATCTGCTCCTTGGGCGTGTTGTACTCGACGATCTTTCCCTTGCCAAGGGGCGTGTCGATCACGGCGTTGCGCTTGGGCGCGCGGCCCTTGAAGTCGCGGTAGGCCTCGAACTCGTAACGCAAGCAGCACATGAGGCGGCCGCACGCGCCCGAGATCTTCGTCGAGTTGAGCGGCAGGTCCTGCTCCTTGGCCATGCGGATGCTCACCGGGTCGAAGCTCGTGGTGAAGCGACGGCAGCAGAGCTCCTGGCCGCAGTGGCCGTAGCCGCCCACGATGGCGGCCTCCTCGCGCACGCCGATCTGGCGCATATCGATGCGCACGCGCAGCTCGCGGGAGAGGTCGCGGACGAGCTGGCGGAAGTCGACGCGGTCCTCGGCAGCGAAGTAGCAGACGGCCTTCTCCTCATCGAAGAGGAACTCGACGCCCACGGGCTTCATCTCGAGCCCGGAGGCCGAGACATAGCGGCGGAAGACCGGGAGCGCCTCGTCGCCGCGGCGGGCGAGCTCCTCGGCATGGTCGAGGTCGGTATCGCTGCAGATGCGCAGCACGTTCTTGAGCTGCGCATGGCCGATGGCGAGGTTGAGCTCGTCGTTGGTCATCGACTGGGAATCGCCCACGGCAAGGCCGATCTCGTGACCGCGCTCGGTCAGGACGATCACGTGGTCGCCCTCCTGGGCCCCCGTGCCTGAGGGGTCGAACCACAGCTCGTGGACCGCGTACTCGAGCTTTACGGGTATCACGTTGGGCATTTAGAGTGCCTCCTTTATGGCAAGCAGCATGACCTCGAGCGTCAGCTGCGCGGAAACGTTCCTGGATAAGGTTGCCCGGGCCTTGGAGCAGGCCTCGAGCGCGTGCACGACGTTGGCCGTGGATGTATAGGCCGCCATGCGCGAGACGATGTCCGAGACGTCCTCGTTCACGATGGGGCCCTCGAGCGACTCGCAGGCGGCGAGCACGTCTCGCAGGACGGACTCGGCGGCCGAGACGGCCTCCATCATACCCGACCGCTCGCGGGCGGTGAGCTCGCGCTTGTTGGCCGCCTCCACGGCCTTGAGCGCCGAGGAGGTAAGGAAGTCCGAGCTCTCCTTGACGGCCTCTTCCTGCGATTTCTTTATATCGGCAAGGGGTACCTTGACCGCGGCGACGATATCCGCGGCCGCCTTGAGCACATCCCATGAGTCGTCGCGGGAAAGGCCGCCCACCGCCTGAACCACGAGCCTGCGAACCTGGCGGCGCTCTGCGGAGGCGAGGTACTCGCAGGCACGGGCGGGGGCGCCTGCGACGGCGAGGGCTATCCGGGCGTCTCTCTCCGAGCCGCCGGACTCGCGAATCACGGTGTGAAGGGCGGCGTCCGGCGAGGTGACGCGGAAGGGCACGACCTGGCAGCGAGAGACGATGGTGGGCAGCATCGCCGCGACCGTGCGCCCGCATAGGATGAATACGACGCCCTCGGGCGGCTCCTCAAGGGTCTTGAGCAGTGCGTTCGCGGCCGTCCCGCGCAGGAGGTCGGCGCGGTCGACCACGTAGACCTTAGCCTTGGCGCGCATCGGGGCCAGGTTGACGTCGGCGATGAGGTCGCGGATCTGGTCGGCCAGGTACCCCGTGGCGCTCGCGGGCGAGAGCCAGTGCACGTCCGGGTGCGTATGCCTGGAGACGCGGCGGCATTCGTCGCAGGTTCCGTCCCCGCCGTTGGGGCAGACGACGGCCTTGGCCAGGGCGCCGGCGGCATCGAGCTTGCCGGAACCGGGCGCGCCCACAAAGAGATACGCGTGGCTGAGCCTGCCCTCGGCGATGGCCTGCGCCAGGAAGTCGCGGACGCGGGGCTGGTCGGAGATGGCCGAAAGCGCGCGGGGCGTCTCCATCACGCACCGCCCCCGAGCTCAGGCAGCACGTCGAGAAGCGCGGCCGCGACGCGCTCGGCGACCTCTTCGGGCGTGCCCGCGGCGTCGACCTTGCGCACGCGCCCCGGCTCATCGGCAACGAGGCGCAGGTAGCCCTCGCGCACACGGCGCTGGAACGCGACGCCCTCGGCCTCCATGCGATCGGCGCCGTCACGGGTTGCGCGCGCCAGGGCGGGCTCGGTCTCCATGTCGAGCACAATGGTTCGGTCGGGGTCGACGCCGCAGCACCCGAGCGCGTTCGCGCGGTGGATGACGTCCTCGGCAAGCGAGCGACCGGCGGCCTGGTAGGCGAAGGTCGAGTCTCGGTAGCGGTCGCAGACCACGACCGCCCCGCGGGCAAGCGCGGGCTCCACGACCTCGCGCACGAGCTGCGCGCGGCTCGCCTCGAAGAGGAGCAGCTCGCACTCGGGAGTCATCTCGGCGTTATCTGGGTCGAGCACGAGAGCGCGGATCTTTTCGCTGATGGGGGTGCCGCCGGGCTCGCGCAGGCGCACGACCTCGCGTCCGAACGCGGCGATGCGATCGGCAAGACGCGCCGCCTGGGTCGACTTGCCGCAGCCGTCCGCCCCCTCAAGCGTGATGAAGACCCCTCGCATGGCACCCGCTTTCCGCCTCGCCTCGAATTAACCTTCTAATCATACGCGCGATTATTCGATTCGACAAAATCAACGGGCACGCCCAGCTCCGCAGCTGCATTAAACCTCGAGCGACACCGGGAGCTAACCCTCGCATCGCTTGACAAAACCATACAAATATAGTACGCTTGTTCGTACACGGACAGCGGCGCCCTCCGAGTCTGCAGGCAGATTGGAGGGGTTCGCATGGACGACCTTACCGTGCTGGCACTTTCAGCATCCGTGCTTATTATGGCGGCTGTCATCTATCGCTTGATCTCTAAGCTCTAGATACAACGGTGGGGAAGCCCCTTCTGCGATTCAGCCGCCCTGCACGACGGCTGATTCTGGGGCCTCCCCACCATCAAACGTTATATACAGGAGGGCATATAGCCTCTGTACGTGTCCGATTGTACCCGTTCGTCGGGCCTGCTTGCAACGGGCGAATCGGGGCGAGGGGCGCCTTCACGGGCCCCAAGCCCCGCTCTTCAATGGCCCTCCCTACCCGAGCTTGTTCACGCGCCGGTCATAGGTGAGAAGCCCGTTCGTCTCCTCCTCAACGTCGGAAAGCTGCGTATACACGAAGCCCGCGCAACCCTGCGCCTCGAGAGCGTCCGCCTTGGCAAGAAGCCCGGCGAGCTCACGCCGAAAGGCCTCCGCGTCGCCCGCCGCCCCGTAGCCGTAGCTCGACTCCCGCGAGACATGCCCCGCGACAGAAAGCGTGATGCCGCCGAACTCCGAGAGCAGATAGGCGCGCCCCCGTGCCGCCCGCCCGCGCTCGGGGCCGAGCGGCCGGAAGTAGTTATGGATGCTCCAGAAGTCCCCTGCGCCCTGGTCATACCAGCCGCTCGTAGCGTCCACGGGCCGCGTCGGGTCGAGCTCCCATACCCGCTGGGTCGCGGCACCCGCGTCGAACTGCCCCCATCCCTCGTTGAAGAGACACCAGGCCACGACGCTCGGGTGATCGCGAAGAAGCCCGACCATGCCTTCGCAGGTCGCGAGCCATTCCTCGCGATACGCCGCGTCGCTCGACGACAAAGCCCGATGCGCGCGCTCGGTCGTGTCGCACACGGCCGTCCACGTGAATCGGAAGAGCGTGGGCTTTTGGCTCGTGTGCCAGGCCGAATACTCGCCGCCGCCGGTCGGGACATCCTGGATGACGAGCATCCCCAGCCGGTCACACAACTCGTAGAAGCGCCCGTCCTCCACCTTGATGTGCTTGCGAAGCAGATTGAAGCCGGCATCCTTCATGGCCCGAACATCGAACTCGAGGGCCTCCGCGCACGGCGGGGTCATGAGCCCATCGGGCCAATACCCCTGGTCCAGCACGCCGCGCAAAAAGAGAGGCTCGCCGTTGAGGAAGAGACGCCTGCAGCCGCCGGCATCCTCGCGCACCTCGACCGACCGGATGCCGAAGTAGCTGCGCACGACGTCTTCGCCACAGGTCAGCTCCAAGTCATACAGATGCGGATCGTCGGGAGACCAAAGGCGCGGCCCGTCAAGCGTGGCAACGAGAGGCTCCGCGGCACGCCCCTCGGCTCGCGCGACCTCACGGCCGTCGTCGAGAATTCTCGCCACGACCTCGGCCGAGGAATCGGTCGCCTCCACGCGGAGCTCCACGTGCCCGTCGAGCCCGGCGTCGACGCGAAGCGACGTCAGGCGCGCCGCCGGAACGACCTCGAGCCACACGTCGCGCCAGATGCCCGACTGGGCCGTATACCAGATTCCGCCCGGGCGCGAGCTTTGCTTTCCGCGCAGCTGGGTACCCGCATCGGACGGATCGGCCGCGCGGACCTTGAGCTCGCGGGCGCCGCCCTCTCCTGCGGCGAGCGCGTCGGTGATGTCCGCCTCGAAGGGCAGGTACGCCCCCGTATGGCTCGCGACCGGCACGTCATTGACCCAGACCTCGCATGACCAGTCCACGGCCTCGAAGTGAAGGATCGCCCGGCGCCCTCCCGTGAGGTCGAGTTCCGGCAGCTCCCGCCGATACCAGAGCTCGCATCCGGACTCCATCTTCTCGCCGATGCCAGAGAGCGCAGCCTCCGGCGAGAAGGGCACGCGAATGCGCCGGTCGAGCGCGTCCGACCCCGCCGAGAAGTCCCACCAACCGTTGAGGGGCACGGCGCCCTCCCGTGCGAACTGGGGCCTCGGGTGGGTCCACGCGAACTCTCGGCCCGCGAGGACCTGCTCGCCCCACGGGGTCGCGAGCGGGATCAGCGGCTCGTCGGACGGCGCCTTCGGGGCGGCCGCCAGCACGCGT
This sequence comes from bacterium, assembly GCA_963605405.1. Classification (GTDB taxonomy): domain Bacteria; phylum Actinomycetota; class Coriobacteriia; order Coriobacteriales; family Atopobiaceae; genus Paratractidigestivibacter. The sequence goes on along the minus strand of CAVCUP010000002.1, from coordinate 99,049 downwards.
TTAAGATCGAGCATCTGGGACATCTCCTCTCTACAAAACGGGCCCCCGCCGTATGAGCGGGGGCCCGAGGCCGCGAACTTCGCCTTACTTCTCCGCAGAGTCCTTCTTTGCAGCCGTCTTCTTTGCCGCAGGCTTCTTCGCTGCGGTTTTCTTGGCCGCAGGCTTCTTCGCGGGGGCCTTCTTATCGTCGGCGGCCGCCGCCTTCTTTGCTCCGCGGGCGGACTTGGCGGCCTCCTTCTTCTCGCGGCCGGGGCAGTCCATGTTGGGACAGAGCTTCCAGGGTCCGCGCGCCGTCGTGACCACGACCATCGGCGCCCCGCACTCCGGGCACTCCTCGTGCGCGGCCTCGAGCTTGCCGCGGGCGGGCAGCGGATAGCTCGTTCCGCAGTCGTCGTAGTTCTGGCAGCGGATAAAACGCTTGCCCGTCTTCTCGGACTTATGGGCGATGAGCTTGCCCTCGCGGCCCGCCTCGGCACATGCCTTGCACACGCCGACCTCGACGTCGGGCTCCAGGTTCGTGGGGCAGGCGGGGTTCACGCACTGCTCGAAGGCGCGGCTGCGGAACGGGTGGACCTTCACGCGCGGGGCGCCGCAGTCCGGGCACACCGAGGCCTCGCCCTCGAGCGCCTCGATGCGCCCCTGCGGCAGCGGGTAGGTCACGTCGCAGTCGGGCCAGCCCATGCAGCCGGCGAAGCTGCCGCGGGTCTTGGCGCTGGTCTTGACCACGAGGTCCTTGCCGCATTTGGGGCACACGCCGATCTTTGCGTCGGCGGTGACGGCGTCGGCGATGGCCTCGGAGAGGTCCTCGGTGTGCTCGATGAGCCCGTCCATCATCCCAGCGAGAAGCGCGCGGGAGTGGTTGACCACGGCGGCCTGCGTGTCCTTGCCCTCGGCGACCTTGGTCATGTCGTCCTCGAGCTCGGAGGTCATCTCGGACGTGGTGATGCGCGGCGCGTAGGTGTGCAGGGCGTCGATGATGGCCATGCCGAGCTGGCTCGGCTCGCAGGGGTCGTTCTTCAGGTATTTACGCTGGTAAAGCGTGTCGATGATGCTCGCGCGCGTGGACTTGGTGCCGAGGCCGCGCTTCTCCATCTCCTGAATGAGCTTGCCCTGGCTGTAGCGCGCGGGGGGCTCGGTCTGCTTGGCGGCGAAGTCCATGGACTCGACATCGCACACGTCGCCGGCCTTGAGCTCAGGCAGCTGGTCGTCCTTCTTGAGTCCGTAGGGGTAGATGCTGCGGAAGCCGGGCGTGGCGAGGACGTTGCCGGAGGCGGTGAAGGGCTCGCCCGCGACGTCGAAGGTGACCTTGGTGCCCTCGATGGTGGCCGGGCCCATGAGCGTGGCGAGGAAGCGCCGCGCGATCAGGTTGTAGAGCTTCCAGGCCGCGGGCTGAAGCTTCTCGGGGTCCGCCGCGCCCGTGGGATAGATGGGCGGGTGGTCGGTCGTCTCCTGCTTACCGCGCGTAGCGGTGAGCTTCGGCTGGTCAAGAAGCGCCTGGCAGCAACTCGCGTACTGCGGGACCTTGGAGATGGTGCGCACGCAGTCCTTGAGGTCAAGCGAATCCGGGTAGACGGTGTTGTCCACGCGGGGGTAGGAGATGAGGCCGTCCATGTAGAGGCTCTCGGCCAGGCGCATGGTGCGCGCCGGGCTGATGCCCTCGGAGGCCGCGGCCGCCTGGAGGCTCGTCGTGTTGAAGGGCGCGGGAGGGCGCTGCTGGCGGCTCTTGCTCTCGACGGACTTGACCAGGGCCTCCTTGGCCTCGGCGACGCGCGCCCAGGAGGCGTCGGCCTCGTCCTTCTTCCAGAAGCGGCCCTCGGCGTGCGTGATCTTGAAGGGCTCGGAGCCCTCGTGGGAGGCCTCGCCGGAGATCACCCAGTAGTCGTCGGGCACGAAGGCCATGCGCTCGCGCTCGCGCTCGACCACAAGCGCGAGCGTCGGGGTCTGCACGCGACCGGCCGAGCGGGTATTGCCCAGGCCGGAGAAGCGCGCCGTGGTGAGATAGCGCGTGAGGACCGCGCCCCAGATGAGGTCGATGTACTGGCGGCTCTCACCGGCGTCGGCGAGGTCCTGATCGAGGTCGACGAGGTTCGCGAAGGCGTGGTCGATCTCGCCCTTGGTGAAGGCGGAGTAGCGCGCACGGGAGACGGGCACGTCGGGGTTCACGTCGAGCACCTGGCGAAGCGCGTCGGATCCGATAAGCTCGCCCTCGCGGTCGAAGTCGGTGCCGATGACGACGGAGTCGGCCTTCTTGGCGAGGTTCTTGAGGGAACGGATGATGCCCTTCTCGGCCGGGAGCTTCTGGATCGGGGCCCACACGAGATAGGGCAGGCTCGCGATTTTCCAGCCCTTGATGTCGATGCCGTCCTTGAGAAACGGCTTGCGCTTGGACTTGTACGGCGGACGCTCGAGGCCGTCGGGCAGGTCGGCGGGCATGATTTCGCCGTCGGCGTCGACGGCGAACCAGCCCAGCTCGTCGCTGAACTTGAGCTCAGTCGGGAAGTCCGGCTGCAGGATATGCCCGCGAAGGCCGATGGTCACGCAGTCCTCCCCGCCCATGCGGAAGCGGTAGACGGGCGTGTCGTAGACCTTGTCGGCCTTGGGCTTGCCGGACTCGGAGAGGAGCCTGGCGATCTGTCCCGCGGCGTCGTTCTTCTCGGTGATGATGAGCTTCAAAGACGGTCCTTACTTCGGCTGAGGTTCTGTGGCGTGGTTTGGCACATTATATGCAGAAGGCAACGGGCGGCAAGGTCTCCCCCGCCGCCCGTCCATTGATTGAGCGAATTCCTAGGCCTCGTCGAAGGCGTGCCGCTCGTAGTCCTCGCGGGTCCACCTCAAGGACTCCTTGCCGTCGCGGGCAATGAGCACGTAGCGGGCGACGGCGAGCGCGACCTCGTAGAGGGCGATGAGCGCCGCGAACATGAGCAGCATGGTCACGGGGCTCGCGTCCGGCGTCACCACGGCGGACAGAACCATAAGGCCCACGTAGACGTAGCGCCACTGCCCGCGCAGCGTCGCGTACGGCACGAGGTGGAAGATGGTGAGGTAGAAGATGACGAGCGGCAGCTGGAAGGCGATGCCGAAGCCGATCTCGAGCATCATATAAATGTTGAGATAGTCCTCCGCGTCCGCGATGGAGTCAGCGAACTCGAAGGTTTGGTCGAGCAGCCAGCCGAAGGCGGCGGGCTGGATGACGAAGTAGCAGAAGACCATGCCGAGGAAGAAGAGGAAGACCATGGCGGCCACGGTGGGCACGACCCACTTGCGCTCGCTCGGCTTCAGCGCCGGCAGGAAGAAGGCCATGAGCTCCCAGATGATGATGGGTGTGCAGATGATCACGGCGAAGAAGCACGCGACCTTGAAGCGGATGGTGAAGCCGCCGAGCGCCGTCATGACGGTGAGGTGGCCTCCTCGCATGGCCTCGCGGATCTGGTCGACCATGAGGTCGATGAGCGCAGGCGTGGCGAAGTAGACGATGATGGCCGCCACGAGGACGGACACCACGATGATGGTGACCCTTCGGCGGAGCTCGCCGAGGTGGTCGAGAAGGGGCATGCGTGCGGGACCGATAGGCATGAGGGGTTAGGCCTCCTTCGGGGTGGTTTCGGCAGCGGCGGATGCGTCGGCGTCGGCAACAGGGGCGTCGAGACCGTCGCCGAGGTTCTCGGCCGCTCGGCGCTCGTCGGCGGGCTCCGCGGCCTCGGGCTGAGGCTTGGGCGCGGGGCGCTTCATGGTGTAGAGATCGGCCACGCTCGGCTTCTTCGGGGCGGCGGGCTCCTCCTGCGCGGGGACGGCGACCTGGGCCTCGGCCGCAGGCGCGGCGTCCTTGTCGGCGTCGGCGTCCTCGGCATCGGCGACGGGCTCGGCAGCGGCGGCCTGCTTCTCGGCGGCCTCGCGGGCCTTGCGCTCGGCCTCGAGCCGGCGCTTGCGCTCGGCAAAGGTCTCGGGCTTCTTGGCGGCGGGGGCAGCGCCCTCCTCGCCCTCGATGTCGGCGTCCTCGTCGAACTCGACGCGGTTGCGGTTGGGCTTCTTGTCGCTCATGGCCTCGGTGGCCGGGTCGACGATCTCGGTCTGGACGACCTGCGTGAAGCCCTCCTGGGCGTTGCGGAACTGGCGCAGCGCGCGGCCAAGGGTCTTGCCCATGCCAGGGAGCTTGTCCGGGCCGAAGACCATGAACGCAAAGAGCAGGATGAGTACGAGCTCGGTTTCTCCGATACCAAACACTTGGCTGGTCCCTTCGCTACGGGCGGATGTTGAGGTCGCCGGCCACGCCGAGAAGCCCCAGCACGCGTGCGACGTTCTTCTGCGGGTTGGCCACGGCAAGCTTCTTTTGGGCCTCGGCGGCGCGGTGCGCGGCGCCCACGAGCACGCCGATGCCGGTGGAGTCGATGTAGGGCACCCCGGAGAGGTCGATCTCGACCTCGGCGCCGGGCTCGCAAGCGGCGAGCGCCTCGTCGACGGCGTCCCTGAGCTGGTCAGCGTTCGAGACGTCGACCTCTCCCTCTACCAGGACCTTCTTGCCGGAGTCGCCGGAGACGACGGTGGATAGGCTCATGTTGTTCTCCTTTGCGGAAAGTTTCGGGATATAGAAAGGCTCGTTCGGCGCTCCTTAGAGCGACGAGCCCGTGAGGTCGGACAGGGTATCGGTGAGGCCGTCGACGGAGGTTCCGGCCGAGCCGCTCGACGTGGACGCCGAGGAATCGTCGGAGGTAGCCGACTCATCCTCGGAGCTCTCGTCGCTGGACTCGAGGGAGGCGAGGCGATTCGCCGCGTAGGACTTGGCACCGTACTCGTCGTCCGGGTCGGTCTCCTGAGCCTTGGCGTAGGCGGCCTTGGCGGCGTCCTCGTCACCGGCGGCCTCGTAAAGCATGCCGAGGTTCGCCCAGCCCGGGCCATAGCCGGGGTCCGACTCCGTCAGGGCCTCGAGCTGCTCGAGCGAGGAGTCGTACTCCTCCTGGTAGTAGGCGCACAGGGCCTTGTCCACGCGCACGGCGCTCGAGTCCTTGATGGCCAGGTAGGCGTCGTAGTAGGTCACGGCCTTGGAGAGAAGCTCGTTGGCATGGGTCGTGTTCTCGTCGGTCGAGCCGAAGTAGCGCACGTAGGTGCCCCAGGTCATGTAGTTCTTGCCGAGGTTGAGGAGAGTGGCGAGGTTCGTGGGGTCGGAGCCGTACTTCTCCTCGAGCGCCGAGACCGTCGCGCCGTACTTCTCGTCCGCCTTGGCGACGTAGTCGGTCTCCTCGGCGGAGTCGGAGGAGTCGGAGTCGCCGCTCGTATCGGAGCTGGTCTGGCTGCTCGAGCTCGACGAGCTGCTGGAGCTCGAGAAGATCGCCGAGAGGGACGGCAGCATGAGGGAGAGCGCCATGAGCACGGCGAAGAGGACGATGAGGGCCTTGCCGGCCGGCCCGATATTGGACGTTGAACTCTTCTTCTTGCTTGCCTGGGCCATGCTTCGGCGCCTTTCCGGATTGCCTTTAGTGCGGCGGGACGTTTGGCCCGCAAGGTTATAGAGTATGGCACGAGAGCCCCTCCTTTGCGCAGAGGGGCTCTCCTTGATTCAAAATGCGCATGTCCAGCCGCGCGGGACCGGCGCGCCGGGCATCGGGCAAGAACCCGGCGCACCCGGGCCGGATGCTAGCGGGCGGCCTTGGCGAGACGCGCGGAGACAAGCTTGACGGCCACGACGAAGACGTCGAGCGCCTGGCCGAGCTCCTCGAGCGTCGGGAAGGTCGGGGCGATGCGGATGTTCGTGTCCTTGGGGTCCTCGCCGTAGGGCCAGGTCGCGCCGGCGCCGGTGAGCTTGACGCCGAGCTCGGCCATGAGCGCCACGATCGCCTTGGCGGAGCCCTCCGGGCCGTCGAAGCTCACGAAGTAGCCGCCGCGCGGCTCGGTCCAGGTAGCCACGCCCGTCTCGGCGAGGCCGGCGGAGAGCTTCTCCTGCACGAGGGCGAAGCGCGGGCCCACGACGGCGGCATGCTTCTTCATGTGCTCGCGGACGCCGTCGAGGTCGCGGAGGAACTTGACGTGCGCAAGCTGGCCGATCTTCTCCGGGCCGACGCGCATGACGGAGAAGGCGGAGCGGATCTCGGCCATGTCGGCGGCGCTCGCCGTCATGAAGGCGATGCCGGAGCTCGGGAAGGTGACCTTGGCGGTGGAGCCGAACTCGTAGACAAGGTTCTCGGCGCCCGCCTCGGCCAGCGCGTCGAAGATGTTGAGGAGCTCGTCGCCCTCCTCCGCGAAGGTGTGGACGCAGTAGGCGTTGTCCCAGAAGACACGGAAGTCGGGGGCGGCCGGCTTCAGCGCGGCAAACGCGCGCACGGTCTCGTCGGAGTAGGTGATGCCCGTGGGGTTGGCGTACATGGGGACGCACCAGATGCCCTTGACCTGCGGGTCGTTCTCCACGTACTCGCGCACGACGTCCATGTCGGGGCCGTCGGCGGTCATGGGGACGGGGATGTTCTTGATGCCGAAGCTCGAGGTCACGGTGAAGTGGCGGTCGTAGCCGGGCGCGGGGCAGAGGAACTTGACCTCGCCCTGCTGGGACCAGGGCTTCTCGCCGCCGATGCCGTGGAGGAAGGCGTGGCAGACGGTGTCGTGCATGAGGTTCAGGCTCGAGGAGCCGTTGACGATAACGTTCGCGGCGTCGACGCCGAGGATCTGGGCGGCGAGCTTGCGCGCGGAGGGGATGCCGTCGGGCAGGCCGTAGTTGTCGACCGCGGCGCCCTCGTCGGTGAGGTCCGTCTCGGAGGAAAGAAGGTCGAGCATAGGCTTGGAGAGCGCGGTCTGCTCGGGGCTCGGCTTGCCGCGGGCCATGTCGAGCGTGAGGTTCAGCGCGCGGACCTTGTCCGCCTCGGCCTCGAGCTCCGCGATGGCGGCGTCGAGCTCGGCATCGGTCATTGCCTCGTACATGTTGGGCATGGAAGTCCTCCTTCGTCGGTGGCCAATCGCTGAGTATAGTATTGGCGCGGCGAGGGGCCGCGGACGGCGTCGCGAAAGGTAGCCAGATGGACATGTACGTGATTCGCTCCGAGGAGTACGGCGAGCTGCAGCGCGTGGTAGACGCCGTTTTCCGGCCCGGGATCTCGAGCCGCGCGACCGCGAGCAAGATCGACGTGATCACGCGTTCAGAGGCCTTCGATTTGTGCGACGACCTGCGCGAGGTCATCGACCTTCTCCCCTCGCGGCAGTTCACGCGCGTCCAGCTCTGCGACCAGATGAACTCCATCCTCATCGGTCATGGCTGGGGCGGCGTCTACGGGACGGTGGAGTAGCTGCTCGCTGGGGCAGGCTTTAGCGTGGGCTTCCGACGGCTTGGAGACAAGCTGGAACACGCAGATAAAACGGGGCGGGTTCCGAAGAGGAACCCGCCCCGAATTTGTGGCGCGAGATGGCCCGGCCCGATGCGCAGGGCTACTCGGCGTCCATCTCCTTCTGCTCCTCCTCGGTGATGCCGAACATGAAGGCGAGGACGGCGGACACGACGAAAGCGACGACGAAGCAGATCCCGAACTTGATGAGGTTATCCATGCCCGGGGTCACGTAGCCGAGAAACACCAGGAAGTTCGAGTTCGAGCCGGGCATACCGAGCGTCAAGCCGAAGATGGCCGCGAGAAGGCCGGAAACCACGCCGCCGACGACCATGCAGGGAATCGTCCGCTTGAAGCGCATGATGCAACCGAAGAGTCCGGGCTCGGTAACGCCACCGAGGATGGCGGAGACAACATAGCCGAAGGCGAGCGCCTTCTCCTCCCTGTTGCGGATGCGCAGCGCCGCGCCGAGCAAGGTTCCCCAGGCCGCTACCATGGCGATGTTAGAGGCGACGAAGATGAAGTGGTCCTCGCCGGCGCTCAGGAACGTGGCGATCGCGGGCATGATGACGGCGGCATGCATGCCGGTAAGAACGAACAGCTGCCAGAAACCGCAGACGATGGCCATGCCGACGTAGTAGCCGACCCCGCCGTTGTCGGCGACGCCGAAGAGGAACGCCGAGAGCAGGTTGCCGAGCTCGTTGCCGATGGGCGCGAGCACGATGAACATGACGGGGACCATGACGAGCATCGTCAGGAACGGCGTGAAGATGGTCGAGAGCACGTCGGGCACGATCTTCTTAAAGAACTTCTCAACAAAGTAGAGAGCCGCGATGGAAAGAAGGACCGGCAGGACCGTCTGCTGATAGTTCTGCAGCGGAGCGTCGATGCCGTAGACGCACAGCGTGCTCTGCCCCTGCTCGACGAGCGCCACCAGGTCCGGACAGATCAGGATGCCGCCGCAGAACATGCCGAGCACCGGGCTCGCGCCGATTTTCTTCGCGGCGGTATAGCCGAGGTAGACGGGCAGCATATACATCGCCGCGTCGAAGAGATAGGTATAGAAGAGCAGGTAAGTGGGGTCGGCCTCGTCGACCAGGCCGAAGACCTGCGGCCCAATGAGCGTGCCGACGCACTTGAAGAGGCCGCCCGCCATGATGATGGGAATCAGCGCGACCATCGAGCCGGAAAGATAGTCGAGGATCTTGCCGCCGACGACCTTCGGGGTGAGCTTCTCCTTGGGCGCGTCGAGGTTCTCGTCAATCTGGGCGCGCTTGGCGAAGCCGCCCATCGCGCAGACCTCGTCGTAGACCTTCGGCACGTTCTGGCCGATGATCACCTGGTACTGGCCGCCGGATTCCTGGACGCCGATGACGCCCTTGATCTTCTTGATCCTTGCGGCGTCGGGCACGCCCGCGTCCTTGAGCGTGAAGCGCAGGCGCGTCATGCAATGCGTGACGCCGGAGATGTTCTCCTTGCCGCCGACGGCTGCGAGCACGTCCTCGGCAATCTGCTTGTTGTCGGCCATAAAAGCCTCCTTATTGAGTTGCGGGGCCTTGCCCGCCGGCGCCGTCGGCGCCACTACAACCCGTCGCCCGGCAGCTTGCGCGAACCGCTGGATCCATAGTCCGCGCCGCAGCCTCAGGCCGTTTTACCTGCGACGATTAACCGACGTCGCCGCGGTATCGCTACACCCGCGGGTGCGAGATACGAAGGATATGCATAAGGACGTAAAGCTTCTCGGAATTCGTGATGTCCTTGCCGTACGTATCCTTGAGAAGCTCCGCGACCTTGTCCAGGCAGACGGCGCCGCGCTTGGTCTGGGCACGCACCTCGTCATAGAGATCGGAGGCGTCGGTATACATGGACTCACCCTGGCGGATGCGGCCGATTAGGTAATGCATGTGGGTCGCGAAGCGCGCGAACTCGAAGCCGCCGCGATCGACCGTAATGCCGTACTCGCCCTCAACGATGCGCGCGATCTTCTCGATGACGTCGTTGTCCGCGGCGGCCCGCTCGGCGGTTTCGCCCGAGGCCTCGGGCGCAAGAGATGCGTTGAGCAGGCAAAGCGCGATGCCCACGGCTTCACTTCCGGGCAACTCGACGCCGAGCTTTCTTGAGATTTGGGCGACGGCGTACTCCCCCACCTTGTACTCGATGGGGTACATCTGCGCGACGTCGTAGGCGAGCGGCATCTGGATAACGATGCCCTTGCGCTCGCGCTGGATGGCGAAGGTGATGTGATCGGCGAGCGCGAGCACGGCGTTGTGGCCGAGCTCGTAAGGCAGCTCAAGATCGGCCGCCTCGATGATGTCGGTAGATACGGTCAGCACGGCAGGAGAGAGCTCCTCGAGAAGCGCCAGGTAGTGCTCGTCCACGTTATAGAAGGTGCGCTCGATGGCGGAGAGCGGCAGCTCGCCGGTTTCTTTGTCGATCGAGAAAGAGATGCCCTTGCCAAAGGCGACGACGCTGCGGCCTTTGGAGTCCACGCACATGACGGCGTTGTTATTGATTCGCTTTGCTACTTTCACGGCATTCCCCATCACAACTGGCAGACCTACAGGAGAGTCCCTGCGCGTAACGGCTGGCTGCTCGATCATGCCTCACGGGGAGTCGCACTCAAGCGTGCTATGCACGGTTGGTATTAAAACGCTTCAACTTGGTCTTGAGGACCTTATCGCGCAGATGCTCGGCCAGCGGGCCGTTATCTCCGGCGAGCGGCCCCGTTCGTTGTGCGCAAGATCAGCGCCGGCATATAAAGAAGGGCGGCACCCGGGTAGGAGCCGCCCTTCTTGGCAATGGGATCGAACGCATTCGGCGAGCTTACTCGTCCTCGGCCAGGGCCTCGGCGATCTCGTCGGTCACGTTCATGGTGTGGTAGACGTTCTGGACGTCCTCAAGCTCGTCGAGACGGTCGACGAGGCGCTGGACCTTCTTGGCGTCGGCGACGGTCACGTCGGTCGGGGTGGTCGGGACCATGGTGAGCTCGGAGCCCTTGACCTCGATGCCCTGGGCCTCGAGGCCCTTCTGGACGTCCTGCATCTTGTCGTAGGCGGTCCAGACGATCCACTCCTCGCCAGCGTCCTCGTAGTCCTCGCCCTCGGCCTCGGCGACGGCCATCATGAACTCGTCCTCGTCGACGGCGTTCTCGCGGTCGGCGACCTTCTTGTCATCGGACTTGATGACCTTGTCGACGGCGATGGAGCCCTTGCGCTCGAACTGGAAGGCGACGGAGCCGGAGGTGCCCAGCGAGCCGCCGGAGTGGGCGAACGCGGAGCGGACGTCGGCAGCGGTGCGGTTCTTGTTGTCGGTCAGGCACTCGACGTAGACCGCGATGCCCGCGGGGCCGTAGCCCTCGTAGACGATCTCGGAGTAGACGGCGGCATCGGCGCCGGCGCCAAAGGCCTTGTCGATGGCGGCCTTGATCTTTGCGTTCGGCATGGAGACCATGCGGGCGCGCGCGACGGCAGCGGCAAGAGACGCGTTGTTGTCGGGGTTGGGGTCGCCACCGAGCTTGGCGGCAACGGTGATGTTGCGGGAAAGCTTGGAGAAGAGCGCGGAGCGCTTAGCGTCGATAGCGGCCTTCTTGTGCTTAGTGGTAGCCCACTTAGAGTGTCCGGACATGCACATCTCCTCTTTGTATGCGGCCCTGCGACCGCGCATGGCATCAAACGTCCATATGCTATAGGAAAGCCGCACTATATGTAAAGAGCCCGGAATTCTCGCGACAAGACCTGCAAAATGGCGCTCCAGACGCCCCCGTCGGCGCTTCCGAATGCGTCAACCCGCGCGAAACAAGGGCGACAAAGGTGGCCGCGTGACAAAAAATCGAGATTCTGCGTGCTTTATTGAGATATTTATGGTTTATCTTTTATGTTTCAACTGGGCAAACGCCGAGAACCCCGCTGAGGCGCGCGCTTCTTCCGCCCTTCTCATACGGAAAAAGCCCGATAACCCACGCAGAATCTAGATTTTTTGATCACGGAAGCCCTCACGCGGCCCAGATCGGCTCGACAGCGCCGCCTTAACGTGCAGATAGCATACGCGCGGCTTGCTTTGGGCCGGCTCGCCCCCCCGTCCGCACGCAACGGCGGCTTCCCCGGAGACGCGGGCGGCCCGTCCGCTCACTATGCCGGCGGCCCATGCGCCAAATGGGGTAAGAGAAGACAGGCCCGTCCCCAACACGTAAGGATCGCCTTGGTCGCCAACCTCTGTATGCTCGCGGTGATGATGGTCGCCGTCGTGCTCTGCTCGTTCGTCGCGAGCCTCATCCCCGGCCGCCCCGTTCCCGAGGTCGTGTTCTTCGTCCTCGCGGGCATCGTCGTGGGGCCGCACTGCCTGGGCATCGTCCACTCCACCCCCGGCCTCGACCTCGTGAGCCGCCTCGGCATGGGATTCCTCTTCCTCATGGCCGGCTATGAGCTTGACCTGCGCGAGCTCACCGGGAAAATGGGCCGGCACGCCTCCGTGTGCTGGGCCGCGAGCTTCGCCGCCGCGCTCATCGTGACGCCGATGCTCGGGCTCAGGCTCGACCAGACGGGGTGCGCCGCCTTCGCCATCGCGCTCACGACCACGGCCTACGGCACGCTCGTGCCCATCATGCGCGACCGCGAGCTCGCGGGCACCTCCGTCGGCGAGGTCATCGAGTCATACGGCGCCATGGGAGAGATATGGCCCGTTGTCGCGATGTCGCTGCTGCTCTCTCCCAGCCGCTCCCTCGGCGCGAACGTGGCCGTGCTCGTCGCCTTCGTGGCGTTCTGCGTGCTCGTGGCCGTCCAGGGAAAAGCAGCCCGTGACCTGGGCTCGCGCCTCTCCCGCTTCCTGCACGAGAACGCGGAGAGCAGCTCCCAGCCGACCCTGCGCGCGACGGTGGCGCTGCTGTGCGCGCTGCTCGCGCTCGCCGCGGTGCTCGACCTCGACGCCGTGCTCGCGGCCTTCGCCGCCGGCTTCATCCTGCGCCACGTGATTCCCGCCGACCACGGCCACCGCCTCATGGACAAGGTCGAGGCCATGGGCAACGGGCTTTTTGTGCCCGTGTTCTTCGTGTACTCGGGCATCGGCATCGACTTCATGGCCGTCGGGGAAAACCCGGGCCTGCTCGTCGGGTTCGTCGCTCTGCTCCTGGTCGTGCGCGCCCTTCCGCTGCTGGTCAGCCTGCATGTGTTCGGCGAGACGCGCACCATGCCGACGGGCGAGAAGATATCGGCCGCGCTCTACTGCACGATGGCGCTGCCCCTCATCGTCGCCCTGACCGAGGCGGCCACGGGCGCGGGCGCCATGGACGAGGCGATGGCGAGCGTCCTTGTGTGCGCAGGGGCCCTCACCGTGCTCGTCATCCCCGTGATCACGAGCCTCTCGGTGCGCGCCGTGGCGGCGCACCCGGTCGAGGCTGTCCACGAGATGGCCGAGCACCCCCACCATGTGCGCGAGATCATCCACGAGCACCACGAGCACGCGCACGAGATGGCCGAGGAGCTGCGCGAGGAGCGCCGCCACCTGCGCGAGGAGGGCGTGCGCCTGAGCTCCGCCGACTTCCTCGCCCGCCGCGACGACCTGCGGCGCCGGCACCGACGCCAGTAGGGTCCCGGGCCCGGGAGGGGCCCGCCCGGGCGCCCGGCGGCACTTCTCGCCGCACTTAGAAACTCCGTCGCTTAAGAACGACGTTTTTGGTCTCCCGGAAGGACATGAGCGTCTTTCTGGAGCGGCAGCGTTTTTGCGTCACCTGAGTCGGCTGGCCTCCATGACGGCGCCGGCGAGGTTCGCGTCGTTGCCCATCTCGGCCGCCTTGACCTGCGGCTCGGGCATTCCACCGAACGCCGCGAAGACCTCGATCGCGGCCGGCATCTGCGCGCGCATCGCCGCGATGAGCTCCGGGTGGCAAGAAATGCCGCCCGCGATGACGAACACCTCAGGGTCGATCACGGCCTGGAGATTCGCCAGCCACCCGTCGAAGAGCAGCGCGTAGCGGTCGAGCCCGCGCAGAGCCGCCTTGTCGCCGGCCTCGACCCACTCGAAGACGCGCCGTCCGTCCACCTCGTCGGTGCACTTGATTCCCTTCTCGGCGCAGACGAGCTCGGCGAGATGGCGCCACCCTCCCGTAAGGGCAAAGGAGCCGAGAGACGAGAAGTCCGACGCGTCCGTGAGGTCGTTTCGCAGGTAGGAGAACTCTCCTGCGAAGCAGTGGGCGCCGCGCAGGACATGGCCGTCGAGCACGATGCCGCCGCCGATGGCGGTGCCGATGGCGAGCACGACACCCGTCTTCACGCCGCGAAGCGCCCCCGCCGCGTACTCGCCGAGCGCGCAGCACTTGCCGTCGTTGTTCACGGCCACGGGCAGGCCGAGCTCCTCGCGCAGGCGCCGGCCCAAGGGGCACCCGTCCATATAGAGCAGCGCGCCGCCGCGATGGATCGTGCCGTCGGGGTCGTCCTCGTAGATGCCGCCCGGCGCAGAGACGCCCACGACATCGACGCGGTCGACGTATGGGCGGGCAAGGTCGGCGAGCACGGCCACGACCTCGTCGGCCGACTCGAACGCGGTCGGCAGGCTGCCGCGCTCGACCACGCGGTAATCCTCGGTGAGCACGGCCCACTTGACGGCCGTGCCGCCGATATCGATGCCGAAGAACTCCTTCATGCGAACCCTCTCCCTAGAAGAAAGGCGGGCCGCGAGGGCCCGCCTGCAAAACCAGCTGAACCCGAGGCGGCCCTATTCAACCGCGCGCAGGTAAAGCGCCATGTACTGCTTGCTGGGAAGCTCGACGCGGAACTTGCCCTCGAAGGTGTCGGGCAATGCCTCTACCGTCATGCCCCACGTGTCGATGACGTCGACCTGGTACTTCTTGCCGGCGGGCGCCTCGAACTCGCGGTACGCGGGGCGGTTGAAGCCGAAGTAGACGACGACGTCGTCCTCCCCCTTGCCATGGTCGTTGGAGTAGACCGTGACGTCCCAGGTCTGCGTGCCGACCACGAACGGGGTCTCGTCCGGCATCCAGTCCATATCGGCGGGCAGGCCCTCAAGGAACTCGCGGAGGAAGCCGATGCGCGCCGGGGACTCTCCGTAAAGCTTGCCGCCATGCGCCCACCAGATCTTTGGTCCGCGGTCCACATAGGTCTCGCCGTGGCTCAGGTAGCCGCCGCGCAGGCAGCCCTCCCAGAAGCGGCGCGTCTCTTCCTGGGCAGTCAGGTTGCCCCAGCCCCAGTTGATGTTGCCCTCATAGCCGACCTCGTCGACAAGGACCGGCTTGCCGTACTGCTTACGCAGGTCCACGACGCACTCGGCGGTGCGCTGCAGGTCGCAGCGCTGCCAGCTCACGTGCGTGATCCAGGAGTGGTTCTGATCGAAGACCTCGCGGCAGTTGTGGATCGAGCGCAGGTGGCCGTAGGGGTCGTTGGCCATGATCGCGCGCGCGTACTGGTCCCAGTCCTCGGCGGGCTTCCAAGGCAGCAGGTCCCACTCGTTGGCGAGGCTCCACCAGATGTTCTTGTAGGCAGAGAGGCGGCGGGCCACATAACGCAGGTAGAAGAGGTCCTCTTCCTTGGTCATGCGGCTAAAGCCCCATTCCTCGGGCTTGTCGTAGGGGTGCAGCACGATGAGGTCGCACTGGACACCGAGCTCGTCGAGCTGGGCCACGCGGCGCTCGAAGTTGTCCCAGAACGCCTCGTTGAAGCGGGCGTGGTCGAAGCTGCCCTTCTCGCCCTCGTACGGGTAGAGCGCGGGGTCGTCCACGTTGAAGTCGTAGAACTTGGGGAAGACGCACATGCGGATCTTGTTGAAGGGGGCCTCGGCGAGGGTGGCGAGGGTCTCTTCCTGGCACTCCGGCTCCTGGTTGACCCAGGCGTAGCAGGTGGTGCCAAAGGGATAGAAGCGCGTCCCGTCCTCGTAGGCGAAGTTGAAGTCCTCGTCGGTCGAGAACGGCGCCTGGTGGGGCAACACGTCCTTGGCAAGAAGCACGCGGCCATGGTTGCCCTCGGTCGCCGGCGTGGCCTCGAAGCTGCCGGTAATGCCCGCGAGCTGCGGGTCGTTGGAGGCGGTCACGTAGCTCCACGTGCCAGCGAGGCGCGGCATGAAGTTGACGGCGTAGTTGCCGTCGCCCTTGTAGAAGCCGCCCGCGACCACGGAGTCGGAGCCGTCGGCCAGGGTGAACGTGGCGGAGAGCTCGACCTCGGCGTAGGGGTTGCCGTCGGACGTGCCCGTGAGGGCGAGGGCGAAGACCTTGTACTGCTCGACGGTCTGCATGGTAGGAACCTCCTTAGGTTCTGAACATTCTAGGTGCCCGTCGGCGGGAGGGGGGTCCCGTCGACGGGCTGGGAAAGAGAAGCCCCGCCTTGCGCCGCCGGTTGGCCGGCGAGAGCGGCGAGGGCGGGAGCTACTTCGCGCTCTTGATCATCATGACGAAGACGAAGCCGAGGGCCATGAGGACGATGGAGACCGGGAAGGTGAGGAAGTAAGAGCCGGTGGCCACGACGATGCTGGAGGTCACGATGGGGCCGAGGATCTGGCCGATGGTGTTGGCCATGTTGAGGATGCCGAGGTCCTTGCCGGCCTCGTCCTTGCTCGGCAGGACGTCGACGTTCAGCGCCTGGTCGACGGAGGAGTAGATGCCGTAGCCGAGGCCCGCGCAGAGAGCGAAGCCGTACATGCCGAGGACGGACTTGAGCAGCCACGGGAGAGCGACGCCTACGCACATGAGGACGGTGGCGACGAGGATGATCGGCTTACGGGCGCCGATCTTGTCGGAGATGGCGCCGGAGGTGAGGGACGCGACGAAGGAGACGACCATGATCAGGACGGACATGGAAGCGAGGACTGAGCCGGCCTCGACGGTGTCGAGCCCGATGTACTTCTCGAGGATGTAAAGCTGGTAGCCGTTGACGCAAAAATAGCCGAAGATGAGGAGCAGGCGGCCAAAGAGGGCCAGGTAGAAGTCACGGCAGTTCTTGGTCGGCGGGACGAACATGCGCAGCAGCGAGGAAAGCTCGAGCTTCTCGACACACTCGCCCTCTGCGGGAGCGGCGGAGCGTTCCTTAGGCCAGATGATGAGGGCGAGGACACCGGTGCAGAGCCACGCCACGGTGCCGATGACGAAGCCGGGGACGGGGTTCGTGAGGAACTGGGTGCCGATGATGGTGCCGACGGACTGGCCGACGGTGGAGCCGCCGCCGTAGAAGGCCGAGAGGGTGCCGCGCCTGTTCAGCGGGATACGGTCGGAGAGGATCGCGACGGCCGGGGCGAGCATGCAGTTCAGGCCGACCTGGAGCAGGCACCAGAAGCCGACGATGGCCGCGAGGGTGGCGGCATTCGCGGTGAGCCAGAAGGCGATGCCGCAGATGAAACCGCCGACGAGCACGAACGGGGAGCGCTTGCCGAAGCGGGAGTGACAGTGGTCGGAAAGGGCACCAAAGACGAGGTTGGACACGAGGGCGAAGACCATGCCGACCGTGTTCATAGAGGCAAGGATCTGCTCGCCGGTCATCCCGATGTTCAGGCTGTTGAAGCGCTCCGGGAACAGAACGTTGGAACCAATGGTTCCCGACATCATCCACATGATGCCGAAGATTACGAAGCCGACCATAAAGCGCATCGTGTCGGCCTTTGACATGGGCTTTCCCGTGTCGGGCGCGATCGTATTGGGATCGACGGCGGCGTCTTGTTCGGGCATGTACCTGCTCTCCTTTCGGGTTGGTTAGTACTTAGTAAGTACTCTGTAGCTCAAATATACGAGATGTTCGAAGCAACTTAGCGCTTAGTAAGTACTATGTACGGTAAGCGGCTCCATTTCGTCGCTTAGTGGTTACTAAGTAGTTGTATTTCTTACCTTCGCTCAAGGTTTACCTGGATAACCGCACGGCAATTTGGGATAGCATCCCATGTGGAGAAGCGAGAAATTGGGGGGGCCGGATGGCCAAGCAAAAGAGCACCGCCGCGCAGGAGCGGCTGCAGCAGATAGTCGACGCGGCGGTCGATATCATCAACGAGGAGGGCTACAGCGGCCTTTCTCTCCAAGCGGTCGCGAACCGCGTGGGCATCACGCAGCCGGGCGTTATTCACTACGTCGGCAGTAAGAAAGGCCTGCTCCAGAAGGTCATCGAGTACTACTACGACACCCACGAGGGCGTCGAGGACTACATGGAGCTCTTTGAGCCGGGGCAAATCTATGCAGGCCAGAAGCCGAAGCTGCCGGAATATCTGCGTCTTCAGGTCGACCAGAACGCCGGGCGGCCCGAGCTGGTCATGCTGTTCCAAGTGCTCAACACCGAGGCGATGTCGCCGAACAGCCCGACCCACGACTTCTTTGCCGACCGCTCGCGCAGGATCTCGTGCCCAAAGATTGACTGGTCGGCGCCGGAAGGCGTGGACGCGCAGCTCACGGCCTCGTGCGCGCTCGCCGCGATGTACGGCCTCGAGGGCCGCTGGCTCGCGCGCCCCGACGAGATCGACTACGCGGCCGAGTGGGCCAAGTGGGAAGATGTCCTCTTTCCGCTCCCGCTGTGGGAGGGCTATCGCTGATCGCGCGGGCTTGCGGCTGAGCAGCTCTCGTCGTCGGCGCAGAAGGGCGAGGCTGACGTTGCGTAAAACGGGGTGATGGCAGCGCGGCGACCGGGCCTGTTGCGTAAATCGGGGTGATGGCAAGAAATCCCTGCCATCACCCCGTTATTCGCAACATTTGGCCCCCTTGCCGGGCCTATCGCTGCCATCACCCGCTTTTTCGCAACATTCGGGCGCGCGAAATTGCCATCACCCCGATTTGCGCAACATCGGAAGACACGCAGCCGCCACCACGCCGTTATTCACGACGGTGGACAAAAGACCGCCCTTCTTGCCCGCACTAACTTTGCGGCAAGAAGGAGCCTGAGGATCCGCGCAGCCTAGCTCCACTCGACGACGTCTACGATGCGCGCAACGCGCCATTCGAGCGCAGCCCGAATGTAAGGTAGGCGATTGCCCAGATCGGCGTTTCTCGACAAAATGCCTGCCGCCTCTTCCACAAAACCCTTGAGGGCATCGATGTTCACCCAGCTCACGTCTTCCACGAGCAGGAGCTGGCGCGCGGGGCTCGTGTAGAACTGCTTTGACTCGAAGCTATGCTCACCGTCCCTGAGCCTTGCCAGGGGCACATCGCACCAAAGACTCGACCCGGAATCGAAAATCGGGGCGCAGCGGCACTCGAGCGTCTCGACATTTCGAATAAGGCCGAAGTTACGGTGATGCCTGTCCGAGTTGGCGATGAGATCGTCGCAGACAATCATCCGCGCGAGCGAGTCCTGAACGCGCTCCGCGCCTAGACTCTCCGCGCATGCCACGTACTGACGGTAACCATCGCTAAAGAGCGCCTCGTCGAGCAAGCGCTCGACATAAACCGCCGGCACGTATTCCTCGTCATCCGCGAGGAAATTCTCGCAAACGCTCGCAAAACCGTCAGCCGTCTCCTCAGCCTCGTAGCGTACGAACTCTCCTTCATCGAGAAGGCGCCCATGCAGCGCAGTTGCCACAACCTCGTTGAGCGGTTCTTGGCACAAGCTCCCCCCGCCCTTTACAAGGACGCGACGACCGCCGCGCATCTCCCACGTCTTTGCGAGGTTCCCGTCCGATGTATTGTCGGGGTGTGGGGCTCCACCACCCTTAGTGAGGGCCGCTGACTGCAGCAACGCCGCAACCGGCTCGAAGCCGTTATTGAAGAAATTGATGTCTTCCCACAAAAGTCCGCTTCCATGCGGCCTGACCCAGTATTGATCCGAAAGAGACAGGCCGAGGTTGCGCTCGAGTAACTCCTCCGGAACGGCGCAGCCGGCCTCGCGAAGAAGCCGATCGATATTGGCACGCGTGTCCGGAATACCGCGGCCGCGCCACCATTCGTTGAGGGCAGGGAGCGGCAAGGCCTTATCCGCGGCAACTCCTATCGGGCCGCGTTTCAAATCGAGCAGTTCCTTGACCTTAGAAAATCGCTTTTCCCGGGTATCGTAGACGACCTCGGCAACCTCACGCGTCCGGTTCATGAGCGTAAGCCTGGCCTCGCCCCGAGCCTCGCCGCTGACGGGACGCCCGCCTTTTTTGCTCACGGTGGAGATCCTCCGCGAAACCGAGTCCTCACTCACGAGCCAGACGCCGGAGACCTTTTGGGCATCTAGCGCCCCTGTCCTCGCCAACTCGGTCACACGGCGCGTACTCACGCCGAGCCGCCTTGCCGCCTCGCCCGCCGAAATCATTTCAACTCGCTTCCTAGAAAGGGTTCCTTCTTCGGAATAGTATATGGGGGAGCAGGATGTGTATACAACTATTCCAATGCGAGAGGCAATAAATTACGAGGCCATAGAGACCGCCCCTTTTAGCTGCGAAACGGCGCCGATAAACCGCCCCGTCGCCTTAGGGGCGCGAGGCTGAAGCCGCGTAGATCGGAGTGGTGGCAGCCGGAGCCGGCGGGCCCGTTGCGCAAATCGGAGTGGTGGCAGCGGCGCGGGCGACCGCGTTGCGTAAATCAGGGTGATGGCAGTCGGACGACCGGGCCTGTTGCGTAAATCGGGGTGATGGCAAGAAATTCCTGCCATCACCCCGTTATTCGCAACATTTGCCCCCTCTACCGGGCCCATCGCTGCCATCACCCGCTTTTTCGCAACATTCGGGCGCTCGGAATTGCCGTCACCCCGATTTCCGCAACATCTGGAATCTCGCGGCTATCATCGCCCTGTTAGTCGCAACGAGAAAGCCGCGATCTAGAAAACCGTCACCGCGACCTGCGCGTATCGCGTCATCGGGCGCTCGGCGACGTCGCGTGCCGAGAAGGTAAGCACGAAACGCTCGCCCGGCGCGGCACTCTCGGGCACAGTAAAGACCGCGTCAGTGCCCGCCGCCTCCCAAAGTACCTCGCCGCGTTCGCCGTACCTGCGCCACGTGCAAGCCAAGACGTCGCCGTCGGGGTCGCTCGCGGCGGCATGGACCGCAACGCCCTCGCCCGGAGCCGCCGCGCAGTCCCCGGTAACCTCAATCACGATCGGCGCATGGTTGCACGCCTCCGGCTGGCCCGCGCACCACTGGGCACGCGCGGCGAAATCCTCCTGGTACGCGCGAAGGAACGGGTTGAGGTTCTCCGTCGGCGCCGAGAAGGGCGCGACCTCGACCGCGGGCTTCTCGCCATCGCGGAACATCGGCCCGAGCAACGTGTCGAACCCCGGCTCGTCGACGCCGCGCAGGCCGAAGGGCAGCAGCGGAATATACGTGATCGAGTCCCCCTCTGCCAAGAAGTCACCTCGATCGAACTGCAGCGCGGGCACACCGGGCAGGCCCCAATCGAGCCGCGCGTGCTTGCCGAACTGGAATCGCTCGGCCTCACCGTCATAGATTTTGCCGTCGCCGAAGAGCGCGTAACGCGCCATGAGCGGCCCGTTGTCACGCGTTATGTTCCGCTCGGGCCAAGGCGCACGGAAAAGCGGGAGCGTGTCGGGCTGCCCCATCTTTGCGTCGACGTAGCCGCCGTAAACGAACGGCACGCGCCAGAGCTGCAGCCCCGGAAGGAGCGCCCTTCCGTGGTCGGCCCAGGAATTGTCCTGCCCCACACCATCCATGACGCCCGCGACGCGAACCTTACTGTAGATGCGCTCGCGCACGGCCGGCCACTCGGGAGTTTCTTGCCAACGCTCAGCAATGGTCATCAAGGCTCTAACTATGGTGTTCATTCCTCCCCACGAGAGGAGCCACAACGGCCGCGGGTCGTCGTCCATGATTGCGCGAACAATAGCGTCGGAACCGGGCGTGGCCTCGCGCACGTCGCCCTCAAAGGCGACGTTGCCCACGCATGTCTTGGCAAGAAGCTCCTCCGGCGAAGGAAACGGCGGCTCGCCGGCAGCAGCGGCGTTCGCGCACAGGTTCGGCCAAGCCTCGGCGTAGTCGCCCGCCCAAAGGTCCTCGAGCCACCGCGGCGGGAAGGGACGGTAACTCGCGAGGCTCCCCGCCTCCGGGTCGGGCTCATGCGGGACGACCTCCCAGTCGGTCGAGCGCCGCCCTTTCGTGCGCCAATGCTGGTTGACCTCGCCCAGCGTATGCATGCCGTCACCCAGGAAGTGGTACTGGGACGCCGTGTACACGATGGCCTCAACGTCGAGCAGGTTGAGATAAAGCGCGAGATGGACCATGGAGTTCATGTCGTCGATCTCCATGTCCGTGGTAACGATCACGCGATGGCGGGGCTCGTCCACGGAAATCCTCCTTTCAAAAAGTGGGCAAAGGGGCGCCCCCTTTACCCGCTGATCGCTAGCGGGTCACGCGGGCGCACCATTCCCAGAGGCCGACGGGCTCGCCTCCGAGCAGCACGTTCGTGCCGTCCAGGTCGGTACGGCAGAAGTCGTTGAACTGGTGGATCCACACCCCGTGGTTGAAGGTCTTCTTGGCACTGCCGTCGGGCTCGCGATACCGGCCCGTCAGGTCCTCGACGTGGTCGAAGTAGCTGCAGTGCACGTCCGCGCCGGCCGCCTTGAGCGCGGCGAAGAGCGGCAGCACCGTCTCGCGCGGGTCGACGAGCTCGTCTCCCTTGGAGTGCGTGAACCACAGCGGCGTCCGGCTCAGCAGCTCGACGTCCTCCTCGGTCGCGTTGTACCACGGCGCGCAGCAAGGCGCCGCCGCCGCGAAGAAGCCCGGGTAGTCGCGCGCCATGCGCAGCGTCATGAAGCCGCCGTTGGAAAGGCCGGCGACCACGATGCGGCTCGTGTCGACGCGATCGGCGTGCTCTGCCACGAACTCATCGATAAGGGCCTTGAGCACCGGGGCATAGATGCTCTGGTTGGAGCGGCCCATCTGCTCGGTGCCGTTGTCCATCCAGAAGGTCGGGCTCTGCGGCACGAGCACCCACGCCGCGCCGCCGAAGTAGCCCTGGATCGGGTCCTGCGAGAGCGCGGTCACGCGGTTGCCGGTAAAGGCGCGCTTGGCGCCCTCGCCGGACGTGTCTCCCCTGCCCTCGCCGGCCCCGTGCAGGTAGACGATGAGAGGCGCCTTCTGGCACACGGGCACGGGCTGCGCGAAGGGGTTCGGGCGCCGCGGCTCGAAGCTCGGCTCGAAGTAGCCGTACTCGAGCGCGATGCCGTCGACGGCCGTCTTTTGGACCGCCGACGCCCACCCCGCGAGCTCGGGCGCGTATTCCTCGCGCGGCTCATCGAAGACCAGGCCGCACACAGGATCGCTGCCCTCGCCCAGGGGCGCGAGCTGCGTCACGCGCAGGCGGTTCTCGATGTAGCGGGAGCCGAGAACGCCGCCCTCGATGCGCTTGGTGAGGCGCGTCTCCGGGACCTCGAGCGCGACGTGCGTGCCGGCCTCGGCACGCGCGCCCAGCTCATCGCAGGGATAGGCCGCGAGCACGGGCACGTACCCGGCGCTCGCGACGGCATGATCGGCGCCGCGCTCCTTGCGCATGAGCGGCTCCCCGCTCGGCTCGAAGCGCTCGCAGTACACGTTGAAGCCCTCGGGCGCGACCTCGGAGGCGCGAACCTCGCACGGTAGATCGACGACGACCTTGGAGATCCACGGGCCGAAGTCGCCGCAGGTCACCACGGTAGCGTAGGTAGACATCACGATTCCTCTTCCCTACTCGACGACGACAAGGGCGTCGTGCCCGAACGGATGCTGCGCTACCGCAACCGCGCCGTCTGCGACGCTCACGGGCAGGTTGGCCACGCGCTTGTCCTGCAGGTCGACCGCGCGGGCGCGGACCGCCGCGGCCGCGGCAAGGGCGCCCGGCCTGAGCTTCACCTTCGTGGCCCGCGGCAGGTAGACCACGGCCTTCTCGCCGATTCGGGCGCAGCGGATGGCCTCGCGCGAGTCGTCGAGAAGCTCCTGGGCCGGAACCACGGCAGCGGCATCGTCGGCCGAGGTCGCGCCCAGCCCCTCGAGCACATGCGGGATCAGGCCATAGTCCCAGACGCCCGGGAACTGCAGGCATTCTTGCCAGCGGAACGGCGCGTCGAAGCCCTCGCCCAACGCGGAGCCCGTTGAGCGCGACGTCTGCCAGTTCCACACGCCGTGCGCGCCGTAGGTCACGCCCGCAGACGCCCCGGCGAGGATCGACGACCATGCGCTCGCGCGGCAATCCTGCGCGGTGAAGCGCCAATACACGTTGCGCGACGCGCCCATCTGCTCGTAGCAGGGCTCGGAGTTGACCAGGGGCTTCTTGGGGTAATTGGCGAGAAAATCCTCGGGCAGCCTCCATGCCTCGACCTGGCCCTCGTAGTTGTGGCCCGGCTGGAACATGTAGAAGTCGAGCCGGTCGACGAACTGCTCCGGGATGGTGCGGTTGCCGCGGTTGATGTGCATGCAGCGCAGGCCCTCGGGCGCGAGCTCGCAGACAGCAGACAGCGCGTCCTCGTAGTAGGCGACGGCCTCATCGCAGGCGAAGTCCGTGTCGCCCGTGACCACGTAGACCGGGTCGAGGTCACCCAGGTTCTCGACCACGCGCGCGACGTGGGCGCGGACCTCCTCGGCCGGCATCACGTCGGCGCCGAGCATGGTCGAGATGCGCGAGCCCCAGGTGCCGGGCACGTAGTTGCACCACATGAGCACGAGCGCCGGGCGGATGCCGCGCTCGACGGCCATCTCACACATGGTGCGGGCGCGGTCCCAGTAGGCCTGGTTGGGCGCGGACCAGTCGAAGTGCACGCCGTCCTCGCTCGCGTAGGGCCAGATTCCCAGGTCGGGCGCGCAGCGGTCCCACTGCGGCAGGGTGTTTATCTGCAGGACGTTCATGCCCTGCTCGGCACGGCGCGCCAAGTAGTAGTCCCAATCCTCGAGCGTGATGCTCGTGAACGCGCTCCAGCAGGTGTCGGCGAACCAGAACCAAGGCTCGCCGTCGAGCAGAAAACCGTCCTTGCGGGCGTTCACGCCCAGCTTTCCCAATGCCATGCGTTTCTCCTCTCGCATCGGCGACGCGGCGCGCCGCCCTCCGTGTGCCTTACGCTACGCGTTTACCCTGCGGCGGAAAAGCCGGGGCGCGAAGCAAACGAGCCGCCGTTGCGGCGACGGGCGAGACCCTGCCGAGCAGGGCTTCTCCGCCCTTCTTGCCAAGAAACCCCGCCCAGGAACGTTGAGGACCTGGGCGGGGCGAAAGGGAGGTCGAGCGGAGCGGGCCCTACGCCTCGTCCATCTCGGCGAGCTCCTCCTTGGAGAAGCCGGTGAAGTAGACCACGACGGCCGCGATCACGAAGGAGATGGCCATGCCGACGATTGCCCAGACGGTGTTCATCTGGCCGCCCTGCAGGTAGTTGGTGAAGACCAGGAAGTTGGCCGCGCCGCCCGCGAGATAGTAGGTGACGCCCATGATGCCGGAGAACACCGCGCCGATGGCGCCGCCGATGAACATGCCGAACATGGTGCGGCGGAAGCGCATGAGGATGCCGAAGAGGGCGGGCTCGGTCACGCCGCCGGCGATGGCGGAGATGACGTAGCCGATGGCGAGGCCCTTCTCGTCCGGGTTGCGCATCTTGAGGAAGGCGCCGAACGCGCAGCCCCAGACGGCGGTCATGGCGCAGTTGGTGGAGACGAAGACGAACGGGTCGTAGCCGGCGGCGATGATCTGGACCTGGGCGAGCAGGATGACGGGCATGTGCATGCCGCAGACAACGAAGAGCTGCCAGAAGGCGCCGAGGACGGCCATGACCACGAAGACGCCGATGCCGCCGAGGTCAGCCAGGCCGAAGAGCGCGTTGGCGATGACGTTGCCGATCTCGTTGCCGAGCGGGGCGAGGACGATAAAGGCGATGGGGATGGTCACGATCATGGTGCAGAACGGGGTGAAGACCGTGGAGAGCACGTCGGGCATGTGCTTCTTGAAGAACTTCTCGATGAAGTAGAGGACGGGCACCGAGAGGATGATCGGCAGGACGGTCTGCTGGTAGTTGGCCGCGGCGATCTGGATACCGTAGACCGAGATGATGCCCGAGCCGCCGTTGGAGCTCACGGCCGAGACCACGGACGGGGCCATGAGGGCGCCGCCGAGGAGCATGCCGAGGACGGGGCTCGCGCCGAGCTTCTTGGCGGCGGCGTAGCCGAGGTAGATGGGGATGAAGGTGAAGGTGGCCTCGTACAGGGTGGTGTAGAGGAAGGTGTAGGTCGGGTCGGTGTCGGAGATGAGCCCGAGCATCGTGGGGCCGAGGATGGCGGCGATAGTGCGGAAGAGGCCGCCGGCCATGAGCAGCGGGATGAGCTGGGTCATCGAGCCGGACAGGTAGTCCAGGATGATGTTGGGCAGGTTCTTGAGCTCGAACTTCTGGGCGGGGGCGTCGAGGTTCTCCTTGACCTCGTCTCCCTGCTTGACGCCGGAGATGGCGATGAACTCGGCGAGCACCTTCGGCGCGTTCTGGCCGACGATGACCTGCAGCTGAGAGCCCGCGAACTGAGCGCCGAGGACGCCCTTGACCTTCTTGATGGCGTCGGTATCGGCCTTGGACTGGTCCTTCAGCGTGAGACGCAGGCGCGTCATGCAGTTCGTGGCGATGGTGACGTTCTCGGCACCTCCCACGAGCGGAAGGACGTCGGCGGCGATCTGGTGGTTATCGATTGCCATTTGGATCCTCTCTTTCCCATATACGGCCAGATAAACCGGCACATTTACATGCGCCTCGCCGACAATTTCCCCCTGCGGCGAGAGCGCTTCTTCCCACGTGGACATAATGCATTCGGGGAGCGTTAACTAACGGTCAGCCCAGCGTTTAGTTAACGCTTTAGTGGTGTAACTAAATATTTAGTTATGGCTCACGACCAGAGCCATACGGCAACGCCGCCGCCGGCGGAAGCAGCGTCGGCGACGAGAGGAGCGGACTTCTTGCAGATGGCAGGCCGACGGCGCCGGCGCGGGCGGCCGCTTTGCGTAAATCGGGGTGATGGCAGTCGGACGACCGGGCCTGTTGCGTAAATCGGGGTGATGGCAAGAAATCCCTGCCATCACCCCGATTTACGCAACATCAGAGGGCACGGGCAACGCGCCACAGCCCAGGCTACCCCTCGAGCGCGCCCAGCGCCGCGCGGACCTCTTCCAAAGTCGGGATGCTCGGCGCCGCGCCCGCGCGCGAGACGGCGATCGAGCTCGCCTGCGCCGCCGCGAGCATGGAGCGCGCCACGTCGCCGCCGCGCAAATACTCGGCCAGGAAAAAGCCCGTGAAGGTGTCCCCCGCCGCCGTAGTGTCGACCGCTGTCGTGGGAATAATGGGCTGCTCGAAGCGCTCGCCGCCGAACTGGGCGACCGCGCCCTCGGAGCCGAGGGTAAGCACCACGTTCGCGCTCGGGTAGCGCTCCGCGAACACGTCGAGGATCCGCGCCGGCTCCTTCTCGCCCGTGATCTGCTCGCCCTCGATCTCGTTTACGAAGAAGAGCCAGACGAGCCCGAGGTCGCACTCCCCGATGCGCCCGTCGAACGGGCTCGGGTTGAGCACGACGCGCATGCCGCAGGCTGACGCCGACTCGATGACCTGCGGCAGCATGCTGACCTCGTTCTGCAGCACGATGAGGTCGCCCTCGCCGTAGCCGCCGATTGCCTCGTCTATGTACTCCTGCGTCACGGCGCGATTCGTCCCGCCAAAGAGGATGATCGAGTTCTGGCCATGCTTGTCGACCTGGATGATGGCGTGCCCGCTGCGGCCCGCGCCCACACGCACCCGCGAGACGTCGACGCCCGAGTCGCGGCAGATGTCGAGGAGCGCGTCGCCGTCGGCGCCCACGATGCCCGCGTGCGCGACGTCCGCGCCGCCGCGGGCAAGCGCGATGGACTGATTGAGTCCCTTGCCGCCGCAGTGCGTCTGGACTTCGCCGGCATCGATCGTCTCGCCGCCGGCGACGATGTGATCGACCTGGTAAACGAAGTCGAGGTTAAGCGAGCCGAAGCTCAGGACCCTGGCCTGTGACATAAGAAACCTCCCTTTTCCAACCACGGTACGCGCAAAAAGCGGGCAAAGGGACCGTCGCCCTGCCTGCCGGTAGAGCAAAACGCTCCAAGCGGCGTTTACTGCACAGCTCGGAGCGTTATATATCGACTGATTTCGCACCACCTCGACGGGTTTCTTGCCGAGGTGGTGCCACGTCGAGGCGGTGCCACGCCGAGGCGTTTCTTACCGAGAAAGGCGGTCAAGCCCTTCTCGGCAAGAGTCGCGTCTGAACGGGCCCTCGGAGAGAGGCGCGGTCAAGCGCCCCTCGCCGATAAGCCCGCAACCCGCGCCTAATGTGTCGTGGCCTGCTTCAGCGCAAGGTGCCATCCAGCACGCTTGGCATCGACGACGTCGGCGTCCATCGCCGGCTCGAACACCCGGCGCGACACCTTCTCGTAGATGGCGTTGCCCTCGTAGAGGCCCGCGGAGCGCCCGGCGACGAAGCCCGCGCCCGCGGCGGAGAGCTCGTTTAAGCTCGACACCACCACGTCGGCGCCCGCCATGTCGGCCTGGAACTGCATGAGGTAGCCGTTGGCGGTCACGCCGCCGTCGGCGCGCAGCTCGCCCACCGCAAGGCCCGTATCGGCGCGCAGGGCATCGAGCACGTCAGCGATCTGGTACGGGATCGACTCCGCGCAGGCGCGCACCATCTCGGCGCGGCCCGTCGTGCGCGTCACACCGGTAAGAAGCCCCGTGGCCTCGGTGTCCCACCAGGGCGCGCCCAAGCCCGTGAAGGCCGGCACGAAATACGCGCGGTCGGCCGGGTTCGCCTCGGCGATGATGCCCTCCACCTCGGCTGGGTTGGAGATAAGCCCCATCTGGTCCTTGAGCCAGGTGATGGTCGCGCCTGTGTAGTTGAGGTTGCCCTCGAGCACGTAGGAGCGCTCGCCGCCGAAGTCCCACGCGATGCTCGACACAAGGCCGCTCTTGGACTGCTTGAGCTCGGTCCCCGTCTGCATCATGACCGACGAGCCGGTGCCGTAGGTGGCCTTGGTGTCGCCGGGGTTAAGGCAATTCTGCGCGGCGAGGGCGGCCTGCGAGTCGCCCAACACACCGCAGATGGGCACCGGCTCGGCAAAGAGCCCGCCCATCGTGGTGTGGCCAAAGACGGAGTCCGAGCAGCGCACCTCGGGCAGCGCCGCGACGGGCACGCCGAAGTCGTCGCACAGCGCGCGCGACCAGGCGCCCTCGCGGATGTTCAGCAGTTGAGTGCGGCAGGCGTTCGACGGCTCGGTGGCAAAGGCGTGCTCCTCCGTCAGCTTGAAGACGAGCCAGGAGTCGATGGTGCCCAGGCACAAGGTCCCGGCGTCTCTTGCCGCCGCCACCGCAGGCACGTTGCGCAGGAGCCACGCGAGCTTGGCCGCCGAGAAGTACGGCGAGAGGGCCATGCCGGAGAGCTCGGCCACGCGCTCGGCCACGCCGTCGCGGGCGGCCATCTCGTCGCAGATGTCCTTCGCGCGACCGCACTGCCACACGATGGCGCGCGCGAGCGGCTCGCGCCGGTCGCGGTCCCAAGCCAGGCAGGTCTCGCGCTGGTTGGAGATGCCCACCGCGCGGACCTCGCCCGCCGCGACGCCGGCCTTCTTGCAGACGTCGCGGGCGCAGGCGAGCACGTTGGTCATGATCTCCTCGGCGTCGTGCTCGACCCAGCCGGCCTCGCTCACGTACTGCTCGTGTGGGCGCGAGGCCTTCTGAACGAAGTTGCCCTCGGCGTCGAAGAGAAGCGCCTTGGTACCCTGCGTGGACTGGTCGATGGCGAGGACGAGGGAGCGGCCGCCGCCCCCCGCGACCCCGGAAACAACGGCCGCCATGCCCTACTCCCCCGCCTTCTCGAGGAACTCGCGCGCCGACGCGGCGATTCCGCGGGCGTCGAGGCCGTAGTGCGCGAAGACCTCAGGCGAGGTGCCGGTGATCACGGGCGCGTCGGGAAGCGAGAGGCACTTGACCGGGCGCGGGCAGTTCTCGCCCACGACCTGCGCGACCATGGAGCCGAGGCCGCCGAAGGGCGAGTGCTCCTCGACCGTGAGGACGGCGCGGGCGCCCTTGGCCGCGTTGACCACGGCGAGGGTGTCCAGAGGCTTCACGCAGTACATATCGAGCACGGTGGTCGAGATGCCCTGCTGCTCGAGGAGCGCCGCCGCGTCGTAGGCGGGCTTGACCATCTCGCCGCAGGCGATGAGCGCCACGTCGGTGCCCTTGCAGAGCACGGTGGCCTTGTCCATCTCGAACGGGCAGTTGTTCTCGTCGTAGACGTCCTCGACGGGGTTGCGGCCAACGCGCACGTAGGCGGGCTTCTCGTCCTCGAGCAGAGCCTCGATGAGCTTGGCCGTCTGGAAGCGGTCGCTCGGCAGGTAGACGCGCATGTTGGGGATGGCGCTCATGGCGGCGATGTCCTGCGCGGAGTGGTGGCTCATGCCGAGGGCGCCGTAGGAGACGCCGCCCGAGATGCCGATGAGGGTCACGTTGGTGTTGGAGTAGGCGCAGTCGACCTTGGCCTGCTCATAGGAGCGGGTGGAGACGAAGGACGCCGGGCTCGCGGCGAAGGCCTTCTTGCCGCAGGAGGCGAGGCCGGCGGCGATGGAGACGAGGTCCTGCTCGGCGATGCCGACCTCCACGGACTGCTCCGGGAACTGCTCGAAGAAGGGGGCGAGCGAGGCCGAGCCGCGCGAGTCGGAGCACAGGACCACGATGTCCTTGTCGGTGGCCGCGTGCTCGAGGAGCACGTCGCAGATGGCCTTGCGGTTGGCAATCTTGTTAGGCATTGAGGGCCCCCTCTCGGGCGGTGAAGTCGGCGACGATCTGCTGGTACTCGTCGTCGTTGGGCAGGTGGTGGTGCCAGGAGGCCTTGTTCTCCATGAGGGCGGAGCCGTAGCCCTTGACCGTGTTGGCGATGATCACCGTGGGCTTGCCCTTGGTCTCGGCCGCCAGGGTAAAGGCGGAGTCGAGCGCGGTGAGGTCGTTACCGGGGACGGAGAGCACGTTCCAGCCGAAGGCGGCCCAGCGCTCCTCCTGGGAGTCCTGCTTCATGACCTCCTCGGTGGTGCCGGAGATCTGCAGGCGGTTGCGGTCCACGAGGGCACAGAGGTTGTCCAGGCCGTAGTTGCCGCCGGACATCGCGCCTTCCCAGACGGAGCCCTCAGCGAGTTCGCCGTCGCCCATGAAGACGTAGCTGCGGTAGTCGCGGCCGTCCATCTTTGCGGCGAGGGCCATGCCCACGGCGACGGGCAGGCCGTGGCCGAGCGAGCCGGAGTTCATCTCGATGCCGGGGAGCTTGTTGTTCGGGTGCCCGATGTAGGGGCTGCCGAACTTCGAGAAGCGCGCCTTGACGTCGTCGAGGTCGAGGTAGCCCTCCTCGCAGAGAACCGCGTAGTAGGCCTCCATGGCGTGGCCCTTGGAGAGGACGAAGCGGTCGCGATTCGGGTCGTCGACGGTGGCCGGGGAGATGTTGAGATGATTCTTGTAGAGGACCATCAGGGCGTCGATGACGGACATGTCGCCGCCGATGTGGCCGCCGCCGCCCGCCATGATGATGTCGACGCAGTCGCGGCGAAGGCGCCAGCGGAGATGCTCGAGCTCAGCGATGCTTGCCATTAGTTCTCTCCTCTCAGGTAGGCCTTGACGTCCTCCTCGATGGGGTCGTAAAGGTCGGGCTTGATGCCGATGTACTTGCAGGCCTCGTAAAGGACGGGCACGACGTCGGCATGGATGGCGACGCAGTGGTGGATGTAGGGGCCCTCGACGATCTTTGCCTCGAGGCGCTTGAGGTTGTCGACCTCGACCCACAGGTAGGTGCCCATGCCTGCCGGGCCGTCGATGCCGCGCGCGTTGCCCAGCAGCAGCGAGTACTCGCCGTTGTCGCCGTCGAAGCGGGCCAGGGTGAGGTCGCCGTGCTTGGCCTCGGCGGTGAGGGCGCCGGGGTGCTCGAAGGCGAGCGGGTAGGTGAGCTTAGGCTTGCAGCAGGCGACGGAGCAGGGCCACGGGCCGCAGTGCTGTAGCAGCTCGCCGTTCTCGTTGTCCGGGTGGCGCACGGTCCAGTCGGCGAACATGCCGCGGTGGCGTCCGAGGTCGGCGGCCTCGACGAGAAGCGCGGTGATGGCGCCGTGGATGTCCGTCTCGCAGACGATGGGGATGCCCATCTCGTTGAGGATGGCGTTGGCGGCGCAGGGCATGATGCCGAGCTCGTCCTGCAGAGCGTTCCAGCACTGGATGGCGCCGGCGTTGCAGCCGTACTTGTCGACGAGGTTCTTCATGGCGATGGCCAGGCCCGCGACCTCGGGAACCTTGTCCTCGGGGATGCAGATCTCGAAGCTCTCGCGGATGTGGGCGAGCATGGCCTCCATAGCGGCCTCGTCGGCCTGGGCGGCGCGGACGGCCTGCACGAGCTCGGTCATGGGGATGGGGCTGAGCTGGATGTTGAACTTCTCGAGCAGCTCGCCCTCGTTGCACATGGTGGACCAGAAGTCGAACGGGCGGGTGGCCATCTGCAGGATGCGGGTGTGGCGGAAGGTCTTGACCACGTTGCATACGGCCAGGAAGTCCCAGACGCCGCGCTCGAACTCGGGGTCGGTCAGGCGGCAGTTGGTCAGGTAGGTAAAGGGCACCTGGAAGCGGCGCAGGACCTTGCCGGTGGCAAAGAGGCCGCACTGGGAGTCGCGCAGGCGGGTGCCGTCGGGCTCGGGGCGCTCGTCGCGCGGGCCCCACAGCAGCACGGGCAGGCTGAGCTCCTTGGCCAGGCGGGCGCAGAGATACTCGGTGCCGAAGTTGGCGTGACAGAGCATGATGCCGTCGACGCCGGCCTCGCGGAACTTCTTGACGATGGGCTCGATGTGGGAGTCGTCGAAGAGCAGCCCCTCATCGTTGATGTCGTCGATGTCCACGAAGTCCACGCCGAGCTCGCACAGGCGGTCGGCGGTGAGGCCGCGGTACTTGACGGCGTCCGGCGCGCTGAAGATGCTTCGGCGCGTGGGCACGAAGCCCAGCTTGATCTGGTCCATAGGAACCCCTCTCTCTGTGATATGCTGCCGCTCACCGGGTCGGCTACTAAACGTCTGCAAGGCAGCGATTCGGGTCGACACCCCATAATGCATAGCGTTCTACCTGCTCTTGTGCATGATAAGAGCGCTCTACACCGTTCACGGAGTTGAGGGTCGATTACTAAATCTTTAGTACTAAACTGTGTCCAAATGAGCCAAATGAAGGGGGAGGCAAGAATGGCGAGGGTGACCGCCCGCGAGGTGGCGAAGGCGGCCGGCGTGAGCCCGGCGACCGTCTCGCTCGTGTTCCGCAACAAGCCCGGCGTAGGCGCCGAGACCCGCGAGCGCGTCTTCACGTGCGCGCGCGACCTCGGATTCGAGTATGCCGTGCCCGACGCCCCGCGCAAGACGAGCACCCTGCTGCTCGTCATCTATAAGCAGCATGGGCGCGTGGTTTCCGACACGTCCTTCTTCGAGAGCCTGATCAAGAGCGTGAGCGACGCGACCTACTCGCTCGGCTACCACCGGCTCTCGATTTCTTACTTCTACGCGCAGCAAGACAAGGAAGAGCAGCTCGCGGCCATAAAGAGCGTCAAGTGCGCGGGCATCGTCCTGCTCGCCACCGAGATGCGCGCGGGCGACGTGACGCAGTTCGAGCGTATCGGCGTGCCCATCGTGCTGCTCGACAACTGGTTTCCCACCAAGCACCTGGACAGCGTAGTCATCGACAACACGCGCGGCGCCTGGACGGCGGTGCGCTACCTGGCAAACGTCGGCCACCGCGAGATCGGCTACCTTCACAGCTCGACCGAGATCCGCAACTTCCTGGAGCGGCGAGAAGGGTATCTCTCGGCCGCGCGAGGCATGGACCTCGACGTGAACCCGGTCCACGCCATCGTCGGCGTGGGGTCGACGCTCGAGAGCGCATATGCCGACATGAGCGAGTACCTGGACCACGACCCCTACCTGCCCACGGCGTTCTATGCAGACAACGACGTCATCGCCATCAGCTGTATGCGCGCGCTGCAGGACCACGGTTACCGCGTGCCGGAGGACATCTCCGTCCTCGGCTTCGACGACGAAACGTCCTCGGCCACCTGCAACCCCCCGCTGACCACGATGCGCGTGCCCAAGGCGAGCATGGGGTCGCTCGCGGTCCGCAGGCTCGTGGACCAGATCCGGGGCGAGACGGACGGCGAGGTCGTCCGCATCGCCGTCCTGCCCGAGATCGTGCAGCGCGCGAGCGTGGCCCCGCCGGCCGCCGAGGACTAGCGGGGCGACAGAGGCCTTTCTGGCCCCCGGCAGATGAAGAACGGGCGTTATGCGACCGAATTAGAGCCCTCGGATGCATGAACTCTGAGATTTCGCACTTTAAAACTGGAGTCGGCGAGTATCCACGAAGAAAGCGGCGACGTTTGCCCAGTTGGCAAACATCGCCGCCTTTGGTCTACTTAGCGGATTCGTTTTTAAAGTGCGAAAAGTCAGAGTTCGCGCCACCTGAGGCAGCTTGCGTCACCTGAGGCGCATGGCCTCCTGGACGGCGCCGGCGAGATTCGCGTCGTTGCCGAGCTCGGCCACCTTGACCTGCGGCGTCGGGATCCCGCCGAAGACTTGGTACGCCTCGACCACGGCGGGCATCTCCGCGCGCATGGCGGCGAGGAGCTCGGGGCGGGCCGAGATGCCGCCCGAGATGACGAACACCTCGGGGTCGATCACACACTGAAGGTTGAGGAGCGTGGCGTCGAAGGCCCGGGCATAGCGGGAAAGCGCCCGCAGCGCCGCCTCGTCGCCGGCCTCAACCCACTCGAAGATCCGGTGCCCGTCGAGCGAGTCGTCGGACTTGACGCCCTTCTCGGCGGCGACCATGTCGCGCAGGCCTCGCCAGCCGCAAGCGCCGGAAAACAGGTCGAGCCCCAGTTCGGAACCCGCGCGAACGTCGTTTCGCAGGAAGCTGAACTCGCCGGCGAAGCAGTGGGCGCCGCGAAGGACGCGCCCGTCGATGACGATCCCGCCGCCGATGCCCGTGCCGATGGCGAGCACGACGCCGCACTTCGTCCCGCGAAGCGCGCCGGCCGCGTACTCGCCGAGCGCGCAGCACTTGCCGTCGTTGTTCACGGCCACGGGCAGGCCGAGCTCCTCGCGCAGGCGACGCCCCAGGGGGCACCCGTCCATATAGAGCAGGGCGCCGCCGCGATGGATCGTGCCGTCGGGGTCGTCTTCGTAGATGCCGCCGGGGACCGACACGCCCACAGCCTCGACGCGATCAAGGTGCGGGCGCACGAGATCGGCAAGAACCGCGACCAGCTCATCGGCAGTCTCGAACGCCGTGGGGAGGCTGCCTCGCGTGACGATGTGGAACTCCTCGTTGAGGATCGCCCATTTGACGGCCGTGCCGCCGATATCGATACCGAAGTAGTTCTTCATGCGTTTCTCTCCTTAAGGCCAAAGGCCGCGGGGCGGGCCCCGGCGCAGCGGCCGCGAACACGCGCCGCAGAGCCGGGGTGCGGGCCAACCCGTCCGTTAAAGCAGGTACTTGTGGATAAGGTACACCGGCGTGCAGCTCCAGGCGTGGCAATAGCTGTTCACGATGGGCGAGCCGTATGGGCTGAAGTCGGGCTTGTCCGGGTCGAAGGCCTCCCAGAAGGTATCGGCGCCGAGGGCGATCATCTTGCCCCAGTAGCTCTTCATGAGGCTCGTGGCCTCGTCGGCAAGCCCCGCCTCAAAGAGTGCCTCGACCACGTGGTGGTACATGTACGGCGTCGCGATACCGCGCACCGGGAAGAGCTCGGCCACCGCGCGCTCCATGAGGGCCCGGTTGCCCTCGTCGTCGAGGACGTGAGCGAGCACCATCCAGACCTGGCTCGCAATGTTGTACTCCTCCCCCGTCGTCACAAAGAGGCCGCGCTCGGCAACGAAGAGCTGCTCGCGGGCATAGTCGACCATCCTTTCGAGGGTCTCGGCGTAGGCCGGGGCGTCCGCGTCGCCCACGAGGCGCGCGAGCTCGACGAACTGGCGCAGCACGTAGATCGTCTCGGCCTGGCCGCAGGTGTCCTTGTTGAACTCGTGGGACCAGTCGACGAAGACGGGGTAGGAATCGCTCGTCGCCAGGCGGCCGTCGGCGTCGACCATGCGCAGGGTATAATCCATCTGCTTCTTGCAGACGGGATAGAGCTCGCGCACGAGGTCGAGGTCGGGGTGAGCCGCATGCAGGTCGGAAAGCACGCTGATAAAGAAGAGGCTGTACTCGAAGAGGAACGTGTCGTCGGGCACCGGCGCGGGCTTGGTAAAGACGTTCGCGCTGATGCGGCCGTCAGCGGCCGTCATCCCGGCAAAGAGATACAGGCAGCGCTTGACCAGCTCGACGTTGTCGAAGGTCGCGTAGTTGGCGAGGGCCTGCAGGCGCAGGTCGCCGAGCCACAGGCGCCGGTCGCGTTTGGGGCCGTCCTCGAAGACCTCCTGCATGCAGTCGGCGAGCGTCTTAGCCGAGACGCGATAGATGGCCTCGAGCTCAGGGTCGCCCAGGTCGGGCACGGTAAGCGACGCGATATCCACCGCGCTTTCGGCCATGACGAGCGGGTTCGAGAAGTGCGCCGCCCACTTAAGGGAGGTGTCGACGGCCTCGATGCGCACGTAACGGAAGCTGTAGCGGCGCGGCAGCTCGAGGCGGGCGGGCAAGACATCGAGGTGCACGTACTCGTCCTGGATCCACGACTTGGAGAGCCAGCCGTCGTAGTCGGCCGGGTCGGCGGCGAGCTCGGCGGGAATCTCGGCAAAGCTCAGCTTGAGGAAGAGAGGCGCGTCCATCGGCGAGCCGACGGAGGCGATGTCGACCGAGAAGCTGCCGACGCAGTGCTCGCCGAAGTCGAGGATGAGGCTCTGCCCGCGGGAAAGGCCGATGCTCTCCAGCTCCGCTATGGGCGTCGCGGCGGGCACGACGCCCCAGCCGTCCTGCTTGGACGCGTCGGCAGCGAGCTCGACCAAGGCTGCGGGCACGACGGGCGTCTTGAGGATACGCGGAGTGTTCGCCTCCGCCTTGGCAAGAAGGACTTCGTCGTGGTTGAACACGACGTCGGAGTTGATCTGTACGTTGAATTCTGCCATGAGCTTCTTCTTTCTTAGTAAATAAAGCGCTGGTAGATGGGGTTAGATGCCGGAGTCACAAGGCGATCCGGCGGAATTTCGAGAGGATCGCGCGAATGCGTTAGGGGGACGGCGGACGGCGGCAGGGGGATGCCGCCGCCCGCCCAGGGAAAGGAAGCGAGCGCCGGCCGGGAATTTCCGCCACTCGTAAGGGAAAGTCCGGCTAGTCCACGTTCTTGATGAGCAGGATGAAGACCACGCCCACGAGGATCAGCGCCGCGGCAATGGGGAACGCGAGGAAGTAGGATCCGGTGTTCACGACGATGACGGAGGTGAGCACGGGGCCGAGGATCTGGCCGATAGTGTTGGCGATGTTGAGGATGCCGAGGTCCTTGCCGGCGTTCTCCTGGTCGGGCAGGACATCGACGTTGAGTGCCTGGTCGACGGAGGAGTACACGCCGTAGCCGAGGCCCGCGAAGAGGGCGAAGATGTACATGCTGAAGGCGTTCTTAAGCAGCCACGGGGCGGCGATGCCGATGCAGATCATGACGCAGGCGACGACGATGATGGGCTTGCGGCGGCCGATCTTGTCCGAGATGGTGCCCGAGGTGAGGGAGGCCACGAACGAGACGACCATCGTGACGACGGACATGGTGGCCAGGACCGCGCCGGCGTCGGTGACGGAAAGCCCGATGTACTTCTCGAGGATGTAGAGCTGGTAGCCGTTGATGCAGAAGTAGCCGAAGATGAAGAGCAGGCGACCGAAAAGGGCCAGGTAGAAGTCGCGGCAGTTCTTAGTCGGCGGGATGAACATGCGCAGGATGGAGGAGAACTCGAACTTCTCGGCCTGCTCGCCGGCGACCAGGGCCGCAGACTTCTCGGTCGGCCAGATAATCACGGTCAGGATGCCCGAGCAGACCCAGGCGGCGGTGCCGAACAGGAAGCCGGGAACGGGGTTCGTGAGGAAGATGGAGCCGAGGATGGAGCCCACCGACTGGCTGATGGTCGCGCCGGCGCCGTAGAACGCCGAGAGGGTGCCGCGCTTGTTCAGCGGGATGCGGTCGGAGAGGACGGCGATCGAGGGGCCGAGCATGCAGTTGAGGCCGACCTGCAGCACGCACCAGGAACCGACGATCATGGGAAGCGAGGTCGCGATCGACGTGCTGTAATACGACGCCGCGCAGATGATGCCGCCCGCGACGATGAACGGCGTGCGCTTGCCGAAGCGGCTGCGGCAGTGGTCGGAGAGCGCACCGAAGACGAGGTTCGAGACAAGCGCGAAGACCATGCCGAAGGAGTTCATCGCGGCGAGGATCTGCTCGCCCGTCATGCCGACGCTCAGCGTGTTGAAGCGCTCAGGGAGAAGGACGTTGGACGCCATAGAGCCCGCGCCCATCCACATGATGCCGAAGATGACGAAGCCGACCATGAATCGCCACATAGAGAGCTTGGGCATGGGTTCGCCCGTATCCGGAGCGATAACCGACGGGTCGAGAGTTGTCTCTTGGCTCATTGTACGTATCCTTTCGAGTTATGTACCAGTGGTTTTGATGGTTACAGCGCTGTAAGTCCAATCGACAAGAGGGATAATAGGTTGTGCTTACAGCGCTGTAACCATTGTTCCGGCGAACGGTAGATTGAAGCGCTTTAACGGTAGGTTGGAGGCCACCACGAGGGCCCGAGACGCGGGTTCCGAACAGAGATACGGCCCGCTTCGCTTACAGTGGTGTAAGAAAACCAGTGGCAAGCTTTGGCAAGAAGGACGCGATGGCAAGCAGCAAGGCGCAGCAAGAAGATACGGCGACGGGGGCGCGCACGAGGCCCAAGTCGGGCGCAAAAGCCAAGCCGGCGGCAAAGCCCCAGCCCGCTACAAAAAACAAGTCACAGGCCGCAAAGACCAAGGCCCCCGTCGCGCGCACAGCCGCAGCGCAGGAGCGCCTCGACCAGATAGTCTCCGCAGCGGTCAAGGTCATCAACGAGTCAGGGCTCGCGGGTCTCTCGCTCCCCGCCGTCGCGGCCGAGGTCGGCATAAGCCACGTAGGCGTGCTCCACTACGTCGGAAGCAAGAAAGGCCTGCTCGAAGAGGTCGTCAAGCGCGCCTACGACAAGGCCGAGCGCCAGACGGGCTACGTCGCGTCGTTTCTCCCCGGGGGCGCACGCGAGGGCGAGAAGCCGAGCCTGCCCGAGTATTGCCGCATCCTCATCGAGGAGAACAGCGGCCGACGCGAGCTCGTGCTGCTCTTCCACACGCTGAACACCGAGTCGTACCTGCCGGACAGCCCCTTACACGAGTACTTTACCGAGCGCACGCGGCACATGCTCGACAGGAACGACGAGCTCAAGTGGGACGTGCCCGAGGGCGTGAACGCCTCGGACGCGCACTCGTGCGCCCTCGCGACGATCTACGGGCTGGAAGGCCGCTGGCTGGAGCGACCGGACGAGGTCGACCTCGTCAAGGAGTGGTCGCGGTTCGAGAATCTGCTCTTCCCGCTGCCGCTGTGGGAGGGCCGCCGGTAGCGGGGAGGACGTCCGGGCTCCGATACCCCCGCCCCCTCACGATGCGGCTCTGGCCTACCCGCGCGTCGAGAGGTCGTATTTGGCGACGACGCGACGGATCGAGCGGCCCCAGGGACGCCAAATCACGGCGAGGAAGCCGGCTGTGGCGCCGCCGTGCACGATGTCGAGCGGGGCGCCGGCGGCGTAGGCCGCCACAATCGCGGGCCAGGTCAGCGGGCGCACGAAGCCGAGCACGTAATAACCGTTGAGAATAGCGCCGTACATGAGCGCGCTCACGAATCCCCAGGCGTAGAGCACGCCGCGACGCTCAAGCGCGCCATGGTCGGCGAGTACCCCGCCGAGATAACCGACGAGCCCCCACGCATACATCTGCCAGGGCGTCCACGACCCCTGGCCAAAGAAGAAGTTCGAGACCAGGGCCGCGACGGCGCCCACGACAAAGCCGGATCGCCGACCGAGCGCTGCCCCAGCCACGATAGCGATGGCGCTCACGGGCTTGACGTCCGGAATCGGCGCAAAGAGCACGCGGCCCGCGGCGGCCGTTGCCCCCAGCACCGCCGTGGGCATGAGCTGACGCAGCGGGGGACGCGACGCCTCAAAGCTCGCGAAGAGAAGTCCGACGGCGAGCACGGCGACCAGCAGCGTGAGGCCGGCGGTGACGTCGACGCCGACGGCGGCCGTGGCGACCATGACCGCGGGCACCGCGAGCAGGGCGGGAACCTCAAGCACCGCCAGGATGCGCGCCCAGGGCAACGTCGACTCTTTCCGCCTCATTACGCGCCTCCTCACGGTCGGTACAGCCACGAGTCGGCAAAGAAGTCCGCCGTCGGCTGCGTGGCCGTGACGCACCCGTCGAACATGAGGCTCACGCGGTCGGCGACCGCCTCGACGAAGGCCATGTCATGCGTGGCCAGAAGCACCGTCGCGCCAGCCTCGCGCGCGGCGACGACCGCGCGCGCCACGCGCTCCCGCGCTGCGTCGTCAAGACCCTTGGTCGGCTCGTCAAGAAGGAGCAGCCGGGGGCGACAGAGCATCAACTTCTTAAGCGCAAGCAGCTGTTGCTGCCCGCCGGAGAGATCATACGGGTGTCGGTCGGCCGCGTCGGCAAGCCCCAGCTCCGCAAGCGCCGCGTCAACCTCAGCCGCACCGTAGCCGGCACCGCTCCCCCACTCGGAAAGCTCGTCGCGCACCGTCTCGCACGCAAGGATAGCCTTCGGCGACTGCGGCAGGAGCGCCTGTGAGGCCGCGAGCGGGTTCTTCACGCGGCCCTTCTGTGGCTTGGCCACCCCGGCCAGCACCGAGAGCAGAGTCGTCTTTCCGCAGCCGTTGCTGCCCACGAGCGCGCGCACTTCTCCTTGAACAAGCCGCAGGTCAAGGCCGCGAAGCACCCAGTCACAGTCGCGAGCATGCCGGTACCAGGCCCCGTGCACGTCCACCGCCGCGGAAGAGGACAGAGGAGCCGTCCCCTTGTCTACCGCGATGGAGCGCGGAGCGCAGACATCGCTCACCGGGACCTCACGCACCGTGTCCGCCTCGACGGTAAGCGCGCACGTCGCGTACTCCGCCATCGCGAGCGGGGCGTGCGTGGCCACGACGACCGTGATGCCGAGCTCGCGGTTCGCGCGAAATAGCAGGCCGAGGAAGGCCTTCTCGGCAATGGGGTCGAGCATGCTCGTCGGCTCGTCCAGCAGCAGCAGCCGCGGGCGCATGGCGAGCGTCGCCGCCAAGGCGAGCGTCTGCCGCTGCCCACCGGAGAGCTCGGCCGTCTGCATGCGGAACCACGGCTCCATGCCAAAGAAATTGCAGGTCTCGGCCACGCGGCGGCGCATCTCCGGCTCGGGCACGCCGAGGTTCTCGAGCCCGAAGGCCATCTCGTGCCACACCGTGTCGCACACGATCTGCGCATCCGGGCTCTGGAACACGTAGCCGACCGCCTGCGCGGAAGCGACGGGCGAGAGGCCCGCGACGTCCCCACCAAAGACTCGCACCGTGCCCGAAAGCTCCCCCGCCGGGCGAATTTCCGGCTTAGCGAGCCGCAGCAGTGTCGATTTTCCTGACCCCGTGGCGCCGCAGAGCAGGGCGAACGCGCCCATGGGCACCGAGAATTCCACATCCTTAAGCACATGCGCGCCGCCGCCCGCGTACCCGAAGCCCACTGCATCGAACTCAAGCGCCGCGCTCAGCCCTGTACCCTTCCCCACATTCGCCCCCATGCTCGTGGCCGCGCTCATCGCAGCTCCCTCCAACGTAGCCGCTCAACCAGCGCAGCGCCGGCCGGCACGAACATCATCGCAGCGTAGGGCACGTATCCCCACCAGGCAAGAAGCGACGGCATCTTTGGATAGAAGCGCCACTGCGAGCACGCCGCGACGGCGAGAAACGCGCATACCGCGAGCGCAAGCACGATGCCGCAAAGCGCCGCCGCGTCGGACTCGCGAAGGACATCAGGCCGGTAACTCGTGCGCCGCGCCCCCGATTCCCAGCCGCGCGCCCTCATGGCGTCCGCGCGCTCGAGCGAGTCCTCAAGCGCCCAGCCCATGAGCTGCCCAGACTCGCGCGTGAGTCGATCTCGTAGGCCAGGGCGCGCGCCGGCCGCCGTGCACGCAGCAAGGGACGCCTCGACGCCGCGCGCGCGACGAAGCATCTGGGGCATGAGTTGCGCCGCCATGGAGATAACGAGCGAAATTGATGCCGCGCGCCCGTGCGCCAGGCCGAGCAGGCGGTCTTGCGTGAGCACCGCGGCCGCCCCCTCGAACCAAAGGATAACGGCGACCATGAGCGCGCCCATCACGGCGCCGTACGCAAGGCTCTCCAGGTAGATGGCCACGGGCCCGAGGCGCAGCAGCAGCGTTGAGCCGGACGCGGAAAAGAACGGGTTCGCCAGGCACACGAGCGCGAGCATAGGGAGTTGCCAAGCGAGGCCGCGCAGCGTGGCGCGCGTCCCTCGGGCCAGCGCCGAGAACGCGAAGGCCCCCGCGAGCGAGGTCGCCACAAGCACCGGCTGCACACAGAACATCGTCAGGGCCAGGATGCCCGTAAAGAGCAGCGCCGGCACGCTTGCATGGCAGGCGGAGAAGGCCACCGGCCGCTCCATACGCCTCATACGCCGCCTTCACCCGCCTTTCCAAATTAAACTCTGACTTTTGCACGACTTAATTCAATCCGCCGAATATCAATCGATCGAATCCTGGCCTTTTAGCCCCAAAAATACCCTCGCTACCTACCCAACTCGAATTAAGTCGTGCAAAAGTCAGAGTTTGCTTCCACAACCACCGCAAACGCCCTTCGGACACCCGCGCGAACGCCATTATAGGTGCGCTCGGGCCCCACCAACCATAAAGCCCCCGGCCCTTCTTGCCATGCGAGTCGCGCAGCGCGAGCGCCAAGCATGGGAAGAAGGGCCGAGGGCCTTACGGCGGAACGGTTGGTCTGGCGCGAGGCTAGTCCACGAACTCCTCGTTGATGGCGATGTTGAAGTCGCGGCAGGTGTCCTTGAGCCCCTGGTCGGAGATGACGTTCAGGAACTTGTCGGAACCGCCGTTGGCCGCACGGGCAGCCACATAGAGCTGGGCGGCCTTCTCGACGGTGTGGGCCAGGCCGAAGGTGGTATCGAAGTCGGGGCCGGCGGCAAAGAGGCCGTGGTGCGCCCAGACGATGGTGTCGTACTTCTTCATGAGCTCGGAGCTCGCCTCGGCAATGGCCGGGCCGCCGGGAACCATCCAGGGCACGACGCCCACGCCGCCGGGGAAGACCACGACGCACTCGGTCATCATCTGCCACAGGACGCGGGTGAAGGCGCGGTCCTCGAGCGGCACGATGAAGGACATCTCGATGATGCCCGGGGTGTGGGCGTGGTAGATCACGCGGTTCGCGCCGTCGGTGCGAGCGGCAGTCACGCAGTGGTTCATGTAGTGGCTCTCGAACTCGGAGGTCGGGCGAGCACCCTCGAGCAGGCCCCAGACGATACGGAACGCGTCGCCGGTCTCGTTGATCTCGACGATGCCGATGTTGTGGGCCGGATCGCCGGCAACGTTGCGCATGTACTTGCCGCTGCCGGTCGAGACGAAGTACTGGCCGGCGAGGTTCTCGCCGCGGACGCCCATCTTGACCCACTCGCGGGGCTCGGCATCGAAGAACGGACGGGCCTCGGCGACCTCCTCGTCGGTCATGCGATAGGTCAGGTTGCCGCCGTTGCGCTCGTGCCAGCCCTGCTTGAAGCCGTCGTCGCACATGCGGGTAAAGCCCTTGATGAACTGCAGATCCTCCATAGCCATGCTGTTTTCCTCTCTCGAAGATGCGAAGGGACGGTCCCTTCTTATCGTTGCGTTATGCATGAGACAAAGGGAGCGGCCCTTCATATCATTGAATTAGTGATGCGGGTCGAAGCGCTTGATGTCGAAGCTGCGCGTGATGCAGGAGCGCGCGCCGGCGAGGTCGGCGAAGACGCCGTCGCGGATCATCTGGACGACGAAGTTGCCGATGCAAGTGCCCTCGATGGGGCCGGCAAAAACGGGAAGCCCGCACGCGTCGGCCGTCATCTGGTTGAGATAGGCGTCCTGGCAGCCGCCGCCCACGATGTTGATGCTCATGTACTCGCGGCCGGTGAGCTCGGCCAGGTTGGCCACCGCGCGCGCATACGAGCTCGTCAGGCTGCAGTACACAGTGCGCATGACCTCGCCGATGGTCTGGGGCACGGGCTGGCCCGCGTCCGCACATGCAGCCTTGATCTCCTCGTACATGGAATCCGGCGAGAGGAACCGCTCGTCATCGACGTCCACGTAGGCACTGAAAGGCTCGGCCGCGCGCGTGAGCTCGATGAGCTCACCGAAGCCGATCTGGTGGTCGAGCATGGCCTTATGCGCGGTCTTGCCCTCGACGTAGTCGACGCCGTTGGCCTCGCGGCGCACGGACTGGTTCATCCACAGGCCCATGATGTTCTTGAGGAAGCGGTAGCGACGCTCGTAGCCGCCCTCGTTCGTGAAGTTCTGCTCGCGCGCGGCCGGGCCGGTCACGGGCTCGGGCAGCTCGCAGCCGAGCAGGCTCCAGGTACCGGAGCTCAGGTACGCGGCGTGCTCGTCGCGGGCCGGCACGGAGAGATACGCGCTACCGGTGTCGTGGCTCGCGCAGAGCACGACGGGCGCGTCGTAGCCCACCTTGGCCGCCACCTCGGGAAGAAGCCCTCCCGCCACGGCGCCCGGCATCGTCGGCGCCAGGAAAATGCGCGACGGGATGCCGAACCTCTCCAGGACGTCCTGGTCCCAGCAGCAGGTCCGCGCATCGAGAAGCCCCGTTGTGCTGGCATTGGT
This sequence comes from bacterium, assembly GCA_963605405.1. Classification (GTDB taxonomy): domain Bacteria; phylum Actinomycetota; class Coriobacteriia; order Coriobacteriales; family Atopobiaceae; genus Paratractidigestivibacter. Next base: position 54,983 of record CAVCUP010000002.1, on the reverse strand, counting down.
GTACTCGTTCGTCTTTGCGCCGGTGAGCCGCCACACCAGGTAATCGGGGACCATGAGGAAGGTGCGGGCGGCCTCCAGGTGCTCGGGGTGCTCACGCTTGAGGGCGAGCAACTGGTAGATGGTGTTGAACGGCTGGCGCTGGATGCCCGTGCGCTCATAGAGGTCGGACGGGGCCATGATCTTGTCGGCAACCTCGTAGATGCCGTCGGTGCGGCCGTCGCGGTAGGCCACCGCGTCGCCGATCATCTGGTCGTTCTCGTCAAGAAGCACGAAGTCGACGCCCCAGGTGTCGATGGAAACCGAGACCGGAACGCGGCCCGTCTTCTCCTTGGCCGCGGCGAGCCCGCGGACGACGTGCTCGTAGAGCCCCTCGATGTCCCAGCAGCTGTGGCCGTAGCTCAGGACCTGCGTGTTGTCGAAGCGGTAGACCTCCTCGTAGGTCATCACGCCGTCCTCGACCCAGCCCATGAGCACACGCCCGCTCGAGGCGCCGATGTCCACAGCCGCGTAGTGCTTGGTGTCTATGCGTCCTGCCATGCGTTTCTCCCCTCCTGACCAGGTGCTCGCTTAGCGACAAACGACGTCGACGGGGACGTTCAGGATCTTTGCCACCTTGAGAATGGTGTCGGTGTGGGAGCCGAGCGCGGCGGCCATGTGGTGCGTCGGGCCGGTCTCGTTCCAGCGGTTCATGAACTCGCGGGCGCCGCAGGAGAACTTCATGCGCATGTTCGTGTCGCCGAAGGTAAAGATCGGGCCCTCGACGTTCTCGCCCTCCGCCACGACGAACTTGAAGTTGCCGTCGCCGTCCTGGGTGATGCCCAGGTAGGTGACCGTTCCGAGGCCGGGGTAGAACTGCGTGAGGTAGCCGCCGCCGGTCTTGCCGTGGAAAACGGGGACAACCTTGAGGGTGGGCTTCTTGGCCGTGGAGATGTCGGCGTCGCCGGAGCCGGAGTGGCCGATGATGACGACGTCCTCGGGGAAGTCGATGGAATACATCTCGGAGAGCTGGCCCGTGCCGGCGATGGTCTTGAGGATGCTCATGGCCACGGCGACCTTCATATCGCCCTCGACGGCGCACGCGGTGCCCTGCTTGATGAGCATGGAGAACGCCGGGATGAGCATGGAGTCGAGAACGCCGGCCTGTCCCTGGGCATAGCCGTCGTAGTGGCTGGCCACGAGACCGATCTCCTCGTCGCGACACCACTGCTCGAAGGCGAGGACGTACTTTGCCATCTCCTGGATGGGCTCGTCGGAGACCGCGGCGCCGCCCTCGACGTCGAAGGTGTCCAAGATCTCGGCGGCCTTTGCGTCAATGGCGGCCTGGTCGTCGACATTGTCGGCGATGGCCCACATCTTCTCCCAGTCGAACTGCTTGGTGTAGAGGCCGAGGCGGTTGTAGAGGTTCGTCTCGTCGATGTAGAGGTCCATCATGCCGGGGTACGGGCGGCCGATCTGGGCGATGTTCGTGCGACGCAGGCGACGGCGGACGTTCGCGGCGGAGCACCACTCGTCGAGCTGGCGTGCCACCTCGGGGTCGCCGCCCTCGACGACGCCGGTGATAACGGCGTGGCGCTTGCCGGCGCGATTGAGGTCGGCCACGACCTCGCCAGGGGCGCCGCAGGCGTAAAGGTCGCCAAGCCACGTGGGGATGTCGGTGGCCGCGTAGTCGGGCTGGGCCTTCTTCTGCACGTTGACGACGACCACGGGAACGTCGAGGTCTCGGACGGCGGGAAGTACGTTGTAGCTCGTGGCATAGGTGAGCATCTGCAGGATGACGAGGTCGACGTCGGCGGCGCGGAAGAGATCGCCCGCCTCCTGGGCCGCTTCCTTAGTGGTGACCATACCGCCGTCGACGATCTCGACCGTGGTCGGGAGCGTGGCCTTGAAATCGGCGTACTGCTGCTCGAAATTGGGCACGAGCTGCGGGAACTGCGGCAGGTAGGCGCCGAGCGCGATAGAGAAGACGCCGACCCTGGCCTTTGTGTTGACGAGCATGGTTTCCTCCTTGGGATGATTGGTTGAAGCGTTTCAATTTCGTTGGTGCTTAGTATGAGTTGAAGCGTTTCAAACGTCAAGAGGAATCGCCGATTTCGCTGGGTTTTCCTGCCGGCGGCGTTCCCTCCCCCGGAAACGGCGCTCGCGCCCCCCTTCGATGGCTAGAACCCCGCCGGGCGCACCGTGACGGTCAAGGCCCACAACGCAAATAGCACGAAAGTTGGGAGCAGTTATACGAATCACCGAGTAGCCCGCCAGTTTGCCTTTTCGCGACCTGCGGTTTTACTGCCAGAAATTTGTGGCTACTCGGCGCAACTCAATACCGGTCCCAACTATCGTGATTTTTGACAAGAAGAACCTTACTCTCAGTGCGTTTGCTATTATTCCAGGTGTTGTAATAATTGACGGCAAGGGAACCTATGGCTACGACGAGCGCGGTCAGGCGAGAAAACCTCGCCCAAATCAGGCGCCTGCTTTGGCGCGGCGTGCCCCTCAGCAAGAAGGACATAGCCTCCCAACTGGGCCTTAGCGTCGCCACCTGCAATACGCTGCTCAACGAGATGGCCGCTGCGGGCGAGGTCGTCTGCGAGCCGCGGCGTACCGGGAACGCCGGCCGGGGCGGGTTCTCTTATCGGGCGGCCGAGGATTATGCGACCATCGTGGCGGCTTATATCGACCTGCCCGGAAGCGAGCGCGTGTTCTGCGCGAAGGCCCTCGCGCTCACGGGGACGGAGCTCGAATCGATGAGAGTGACCCTCCCCCACCTCGACGGAGAAGCGCTGCTTTCGCTGCTTGAAGACGCCTTCCATCTCCGGGCGAACACGCGCCAGATCGTCCTCGGCGTGCCCGGAACCGTCCGTGACGGCGTGATCGGGCACTGCGACGTCTCCGAGCTCGACGGAGTTGACCTCGCGTCCGACGTTGCCGAACGCATCGGCGTTCCCATCCACATCGAGAACGACATGCATCTCAAGGCGAGCGGGTATTGCCACGAGCATTGCGACAGCGGCGAGGTGACGACCCTCGCGTACTTCCCGCCGCATATCCTGCCCGGCACGGCGACAGTCCATGCAGGCGAGCCCATCCGCGGCGCGAGCGGTTTCGCAGGCATGGTCGGGTTTCTCTCTTACGGAACCGCGGAGGCGCCGATGAACAGGAAGGAGCTCCTCCAGCTTCTGGCCCCCGCGACCTGCCGGCCGCTCATCGCGCACGCGGTCGCATCGCTCTGCGCGGTGCTCAACCCCAACGCCATCGTGCTCACGGGCGGGCTCCTCGACGAAAGCTGCGTCGAATGGCTGCGAGACGCCTGCGCGCGGACCATCCCCGAGGAATTCCTGCCCGGACTGCGCTTTGAGCGAGATTTTGACCGTTACTACTGGATCGGCATGCGCCAGACGGCGCTCGGCTACCTAGAAAGGACCCTGTAATGAGTGAGAACATCGCAAGCAAGACGAACAAGCCCCAGGTGAACGCCGTCACCGCCCGCGAGCGCATGGCCGCTGGACTCTGGTACGACGCGAACAACGACGCCGAGCTTGCCGAGGAGCGTCTGCGCGCGAAGGACCTCTGTTTCGAGTACAACGCGACGCGGCCTTCGGACACGAAACGCATCAACGAGCTCAAAGGCCAAATTCTTCCCAACGCCGCTGCGGACACCGAGGTCCTGGCCCCACTCCAGGTCGATTACGGTTACAACTGCGTCATCGGTGAGGGCACCTTCATCAACCACGGCGCCTACCTGATGGACGGCGCGCAGATCACCATCGGCGCGCATTGCTACATCGGCCCGTCGTGCGGGTTCTACACGGCAAGCCACCCGAAGCTCCCGCGCGACCGCAACCGCGGCTTCGAGCTCGCGAGCCCCATCTCCATTGGCGACGACTGCTGGTTCGGCGGCGACGTCGTGGTGCTCCCCGGCGTGAGCATCGGGTCGGGCGCGATCATTGGCGCCGGTTCGGTCGTCACGCGAGATATCCCGGCCGGCTGCATTGCCGCCGGAAACCCCTGTCGCGTAATCCGCGAGCTTACCGAGGCCGATGGCCTGGCCGACGAAGAACTCGGCCTCTAGCCGCACGTTATCTGTATCTGTTCGCCCTCATCGGTCCTACTTGGAAAGAAGGAAACCATGAAGAAGAGAATCCTCAACGAGCGCCTGGCGGCCATCGTCGCGAGCCTTCGCCACGGAGAGATGCTGTTCATCGCCGACGCGGGGAGCGGGACGTCGACCAAGGCGCTTTACCCGCTGGACCCAAGCGTCGAGCACCTCGACCTCGAGGCGGTCACGGGCTCGCCGAGTTTCCAGGACATCGCTGGCACGCTCTTTGAGGTCGGCGACTTCGAGTCGGCCATCGTCACCGACGTGATGCCCGAGGTGAACCCCAAGGATTACGAGTTCGTCGTCAGGCTCTTCGGCGAGAACAAAGTGACCCGCATGAACTACATCCCCGATTACTATGAGCTGCGCGACCGCTGCCGTGCGGTAATCCAAACCGGCGACTACGGAGTCCACGCGCAGGCGATCCTCGTTGCGGGCTACCCTAGCGACGACATCCCCATGGAATGGCTCTGGCACGGCATCCGCCGACGTAAGGAAGAGCAGAACCAAGCGAAATAGACGTTCGGTTTTATAAAGAGCGAAAGTAAAAACGCCGGGCATCTTTCGAGATAACTGGAAAGATGCCCGGCGTTATTTATATAGCTTCCGGTTCCTACCGCGCGATGTCGACGAATTTGGCGCCGAGAAGCTCGGCGAGGGGTTCGGGGGCCACGCGCAACGAGAGGCCGCGGCGGCCACCGGAGATGCCGATGGTGTCGAAGAGCTGCGCCGTCTCATCAAAGAACGTCGGGAAGAGCTTCTTCATGCCGACGGGCGTGCATCCGCCGCGGACGTAGCCCGTCACAGCCTCCAGGTCCTTAATAGGCATCAACGATAAGGACTTCTCGCCGGCGGCGGCCGCGGCGCGCTTGAGGTCGAGCTCGGCCGCCACGGGGATGCAGCAGACGACATGGTCACCGTTTGGGGCCACGCACACGAGCGTCTTGAATGCCGAGTCCGGGTCTTCCCCGAGCTGCTCGGCGATACGCACGCCAACGCCGCGAGAGATGTCGTCTTCCACGACCTCCTCGGCCTCATACGCGATGCCCGCCCGATCGAGCTCCCGCATCGCGTTCGACTTCTGCAGTTTCTCTTTCTTTGCCATGAATCAAAATCCCTATGCGACGCAATCGTAGGCATAGCTCATTGCATACATCTTCTCGGGAGCGATATCAATCTCGCCGTCTTGCCAGCAAACGACTCCATGTTCAATTTCGAAGGAGTCGAAAGTGTCCTCATCTTCCAAAGGCGCGAACACGGGAAGCTTGACGATTTCGCTTGCATCAAACAGGCGCGTCTCTCCGGTCGAGAACTTAACCAACATCGACAGCCTGTCGACAACCTTTGCTGAAGCAACCTCAATACCCTGAACAGGGCCGCCCGCATAAAGAACGCCGTTAATTTCGTACATCGCAATCTCCTAAGACAATGGCTCAATCTTTGAGAAAGACCTACCCGCCACAGCGTTATTCCATGCAGCATAGACCTCGTCCTCATGTAGGACGAGCCACGCCTGAACAAGTTTCATTTGTTTAACCGGCTGAGTTCAGGCATAACGTCCACTCCTTAGCACTTCGAGGCTGCCCGATCGTGGTCGCGGGCGAGGATGCGGGCGAGAAACTGGCCGGTGTAGCTCTCGGCACACTCGGCGACCTTCTCGGGGGTGCCGTAGGCCACGACCGTGCCGCCACCGTCTCCGCCCTCGGGGCCCATGTCCAGAATGCGGTCAGCCATCTTGATCACATCGAGGTTGTGCTCGATGACGAGCACCGTGTTGCCGGCATCGACCAGGCGCTCGAGCACCTCAATAAGCTGCCGCACGTCCTCGAAGTGCAGGCCCGTCGTCGGCTCGTCGAGAATGTAGAACGTCTTGCCCGTCTGCTGGCGGTGAAGCTCCTTAGCGAGCTTGACGCGCTGCGCCTCGCCGCCGGAGAGCGTGGTCGCCGGCTGGCCCAGGTGGATATAGCCAAGGCCCACGTCACTCAGGGTCTGGAGCTTTTTCTTTATCTTCGGAATGTTCGTAAAGAAGGCCAGGGCCTCGTGCACCGTCATGTCGAGCACGTCGGAGATAGTCTTGCCGTGATAGGTGACCTCAAGCGTCTCGCGGTTGTAGCGCTTGCCGTGACAGACCTCGCAAGGCACATACACATCGGGCAAGAAGTTCATCTCGATCTTTATCTGACCGTCGCCCTTGCAGGCCTCGCAGCGGCCGCCGCTCACGTTGAACGAGAAGCGCCCCGGGCCGTAGCCGCGCATACGGCTCTCCGGCGTGGAAGCAAAGAGCGCGCGCAGGTCATCCCAGAGGCCGATGTAGGTCGCCGGGTTGGAGCGCGGCGTGCGTCCGATGGGGCTCTGGTCGATGTCGATGACCTTGTCGATGAGCTCGATGCCCTCAATCTTCTTGTGCGGGCCGACCGGGCGCTTGGAGCGATGCACCGCGTTGGTGAGCGCCGGCGCGATGGTATCCGTGACCAGCGAAGACTTGCCGGAGCCCGAGACGCCCGTGACCACGGTGAGCGTGCCGAGCTCGACCTTGGCCGAGACGTTCTTGAGGTTGTTGGCCGCAGCACCCGTGACCTTGATGGCGCCGCGCCGCGGGTTGCGGCGCTTCTCCGGCAGCTCAATCTGCTTGCGTCCCGTGAGATAAGCACCCGTGACCGAGTCGGGCGACGCCGCGATCTCCTCCGGCGTGCCGGCAGCCGTCACGTGGCCGCCCAGCTCGCCTGCGCCGGGTCCCATATCGATAACGTAGTCGGCGGCGCGGATGGTGTCCTCATCGTGTTCGACCACGATGACGGTGTTGCCCTGGTCTCGCAGGCGCTTCAGGGTCTCGATCAGGCGGTCGTTATCGCGCTGATGCAGACCGATGGAGGGCTCATCGAGGATGTAGAGCACGCCCATGAGGCCGGCGCCGATCTGCGTCGCAAGACGGATACGCTGCGCCTCGCCGCCCGAGAGCGTCGCGGCCGCGCGCGAGAGGGTGAGGTAGTCGAGGCCCACGTTCACGAGGAACTGCAGGCGGGCGAGGATCTCCTTGACCACGGGGCCCGCGATAAAGCGCTGACGGTCGGTGAGCTCGAGCGCCTCGAAGAAGACGAGCGCCTCTTTGCAGGAAAGCTCGCAGACCTCCCAGATGGACTTCTCTCCCACCGTGACGGCCAGGATCTCCGGCTTGAGGCGCGCGCCGTTGCACGTGGTGCATGGCACCTCGCGAATGTACTTCTCGAGATGCGTGCGCATGATCTCGCTCGTGGTCTCCTGGTACTTCTCGAAGAGCACCTTGCGCACACCGGGAAACGTCGTGAACCAGCTGGTATCGCGACCGTCGAGGGTGTGGTACTCGACCTTGATTTTCTTCTCGCCGAGGCCCGCGAGCAGGGCCTCCTGTGCCTTCTTGGGCAGGTCCTTCCACGGGGTCTGGTCGCTCACGCCGAGGTGCGCGCAGACCGCCGAGAGGATCTGGGGCCAGTAGTTCGACTTGCCGAAGAGGCTGCCGAAGACGCCCTCGGACACGGAGAGCGCCGGGTCCTCGATCAGTGCCTCGGCGTCCACGATCTTTCGGAAGCCGAGGCCGTCGCAGTCGGGGCAGGCGCCGTAGGGCGCGTTGAACGAGAAGTCGCGCGGCTGCAGGTCATCCATGGAGTGGCCGTGCTCGGGACACGCGAGCGCGAGCGAGTACTGCAGCAGCTCGCCGGGCATGCGCTCCGGGTCGTCGCGGTCGGGAAGCAGCCAGAACGCGACCTTACCCTGGGCGAGCTTGGTCGCCTGCTCAACAGCCTCGGCGATGCGCCCGAGCGAGTTCTCGCGCACGACGATGCGATCGACCACGACCTCGATATCGTGCTTGAGCTTCTTCTCGAGGCGGATCTCCTCCCCGTCGAGTTCGCGGACCTCGCCGTCGATGCGCACGCGTGAGAAGCCCTCGCGCTTGAGGTCCTCGAAGAGCTTGGTGTACTCGCCCTTGCGGCCCAGCACGACGGGCGCGAGCACGAAGGCGCGGCGGCCTTGAGCGTGCGCCAGGACCTTGTCCGCCACCTGGTCGGTGGTCTGGCGCTCGATCACGCGGCCGCACTCGGGGCAGTGCGGCGTACCGATGCGTGCGTAAAGAAGGCGCAGGTAGTCATAGATTTCCGTGACCGTGCCGACTGTGGAACGCGGGTTTCTCGACGTGGTCTTCTGGTCGATGGAGACGGCCGGCGAGAGGCCGTCGATGGAATCCAGGTCGGGCTTGTCCATCTGCCCGAGGAACTGGCGCGCGTAGCTGGAGAGGGACTCGACGTAGCGACGCTGGCCCTCGGCATAGATGGTGTCGAACGCGAGCGACGACTTGCCTGACCCGGAAAGACCCGTGATGACCACGAGCTTGTCGCGCGGGATGTCGACGTCGATGTCCTGCAGGTTATGCTCGCGCGCGCCGCGGATGACGATGGATTCCTGAGCCATGTGCTTCTCTCCCCACCTTGATTGAGTGAGGAGAGTTTAGCACATCTGTTCGTGGTTTTTCGCTTCTTCGACGGCAAGAAGCGCGGGCCGTTAACCGCCGGCCCGCGCGCTCCGTGCCTCCGCGCCTCCGCAGCGCCCCGGGCCTCGTGCCCGTTCGCCCGACTGCCCCGGCCCTACGCCTCGGCGCGCCCCAGGAACTCCCCCACCAGGTACACGTACTCCCTAAGCTGCGACGCGTTCCACGCTGCCATGTTGTCCGAGGTGAGAAGCACGCTGCCGCTGCGCGCATCCGTGGCGAGCATCTGGCCCCGCTGGGCCTCGGTGAGGTCGACGTCGTCGCGCAGGAAGAAGACGTCCGGGTCGCAGCCGAAGGCGCGACCGTCCAGGTGCGCGCGCCCGCGGGCCGAGGCGAGGCTCATCCTCGTGCTCACGCGCTCGCGGTGGAGCAGGCGCATATGGGGCTTGTCGTCCCAATCGAGGCCCACGTCGCAGCCCACTCGGCAGTACTCGCATTTGCCGAACGCGCTCATGAGCGGCACGCCGCAGAGCAGCAGGCGCGTGCCCGGCGCCACGGACCCGCGGACGAGGCCGAGCGCGTCGGCCATGAGCTCGCCGCGGTTCCTGCCGTCTCGCGCGACCATACAGGCTGCGAAGAGAAAGTCCAGCTTGAGCAGGTCGAAGCCCCAGTCGGCCGTGGCCGCGCGCAGGCACTCCGCCACATAGGAGCGCACGTCGGGGTTGAGCAGGTCGAGCACGAGGGCGCCGGACCAATTGAAGTTCGCCCCTTCCGCGCCGGGCACGTCGAGCACCCAGTCGGGATGCTCGGCAGCCAGCGCGGAATCGCGTTCGCAGATGAACGGGGCGAGCCAGATGCCCGCGAGCATGCCCTCGTCGTGCGCGGCGGCGGCGAGGGGCGCCATGCCCTGCGGGAACCTCTCCGCATCCGGGCGCATCCAGTCGCCCACCTTCGCGTAGCCGTCGTCTACTTGGAAGAGGACGTCGGCGCCCTCGTGCGGGACCAGGGCCAGCGTGCGCTCGAGCGCGCCGAGGTCATCCATGAGCACGGCCTGGTCGATGTTGCCGTAGTGGCGGTACCAGCTCGTGTACCCGATGAGCTTGGGCGCCGGCAGGGCGCTGATGCGCGCCGCGCCCAGCCAGGCGTCGAGGACCTCGCCGAGCTCGCCCTCGCCCACATAGAGCCCCATGAGCTCGCGCGTTCTCCCGACCTCGAGCTCGCAGGCAGGGGGCTCCTTCTCGAAGCCCATGATCGCGCGCGCGGCATCCTCGCGGATGGTCGTGAAGCCGTCGTCCTCGTTGAGCGAGCCGAAGAGAAGCACGTTCTCCCCGTAGCGCAGGTAGCCGTAGCCGAATCCGTGCTGGCGCCCCGGCAGCGGGTCCTCGCGGGTAAAGCGGTAGTCGCCGCTCCAGTCGAGGCGGTGCTTCTCCACGAGGGAGCGCGGCACGAGCGAGAGGCCCGGCATCGAGGCCCAGGGCGAGCGCTCGAAGCTGTCCGTCCAGGACTCGTAGCCGTTGATGTAGACGGCGTCGGCGCCGCGCACGTCGCAAGCGAGCTCGGCGCGAACGGCGCGCACCGTGAGCGGGACCTCGGGCGTGATCTCCACGCGCCAGGTGCCCGCGCGGCGCCTCGTGACCAGGCCGAGCTCACGGGCCGCGGCGGCCGGCCGCGCGTCCCCGGCGACGTCCACGTCCACGGCGCGCTTCTCGCCGCCGACCTCGTACTCAATCCGCAGGCTGACCTGCGCGTCCAGCGAATCCAGAGAACCCATGGCTACTCGCCGCCCTTCTTGCCCGCGGACGCAATGGCCCCGAGCACGCGATCTTCCCTATACCTTGTAAAAACAATGGCCGCCACCAGGCAAAACGCCGTGGCCACGAGCGCCGTCGCGCGGTAGCCCGCCTGGCCTGAGGTGGAGATGGACGTGAAGAGGATCATCGCGAGGGTCTGCCCGAGCGTCATGCTGAAGGTGCGCGCGGCGTAGAACATGCCCTCGCGGCGCTCGCCGGTCTCGATGGCGTCCGCCTCGGCGATGTCGGCCAGGACCGCCTGCGGCAGGATGCCGAGGACCGCCATCGGGATCGCGGCGAGGACGGCCACGGCGACGCCCCAGGCCATCGCCGGGATACCGAACTGGCCGCACACCGACGTCACCGCGAACGCCGCACAGAAGAAGAAAAACGCGAAGACGACGAGCCTCTTCTTTCCCAGGCGCTTCGCGAGGACGTTGACCGGCCCGTAGAACACGAGCGAGACGACCGTCATGAGCGCGAAGAAGACGAAGGTCATCGAGTCGTCGAAGCCCATGAGCTCCGTGATGTAGTACGGCAGGCCCGTCTGGAACATGGTGATGGAGACCCAATACAGCACGTCGGAGAGCTCGAAGACCTGGAAGTCGCGGTTCTTGAAGGTGCGGGCCACGGACTGGCCCATCGGCGTCGAGGAAGGCACCGCCTCGCCGCAGGCCTCGCGCTCGTCGATGCCGAAGGCCGGCACAAGCATGCACGCTATGGCCACGGCCGCCAGGATGCCGACGGTCGCGCGGAAGGACCAGACGGCGCCGAGCGCGGGCTCGAGCAGGCCGTCGATGGTCGTGACGAGGTAGGCCAGGGCCGTGCCGATAAAGTACGTGACGGAGATATACGTCGAGAGATTGATGCGGTCCTCCTGGCTGCGGCCGAGCTCGGGGATGAGCGCGTTGAACGGCGTGCAGTAGAGCGAGAGCGTGACGTAGAACAGCATGAGGCTCACGAAGAGCGCGACGTTGTTTACCGCGGACTCGCCGTCAACAGGCGAGACGAACACCAGCACCGTCATGACGCCGAAGGGCACCGCGGCGTAGCGCATGAAGGGGATGCGACGGCCCAGCGGATGCTTGCACGAGTCCGTCTTCGACGCGATGAAGGGGTCGATGAAGCCGTCGAGCAGGCGGCCACAGGCCGTGATGCAGCCGATGACGGTGAGCCCGGCGAAGACCACGCCTTGGGTAATAAAGATTTTCATACCCTGCGAGAGCATCGAATCGCTCGGCATGTAGTAGTACACGAGCCAGTTGCTGATCACGCCGGAAAGAATCGCCCAGCCGAGCTGCCCCACGGCAAAGAGCCGCAGGTTGCGCTCATTGCCTGAGCGGGCGGGCGACGCGCCTCTTCCACTCATCCGAAACCTCTTTTCGATTGCGGGCGCCCCCGCGCCCTTCTTGGCAAGAAATCAAACGAGCCGCAGCTCAGAAGCGGCTCGACAATGTGCACTTGGCCATGAGGATCAGGCTATCCAGCTCGTCTGCGCACGCAGAGCCCGCGAAGTCGTCCGAGGGGATCACCTCTCCGCGTGCGAGCTTCTGGGCCACGCTCGTGAGGGCATGGGCGAGCGCGTGGTAGAAGACGGGGAAGTCGACATCGCGCGTGATCGAGCCGTCCATGCGCCCGAGCAGGTACGCGTCGGCGAACATCAGGTAGAAGGAGTCGACCTGCGCGCCGTAGTCGCCGAGACGGGCGGGGCCGGGCCTCTCGGTGAGCACGAGATGGTCGAGCTCGTCGAGGAAGCGCATGAAGCCGGTGTTTGCAAGGTAGGCATCGCGATACGCGCGCAGCAAGGTGTCCAGGCGCTCGAACCCGCCGAGCATGAGGAACGCGTCGGACTCCACGAGCTCGTGGATCTGGTTGTTGAGGCGGCGCCACATGAGCCCGGCGGCGAGAAGCGCGAGGTCCGTCTTGGTGGAGAAGCGCCGGTAGAGCGTGGCCACGCCCACCTCGGCCGCGGCGGCGATGTCCGTCATCCTCACGTCGGCGATGCCGTGGGCCACGAAGTAGTCGGCCGCGCGGGCGACCACGGCCTCGTCGCGCGGGGCAAGCGCCTCGATTGTCGCGCCCTTCTCGCCGAGCGGGCCCTCTTGCTTCTGGGACGGCACTTGAACGCCTTTCTCACGGGTGATAGTCTGTCTATCAGATTGATAGCCAGACTATCACCAAGCAAACAGGCGGTCAAGGAGGCCACTATGGCGGACGGCAAGGATCGGGCGGCGAGCGTCTTCGGCAACGACCAGGACCCGAAGGTCTACGAGAAGGCGTGCCGCGGCAAGGACGCCTTTATCAAGAAGTTCGGTGACGACTCCGAGGCCGTCTACCGCCTGCGGGCGGTCGACACCCCCGCCATCGGCGAGGCGCTGGGCGTGCGCAACCTGGTTTTGGCCGGCAGCGAGAAGGGCTCCGAGGGCACCGCGGCGCCCGTCCCTCTCGACCTCGCCGCCGATGCCGCGGCCCACCCCGTGAGCGCGACCACCTCGCGAACCATTGAGGGGGCGGCCGGAAAACCGCTGGTGGTCGGCAACATCCGCATGGGCTTCGGCCACTACCGGATCAGCATGGCCATGGCCAGCGCCGCACACGCCATGGGATACACCCCCTACTGGCTCGACCTCGCCGGCTTTCCCGAGTCCACGGGCTCCAAGGTCATCGCGTACCAGAACAAGCTCTACTCCATGGGCTCGCGCATCTCGCAGGCCGTGCCGCCCTTCAACGCCGCGGTGTGGGAGCCGCTCAATTCCGAGGGCTTCAAGAAGCTCTCCTATAACGCCGGCGACCAGAAGAACGCCGAGCTCTGCGTGCCGCTCTTCCGCGACCTTCCTACGGATGTCCCCTACATCGGCACCCACGCCTGGCCGAGCCAGGCGGCCGTCCACGCAGGCCTCACGCACGTGGTCAACGCCATCCCGGACAACTGGCCCATGGCGCTGCACCTGGCCGAGGGCTCCATCCACGCGGTGCAGACCCCGGGCGCCTATCTCGGCTACAAGGAACTGCGCGGCATGTGGCCGGGCCGCGCCCTGAGGCCGATGCCCGACGAGGCCATCGCCTACACGGGCCATTATGTGGACAACGAGCTCGTGGCGAACATCGAGTCGGACTGCGCGGCCAGACGCGAGCGTGTGCTCGGCGGCGGCCCCGTGCGCTACCTGGTCTCCGTTGGCGGGGCGGGCGCTCAATCCGATCTCTTCTGCGCCATCTGCGAGAAACTACTGCCCTACGTGCGGCGCGGCGAGGCGGCCCTTCTCGTCAACGTGGGCGACCACCGTAAGGTCTGGAAGGAGCTCACGCGCAAGGTCAAGGGCCTTAAGGAAGAGGCGCAGCTGCACTTTGGCAACTTCGCGGAGACGCGGACGTTCGCGGAAAACGCGCTCATAGGACCGCTCACAGGCGTCCACGCATTCTGGGATGACGACATCTTCGCCGCCGTGTACAGCTCAAACCTGCTCATGCGCTGCTGCGACGTGCTCGTGACCAAACCCTCCGAGTTCAGCTTCTACCCGGTGCCCAAACTCATGATCCACCGCGTGGGCGGCCACGAGGCTTGGGGCGCCATCCGCGCGGCCGAGGTCGGGGACGGGACCTACGAAATCGACGACACCGCCGAGGTCCTGGGCATGCTCGAGTCCTTCCAGGCCGACCGCGGCCTCATCGCCGCCATGTGCGACCGCATCGAGGACGCCAAGCGCATCGGCATCTACGACGGTGCCTACAAGTGCGTCGAGCTCGCGGTTTGCGGGCACGCGTAGCCCGAAAAGCATGGGCACACGGCAGGAAGCCCGCTCCCGAACGGCTCGGGAGCGGGCTTCCTCGCGTTTTGCGGCCTCTGCAATAAAGCGAGGGCGCGCCGGCCGCCTCCCGCCGGCGCCCACAAATGAAACCATGGCTCGCGGCCACGAATCAGAGGATGCCGCGAGAATCTATTTGGAAACGCACCGCTCCGAGGCGCCCTTTAATCAGGCCCTCTCGCCGAGGGAGGCGATGAGCTTCTGGGCGGCGAGAAGGCCGTCGGTGGCGGCGGACATGATGCCGCCGGCGTAGCCCGCGCCCTCGCCGACGGGCCACAGGCCGCGGACGTTCACGCTCTGGCCGTCCTCGCCGCGGGTCACGCGCACGGGCGAGCTCGAGCGCGTCTCCACACCCGTGAGGACGGCGTCGGGCGCGTCGAATCCGCGCAGCTTGCTCGCCATGTTCGGGATGGCGGCGCGCAGGGTCTCCGCGATGTAGGGCGGCAGGCACCCGTCGATGCTGCCCCACGCGACGCCGCGCGGGTAGGTGGGCGCAACCGAGCCGCCGGCGCTCGATGCCTGGCCGCGCAGAAAGTCGCCCACGAGCTGGGCCGGCGCCACAAAATCGCCGCCGCCCGCCGCGAAGGCCGCGCGCTCGCACTCGCGCTGAAGGTCGATGCCCGCGAGCACGTCGCCTCCCGGCAGGTCGCCGGGGAACACGTTGGCGAGAAGCCCCGAGTTGGCGTTGGCGCCCGCGCGGTCCGATAGGCTCATGCCGTTGGTCACGACGCCGCCCGGCTCACTCGCGGCCGAGACCACAAAGCCGCCGGGGCACATGCAGAAGCTGAACACGGAACGCCCGCCCGGAAGGTGCTCGGAGAGCTTGTACGGCGCGGCGCCGAGCGCAGGGTTGCCGGCGGCGGGCCCGTAAAGGGCGCGGTCGATATCGGCCTGCAGGTGTTCGATGCGCACGCCCATGGCGAAGGTCTTGCGTTCCATGGCCACCTCGCGGTCGCGCAGCATCTCGAAGACGTCGCGCGCCGAGTGGCCGCATGCGAGAACGACGTCGGAAGCGGCCACGCGCTCCTCGCGC
Organism: bacterium; assembly: GCA_963605405.1. GTDB lineage: Bacteria > Actinomycetota > Coriobacteriia > Coriobacteriales > Atopobiaceae > Paratractidigestivibacter. The sequence continues at coordinate 39,808 of CAVCUP010000002.1, read as the reverse complement.
TCGTTTCCTTGCGCGTCCTGCGACACCAGAGTAACTCCCGCGACCTGCCCGTCATTCACGTCCACGGCGGTCATGCGGCAACGGGTGCGCACCTCTCCGCCGGCGTCCTCGATTTGACGCAGGATATTCGTGACCACGCCGGGAAGGACATCGCTGCCCACATGCGGCTTCGCGTCCCAGAGAATCTGCGGCTGGGCGCCCGCCTCGACGAAGGTCTTGAGGATACGGCGATGGGCAGGGCTCTTGGTGCCCGTCTGCAGCTTGCCGTCGGAGAACGTGCCCGCCCCGCCGACCCCGAACTGGATATTGCTCTGGGGATCGAGGACGCCCGTCCGATTGTGCGCGTCAACGATCTGTCCGCGGCGGGTCGCGTCGTCGCCGCGCTCCACGAGGAGCGGACGCAGGCCCGCGCGCGCGAGCGCCAGCGCACAGAAAAGCCCGGCGCAACCGGCGCCCACGACAACGGGACGCAGGTCAGGACCAGTGAGCACAAGCCCCGGGAAGTCAAACGTCTCTGCCTCGGCGACCTTCACGCCCTTCTCGGCATGTGCGCGGCGGAGCTTGGCGAGAACCGCCTCCTCGGCCGCGTCGCCGCCCTTGAGCTCCGCGTGCAGGGTGAAGGTGAGGATGACGTCGTTCTTCTTGCGCGCGTCGATGGAGCGGCGGCGGCGTTCGATGCGCGCGATCTCGCCCGGCTTGACGCGGAGCTTCTTCGCGCAGGCGCGTCGCAGCACCGAGAGCTCGCCGGCGTCGCGCCCGTCGAGCTGGGCCAGGCGAACACGGATGTTGGATACCTCGAGCATCAGTTGTTTTCCTTTCTGGACGCGAGGGCGCGGGCAGCCGCGGACGCACCGGCGACCATGCCGCTCTTCCATGCCCACGCGAGATTGAAGCCGCCGCAGTCGGCGTCAACGTCGAGCGCCTCCCCGCACGCAAAGAAGCCTGGGCGCCCCTTGGCCTCGAGCGTAGTCGGCTCGAATTGGCTGGCAAGAAGTCCACCACGCATGACCTGGGCTTTATTCGTCTCGGTAAGGCTCTCAATGCGGAACTCGAGCACCCGGGCGCGGCTGAGCGCCTCGCGCCCGCCGCCGAGCGCGGCGGCGACCTGCGGGTCGAGCACTCCCTCGGGAGCCGCGGCCGCGAGTGTATCCGCCGGCATGCCGCAGGTCAGGTCCAGGCGCACCACGTCCCCCGCCTCGACCCTTCGCGAGAAGTCGAACATCACGATGCCCGAGAGGCCCCAGCTGCGAAAGAGCACCTCGCCGTCCTCGGCGAAGACCTCGCGGCCCTCGCGCACCAGTACCGCGCGGGCACGTGCACGGCGGCCGTCGAGCGCGGCCATATCCGCCCGCGGATCCGCCGGCGTCGCCGACACCGGGCAGAGCACCGGCGAGAAGGGCCGCGCCTCAAGCCCGAGCTCGCCCACCAGCGCTTCTCCCCCACCGCAGGCCAAGACCGTCGCCGCGGCCTGCGGCAGGTCCGCCGCGCTCGCGACCTCGCGCCCGGGAGCGAGCAGCACGCCCGCCCGACGTGCCCGCGCGAGCAGCAGGTCGCGCACGCTCGCCGCCTGCAGCGACATCGGGTAGAGCCGTCCGCCCTCGGAAACCCACGCGAGGCCGCTTTCGTGCCAGAACGCGAGAACGTCGGCGAGCCATGCGCTGGGCTCCCCACAAACACCGCTCACGAACAGCGGCTCGTTGTAACGCGAGGGGTCGAGGTCCTCGTTCGCGAAGTTGCAGCGTCCGTTGCCCGTGGCCAGGATCTTTCGCCCGCACTCGAGCTCGCGCTCGAGCACGACAACGCTCGCACCTGCCTCGGCTGCGGCAACCGCCGCCGTGAGCCCCGCCGCACCGCCGCCGACCACGACGACGTCGCAGCTCGCCGGCACCTCGACGGCGGCCGCGGCCGCGGCAAGCGCCTCTCGCCGCCTCGTCCTGGAGACCTTCTTCGTTGTGGACTTCCGTGCCATAGGGGCTATTCGCCCTCGCGCGCCAGGAACTCGGTGAACTCCGCCACCTGCACGACGGTCTCGACCATCTGCGGCAAGGTGCCCTCGGGCAGCGCGCTCTCGAGGTTACCCGCGTCGCAGGCCGCCGCGAGCGCCGGATCGATGCCGAGCTGCCCCAGCTCAAGCAGGTCGAATGCCTTGGCGGTCTCCTCCAGGCGCGAGGGCCCGTAGGGGTAGATTTTCTTGCCGCAGTCCGGGCACTCGACGAAGGCCATGTTCTCCACGAGGCCGAGCACGGGGACGTCCATCATGTTCGCCATGTTCACGGCCTTGCCCACGACCATCTGGACGAGGTCCTGCGGCGAGCTGACGATGACGACGCCCTCGACGGGCAGGCTCTGGAACACGGTGAGCGCCACGTCGGAGGTTCCCGGGGGCATGTCGACCAGCAGGAAGTCGAGCTCGCCCCACGCGGTCTGGCCCCAGAACTGCTTGATGGCGCCCGCGACCACGGGGCCGCGCCAGAGCACGGGGTCGGTCTCGTTCTCGAGGACGAGGTTCGCGCTCATGACCTTGACGCCGCCCGCGGACTCGAGCGGCACGAGCAGGTTGTCCTGCGCGTAGGCGTGCTGGCCGGAGAGGCCGAACATCTTGGGGATGGAGGGGCCGGTCACGTCCGCGTCGAGGATGCCCACCTTGGCGCCGCGGCGCGAGAGCTCGGTGGCGAGAATGCCCGTGACCAGGGACTTTCCCACGCCGCCCTTGCCGGAGACCACGCCGACCACGTGCTTGATGCTCACGCCCTCGGCCAGAGGCTCCTGCGAGGGCGCCTGCGCGTTGGCGGCAGCCGCCGCGGCCTCCTGCTGCTTGGCCTCGGCCCCCTGCCTGCGCGACGCCTCGAACTCCTCGCGGATGCGGCGCTTCTCTTCCTCGTCCATGGTCATACCCCCCTCGATACCGCGGGCGCCGGGCACGAACCGCGGTGCCCGGCGCCCCTGATTGTTCATGAGCTTCGATTCTACCTGCACGGCCGTGTGCGCGCACGCCGGGCCCCGCCTGCGGAAAGGGCGCTTACGCCACGAGGATCTTTACGCAGATCTTCTTGAGAGGCGCCGGGCCCGCCTCGCCGCAGCAGCCGGGCTTGTGGGCGTCGCAAGGAGGCGCGACCACAAGGTCGCCGGCGCGCAGGGTAGCCCAGGACTCGCGCTCGGGCTCGCCGTACAGGCCGAAGTCGTCCTTCTCGCTGAACTCGCCCGCCGGCTCGAGCTCCGCGACCGGGGCCACACCGAAGTGCTCCTCGCCGCGAATCACGAAGTGCACGTCGGCGTAGCGGCGGTGCGCCTCGTAGGACTTCGAGGACGCCGGGGCGGTCTCGATCTCCATGACGTTGGCGTAGATCCTCTCGCCGTCGATCTCGTGACGGCCGCACTCGACCTCGGCGATGTCGTCGCGCGAGAGGAACGCGAGGACCTTATCCATGTCCTCGGCGCAGATCACGCTCTGGGCGTAATCGGAAAGAGAAGAAACGAGCATTATTGCCTCCTTATGCTCGAGGGCTCGGGGGCGACCGTGCGTCGCGCCCCCGAGCCGCTCATTCAAAGGTTGATTTAAGCGTCGATGCCAAGATACTTCAGCATGCCCTCCACGGCGACCTTCGCGCCCGCCACGGCATGCACCACGGTGAGAGGCCCGTTGACCACGTCGCCCGCGGCAAAGACGCCCGGCACCGTCGTCTGGCCGTCCTCGCCCACCTCGAGCAGGCCGCGGTCATTCGCGGAGAGGCCGTCGGTGGTGAGCACGAGCTTGTTCTTGGGCAGCTGCGACGCCGCGATGATCACCGTGTCGCAGCGCACGTGGTCGAGCTCGTCCTCGTAGCCCACGACCTTGTCATCCTCGTCGAAGATGGCCGTCTTGAACACGGGGCCGTCGTCGTCGATGGCGCAGATGGCCTTGCCGTAGACGATCTCGGCGCCCTCGAGCTCGGCGTACTCGACCTCCTCGGAGCTGGCCGAGACGTGCTTGCTGCGCGCGTAGAGCGTGACGGTGCGCGCGCCGTGGCGCAGCGCCTGGCGCGCGACGTCCATGGCCACGTTGCCCACGCCGATGACGGCCACGTCCTCGCCCACGTGCGTGGAGGCGGGGTTGACCAGGTAATCGATGCCGAAGGCGACGTTGCCGCGGGTCTCGCCGGGGATGCCGAGCTTGCGGGCGCGCCAGGTGCCGGTGCCCACAAAGACGGCGTCGTAGCCGTCACGCAGCAAATCGTCGATGTGCAGCGCGCCGCCGATGGTCGTGGAGGGGCGGATCTTCACCCCGAGCGAGCACATGACGTGACGGTACTTCTGCACGAGCTTCTTGGGCAGGCGGAACTCCGGGATGCCGTACTCGAGCACGCCGCCGATCTCGGAGCGCTGCTCGAAGACCGTGACCTCGCAGCCCTTCTGCGCAAGCTTGATGGCGGCCGTGATACCCGCGGGGCCGCTGCCGATGACGGCGACCGACTTGCCGCAGGGCTCCGGCGCCTTGAACTCCGCGCGGTCGAGGTAGGCGCCGCTCACGAAGCTCTCGATGCTCGAGAAGTGGATCGACGTGCCGCGACGGCCCTGGACGCAGGCGCCCTCGCACTGGTTCGAGTGGTTGCAGACGATGGAGCACACCGCGCTCATGGGGTTATTCTCAAAGAGAAGCGCGCCCGCCTCGTCGATCTTTTTCTGCTTGAACAGGTCGATGACCTGCGGAATCGGCGTGTGGACGGGGCAGCCGCGAAGCTGGCACATGGCCTTCTTGCAGCCGAGGCAGCGGTTTGCCTCTTCGACGATGTGGACCGCCATTGTGGGTTCCTCTCCCGACGGGGCCGCGCGTGTCCTCCTCACGCCCGGCCGATAAGAAGCGCGGCGAGCCGGGGTCCCTTCCCCTGGACTCGCCGCGCGGGCTCTATGCTTTGGGAAGAAGCGCCTCTTCCTCCCGTTTTGGCCAGAAGGTCAGTCCTTCTCGCCGCTCGGGCGCGCCGTCGCTTTGGGCGGGCGCAGCCCGGGTACCAGGCCTTCGTTTACGCGCGCACCTTGGCGACGACGTCCATGGCGCCCTTGCAGGCCTCGGTGACCGGGGTGAAGTCGCCGTCGGCGAAGAGGGCCGGCTTGACCATCCAGGTGCCGCCGCAAGCGATGATGGACTTGGAGGAGAGATACTCCTCGACGTTGCCGGTGCTCACGCCGCCGGTCGGCATGAAGCGGTGGCCGACAAACGGGGCGCAGAGGGCGTTGATGGTGTTGAGCCCGCCGTACTGAGCGGCCGGGAAGAACTTGGTGACCTCGAGGCCGAGCTTACGGGCAGCGGTGACCTCGGAGGGGGTCACGGTGCCGGGGAGCACGGGGACGCCCAGCTCGATGCAGTGGGCCACGACCTCGGCGTCGAAGCCGGGGCTCACGATGAAGGCGGCGCCGGCGGCGACGGCCTCGTCGACCTGCTCGACAGAGAGCACGGTGCCCGCGCCCACGCAGATCTCGGGGACCTCGTCGTGCATGGCCTTGATGCACGCAGCGGCGCAGTCGGTGCGGAAGGTGACCTCGGCGGACGGCATGCCGCCGGCCACGAGCGCGCGAGCCATGGGGACGGCGTCCTCGACCTTATCGAGAACGACGACCGGGACGATGGCCAGCTCGTGGAGCTTCTCGTAGAAATCCTCGTACATGATGTGATCCTTTCTCGCTTACGCGTTTATCTGCAAAGAAGTGAGGGGTGCCGCAAGTTAAGGCGCCGCCGTCCTGCTAGCGCCCCTATGCCTCGCGGCCCTAGCGAGCGACGCGGGTGGCGCCGCCGGAGGAGGCCACGGAGCGGATCTCGGCCTCGGTCACGAGGTTCGAGTCGCCGCGGACCGAGAGCTTGAGCACGCTCGCCGCGATGGCGTAGTCGATGGTCTCCTGCGGCTCGAAGCCGTTGAGCATAGCGTGGAGCAGGCCCGCGTTGAAGGCGTCGCCGGCGGCCACGCCCTCAAGGACGTGCACGTCGTGAACGGGGCTGAACCAGTGCTTCTGGCCCTCGGCCTGGTAGAGCATGCCCATCCACTGGGAGCGCTCGGTGGAGGCAACGTTGCGCACGACGGAGGCAACGACCTTGCAGCCGTACTCGTCGCAGATCTGGCGCGCCATCTCCACGTAGGAGTCGCGCTCCTCGATGCCGTGGGCAAGGGAGCCGGAGACGCAGGTCATGCCGAGGGCGGAGGGGGCGTCCTCGTCGTTGGCGATGCACACGTCGACGAGCGGCATGAGCTCCTTGAGCACGGACTGGGCCTTCTCGGGGGTCCAGAGCTTGCCGCGGTAGTTGAGGTCGCAGACGGTCTCGATGCCCTTGGCGCGGGCGGCGGTGAGGGCGGCCTTGCAGGCGAGCGCCATCTCGTCGGAGACGGCCGGGGTCACGCCGCTGAAGTAGAAGACGTCGACGCCCTCGAGGATGACGTCCCAGTCGAGGTCGGCGTTGGAGGCGAGGCTCATCGCAGAGTACTTGCGGTCGTAGACGCAGCCGTTGCCGCGCTGAGAGGCGCCGAGCTCAAAGAAGTAGGAGCCCAGGCGGTCGCCCTTGCGGACCACGCGGGAGGTGTCGACGCCGTAGGCCACGAGCGAACGCAGGGCGCAGTCGCCGATGCGGTTGGCGGGGACGACGGAGACGAACGCCGCGCGGTCACCCTGGTACGCGAGAGAGAAGGCCGTGTTGGCCTCGGCGCCGCCGTAGCGCACGTCGAACTCGGTGGCCTGCTCGATGCGCAGGTGGTCTTTGGGCGAGAGGCGCATCATGATCTCGCCGAAGGTGAGCACGAGGGAGTTCTTGTCCATTCCATCCTCCAAAAGCGTTTCGTTTACCTTTACGGAATCGATTTACGAAATCGATTACATTACGTTGGCGCTTATTGTATACTCGCCTCAGGAAAAAACGCAATGGGATTCTTGTAAGCGGAGGGAAAATTTGCGCCGAAGGCCACATCGGGCTGTGGGCGGTTTGGCAGAAATCTCGCGGGCGGCCGCGGACCGAAGGCGCGGCCGCCCGCCGCAAGGCGCCGAGACGGATCCTTGCAAGGACCCCATATATAGGTAAGGAGGCGCGCCGATGGCCCGCGTGCGCATCAAGGATATTGCCGAGCAGGCCGGCGTCAGCGCCGCCACGGTCTCGCGCTACCTCAACAACACCCCCGGGGCAATGACCGAGGAAACCCGCGCGCGCATCGCCGAGGTCGTCGAGCGCACCGGGTACCGGCCGCTCGCCGCCGCGCGGAGCCTGCGCACCGACCGGTCGCAGCTGCTCGGCGTCATCCTCGCCGATATTTCCAACCCCTATTCCTCCGCGATGCTCGACGCGCTCTCGCGCAAGGCGGCGGCCGAGGGTTACTCGCTCATGACGGCCGTCTCCGGCAACGACGCGGCGGCCGAGGCGGCTGCCATCGACCGCCTCGTGGCCGGCGGCGCCGATGCGCTCGTGGTCAACACCTGCGGCGGAAACGACCGCGCGCTGCGCGAGGCTAACGTCCGGCTGCCGGTGGTGCTGCTGGACCGCGACGTCACAGGCGGCGGGCTCGATCTTGTGACGTCTAACAACGAAGAGCTGGTAGATGCCCTTGTCACCGAGGTTGCGGGATGCGGTTGCAAGCGAATCGCGCTGCTGACCGAGCAAGATGTGACAAGCTCGATCCGTCGCGAGCGCGCGGCGAGATTCTCCGAGGAATGCGCGCGGCTCGGCCTGACGGCGAGCGTTGTCGAACTTGGCGAGAAGCTGCCCGAAGACAAAAGCGGCCTGGCAAACAAGATTCTGCAAGGCGCCGGCCCCGCGGGCGTCATCGCCATCAACGGCCTCGTATTCCTGCGTTTCATCGAGCTGCTCCAGGCAGCCGAGGCAACGGGCGCTGTGGGCGCGGGCCACGCCCCGCGCGTTGCCACCTTCGACGAGTTCGCCTGGAACCGCGTGCTCATGGGCGGCGTCACCACGGCCGCCCAAGACGTCGAGGGCATCGCTCGGGCCGTCGTCGATCGCGCTCTCGAGCGGATCGACGCCGCGAGCAGCAAGTCCGGCTCCTCTCGCCGCATTGAGGTCCCCGGCCGCATCATCCGTCGCGCCTCAACCACGGCATAAACCGTTCGCCGGCATCGTGCGAACTGACTCCGCGGGGCCGATTGGCCCTCTCCAAGGCAAACTCTGACTTTTGCACGACTTAATTTGGATTAGCAAAGTATCAAGCCCGAATTCGAGCCAAAAAGGCCAGGATTCACGGTTCGGATACTCGGAAAATTGAATTAAGTCGTGCAAAAGTCAGAGTTCTTGTTTTGGACCGAGCCCGGGACCGTCCATTGAGCCGCGCGCCAAAGGATATGTGGAGAAAATAAGGCGGACGTAAGCTAAGGGTTGCTAGGGTGAACGTTCACCCTATACTGGGAACCACCTTGAGCCACAGGATGCGACGCCTTGACCCAGGGACAAGCAGAACCGCGACCCGCCCCTCGGGGCCGTGCCCGGGCGCTCCATGCCATGCAACCCGTGCGCGGTACCTCCGACTCCCTCCGAGGGGCGGCCAGCGGCTTTTTTATGCCTCGACGACTCGACGTTTTCAGGCACAAGCAAAACTGGTTTACAATATCACGTATTGCATTCGTATAACCAGGAGAAGCCATGCCCCGCCAGTCGTCCGTAAAGAAACGCCTCACCATCACCCAGATCGCCGAGATGGCAGGCACCTCAAAGACGACCGTCTCCTTCTATCTCAACGGCAAAACCGACCGCATGTCGGAGGAAACCCAAAACCGCATCCGCAAGGTTATCGAGGAGACCGGCTACGAGCCCTCTCCCCTCGCGCGCGGCATGAACGCCAAGGAAAGCAAGCTTGTGGGCGTGATTATCGGCGACATCACCAACGCCTTCGCCAACCAGATCGTCAAGGGCATAGACGAGGTCATTTCGGCTGAAGGCTACCGCATGCTCGTCTGCAACTCCGACTTCAGCAAGCAAAACGAGCTCGCCTACATCGACCGCTTGCTCGCGCTTGGCGTCGACGGCTTCATCGTCCAGCCCACGGCGCAGTTCAAGGAAATCACGCGCCAGATCAGCGACGCGAAGAAGCCGCTCGTTTTCATCGACTCCAAGCTCTACGACTTTGCTTCCAGCTGGGTCAAGACTGACAACTACGAGGCCTCCTACCAGGCCATCGAGGCTTGCGTCCAGAAGGGCTACCGCCGCTTCCTCGTGATCACGGCCGAGCCCGGCCTTATTTCCAGCCGCATCGAGCGCATGAGCGGCTTCGTCGACGCACTCGAGAGCCACGACATCGGCTTCACGCAATTCGTCATCGAGGGCGACAGCGTGAACGAAGAGAAGCTCGGGACGTTCCTGAAGGCGAACATCGACGGCACGACGCCGACCCTGGTCTTTGCCCCCAACTGCTGGGCGCTGCCGGACATCTACAAGTGCTGCCGCGACTACTATCCCCTCATGCCCGACCGTGTCGGCCTGCTCGGCTTCGACAACACCGAATGGGTGAGCGTCGCCTCCCCTTCCGTCTCCGTCGTCGTCCAGCCCGCGCGCGAAGAGGGTGCCACGGCCGCCCGCATCCTGCTTGACGCCGTCGCCGAGAAAGACGAGACGGACCCCCACCAGGTCCTCGACTGCTCCGTTCAGTGGGGGGACACCACGCTCTAGCAGAGAAAACGCCGTGCTCGGGCAAGGGGCGCGGCGCCTGAGCACGGACCTGTCAAGCAGGATGCCGGGCGAGAAACGGCGAGCTACGGCCTTCAGCCCTCTTCCAGACCGACCCGGGAACCCTCGACTATCGGCCGCTCCGGGGGACCTCTCGCCGCCAATGCGAGCGCCCGAACAACACCTAATGCAAAACCGATTTACGCCGACATGGACAGATTACGCACCTCTTGCGGAATTTTGGCATTCGTATTCCCTGTTCACACTTGACAAAACCGGTTTACCATCCGAGACTAATTCGCGAGTTGCAAACAACGGCTTTCAAACCAGATTGGAAGTAGATCAGATGACAAACGTTCTCGACAGCTTCCGCCTCGATGGGAAGGTCGCCCTCGTCACCGGCGCGACCTACGGCATCGGCATGGCCATCGCCGACGCCCTCGGCCAGGCCGGCGCAAAGATCGCCTTCAACGCGCGCCACGCCGAGAAGGTCGCCGAGGCCGAGGAGCACTACCGCGAGCTCGGACTCACCGCCAAGGGCTACGTGTGCGACGTCACCGACGAGGCCCAGGTCGCGGAGCTCGTCTCCAACATCGAGTCCGACCTCGGCTCCGCGCCGGACATCCTCGTGAACAACGCCGGCATCATCAAGCGCATCCCCATGTGCGAGATGAGCGTCGAGGAGTGGCGTCAGGTCGTGGACACCGACCTCACCGCCCCCTTCATCGTGAGCAAGGCCTGTATCCCCTCCATGGTCGAGAAGGGCCACGGCAAGATCATCAACATCTGCTCGATGATGAGCGAGCTCGGCCGCGAGACCGTCTCCGCCTATGCGGCGGCCAAGGGCGGCCTCAAGATGCTCACCCGCAACATCTGCTCCGAGTTCGGCGAGGCCAACATCCAGTGCAACGGCATCGGGCCGGGCTACATCGCCACCCCGCAGACCGCGCCGCTGCGCGAGCGCCAGGCCGACGGCAGCCGCCACCCGTTCGACGCCTTCATCGTGAGCAAGACCCCGGCCGCGCGCTGGGGCACGCCGGAGGACCTCATGGGCCCGGCCGTGTTCCTCGCCTCCGACGCGTCTAACTTCGTAAACGGCCACGTGCTCTACGTCGACGGCGGCATCCTCGCCTACATCGGCAAGCAGCCCGCCTAGTCGACGCTGCAGCCGCGTGAGACGACACATCTTGCGGCTCATTCGTCGGTCGCGTACTCAGTACGCTCCCCTCCCCTTTCGCCGTAATCTGCACCGTCTCACGCGCCCTTGCTGACTTTTAATCGAACTGCCTTTCATCACTATTTGAAGCATTCAACCTGGAAAAGGAGAAACCCATGAAGATCGCCCTTATCAACGAGAACTCCCAGAACGCCAAGAACCCCATGATCGAGGCTGCCCTGAAGAAGGTCGTCGAGCCCATGGGCCACACCGTGTTCAACTACGGCATGTACGCCGACGCCGACTCCAAGCCGCTGACCTACGTGCAGAACGGCATCCTCGCCGCCGTGCTGCTCAACTCCGGCGCCGCCGACTACGTCGTGACCGGCTGCGGCACCGGCGAGGGCGCCATGCTCGCCTGCAACTCCTTCCCCGGCGTGCTCTGCGGCCACGTCGCCGATCCTCTTGACGCCTACACCTTCGCGCAGGTCAACGACGGCAACGCCGTGGCCATGCCTTTCGCCCTCAAGAACGGCTGGGGCCAGGAGCTCAACCTCGAGTACACCTTTGAGAAGCTCTTCGGCTTCGGCTCCGGCAACGGCTACCCGGCCGAGCGTGTCGAGCCCGAGCAGCGCAACAAGAAGATCCTCGACGGTGTGCGCGCCGTCACCATGCGCCCGCTCGTCGACGTCCTCGGCGAGATCGACCAGGACCTCGTGAAGGGCGCCCTGGCTGGCGAGCACTTCCAGGAGTACTTCTTCGCCAACGCCACCGACGAGGCCATCATCGCCAAGGTCAAGGAGCTCCTCGGCCTCTAAGACTTGCTTAAGTCTGGTCGCAGCATTTCGCTGAGCGCGCCGCCCGCCCCGATGCGACATCGGGGTGGGCGGTTTTTCGTGGCTTCGCTTCGTTTGGAGACGAACTCGCGAGAGTTCGTTGCATCAAAGGGCCCAATTCCACTGTGGCCTTCGCCTCGGCGACAGCCAGAACAGCTGGATCGAATGGTTCAGCAACTCCGGGCACAAAGCAGGGCGGCAGGCGGCGGCGGAAACGGCCGCGTTGCGCAAACGGGAGTGATGGCAGTGAGAAGGCCGCGATTGTTGCGAGAAAGCGGGTGATGGCAGAAATCCGGGCATGAATCCCTGCCATCACCCACGATTTCGCAACAAAAGAGGGCCCGCCTTTGCCATCACCCCTGTTTACGCAACGTCGGGGCCCTCACGGTCGCACTGGTAGACTTTTCGAAAAAAGCCAGAGAACAGAAGGGGCCTCATGAGGACCATCGACGTGTCGCGCAGGGATTTTTTGACCGGGGCGGGCACCGTGCTCGCGAGTGTGACGGTTTCGCTCGCGGGACCAGTCGAGCAGGCGTTCGCCGTGCAGGCATCGCCGGCCAAGACAGCCCGGGAAAAGATCGTCATCATCGGCACCAACGACGTGCACGGATCGCTCGCGAACCAGGCGACCGGCCTCGGCTACGCAGCCCTCGCAGACTACGCCGCGTCCCAGCGAGAGAAGCACGGCGACGACCGCGTGACGATCGTGGACGCAGGCGACATCGTGCAGGGCAACCCCACGGCGAGCCTCACCAAAGGCGCAATCCCCGCCCAGGCCGCGGCCACCTGCGGCTACGACGTCATCGTTCCCGGCAACCATGAGTTCGACTACGGCGTCGACCGGCTACGCGAGCTGACGAGCGTCGAGGGCGCAGCGTACACCTGCTGCAATTTCACCGATACCAACGGCGCCTGCGTCTTTGAGCCCTACCACGTCGTCGAATACCCATCCAACGACGCGCCGATCCGCGTGGCTTACGTCGGCGTCACCACGCCGACGACCCGCGGCGCCTCGGCCACCTTCAAGAACGATGCCGGCGAGTTCATCTACGACTTTGCCATCGATGACACCGGCGAGAAGCTCTACGCGGCCGTTCAGGCGGCCGTGAACGACGCGCGCGACAGCGGCAGTGCCGATTACGTCGTGCTCCTCGCCCATCTTGGCCAAAGCTGGAGCCCCCAGATTTGGCGCAGCGACACGTTGGTCGCAAACACAAACGGCATCGACGCGGTCATTGACGCGCACACGCACCAGGCCTACGTGCAGGCCGTCAAGAACAAGGACGGCGACGAGGTCCCCGTCGTGCAGGCGGGCTCCAAGTTCCTTGGGTTCTCGACGATTCTGATCGACCCCTCGGCGAGAACGGCCGAGGCATCGGTGGTCGCCACGGGCGTGACGGGCGAGGTCGTCGACTCGTGGGCGGGAACCGACGATGACGTTTCCGCCCGCATCGCCGAGCTCGACGCGCAGGTGGACGAGATGGCTGGGGAAGAAGTCGGCTCCTCCGAAGTCAACCTTGTGGCCCTTGCCAAGGACGGCTCGCAGGCAACGTGGCTCGGCGAGACGAACCTCGGCGACCTCGTTGCCGACGCCATCCTGGATGCCGCCAAAAGAGCCGGCGTCGACTGCGATATCGCCCTCTACGACGGCTTCGGCATCTGCGCCGACATACCGAAGGGCACCGTCGTGCGCCGCCACATCCTCGACGCGCTCGCCTGCAATCGGCAGATTTACGCGCTCAAGGTCTCGGGGCAGCATCTTCTCGACGTGCTTGAGGTCGCCTGCGCCCTTTTGCCGGAGCCTGAGGCGCGCCTGCTGCAGGTCAGCGACGGCTTTAGCTACACCGTGCGCACCGACATCGATACGCCGCTGCGCGTCTCGCCCTCAACCATCGGGTTTGTTGGCATCGACGGAGAGCGGCGCGTTAAGGACGCCAAGCTCAACGGCGAGGAAATCGACGCCGAAGGACGATACACCATCGCCATGCCCAAGGGGATGCTGATAGGCGGCGGCTGGAGCATGCCCGTGCCCGCGAACGCCGAGGCCGCAACCGCGATCGGCCTCGACAACGAGTGTCTGCTCAGCTATGTGCGAGAAGCGCTCGCGGGGGCCATCGGCACGCAATACGCCGACGCGCAGGGCGCGGGGCGCATCCGCGTGATTGACGGCGGCGAAGACGGCGCGGGCACGAACGGCGAAAAGGCCACGGGCGACGCAACCCCGCTCCTCGCGGCCGCAGGCATCGGCGCCGTCGCAGCCGCGTGCGCGGTCGTCGCAAAGAGGGGTAAGAGCAAGCGGGGCAAGAAGCGCGAGCAACCCGAGCCATAGCCGCATCGGCCGCCCCATCCGGCGGCGCTTGTCAAGGCGCGACGCTTCTCGCCGCCCTCGAAGAGGCCGGTGAGCGGCCCTGCGTTCGACACGCACGCGCGGCGGGCCGCTCGCCGAAAACGCTTGCAGCGCATTCAGGGCGCAACGCGAACCGCAAGGCGATGCCGTTTGGCTCGGGCCTTCTCACTTGCCGCGCCGGCGGCCGGGCCATGCCCTTGTTGCGGATACGGGGGCGATGGCAACGGCGCGGACGGGCGCGTTGCGTAAAACAGGGTGGCGGCAGCAAGAAGTCCGCTTTTGTTGCGAGAAACAGGGTGATGGCAGAAATTCGGGCACGAATCCCTGCCATCACCCCGTTTTTCACAACGCAGGGGGCCTTCTCGCTGCCATCACCCCCATTTGCGCAACGCCCAGCTGCCGGCGATTCTAAAGATCGCTTGGCATAGGCCGCGAGTCAGGCAGCTATCTACAATTGAGCTTACCGCCCTTCTGCACGCGAAGGGTGGCGCCATTGTACGGAGCCCCAACCATTAATTGCGAACTCGCCTAATACGGAAACTCGGGCTCAACGGAGTACGCAACGCCCACCTCATCAAGCAGCATCTTCTTGTCACGCAACTCTGGAGCTAGAGCCGTAAAGACATCCTCGTGTCCTTGCTCTGCAATCAACTTTGCCTGGAGAAGATTGACCCCGGTGACCTTGCCAACAGCCCGCAAAACCCTCTTGTTGGCTTGATTGCCCGGCAAAATCGAGATCACATAGACTGTACGATCCTCATAAATGGGCTCGGTGTAGGTTGTAACACAATTCCAGCCGCATTCGGGACACTCGATGATGCTGTTCCTACCGCTAATGCGACGCGTCATCTCGGAGCCACATTTCTCGCACCTCATCGTTTATTGCCTCCTGGAACGAACTTGACGAACTCGCCGGGTTTGCTTGAATCCATCGCCAACCCTTCGCCCGGCTCCTTGCGCGGCAACGCCGAAGCCACTTTATAACGACCTCCGTACCATGACCAAAGATAGTCGTTCGGAGCGTATACCGTTACGTTCAGCTTATTGGCAAGGTTTTGAGCAAACCCTATGGGGTCGGCGCCTGTGTTGCAAGAAAGAAGGCGGATCGGCCGACCCTTCTTATAGCCGGCTTGTCGAACAATCAATTTAGCCGCGACCCTCGAGTCAACATCGATCTCCTTTCCTGCAAACTCAACCGCTATTGAATACTTCGTTCCATGGGCAACGACGTCGAATACGCCCCTCGGATCCACATCTCTACGCATACGGATATTACGTAAGAATGCCTGGCCGGGCCCCATAAAGGAAGCGTCTCCGGCAACAGCCCCGCGGGTACGTCCAAATCCACCATAAATACCGCCGCCCATCAGCGGTCGCCTCGATGAGCCTCGTTAAACCTACTATCAAACTGAAGGATCCGCGCGCCTCTCCCACGAGCAGTATCAAAGACATCAGCCGGCGCGGAACCGTAGACAACAATGGCCTTTGGCTCTAGAGCAGCCACAGCATGGCCAACGCCTTCCGCAAGCAGCTCGCGATTGCGCGAGTCGCCCAGGAGGCCATGAGTCCCAATTGCAAAGATTGAGTGGCGCGGAATTCCCAGGCACGCGGTTCCAAAGGTTCTTTCATCGCCAAAGCGCAGATTGGCAATGACATTTTGCCCGCGGTCCTGCAGCGCATGGGCAACCGCACGCGAGCGGTAGATGTTCCACTGCTGCATTACGAGCGGCATGTCACGGTACACGCTGAAATCGGGAGCGATGACCCCGTCAAATTGCTCAAGAATTCTGAGATAGCGACCAGGGCTGTTCCACACGCGCTCGAACTTGACGTCGTCCTCGAAGAAATGCACCCAACCCCTGCGTCTCCCAGAGGAAATCGCCTGCGAGAACGGCGTCATTTCATCGGGCAGCATATCAACCGGATGGAGGGCCGGAATCTCAAGATCGCCTGCATATTCGGCAGTTTCAACGATGGAGGCGCGAAATACATCGACGCAGCCAGAACGGTCGCAATTGTACCTAGTCATGACGCACACCTCCGCAAATCATCAACCTATAGACGCCCAACAAAGCTCCTTCCGTAAATAACTGAACCTAGTGCCTCGACGCCGCGAGCACAGGCCGGCCGTTGACTTAATTATTTGACCTAGTTATTCTTAGAACTAGTTACCTGATTTAGTTAGGAGCTCTTTATGGCATCGAAGGCCGACGATCACGACACGCTCGACACCCCTGTAGAGAAAAGGCTGTTCTACCGCTTCGGTTTTGTGCCAAGTTCAGGCAGCTATAAAACCATCTGCCCTCCCATCTGGACATGCGGCGAGGGAACCATGGGCTACTTCGATGAATACGGACGAAAGTACGATGTCGTGCAGGCAGGTCACCTCAAGACATGTTTCTTCGCGCCGAATACGGAGCTTATGGAAATCGGAAAGACCTATACAACCGATATTCCAAACGACCTGTATAGGACTGAGTTCCTCGACCTAAACCCCTTCGACATACAGGGGCTTCTCCAGTTTCAACGCAAGTACGGCATTATTAAGGGCGCAAGGGCGCAGAAGCACTACATCCGGTGGGAAGATAAGCGCCTGCTACGACCGGAGCCTGACGGCTCTGCATTTGCCGGTAGCTGGGAAGAAACCTATTCCGAACAGCTTGAGGGCATACGGGCATCCGCCGCGCTATACGATACGGTTCCTGAGGAGGAATACCTCGACATCCGAATACTCGCCCGTTTAGGCGCGGTGTCTTTTCTTGAGACCGTGTCGACAGTCCACGACGCACAGAAGGTTATTAGAGACACGCTACGCGTATTACGCGATGATTTGCCTCCCATTACCAAACTGGAAGCCGCGCACGCAAGGATGTCTTCAGAATGGCTCGCCGCACTATTGCCGCAGCAGGCCCCCTTTATCGAGCTTACTTACGAGGGGATAGATGACGATGAGCAGCCCATTGGACTGATGCAGGCGATATATCTCCAATTGGCGCGCGGCCTGCTGAGCAACGGAGCGTATCGCACATGCGCGAATCCCGAGTGCAGTAGATTATTTACTCCTGGAGAGACCGGACGGCGCCTGGACACCAAATACTGCTGCTCAGAATGCCAAGAGCGCGCAAAGCGCCTACGCTACATTGCAAAACACGCGGGCAAACAATAGAACAACGCATCCTATGCCGGAATCAACGAGCCGCTAGCAGGGTCCGAGAGAGCCTCGTACCCTGTTTTTGGTCAGTCGCAGGCGCAGCAGGTCGCAGTTTTTCGATGCTGAGGGCGACGCTCCTGCTGACGCTTCCCCACGAGCGGCTGGCTGGCAGCGCTCGTCAAGGCGCGGTGCTTCTCGCCGCCCTCGAAGAAGGCCGGTGAGCGGCCCTGCGTTCGACACGCACGCGCGGCGGTTTCTCGCCGAAAACGCTTGCAGCGCATTCAGGGCGCAACACGAGACGCAAGGAAATGCCATCGGCCCGGGCCTTCTCACTTGCCGTGCCGCCGGCCGGGCCGCGCCCTTGTTGCGGATGCGGGGGGGTGACGGCAACGGCGCGGACGGGCGCGTTGCGTAAAACAGGGTGGCGGCAGCAAGAAGCCCTTGTTTGTTGTGAGAAACAGGGTGATGGCAGAAATTCGGGCACGAATCACTGCCATCACCCCGTTTTTCACAACGCAGGGGGCCTTCTCCCTGCCATTACCCCCGTTCTCGCAACATAAGAGACCCTCTCGCTGTCAACACTCCCGCTCACGCAATGCGCAAGCCGGCGGGGACGGAGCCGCGGCACCGCCCTTACAGCCTCCAGCCCGCCGTCTGGCGCTGGAGCTCGACCATGTGGGAGAACTCCCCGCCGGCGGCCTTGAGCTCCGCGGGGCTCCCCTGCTCGGCAACCACGCCGTCCTTAAGGACCACGACCTTGTCGGCGTTCTCCACAGTGCGCATGCGATGCGCGATCACGATGACGGTCTTCCCCGCAAGCAGGCGGCCCAGCGCCTCCTGCACTTTGGTCTCGTTCTCCACGTCCAGGCTCGCCGTCGCCTCGTCGAGAAGCACGATCGGCGCGTCCTTAAGCAGCGCTCGCGCGATGGAGATGCGCTGACGCTCGCCGCCCGAAAGCTTGGAGCCGTTCTCGCCGATCATGGTGTCGTAGCCGTCGGCCATGCGGGACACGAACTCGTCGCAGTTAGCGGCACGCGCCGCTGCCAGGACCTCCTCGTCGGTGGCGTCGCGTCGGCCTAGGCGAATATTGCCCATAACCGTGTCGTCGAAGAGAACCACGTCCTGGAAAACGATGGCGTAGTCGCGCAACAGAACCTCGGGGTCGACGGTGTCCACGTCGACGCCGCCCACGCGTACGCTGCCGGCCGTCGCGTCCCAGAAGCGAGCGGCCAGGCGGCTCACCGTTGACTTGCCTGAGCCGGAAGGGCCGACCAGCGCCGTGACCTGGCCTTCCTTTGCCGTGAAGCTCACGTCGGCCAGGACCTTCTCTCCGGCACGCCCGTCCGGGCCCGCGCCGTAGCCAAAGGCCACGTGGTCGAACTCGACGTCATGACCCGCCGGCGCAAACTCCGCCGAGCCCGCAGCCAACGGCTCCTCCATGATGGCGCGCATGCGCTTGGCCGAACCCTCAGCCATGAAGAGCTCCGCGATAAGCGCGAGCGCCTGGTCGAACGGCGCATAGATGCGGCTCACCATGAGCAGGTAGGCAAACATCACCATGAAGTCGATCTGCCCGGCGGCCACCATGGACGCCCCCGCCATCAGGGTGGTAGCGATGCCCAGGCGCAGCACGGCGTAGGCGGAGTTGACGATCACGCCGTTAGTCAGTTCACCGCGGGCGGTCTCGCGCTCGGAAGCGTCGATGACGGCGCCGATGCCGGCCAGGTAGCGGGCTTCTTGGTTGGTTGCGCGGATCTCTCTGGCGCACTCGAGCGTCTCCTGAACGGCCTCGGTCACGCCGAGCTTGGAGGCGCGCACGCGATTGACGATCGGCGCCATCGGCTTGCGCGTGGCAAAGAGCAGGGCGAAGGCCACCGGCACGCTCCAGAACGCCGCCAGCGAGAGCTGCCAGCAGAAGAAGAGCGACCCCATGAACACGATGCCGCTCGCGATGACGGCGCCCCACAGCTCGCCCAACACGTGGCTATAGGCGTGCTCCATGGTCTGGACGTCGCCCATGATGGTCTCGGTGAGGTCGGCCAGGTCGCGACGGCCAAAGAACGAAAGCGGCAGGCGGCGCAGGTGCTCGGCGATGGCGATGCGCTGGTTGCCGCACTCCTCGTAGAACACGCAGTAGGTGTTGAGGTACTGCTGCATGTTGGACACGAAGAGCGCCACCGCAAAGACAACGAGGCCCAGGCAAAAGGGTACGGCGTCGGGAAGGTCGGCACCATTCGCCAGATGGGCCACAAAGCCCGCCATGGCCCAAAAGACAAACCCCATGCCGGCCATGATCACGACGTTGGTGACGGTGGTCCAAAAGATGCCGCGCTTGACGCCGGCGATGCCCCTGTCGGACAAGAAGTACTTCTCTTTAAGCGAGGAGAACATCAGGCATCGCTCCCTTTCTGGGCCGCAGCCTCGATCTTCCAGCTCGCCGCCTTCTCGTAATCGGCCCACATGCGCGCATAGAGGCTGCCGGCGGAGAGAAGTTCCTCGTGCCGCCCCGCTTCGGCAACGCGCCCGTGATCGAGCACCACGATCTTATCGGCGCCCACAACGGTCGGGAGCCGGTGCGCGATCATGATGACCGTGCGGCCTTCCGCCAGGCGTGCGAAGGCGCGCTGGATCAGCACCTCGTTCTCGGGGTCGGCAAAGGCCGTGGCCTCGTCGAGCACCACGATGGGCGCATCTTTGAGAATTGCTCGGGCGAGCACCACGCGCTGCACCTCGCCGCCCGAGAGGTGGGCGCCCCCTGCGCCGAGCATCGTGTCGATGCCCTGCGGGAGCTTGGCCACGATGTCGTCGCATTGGGCGGCGTGGAGCGCGGCAAGCACCTCCTCGTCCGTGGCGTCCGGGCGTGCGGCACGAACGTTGTCGGCCAAGGTCTGACGGAAGAGGCGGTTGGTCTGGAAAACGAAGGCCACCCGGTCCATAAGCTCATGCGGGTCCATGTCGCGCACGTCGACGCCGCCCACGCGCACACTGCCCGAATCGGCGTCCCAAAAGCGTGGGATCAGCTGCGCGCAGGTGGACTTGCCGCCGCCCGAGGGTCCCACCAGCGCAAGCGTGCTGCCGGCGGGAACCTCAAAGCCCACGTCGTCCAGCGCCGGCGCCTCGGCGCCCGCGTAGGTAAAAGTGACGTTCTCGAAGGCGACGTCGTTGCCACTCGGGCGCTTGGGCGTCGCATTCGTCGGCAGCGGTTTCTCGTCGAGCACGCCGCGCACGCGCCCGAGCGAGTCTCCCGCCATCTGCGCCGCCTCTCCCACAAACATGAGCTTGGCCATAGCGGTGGGAATCACGGCCGAGAAGATTGCGTAGAAGGCAAAGTTGGTCACGAACCGGGCGAAGTCCCCCTCGCCGGGCGCGAGCAGCAGCGCTACGGGAAGCAGGAACATGACCAAGCCGTTCAGCGCCGTGAGGTTGACCACCTGAGGCGTGCGGCAGAACGTGCCCGCGTAGTCCTGGGCCATGCGCGCATAGTCAAGGATGCTCTCGTGGAAGGCCTTGAACGAGTAGACCGTCTGCTGGAAGACCTTGACCACGGGAATACCGCGAACATATTCAGTGCCTGCCTTGTTCATACGGACGAGGGCGCCCATGTACTGCTTCATGAACTCCATGCCGCGCCCGCTCATCATGATGGCCATGGCGCCAAAGCTCACGACCACGGCCACGAGGCATGCCGCGCCCAGGCGCCAGTCAAAGACCGCGAGCATGACGAGCATGCCGGCCACCATGGCGACGGAACCCGCCGAATCGGGCAGCATGTGGGCGAGCAGGGTCTCGGTTGAGGCCGCGCAACCGTCCACGATGCGCCGCAGCTCGCCGGTGGCATGCGTGTCGAAGTAGCCCAGCGGGAGCTTGAGCAGATGCTCGGTCACCTGCTTGCGCATGTTGGACGCGCAGCGGAACGCTGCCAGGTGACAGCACATGAGCGCCAGGAAGTAGAACGCGATTCCGCAGGCGGCCAGGCCAACGGCCCACCATCCATACCTCGCGATGTCAGTGGCCTCGCTCCAGTTCGGAGCCACGACAAGAAGGTCGCGCGCCGCGAGCCAGATGCACAGGTAGGGGCCGAACCCGAGCAGCTGCGACACGGCCGAGAGGGCGCAGCCCAGGTAGCTCAGGGGACGCCGGTCCCCCGCGAAAGCAAGGAGCTCGCCGATGCCGCCGTCCTTCTTTTCTTGCTTGGTCTCTACAGCCATAAATCGTCCTTTCTCACGGCCTTGAGAGTTAGCCATCGCAAACTTATCATTGGATAAAGGAGGATCCTCGGACATCTGCCGAGGCATGGACGATTACGCAAAGGTTGGAGACGTTTTCGCATATGGCGCGCAATACGTCCTCGCATATCGAGCAGCTCTACGCCCCGCAATTCGAGCAGTTCGGGCTTAAGCTCGCGCCCGGCCACGGCGGTCGCGTCCTGCAGGCGACCGCGGTCAACGAGATCGGCGCGGGCAGCGCGTGGATCATGCCGATCTCCGAGAACTGCCTGGTCATGGAGCACGCCGTGACGCCCATGAACGACATGCGGCTCCTCGAGCAGACCTTCGAGCCCTACGCCTGCGTGTCGCAGATGAACGTACACACGCTCTCGTGCATGCCGGACAACGGCATCGTGCCGGGGCATCTCGCGCGGACGGCAGGCACAGAGGCGCAGGAGAGCCTCTGCACCTTTGTGCAGAGCAACCTTCACGACCAGTACAGTCCCCTGCAGGCCGGCATGACCTACCGCTCGAAATCGGTGCTCTTTTTGCCGGGGTTCTTCGACGACCTCGAGCGGCAGTGGCCGGGTGAGTTCGCGGGGCTCTTCGACGCCTTCGGGGGCCGTTGGTCCGAGGAGGCGCTCTCGGCCATGACTCGCGCCCTCAGGCAGCTGAGGTATCCCGGGGCAAAGCGGGCGGGAACATTCCTGCGAACCCGATCCATCGTGGACACGATGGTGGCCGAGCTCGCAAGCGCCCATGCCGCCGAGAAAGGCTCCGAGCGTGCAGAGGGCACCCGGGCGTCGGCCCGCCTTGCCGCGGAGGCAGCGGCGCTTATGGAACAGGCGCTCGACGCGGGCACGCAGCTCGGGGTTGACGAGGCCGCCGCCCGCCTCTATGTGAGCCGCTCTAAGCTGTGCGCCGTCTTCAAGGCCGAGATGGGCGAAGGCCTCGCCTCCTTCGCGCGACGCCGGCGCATCGAGCGGGCCTGCGAGCTCCTCGCCGACAACAGTTTAAGCGTTTCGCAGGTCGCGGCCCAGCTCGGCTACCGGCGGCAATCCGCATTCTCGCAGGCGTTTAAGCAGGCTCGCGGCATCAGCCCCGCCGCCTGGCGAACGTCGCACTGCTAGACGGGGCGAAGGGGTCCCTGTTCCGTTTTTGGCACAATAGCGCCCGCCGGGCCACAGCCTGATCATAATTTCGAGGTTCTGCGCGTTTTATTAAGGTATTTATGCATAGATTTTGATGCCTCAACTGGGCAAACGTAAAGAAAGACGCCCCGAGCACGGCCGCAAACCGCGCCCAGGGCGCCAAAATCCCGTTCGGACCACGCAGAATCCCGAAAAAGTGTGATGCAAACGGTGAAATCCTTCGATTTAGGCGCCCAAGCGCCGCTTTAACGTGCAAAGCCCACCACTCGAAACGCCGTCTCCGCGTCCTACGCCCAGACCGCCGCCTGAGCGCGCTCCCCCACAGTCCCCATAATCACGTTGATAATCCGCCCGAGGAACAGCGCGGACACAATGGTGGTGAGGCCGAAGCCAGAGATGTCGCCGAAGAGCAGCAGCGACCCGATGATGGACGCGGCCACGTGACTCACGTCAAAGACGACCTTCACGTTGCCGAACGTCGTGCCCAGGGCCTCACTCGCGACCTGCACGAGGCCGTCGGGCGCGTTCGGGACAATCTCCATGTCGACCATGAGAGATGCCCCGAACGCGGTGATGACCAGCGCGCAGCACATGCATACGACCTGTGCCACGATGCCCTGCGGACTCACGGTGATAAACGACGCAATCAGATCCACCAGGTAGCCCATCGAGAAAGCGAAGACCATCTCGAGCAGGATCCTGGCCTGAAAGCGACGGCGCAGGATAAGGGCTTGGCAGCCGATGTAGATCGCATAGGTCAGCGCGATCATGAAACCGAGCGTTGTCCCCGTAACGCGAGCGGCAAAGGTCGCGAAGCAGGTGAGCGACGCGACGCCCAGGCCGGACGCGGTCTGAAGCACCGTGCCCGTCGAGATACAGAAGAGTCCCACAACGTAGATCGCGTAGCGAAGCGCCGTGTGGCCCCAGTCGATGGCTTCCTCTTCGTACTTGGTAACGAGCAGGGGTTTCAAAACGCACAGGTCCTTTCTCTTTGCCTATAAAGTCTCTGCTTAAAGTCCAAGCAGGTAGTCGCGGCAGGCGACGTTCGTGGCGGGCGTCGAGTTCTCGATAACGCAATCGATGCCGGGGCGCGTCGCGCGCGCCCAGCTGGCAAGAGGCACGAAGTCGAAGGCACCCGTCTCGCCGGCGCCGTGGCACACAAGGCGACTACCGGAGCCGTCGCACCAGCCGTCCGAGTCCTCATTATCCACGACCTCGTAGTCCTTGGCGTGAAGCACGCGGATCGCGTCGCCGTTGAGCTCGAGCATGCGGGCCACGACGTCGGCCGACTGCGTGGTCACGGTGGGGTGCAGGAGCGACACCGGATCGTAGATCACGCCGAGCGCGGCGGAGTCGACGCGGTCGAGTGCCTCTCGGCAACGCTCGGGAGTGTTCACGACCTCGTTCCAGCCCGGCTCGATAAGCAGCGGCACGCCCGCGGCCTCGGCGAGTTCGCAGGCGCTGGCGAGGCCGCCGCAGAAGGCGTCCATCGCCGCGGGCTCGAAGCGGTCGTCGGCCACCTTGTTGCCGGCGTTGGGGCGTCCGGTCTCGGTGCCGACGGGGCAGCCGCCGAGCATGGCCGCGAAGCGCGTGCAGGCGCGGTAATCTTCGAGCGCCTCGGCAAGCTGGGCCGCATCCGGCGTGGCGAGGTTCTTGTAGCAGCCGAAGACCGCCACGTGAACGCCCGCCTCGTCGAGGGCCGTGCGGAGTCGCGCCGCGAGGTCCTCGTCAAGACCGGTGCGGTCGATGCCGTAGCTCGTGTAGACGACCTTGCTCGGCAGCTGGATGCAGGTAAAGCCCAGCTCACCGGCCATGAGGATGCGCTTCTCGACCGAGCCCTCGGGCAGGTCGTGTAGGCGCACGCCGACGTTGAAGGCAGGCGCGCCGCCGATGGCCGCAACGGCGGCCGCGCCGTTATCGCTCACGCAGGCGCACATGCTAGCCCAGCCCCTTGGCGGACTTGTCCGCGTTGATGCCGGGGGTATAGCCGCCCCAGGGGTCCTCAATGGAGCAGCAGCCGGCCGGGCTCATGGGGTCGCAGGCGCCGGCGAGCTTGTCGTGCTTCATGGTCTCGATGTAGGCCAGGACCAGCGGGGCCACGCCCTTGGCGTCGTTCTTGACGATGGGCTCGCGCATGTAGTAGTCGAAGGTGCCCTCGCGGTGGGTGGCGTTGCCAAGGCCCGCGACCAGGCAAATGTTGTCGAGCGCGAGCTGGCCGTCCTTCTCGGAGAGGCAGGTCTCGCAGACGCCGTCGAAGGCGCGGCGGCCGTACTCGTAGTAGCGCTCAGGCAGGACGCCCAGGCGGCAGCCCTTCATGATGGCGTTGGCAAAGATTGCGCTGCCGGACTCCTCGAGGTAGTTCGGGGCGATGTTCGGCAGGTTGATGACCTGGTGCCACATGCCGGTCTTCTCGTCCTGGTAGGGCAGCATGGAGTCGATGAGGTCGACGAACATCTCGCGCAGGCCGTCCTTCTCGGCGGACATCGAGGGCGGCATGAGCTCCCAGGTGTCGATAAGGGCCATGGCGAACCAACCCTCGGCGCGCAGCCAGAAGTTCTGCGAGAGGCCCGTCACCGGGTCGCACCAGAACTGCTTCTTGGAAGAGTCGTAGGCGTGGTAGTACAGGCCGTTCTTCTCGTTGCGCATGAGGTCGCGGACAACCTGGAACATGTGGAAGGAGTCCGAGCAGGCGCGGCGGTTGTGGAACGAGAGCTCGTACTGCATGTAGAACGGCTGAGCCATGTACATGCCGTCAAGCCAGATCTGGTTGGGGTAGACGGCCTTGTGCCAGAAGACGCCCTCCTTGGTGCGGGGCTGGCGCTCGAGCTGGCTATAGATCGTGTCCATGGCCAGGCGGTACTTCTCCTTGCCGGTGATCTCGTAGAGGCGATAGAGGGTCTTGCCGGCGTTGACGTTGTCGAGGTTGTACTCGAGCGGGTCATAGTGCTTGATGGTGCCGTCGTCCTGGACGAAGAAGTCGATGTAGCTATCGGCGAACTCCAGGTAGCGGTCCTCACCGGTGATCTCGTTGAGCTCGATCAGGGCCTTGATCATGCAGCCGTCGATGTAGTTCCAGGTGTTCTCCTTGCCGGCGCGGATCTTCTCGATGTTCCACGCGGGCGCCTGCGGCGTGGAGTTCTCCACGAGCTGGGCGATGTAGGTGTCCAGAATCTGGTTCCCCATGATGATTCCTCTCCTTATTGACCGAGGGCGGGGCCGCGGCTCGCGACCCCGCCCTCAGAGACTGACTATATGGCGGTGCTGTTACTTGGCGGCGCCGAAGCAGAGCTTCTCGCGCTCAGGAAGCTCGCGCTTGATGACCTCGAGCTCCTCGGGGGTGTGGTAGCCGATGGTGTTGTGGCCGAAGCAGATCTCGTACTGGACGCCAGAGAGCTCCTCGCAGACGCGCTTGACCTCGGGGTCGACGTCCTCCATGCGGCCGCCCTCGGCGATGCGCTTGCACTCCTGCTGGACGATGAGGTCGGTGTCGCGGTCGAGCTTCATGAACTTGGCGGAGAGCAGGCCCAGGAAGGTCAGACCGCAGATGCCGACGACCATGATCTGCAGGATGGCGGTGGTCACGGAAGCGGGCTGGGTGATGTCGCCGGAGGTGCCGGAGACGTAGCCGTTGAACTGGAGCCACATACCGAGGATGGCGACGACGGCGGAGTTCATGAGCTTGCCGCAGAGGTGCATGGCGGCCGAGAAGGTGCCCTCGCGGCGACGGCCGGTGACGACCTCGTCGACGTCGGCGACGAACAGGTAGGTCTGCCAGGGGATGTAGTACACGGCGCCGGTACCGAGGCCGAAGACGACGACGATGGCGGTGATGCCGGCCGCACCGGCGGCGGAGGCGGCGTCGACGTGGAAGACGCCGCAGAGCACGTAGGCGATGACGGCGGAGATGACAACGCCCTCAGCGATCATGTAGGGCTTGCGGAAGCCCTTCTTTGCGACGATGCCCATAACGACGAGCGTGGAGATGAGCTGCAGGATGGAGCTCATGGACTGCCAGGCGGAGGCGTTGGCCTTCTCGAGCCCGAGGACGTACATGACGAAGTAGGCGAAGGTGGAGTTGAAGAGCCACTCGGCGCCGAAGCCGAAGAGGTACATGCCGAGCAGGTTGCGGAAGGTCTTGATGCGGATGGTCGAGAAGATGTCGGTAAAGAGCTTCTTGATGGCCTCGGCCGGGGACTCGACCTTCTCCATGGTAGTCTCGTCGACCGGGCGCTCCCAGGTGGTCAGGTAGACGATGAGCATAGCGCCGCCCATGAGCACGCCGAACGCGCAGCCCATGACGAAGAACGCCTGCGGGTTGGAGTTGCCGAAGACGCCAAAGAAGATGCCCGGGACGGCGGCGGTGAGGAAGTTGGCGATCTTGCCGAAGATGGAGCGGAGGCCAGAGAGATAGGTGCGCTCCTCGAAGTCGGTGGTCATCTCGGCGGGCAGGGCGTCGTAGGGGATCATGACCATCGTGTACATGAGGTTGTAGATCAGGTAAATCACGAAGTAGTACGCAAAGCCGTTGGGCACGACGATCCACATGAGCGGGTTCAGAACGCCGAGGACCGGAACGGCGAGCAGGATGAAGAAACGGCGGCGGCCGAACTTACGGCCGAGCTTGGTATTGTTGAACGCGTCGGTGATGAAGCCGGCGATGGGGTTCATGAACATGTCCGCGAGCAGGGCGAACGAGTAGATGAACGTGGCCTCGCCCATCGAGAGGCCGGCGTACTGCGTGTAGAAGATGACGAGCCAGGCGGCCGAGATGGCAAGTGCGCCGGAGCCCACCAGGTTGCCCGAACCGTAGCCAAGACGGTTCAGGAGCGTGATCTTGCGTTCCTTTTGTTCCATGTGCGATCCTCTCTTTCCTTCCAGGCCCAGCCTAGTGAGCCCGGTTCCTTCCGTTGCGACCTACGTGAAGGTGAACGTTAACCCGTACTATACCGTAAACCGGTTTAGTTGGTTGTCGATCACTTAAAGAATTTCCGAGCGGCGGAGATTTTGCCGCAAACGGTCGGCAGGGCGGGACCGCAGATGGGTCGTGAGGACTCGTTGGCATTGGAAAGAAGCACGGGGTGCGGGCGCCCGGCCTGTCCCTTAGACGGGACACGCCCTAAAAGGCGTGCCGACCAGTAATGGAGCCGCGAGCCGCGCCCTGAAAGCGCGTCGCGCAGTAACGGAGAAGGCCGCCGCGCCCCAATATCACGCCGCCCAGTAACGAAAGAGGCTGCAGAGCCCCAATAGCGCGTCGCCCAGTAACGGTCGGTTACTGGGCGACGACAATCCGGGGCGGGAAGGGCTTCTCGGTTACTGGGCGACGACAATCCAGGGCGAGAAGGGCTTCTCGGTTACTGGGCGGCGACAATCCAGGGCGCGAGCGGCATGCCGATTACTGAACGACGCGTTTTTCGGGGCGCACCACCCATTCGAGGCGAATCGGGCGACTATAGGATCGCGCGGAGGCCGGCGGCGATGCGGTGCGCGAGGCGCTCGTAGCCGGCCGGCGAGTAGTGGAGGCCGTCAGGCATGTAACGCTCGCGGTGCTCCGGTAAGAAGGGCGAGATTCCGCTGCCGGCGTACAGGTCGATCACAGGCAGCGAATAGCGGTCCGCGACCTCGCGCACCGCGTTCACGTAGGGCTCCTGCGTGAGGCCGAGGTGGTTCTCCTCGAAGCTGCCGGGGATGTCCTTGGCGACGATGCCGGAGGTCTTGCACGGCGTCATGACCACGAGCCGCGCCTCGGGCGAGCGGGCCGTGATGGTGCGTACGAGGTAATCGAGCGCGCCGTAGAACTCGTGGGTATCCGCCGACCCCATCTGGCCCAGCGGCACGTTGCGGCTGAAGTCGTTCACGCCGCCGAAGAGCACGTAGACGTCGGCGTCCGCGTCGATGCCGTCCAGGCGCTCAACGAAGGAGTCGTCGCGGTCGGCCTTGATGGCCAGGCGCGAGCCCTTGACGCCGAAGTTCTCCACCGTCGCGCCGTCGAGCAGCGCGCCCAAGTGCGAGGTCCAGCTAATGGTCGGCCCGCCCTCGCCGGTGCCGTTGTCTCCCCAGGTGGTCGAATCGCCGAAGCAGCAGATGGTGAGCTCGCCGAGGTTCTTCTTCATCGTTCTTCTCCCTTTCTCGCCTGCCCATCGAGCCAGGCGACTTCTTGTTCCAGGTTGAACACGCCGAGGTGGTGGCCGCCGGGGCAGACCTCGTGCGCAAGGTTCTCGCCGCGGCCCAAAAGGTCGTAGGCCGCGCCGACGATGTCGAGCTGCTCCTCCACGTTCGCAAGGCCGCGCGACCCGTTAAGGTGGTCCTCTTCGCAGCTCTGGACCAGCAGAGGACGCGGCGCGATGAGCGAGGCGATGTCGCCCATATCGAAGAGGCGCCAGAGCCCGGGCGCGTAGTTGCAGGCGCAGTTGCCGTTGAGATGCAGCAGCGCGTCGGCATATCCGTACAAGTAGCCGGAGATAAAGGCCTTCTTTACGCGCGGGTCGAGCGCCGCGAGATAGAGCGTCTGCTCTCCCCCGCCGGAAAACCCGAAGCAACCGAGCTCATCCATACAGATGTCGCCGCGCGCGCCCAAATAGTCCACGAGCCGCATCAGGTCCCAGGTGTTGAGGCCCGCGACCGAGAGACCCAACGGCTCGGCCATCTTTGCCTGGTTGGCGCAGGTCCCGCGCAGATAGAGCTGTTCGTCGTCGCCGTGGCCCTTCCAATCGCGGCGCTCTCCCCAGCCGCGCGCGTCGGGACACGCGACCACGTAGCCCATGCGCGCGAGGCGCAGGCCGTAGTCGTAGTTGAAGCGGCGCACGGCGTCGTCGGCCGCGGGCACGCCGAGCACCCCGGCGACGGAATCCTTGCCGGCGCCCTGGTGCCCATGGGGAGCTATCCAGCAGAGCGCGCGGCCATCCGCGCCGCGGCGGGGATCGGCGGGTTCCAGCAAGTAGAACGGCATCCAAACGCCCGGCTCGGTAAGAATCGCCATCTTTGTGCGGAGGATGCCGCCGGTGAGCTGCGCCCGCTCGAGCACGCGGGGCTCGGGATCGCAGCGCTCGAGGAGGCTGATGCCCAGCAGGTCGGCGAGCCGCTCGCGCGAGCGGTCACGCCAGGCGAGCCACTCGTCGGCCGAGCCGCCCGCGAAGGCCGCCCCGCGCCCGTCGCGTACAAAGCGGCGGCGCAGCGCGGCCTCGTCCTCGAAGTAATTCTCGATGTGAAGAGTGCGGCCGTTTTCGGAAAGGCTGGCGGTCTCAACCGCGTCGCCCTCGCCGCCCTCGGGGTCCCAGCCGTCGTCACCCGCGAGCACCGCCCGGCGAGAAAAGCGCTCCACATCTGCCTGATCGACCGCATGGGTCCAGTCCGGCCATCCGGCCATGCTGCCAGCCGGCCCGTGCAACGAGCCCGCGGCATAGAAGCTGCCCTCGTGAGCCGCCGGCTTGTTCCAATCCCACCAGCCCTCAGTCTTTATGTGGGGCCCGATCCAGCAGTCCACAAGCACCGTTTGCGCGAACTCGCGCCACGGGCGCCCCAGATAAACGGTGCCGTCGGCGACGTCCGCGGCCGCCGTAAAGCTGCAGCCGTGGAACACGAACCCCTGCGGCTCGCCCTCGGGAGTGGACGCCGCGGTCACGTAGCCATTGACGTCCATATCGCGGTTGAGCGATCGGATCTCGCAGGCCTCGAAGTATGCGCGCCCGCCGCCGAAGATAAAGTCGACGTCACCCTCGATGAGGCTGCGGCGGAAATACTGACGCCCGACGACGCGGGGCGCGAACTGTTTAGGCCCGATGAAGCCGCCCGGCTTGACCTCGCGCGGGGGCAACGGCCCGCAAAAGAGCGTGTCTTGATGCCCGAGCAGGCGGCAGCCGTCCACCACGAGCCGGTCGCCGTCGGCGTAGAGCGCAAGGCCCTGGCCGACCTCGCGCCCGTCGCCCGCATCGTTCTCGATGGTCAGGTTCCGCAGCGTCACGTCCGCCGCGTCCACGAGCATCGTATACGTACGAAACGTCCCGAGCTTGCCATCGACCCCGCTGCCGTCGCCCGACTCCATGAAGGCACCCAGGCCGCTCACGATGCGCACGCTCTCGGCAGTCTCGCCGGCCAGGGTCACGTTGGGGCGGCGAATCTCGACGCGCTCACGGTAGTCGCCGGGCGCGATTTGGATCTCGACCGGCAGCGACTCGTCCGGAACCTGCTCGCAGGTCGCCGCGAGCGCCGCCGAAACCGTCGGGAACGCCCCCTCAACGCCCACAGCCACCCTAAAAACCCGCTTTTCCACGCTCATCCGAGCCCCCTACAAATCAAACTCTGACTTTTCGCACATTAAAACTGAACCCGCTGAGTAGCCTGCCAGCCAGGCAACCCTGCCAACTGGGCAAACGTCACTGCCAGACCCTTGGCTACTCGGCGAACCGGATTTTAAAGTGCGAAAAATCAGACTTTCGTCCGAAGCCTTCCAAAAAGGGGCGGCGCGGCGAAGTCGCGCTCGCCGCGCCGCCCCAAACCGGCGGTTTTCCCGCGCCGCTAGGCGCGGATGACCTCGTCGACGTTCGTCAACTGCATCTCGTCGCCGTCCTGGCCCTCGACCACGACGTTGCGCAGGTCGAGCACCTTGACGTTCTGGGCGATGATGCCCTGGCGAACCATCGGCTCGACGCCGCAGGCCATCGCGGGCACAGCCGGCTCAGCATCCTCGGCAAAGGTGACGTGGACATCCTCGAAGGTAAGGCGCGTAACCTTGCTCTCGGGCAGGCCGGTGATGTAAGCGGCCGCCGCGTGGCAGTTCGTGGCCTCGATGTCGCGGAAGGTCGTGACGCCGAAGCCCGGGGTACGCTCGTCGACGGGCAGCGGCCCGCGGTCCTGCACGTAGTCGGTCTTGCCGTCCTTGTCGCAGAAGTAGAAGGAGTTGACCACAAACGGGGTGAGCACCTGATCCATACGGATGTGCTCGAAGGTGATGCCCTCGTTCACGGCGTCCTTGCCGCGCCCGCGGCGCGTCTTCACGCGCAGGCCGCGATCGGTGCGCTCAAAGAGGCACTTGGAGACGGTGAGGTCCTTGATGCCGCCGGCGGCCTCGGAGCCCAGGACGACCGCGCCGTGGCCGTCGTGCATGTAGCAGTGCGCGATGACCATGTCGTGCATCGCGGGACGCAGCTCAGGCTCGATGCCGAGCTTGCCGCTCTTGATGGCGATGCAGTCGTCGCCGACGGAGAAGTGGCAGCCGAGAACGCGCACGAAGCCGCAGCTCTCCGGGTCGAAGCCGTCGGTGTTGTGGGAGTTCTTCGGGCCCTCGATGGAGAGGCACAGGGCATCGACGTGCTCGCACAGGATCGGGTGGATATTCCACGCCGGGCTGTTGCGCACGGTGAAGCCGGCCATGGCGACGTTCTCGCACTCAGTCAGGAAGATCATGCGCGGGCGGGCGACCTCGCGGCCCTCCTCCGGGCGGTAGATGTTCTTGAAGTCCTTGTTCCACCAGTTGTCCTCGGCGAAGTCGGTCTGGCCGTCGATGGCTCCGCGGCCATAGATGCAGACGTTCTTGACGCCCATGCCGGTAAAGGTGGAGCAGTAGGTCGAGAAGCTCTCGCCCTCCCAACGGCCCATCGGCGCCATGCCGGAGCCGGCGTAGCCGTCGCCCTTCTTGCCGTGCAGAGTCTGGGGCAGGTACGCGAGCGCCGCGCGGTCGTGGCGGGCCAGAAGCTGGGCGCCCTCGGCGAGCTCGATGTTGATGTCGCTCTTGAGGAAAAGGGACTTGATCAGGTAGCTGCCGGCGGGGATAAGCACGCGCCCGCCCTTGGGGCAGGCCATGATCGCGGCCTGGATGTTGGTGGTGTCGTCGTGCTCGGCGTCGCCCTTGGCGCCGCAGTCGCGCACGTCGATGGTGAAGGTCTCGTCCGGAGTGGTCACGCCCACGGTGAGCTCACGGTCGCCGTTGACGAAGCGGACGATGTTGCGACGGCCCGGCTCAAGGCCGTCGACGTAGGTCTCGATGCGGTCGGTGGTGCCGGCGGGCTCGTCGTTGACGAAGACCTCCCAGGTGTCCTCGGTGGTGAAGTAGCCGCCGTCGTCGAGCTCGATCACGGCCGCGCGGGGACAACGCCAGATAACGCTGGTTTCCATGTGTCTCTCCTTAAACGATGAAGTGCCTATTTAGCCGAGGGGCTCCGGGACTCCAGGCCCCGCGCCCCGATCGTTTGTAAGAAAGGGGCCGCACCGCCGGCTTTCGGCAGCACGGCCCCTCCAAGGGAATGCTATGACGATCTTTGAAGCGTTCGAAGCTTACGCGGCGGCCTGGACGGAATCCTCCTGGTAGCCCACGTTGTTGTGGCCGAAGCACTCCTCGTACTTGAAGCCGGAGAGGTCCTCGCAGAGCTGCTTGACCTCGGGCTTGACGTCGGCCATGAGGCCACCCTCCTTGACGCGCTTGACCTCGGCACAGAGCATGTCGCACTGCTCCTTCTCGATGTGGATGGTCTTGCCGAGGACGCAGGCGACGATGAAGCAGCCGGCGCAGCCGATCAGCATGAAGGCGCAGATGGAGACGGGCACGGAGGTGGGCTGCACGATGTCGGCGGAGTTACCGGAGGACTGGATGAAGCCGCAGATGCCCAGGGTAAAGGCCCAAGCGGAGGTCGCGAAGGCGGAGACGATCTGGTCGACGAACTTCTGGGCGGCGGAGTAGATGCCCTCGCGGCGACGGAGCGTGATGAGCTCGTCGATGTCGGGCATGTAGTTCAGGGGGACGTCGAGCAGGTACTGGAAGCCGACGTAGAAGAACTTCCAGATGGCGAAGATGATCGGGTAGGCGATCATCGAGAGGGCCATGTCGGAGAGACCCATGATGTTGCCGGCAGCGAAGACGTTGTAGGCAACGATGCAGGCGGCAGCGCCCAGCGTGGAGACGTACCAAGGCTTGTGGAAGCCCTTCTTGGCCATCCAGGCGACCCAGACGACGGTGCAGACGATGGCGACGATCTTGCCAGGCATCTCCATGACGGCCTCATAGGACTTGGGGATACCGAGGGAGTAAACGATGAAGAACGAGAGGCACGCGGACCAGCAGGCAGCGGCGAGCTTCATGAAAGCGTACGGAGCGAGAACCTTGCGGAAGGAACGGTTGCGGAAGGTGGAAAGGACGTCGATGACGAGCTTCTTGACGGCCTGGCCAACGCCCTCGATCTTCTCCTGGGCGACCTCTTCGGGGCCACGCTCCCAAGTGGAGCAGTAGACGACGATGAGGGAGATAGCCATGATCGCGGCGTTGATGGACGCGATGATGAAGTAGGGCTGGGGGCCGGTCTCGCCGAAGAGACCGAAGCCGAAGCCGACCAGAGCGGCCATGGCGAAGCCGGAGACGTTACCGAAGATGTGCTTGAAGCCGGTAAGGTAGGTGCGCTCCTCGTAGTCGTCGGTCATCTCGATGGTGAGCGGCGCGAGGTTGGAGGAGGCGAAGGTGTACGCGATGTTGTACACGATGTAGAGGAACAGGTAGTACGGGAAGCCGAACGGCGTGACCGTGAAGATCAGCGGCTCAGCGATCATCATCGGGATAGCGATGAGCAGCCAGAAACGACGACGACCGAACTTACGACCAACGGCGGTCGAATAGAAGTTGTCGGCGATGAAGCCGAGGACCGGGGCGAGGAACGCGTTCAGGTACACTGCGGCGGCGGCGACGGCAGCTGCCTCAGCGCCCGAAAGGCCGCACTCCGTGGACAGGAACATGACCATGTAGCTGTGGGTGAAGGTCAGCGCGCCGGAGTTGAGCATGCCGCCCATACCGAAGCCCAAGCGGGTCCAGAATGTGATCTTTCTCTTTTTTCCGAGCTTTTTGAACATCGAGACTTCCTCTCCCTTGTTGGCGCCAAGTCACGGCGCATCCTACGTCCACGTGTTAATCGTTTGGAAGGTGAACGTTAACCTAAGTATACGGACAACACGGACGTTGTTAAGAGGGCGTTTTGGGTTCTCTGTGAACGGTAGTGGATGTACGGTGAACGTTCACTCGGGCATCTTAACGAAGAAGGGGCTCCCCGAAAACACGCCGCCCAGCAGCGCGGGCGCCCGTCGCGCCCCGTATGCGCGCCGCCCAGTAACGAGAGCGGATCGCGAGCCCCGTATGCGCGCCGCGCAGTAACGCGGGTGGCGTGCGCGCCCTGTATGCGCGCCGCGCAGTAACGAAGAAGCCCCTCGCGCCCTGTAAACGCGCCGCCCAGTAATCCGCCGTTACTGGGCGGCGAGGTTTTAGGGCTGGAAGCCCCCGAGCATTACTGGGCGGCGCAGCTCCAGGGCTGGAAGCCCGCGCACATTACTGCGCGGCGAGGTTCCAGGGCTGGAGGGCGCTGCACATTACTGCGAAGCGAGGTTTTAGGGCTGGAGGGCGGCCATCCGTTACTGGGCAGCGAGGTTCCAGGGCGCGCAGCCACCGCCGGACACCAATCCCCGCCCCCGAACGCAAAACCCGCCCGCGGCAGGGCTCTTCGACCCTTGCCGCGGGCGGGCAAATGCACATCGCAAATAACTGCCGCTCACGTAGGAAAATGCAACCTACAGGCAGACGCCGTCCTTCCAGATGCTGATCTCGTGGCAACCGCGGCGCTCGGCCGAAGTGAGCTTGCCGCTCGCTGTCTCGAGCACGAGCTGCCAAAGACCCTGGGCAGCCTCGTCGATCGTGGCCTCACCGGTAGCAGCAACGCCGGCGTTGAAGTCCATCCAGTTGGCCTTGTGGTCGCAAAGACGCTGGTTGGTAAAGACCTTCAGCGTGGGCGCCGGCGCGCCGAACGGCGTGCCGCGGCCGGTGGAGAAGAGAATCACGTGGCAGCCGGCGGCGGTGAGGGCCGTGGTAGAGACCATGTCGTTGCCGGGGCCGCAGAGCATGTTGAGGCCGTGCTTCTTGACCTGGCCGGCGTACGGAAGCACGTCGACGATGGGCGCGGAGCCGCCCTTCTGGACGCAGCCGCAGCTCTTGTCCTCAAGCGTGGTGATGCCGCCGTCCTTGTTGCCGGGGCTCGGGTTCTCGTAGACGACCTCGCCGTGGCTGATGAAGTAGTCCTTGAAGCCGTTGAGCATGTCGGAGGCCGCGCGGAACACGTCCTCGTCGACGCAGCGGTCGAGCAGGATAGACTCGGCGCCGAACATCTCGGGCACCTCGGTGAGCACGGAGGTGCCGCCACGGGCCACGACCATGTCGCTCACGCGGCCGATGGTCGGGTTGGCCGTGATGCCGGAGAGGCCGTCGGAGCCACCGCACTTGAGTCCGATGACGAGCTCGCTCGCGGGAATGGGCTCGCGCTCGGACTTCTTTGCGAGGTCGGCGAGCTCGGAGAGAATCCTGTGGCCCTCGACCTGCTCGTCGGCAACGTCCTGGCAGGTAAGGAAGCGGACGCGCTCGTGATCGTACTCCCCAAGCTCGTCGAGCACCTGCTGGTGCGTACAGTTCTCGCAGCCGAGGCTCAGGAAGAGCACACCGGCGGCGTTCGGGTGGCGAGAAAGCGCCACGAGCAGGCGACGGGTCTGGGCGTGGTCGGCGCCCGTCTGGGAGCAACCGAAGGGGTGCGGGAAGTAATAGACGCCCTCGAGCGTGCCGCCCACCAGGTCCTGGGCGCCCTCGCACATGGCGCGGGCGACCTCGTTCACGCAACCGACCGTGGGGATAATCCACAGCTCGTTGCGCGTGGCGGCGCGGCCGTCGGCGCGGCGGAAGCCGTCGAAGCACTCGGGCTCGACGCTCTCCACGACCGGGTGCGTGGGGTGGTAGCTGTACTCGACCTCGCCCGAGAGGTTGGTCTTCACGTTGTGCGTGTGCAGCCAGCTGCCGGCGGCGACGTCGGCGGTCACGTGGCCGATGGGCAGGCCGTACTTGATCACGTCCTCGCCCTCGGCGATGGCACGGACGGCCATCTTGTGGCCCTGCGGGATGTCCTCGGCGGCGGCGACGGGCCCCACGCCGGGAACGTCCACGACAGTGCCCGCGGCCAGCGGCGACAGCGCGACGATGACGTTGTCCGCCGGGTTGATCTGAATGGTGTTCACGTTCCCTCTCCCCTATCCAGGCGTTTCTCGGCGGCTCGCGCTACTCGGCGAGCGCGGCGGCGTAAGCGGCCTTGGCGCCCTGGGTGCGGACGACGGCGAGCGCACCGGCGACGAACTCCTCGAGGCCGGCGACCTGAGTCAGGTCCTCGCCCCACATCTGCTCGTTGGAAAGAACGGCGTGCACGAGGTCGGCATCGGAGTCGGAGGCGTGGTCGGCGTAGAAGTCGAGCACGAAAGCGTCGTCCTGGGCCACGTAGGAGGCGCCGTCGGCACGGGTGAGGTGCAGGCCGTCGGCCTCGCGACCGGTGAGGCCGGTGGTGTAGAAGGCAATAAGCGTGGCGAGCGAGGTCGCGAGGCAGCGCGGGAGCTTGCCCTCGGAGGCAACGTAGTCCTTGAGGGTCGGCAGGTCGCGGGCACGCCACTTGGCCGTGGAGTTCAGGCAGATGGAGAGCAGCTGGTGGTCGATGAAGGGGTTGTCGAAGCGGTTCTGCACGGCGGCGGCGAAGGCCTTGCAGTCCTCGACGTCGAGGTCGGCGGCCAGGGTCGGGATGCACTCGCCGTAGAGCATCTGGTTCATGAAGCCGCGGACCACGTCGTCGTGCATGCAGTCGCGCACGATGTCGAAGCCGGCGAGCCAGGCGCCCGGCACGAAGCAGGTGTGGGAGCCGTTGAGGATGCGGACCTTGCGCTTCTTGTACGGGGTCACGTCAGGGGTCACGAAGACGCCGGGAATCTCGGCCTTGGTAAAGGGCAGCTTCTCCTTAAGCGACTCGTCGCCCTGGATGCCCCACATCTGGAAGGGCTCGCGAACGGCCAGGAAGGGATCGTCGTAGCCAAGGCGCTCGGCCACGCGCGCGGCCTCCTCGGCGTCGCGGATGCGGCCGGGGACGATGGTGTCGACGAGCGTGGTGCAGAAGGTGCAGTCGTTCTCGAGCCAGGCGTCGAACTCGGCCTCCCAGCCCCAGTCGGCCACGTGCTGCTTAACAATGCGCAGCAGCTCAGCGCCGTTGTGGTCAATGAGCTCGCAAGAGAGCACGATCACGCCCGGCTTGCCGGCGGCCCAACGGGCGTGCAGCACCTGGGCGAGCTTGGCGGGGAAGCTCGCGGGCGGCTCGTCGTCGGCCTTGCAGGAGTCGTCGTAGGCGATGCCGGCCTCGGTGGTGTTGGAGACGATGATCTCGAGGTCGTCGGAGGCGGCGAGCTTCATGATCTCGGCGTAGTCCTCGGCGCGGTAGGGGTTCACGCAGCGCGAGCAGGAGCTGATCAGGCGGGACTCGTCGACGGTCTCGCCGTCCTGCTTGCCGCGGACGAGCACGGTATAGAGGTCGTCCTGGGCGTTGATGCCGTCGGCGAAGCCGTAGTTGCCGCTGATGGGCTGGACCATGCAGATCTTGCCGTTCCAGCCGGTGGCCTCGTTGCCGAGGTCAAAGAAGCGGTCGACGAAGGCGCGCAGGAAGTTGCCCTCACCGAACTGCAGGACCTTCTCGGGGGCGTCCTTGGGAAGGACGTAGCCGTCGTAGCCGATCTTCTCGAGCGTAGCGTAGCTCAGGGTATCCATGGGTGTTCTCTCCTCTTGTTTGGGAAGTCGGTGGCAATAAGGGCGCGGGGCCGGCGGCCGAAGACGCACGCGGCCCCGCAGTGTTTCTTGCTGATTAGGCCAGCTCAAGCGGCATGTTGAAGTAGCGCACCGCGTTGTTGTAGCTGATGTCCTTGACGATGCCGCCAAGAAGCTCGAAGTCGGCGGGGTACTTGCCGGCCTCGACCCACTCGCCCACAAGGCCGCAGAGCACGCGGCGGAAGTACTCGTGACGCGGGTAGGACAGGAAGGAGCGGGAGTCGGTGAGCATGCCCACGAAGTTGCCGAGGACGCCCTCGTTGGCGAGCGCGGTCATCTGGTCGCGCATGCCGACCTCGTTGTCGTTGAACCACCAGGCGGAGCCGTTCTGGATCTTGCCGGCGACGGGGGCCTCCTGGAAGCAGGCCATGACGGTGTCGATCATCCAGTTGTCGGAGGGATTCAGGCTGTAGAGGATGGTCTTGGGCAGGCCGGTCTTCTGCTGGATGGAGCCCAGGAAGTCGGCGAGCTGGTCGGCCGGGGTGTAGTTGGAGATGCAGTCGTAGCCGGTGTCGGGGCCGAGCTTGGCGAACATGGGCTTGTTGTTGTCGCGCTTGCAGCCGAAGTGGAGCTGCATGGCCCAGCCGAGGCGGACGTACTCGCCGGCGACGAACTGCATGAAGGCGGTCTTGTACTGCAGGACCTCGTGCTCGGTCAGCGGCTCGGCGGCGAGGCCCTTCTGGAAGATGGCCTCGACCTCCTCGTCGGTGGCCGGAACATACATGACGTAGTCGAGGGCGTGGTCGGAGGCGACGCAGCCGAGGGTGGCCACGAAGTCGTAACGCTTGGCGATGGCGGCCTTGAGCTCGTCATAGTTGGTCACGGGCAGCTCGGCGACGGCGGAGAGCTTCTTCATGTAGTCGGCGAACTCCTGGCCGCGCTCGATGCGCAGGGCGGCGTCGGGGCGCATGGCCGGGACGACCTTGACATCGAAGGACTCGTCGGCGGCGATCTTCTGGTGCCACTCGAAGGAGTCGGCGGGGTCGTCGGTGGTGCAGATCATGCGAACGTTGGAACGCTTGATGAGCTCGCGGCAGCTGAACTCGGGCGTGGCGAGCTTGGCGTTGGCGAGGTCCCAGACCTCCTGGGCGGTGTTGCCGTTGAGAACGCCCTCATAGCCAAAGAAACGCTTGAGCTCGAGGTGGCTCCACTCGAAGACCGGGTTGCCCACGCAGCGGCCGAGGGTCTCGGCCCACTTCTGGAACTTCTCGCGGTCGTCGGCGTCGCCGGTGATGTAGCGCTCGTCCACGCCGTTGGCGCGCATGAGGCGCCACTTGTAGTGGTCGCCGCCAAGCCAGACCTCGGTGATGGACTTGAAGGACTTGTTCTCGAAGATCTCCTGCGGGGAGATGTGGCAGTGGTAGTCGACGATGGGCATGCCCTCCGCGTAGTCGTGGAAGAGCTTCTCGCCGGTCGGCGTGCTCAGCAGGAAGTCCTTGTCGTCCATGAAGTTCTTCATCGCTCGTTCCTCCCCGCGCCCGCAGGCGCTTCGTGATTTCGGGTGTTTCGAATCCGTTGCGATTGTAGCAGGGTTATGGGTGAACGTTCACCTTCA
The DNA here is from genome assembly GCA_963605405.1 of bacterium. Taxonomy (GTDB): domain Bacteria; phylum Actinomycetota; class Coriobacteriia; order Coriobacteriales; family Atopobiaceae; genus Paratractidigestivibacter. Next base: position 151 of record CAVCUP010000002.1, on the reverse strand, counting down.
ATTTGGATAAACGTTCACTCAGCGCAGGAATCATACCGCTGGCGGAGTTTGGGCGTGAAGGAATTGTTGAGGCGTCGGAAAGAGGGGCGCGACGCGCGTCGGACGCCCTGGAAATGCGCCGCGCAGCAAGAGGCTCTCCCATCGCGCCCTG
>CAVCUP010000001.1:0-213812 GCA_963605405.1 bacterium | reverse complement strand
TCTCGTGAACGTTGTTGGCAAAGAGGATGACGCCACCGAATCCGTACTTATCGACAATGGTGTCTACCTGGTCGTTCATCTCCACGAAGTCAGCGGCGTCTTCCGCCGAGCCCTCCGCGTTCCACTTTCGGAAGTCGGGCATGAGCATCTGGCAGATCTTTTCGCGACGGGTCATGGCCTTCAGCAGCGCGGAAACGTCACCGCTCTTGGCGGCGCGAGCCACGTAGGAGGCTGATTCGTCCTCTGCGGCAGATTTCGCGCCCGCAGCGGCGCAGCCAGAGAGTCCCAGCATGGACGGCAACGCTGCTGCGCCGGCGCAAGCCGCTGCGCCCACGAATGCCCGACGCGAGAGCCCACTCGACAACGCACCCGTACGATCCGTCTTTTTTGCCACGTTCATGAGCGCACCTCCATTTGCGGCAAGCCTTCACTTCTCCGAACAACGATACGCGATAAGCAAACCTGCCGCGCTCGCAATTACCGGATGCCCAGCGACCGGTTGCCCTGACGAGAATGTGACGCGTCGCATGACGAGTTCGCTTTTTAAGTGTCCGGCCACCCCTTGCATCAATAGGAAACGAAGGGCCTGGTCACATTCCCGCGCCCGCGGAAAAAAGTCCCGGCGCCCTTGCGGAGGGGACGCCAGGACGCGCCGGTTAGCGGGCGATGAGGGCGACGGGGCCGATGAGCCCGGAGGGGTCGCTCGGCTCGGTGAGGGCGAACATGTCGCGGACAGCGTGGTCGAGCGTGTTCGTGACGGTGACCTCGAGCTTATGGGTGCCCGCCGCGAGGGTGCCGGCGTCAAAGCGGTACGGCGGGCAGACGCGCGCGCCGAGGGCGCGGCCGTCGACGGTTGCCTCGGCCACCTCGTAAACGTCGCCGAGGTCGAGCGTGGCCGAGGCGACGTCGGAGGCGAGCTTGAGCTCGGTGCGGTAGACGAACTCGCCGGCCTGGCCGGGGAAGTGCGTCGAGGTGAGGTCGCAGAGGGTATCGAGCGCGGCTGAATCGCCGTCGGGCGCGGTGACGCTCCAGGGGCCGTTGATTGCGATGACCTGCGGTTCGTTGGCGGTGAGGGGTGTGGCCACGCCCTCGGGCTCCTCGCCGACGACCACGAGCGCGCTCTCGTACGGCGCGAGCTCGAGCTCACCCGTGAAGGGCCGCGCCGCGCCCTCGTTGACCACGTCGTACGCGGCGCCCGTGAGCGCGCCCGCGCCCGGCAGGGAGACCTTGGTGCGAATCGCCTGCTTGGGGTGCTCGTTCACCAGGAAGACGTAGACCTGCCCGTCCTTCTCGTAGCGGCAGGCGCGCAGCCACGGCTGGTCTTCCGAGCAGGCGACGGTCTGGAATCCGCGGGAGGCGAGCTCCTCGGCGAGCACGGAAAGCGAGATAACCTGGACGCTCACGTCGTCCGACGCAGCCGGGTCTCCGCCGTAGACCTTATCGGGGTAGCTGTCGACGAAGTAGACGGGGACGCCGGCCTGCTGGGCGCGCACGATGAAGCGGAGCGTGTCGGCGGAGATGAACTCGCGGCCGGGGACGACGAGGCAGCGGAACTGCTGGCCGTTCACCTCGAAGGACGGCTCGCCTGCTGCCTGCTCACCGTCAATGCGCACCTGGTAGCGGCCCTGATCGCCGCCCGCCGAGAAGGCCTCGGCAGGCACGAAGTCGTAGTCGACCTGCGCGCGCCCGAGCTCGGCGCCCACGCGCTGGATGGGCTGCGCCGCGCCCGCCCACTCGGCGTCGGCGTGGTAGAGGATGGCCACCGGCGTGGACATCCGCCCGCCCGAGAGCACGGTGCCCATGCGGTTGAGGTAGCTCATGAGCACGTGGAAGTGCTTGAACTGCGGGTTCTTGCCGTGTGCATAGAAGTGCGGCGGGCAGTCGGGGTCGGGGAAGGGCGCCATGCTGAAGGCATGGGGCACGAACCAGTTGACGCCGCGCACGAGGAAGTGGTCGCAGATCCACTTCATCTGGCGCAGCCCCTCGTGCCAGCCGAAGGCGCCGAAGACCTCGGCCATGCAGCGACCCTGCTTCTTTGGGTCGAGGTGCGCGGCCGACGCGCCGAGCTTGGCGAGCGCGTAGGCGTAGAACTCCATGTCCCAGCTTCCGCGCCCGTAGTCGTGCGTACCGGAGTCGATGCCGGGGACGACCTGGTTGATCACGATGTCCACGCCCGCCATGTCCTGGCCGCCCACGGCGCGGAAGTAGTGGCCGGCGCCGGCGCCGAGGCGCGCGTGGCCGTCCTTGTCCTCGATGACGTGCCCGATGTAGGAGACGCCGTGCGCGCGGCACCAGTCGCCGAGGTTGCCGCAGAAGCACTCCTCGTAGAGGCGCGTGGCCTCCTCCATATACCCCACACGTGCGTCGGCGCCATCGGCCGCCCGGTCCCAAAGCGCGCACAGGTTGGCGAGAAACGCCTCGCCCCAGCGCTCGCGCAGGCGATGCTCGAGCTCTGCCGACCAGGGCAGCGGCATGGACTTCTTGCCGATGAGGCAGTCCGAGGTGCCGTCCTCGAAGGTGATGCCCTTCTCGTTGGCAAAGCCCGGCTCGTCGGAGAAGAAGCCGAGGATCGTGTGGCCGAACTCATGGCCGAAGCGCTGGAAGTGGGGCTCGTAGACTGCCTTGATGAGCTGGTCGCACGAGGCTTTGTCCACCATGTTGATGTAGTCGGGGTTATATGAGGTCTTCTTGCTGGTAAGAAGCACGCAGACTTGTGTGTGGCCGGCGGGCGCGTCGAACACGAGCGCGGCGGGGCGGCCGTCGTCGCCCGCGAGAACGTGGTACTCGACGTCCACGGGCGCGCCGCCCTGCATGAAGACGACGCCGTAGAACTCCTCCGTCGCGTCGAACATGTTGCCGAGCGCGATGCTCACCTGCGGCGTCGGACCCACGACGTCGATGACGCGGTGGGTGAGAACAGTCTTGCGCAGCGCGGGCGCGGCGTCCTTCACGGCGCCGTTGGCGTAGCCGGTGGGGAAGTGGGCGTCGTCCAAGATCCAGAGCTTGAGGCCGAGCTCCTTGCACTTCTCGATAATAAAGCCCAGGTCAGACCACCAGCCCTCGCCGCAGAAGTCGGGATGCGGCCGGCTCTCGAGGCAGACCTCGCGGATGTCGGCGCCGGCGATGGCGGCCAGGTACCCGGCGATGGTCTCGTGGTCCTCGCCCTTCATCCAGAGAAAGGGCAGCACATGGTTGTCGTAGCGGGCGTAGTCGAACATGGGGTTCTCCTTGTGTCGGGCGTCGGGTTCATTGAGCAACGGGCTTCTTGCCGATCGCCGCGGTTTCGTAGGGGTATGCCCCGGGAATCTCCCGGGGCAGGGGTTGGTTGCTTATTTTGGCCGTTACTTCTCCGGGTCTGCCACCGCGAAGGAGATGACGGCCGAGATGGCCGCGGCGCCGACCGCGCAGGCGATGAAGCCGTAGAGGCTCACGTCGACGCCGGCCGGGTTGATCATGCCCGGGATGCGGAAGAGGCCGTCGCCGACCCAAGCATACATGCGCCCGCCGAGCGCCGCGAGCACGCCGCCGCCCACGCCGCCGCCGATCATCGCGGCGATGAAGCACTTGAACTGCGGGAGCGCGATGGAGTAGATGGTGGGCTCGGTCACGCCGCAGAGGCAGGTCGCCACGTTGGAGAGGCCCTCGGCGCGCTTCTGGGCGTCCTTCATCTTGAGGGCATAGCCAAGGGCGGTGCCGGCGAGCGCCCAGACGGTCACGCCCATGACGGCGTTCATCGGGTCGGAGCCGGTGCTCATGAGGTTGTTGAGAAGGACGGGGACGAAGGCGGCGTGCAGGCCGAGCAGCACGATGAGCTGCCAGAACGCGCCGAGGACGATGCCGGCGACGACGGGGCAGGCGCTAAAGAGGAACGACGTGGCGCTGGAGAGGATGCCGGAGAGCACGTTCATGACGGGGCCGATGACGAGCCACGCGCACGGCACGGTCACGGCGAGGGTGATCGTGGGGACGAACATGAGCTGCAGCATCTCGGGCACGACCTTCTTGGCGCCCTTCTCGACGTAGCTGGCAAGAAGCGCCGCGAGGATGATGGGGAAGAGCGTGCTCGAGTAGGTCGCGGAGGCGACGGGCAGGCCGAAGAACGAGATGCCGCCCTCGGCCGTGACGGCCGAGATGAGGTCGGGGTAGACGAGGGACGCGCCGATGGCCGCGGTCACGTACTGGTTGCAGCCGAAGACCTTGCCGGCCGAGAAGCCCACGACCACGGGCATGAAGTACAGCACCGCGTCGGCGGCCGCGTACCAGAGCAGGTAGGCGCCGTCGGTCTTTGCCATGAGGCCGAAGGTGACGAGCAGGGCGAGCACGCCCTTGATGATGCCGCCGCCGACCATGGGCCCGAGGATCGGCATGATGCAGCCGGAGATGGTCTTGAAGAACTTGTTCCAGGCGCTGTCCTGACCGACCTTTTCCACAGCCGGCTTCGCGTCCTCGGCAAGGCCGAGGTACGTGCGGACGAGTGGGGTCACGTTGGAGACGTGCGTGCCGATGATGATCTGGTACTGACCGCCCTTGTTCATGATGCCCTTGACGCCGTCGATAGCGCGGACCGCGGCCTCGTCGGGCACGGAATCATCCTTAAGAACGAAGCGCAGCCTGGTCATGCAGTTCGTGACGCTCACGACGTTCTCTTTACCGCCGACGGCGTCCGCCACGGCATGCGCAAGCTCGGTGTAGTCCTTAGCCATTTCCCTCTCCCTTGAATGGGTTTTGATTGCAGCAGCTGCTCTGTGGTTTTAGATTAAACCGCTTCAATCGCCGTGGTAATATCCGTTTAACGGAGAATGGTATGACCGAATCAACGATTTGGAGAGGTTGCGGGAGGCGCGATGGAGGTCGAGGAGCTCAACCGTAGGCTCTCGGAGTTGTCGGAAAGCGAGCTCGGGTACCGGGCGGGCGGCGGCTATTCTTGGGACGACATCGGCGAGAAGGAACTGGTGGACGGCCGCGAGGTGATCCGGCTCAAGAACGCCGTCTTCGCCTTGCCGCTGCGGAGAAGCTCCGAGGTCCGCCCGCGGGCCCCCATCGCCATCGACCGGGAACTCTATATCCGGCGCAACTCCCGCTTCAACCCCATGCCCGAGCATGTCCATTCGTACGTGGAGATGAGCTACGTCTACCGCGGCAGCTGCCCGCAGCAGGTCAACGGGCGCGATGTGCTGCTTCGCGAGAACCAGGTGCTTCTCCTCGACTCGGACTGCCCGCATGCCGTCGGCTCCCTCGGCGAGAAGGACATCATGGTCTCTATCTGCCTTGAGCAGGGGCTTCTTCGCCGCTGCCTGGAGGAGGTGCGCGAGGGCGACGACTGGCTCGCCGACTTCCTCATCAGCTCGCTCAATGAGCAGACCGACCATAACCGCTATGTGCGCTTCCATAGCCAGGGCAACAACCGCCTGCGAAGGTTCTTCCAGGAGCTCCTGTGTGAGTATCTCGAGCCGTCCACGCAGGCCAACCGCATCATCCTGCGCCTCTTTCAGCTCATAATCGCCGAGCTCATGAACGTGTACGAGGGCGATTACGTGCGGCGAGAGAAGCAGGGGGCGGCCTCGGGCGTCTCGGTCGTGGCCGTGGTGCGCTACATCCAGGAGCATTACCTGACCTGCACGCTCGAGGGCGTGGCCGAGCGCTTCTTTGTGACGCCCAACTACCTGAGCGCCCTGCTCAAGCGCAAGACCGGCAAGACCTACCTGCAGCTCGTTCAGGACCAGAAGCTCGCCTATGCGGCGGACCTGCTGCTCACGGGCGGCATGAGCGTGGGCGCGTCGGCGCGCGCCGTGGGCTACGAGAACATGAGCTTCTTCTACCGCAAGTTCCGCGAGGCGTACGGCTGCTCGCCGGCCGAGTACCGCCGGCAAAAATAACGTGCCCGCGGGCGACCCGGAAATACCATGTAGGGCCGGGAAACCCTTGACATGCCAATGAATCCGCGTTATCCATTGCCATGGCAATTGTTGGCATCGCAAGGAGAACACCATGTCAGATTCCGATGGGAAGCGGCCCGGCCGGTCGCTCTCGGACTTCCATATGCTCATCTATCGGCTCTTCCAGGCGCAGCGCGCCTTCCTGCGCCCGCGCATCAGCGGCCTCGGGATGGGGCCGGGCCAGCCTAAGCTCGTCGTCTACGTGGCCCTGCACGAGGGCGCCACGCAGCGCGAGATCGCGGACTACTTTGAGATGGACCCGGCCACGGCCTGCCGCATGCTCGACGCGCTCGAGCGAGAGGGCCTCGTCCAGAGCCGCCACGGCGCGGATCGCCGCAAGAAGGAGTACGTCGCCACCCCGGCCGGCGAGAAGGTCGCCGATGCCTGGGACGCCTGCTGCGACGAGCAGCAGGAGGTGCTGCTCGAGGGCTTCTCGCCCGAGGAGCGCGACCAGTTCCTCGGGTACCTGCGACGCGGCTACGCGAACCTGGCCCGCGCCGCTTACGGGCACGAGGCGGTGGGCCTCGATGACTGATATCCAGTGGCTGGCGAGGAGCTTCGGCCCGTATCGGCGCGACGTCGCCGTCGCCTGCGTGTGCATCTGCATAGAGACCTGCCTCGAGCTGCTCGTCCCCGTACTCATGTCGTTCGTGATCGACGACGGCGCGCTCGGGGGTGACGCCGCCGTGGTCTGGGGCTGCGGCGCGGCGATGGTCGCCTGCTCGGTCGCGGCGCTGCTCTTCGGCCACGGCTTCGCGCGCTTCTCGGCGCGGGCGACCACGGGCCTCGGCGCGAACATCCGCCGCGAGGAGTTCGCGCGCGTGCAGGCCTATGCCTTCGAGAACCTCGACCGCTACGACGCCTCCTCGCTCGTCACGCGCATGACCACCGACGTCACCGTGATCCAGAACGCCATGGTCAACGGCTTCCGCCCGCTGATGCGCAGCCCGATCATGCTCGTGATGGGCCTCGTGATGAGCTGCTTCATGTCGCGTGAGCTCGCCGTCGTCTTCTTTGTGGTGCTGCCGTTTCTCGCCGTCGCGCTCTGGCTCATCGTGCGCCATGTGGCGCCGCTCTACCGCGTGCTCCAGTCGACGATGGACTCGCTCAACGACGCCCTGCAGGAGGACCTCGTGGGCATCCGCGCCATCAAGGCCTACGTGCGCGAGGGCCACGTCTCCGAGAAGTTCTCCGTGGTCAACGGCGCGCTCGCGGACACGGCCACGCGCACCTTCAAGGGCGCCGTGCTCAACACCCCCGTTTTCCAGCTCTCTATGTATGTCTCGGCCACGGCGCTTTTGTGGGTGGGCGGCAACCTGATCTTTGAGGGCCGGCTGCAGGTGGGCACCCTCACCGGATTCATGAGCTACGTGCTCCTCGTCATGAACTCGCTGATGATGATCTCAAACGTGTTCCTGCTGCTTGCGCGCGCCCTCACGAGCATCGAGCGCATCCGTGAGGTCGAGGACGAGGTCCCGGCCATCGCCTCTCCCGTAAAGGACGTCGCCGTGCGCGAGGTCCCCGACGGCTCGGTCGAGTTTTGCGGCGTCGACTTCAAGTACAGTGCCGATGCGGAGAAGAACGTGCTCTCTGGCATCGACCTGCGCATCGATGCCGGGTCGACGGTCGGCATCCTCGGCGGCACGGGCTCGGGCAAGACGACCCTCGTGCAGCTGATCGCGCGTCTCTACGACGCGAGCGCGGGCCAGGTGCTCGTCGGCGGCCGGGACGTGTGCGAATACGACCTGGCCGCGCTTCGCGACGCCGTGGGCATCGTGCTGCAGACGAACGTGCTCTTCTCCGGCACGGTGCGCGACAACCTGCGCTGGGGCGACGCCGACGCCTCCGACGAGGAGCTCCTGGCCGCGTGCCGCCTGGCCTGCGCCGATGAGTTCCTCGAGCGCATCGGGGGGCTCGACGGCGACCTCGGCCAAGGGGGCGTCAACGTCTCCGGCGGGCAGAAGCAGCGCCTCTGCATCGCGCGCACGCTGCTCAAGCACCCGCGCGTCCTCGTGTTCGACGACTCCACCAGCGCCGTGGACATGGCCACCGACGCGAAGATACGCGCCGGGCTGGCGAGCCTCGCCGGCATGACGAAGATCGTGATCGCGCAGCGCGTGAGCTCCGTCATGGACGCCGACAAGATCGTGGTCTTGGAGAACGGGCGGGTCCATGCGCAGGGCACGCACGCGGAGCTTCTTGCCGGCGACCCGATCTACCAGGAGCTCTGCGAGTCGCAGGGCATGGCAGGCGTGTCCGGCGGCGCGGGTGCCGAGACGAGCGACGCGGCGGCTGAGGCGAGCTGCGCGCGTGGGAAAGACGAAACCGACGGGGAGGTGGCCTAGATGGCGGCCAAGGGAGGGGCGCCCAAGCGCCCGAAGGACCTGCGCCGCACGCTGCGGACGCTTCTGGCCTATATGGGCCATGCCAAGTACCGGCTCTATGCCGTGGCCGTGCTGGTCACGCTCTCCGGCGGGGCGAACCTGGCCGGCACATACATGATCAAGCCGGTCGTGAATGCGGTCGGCGCTGGCGACTACCAGGGCTTCGTTCGTCTCGTCGTCGCCACGGGCGCGATCTACGCCGTGGGCGTGGCGTCTGCGGCGGGCTATACCCAGGTCATGGTCCGCGCGGCCCAGAAGGTCGTCTTCGACATCCGCCGCGACCTCTTCGAGCACCTGCTGCGCCTGCCGCTGTCCTACTTCGACGCGACGCGCCACGGCGACGTGATGAGCCTCTTCACCAACGACGTGGACACCGTCTCCGAGGCGCTCAACAACAGCTTCGCCGGCGGCGTCCAGGCACTCATCCAGACCGTGGGCACCTTCGTCCTGCTCATGGTGCTCGACTGGCGCCTCACGCTCGTCACGCTGGTGTGCGACGTCGTGATCATCGCCTATGTGCGCCGCGCCGGGCAGAGAAGCCGGGGCTACTTCAAGGCGCAGCAAGAGACCCTCGGCGCGCTCGACGGCTACATCGAGGAGATGTGCGCGGGGCAGAAGGTCGTCAAGTGCTTCAACCACGAGCCGGCCGCGCTCGCGGGGTTCGAGGCGCTGAACGAGGACCTGCGCCGCTCGGGCACGACGGCCCAGGCCTACGCCTCCACCATGGTCCCGGCGACGGTCGCGGTGAGCTACGTGAACTACGCGGTCGTTACCGTGGCCGGGGCGCTTCTTGCCCTCTCGGGGTCCATGGGCGTCGGAAGCCTGGCCTCCTACCTGGTGTTCGTTCGCCAGGCCTGCCAGCCGCTCGTGCAGCTCACGCAGCAGGGCAACTTCCTTCTCACCGCGCTCGCCGGCGCAGAGAGGATATTCGCCGCGATGGCCATCGAGCCCGAGGTCGACGAGGGCGAGGTCAGGCTGGTCCGCTCCGAGGCGCACGCGGAGCGCACCGCGTCGGGCGCCGACGGCTGGGCCTGGCGCATCGACGGCGAGGACGTGCCGCTCGCGGGCGATGTGCGCTTCTACAACGTCGACTTCGGCTACCGGCCCGAGAAGACCGTGCTCAAGGACCTCACGCTCTTTGCCAAGCCCGGGCAGAAGATCGCCTTCGTGGGCTCGACGGGCGCCGGCAAGACGACCATCACGAACCTGATCAACCGGTTCTACGACGTGCGCGCCGGCGCGATCGCCTACGACGGCATCGACGTGCGCGACATTTCCAAGGACTCGCTGCGCTCCTCGCTCGGCATCGTTTTGCAGGACACGCATCTCTTCGCGGGCACGATCGCGGACAATATCCGCTTCGGCAAGCTCGATGCGACCGACGAGGAGGTCCGGGAGGCGGCGCGCGTGGCCAACGCCGACGGCTTCATCTCCCGCATGACGCGCGGCTACGACACCCCGGTCGTGGCGGACGGCGCGAATCTCTCGCAGGGTCAGCGGCAGCTCATCGCCATCGCGCGGGCGGCCGTGGCGAACCCGCCGGTGCTCATCCTCGACGAGGCCACGAGCTCCATTGACACGCGCACCGAGGCGCTCGTCCAGCGCGGCATGGACGCGCTCATGCGCGGGCGCACCGTCTTCGTGATCGCGCACCGGCTCTCCACCGTGCGCAACGCCGACGCGATCATGGTCCTCGAGCATGGCCGGATCGTGGAGCGCGGCACGCACGAGGAGCTCATCGCGCAGAGAGGGGAGTACTGGCAGCTCTACACGGGGGCTCGCGAGCTGGAGTAGCCGCCCGGTTTCTCTCGGCGCCGGGCCTGGCCGGGTGCCGGACGGGCCCGGCGCTCGCCGAACAGGCCTGCCCGCCGGCACGAGCACGGCGCCTCTTGCTAAGAAAACCCGCTCGCTGGCATGGGGGCAGCGCGTTTTGCTAAAGAAACCCGCTCGCTGGCATGAACTTGGTGCCAGCGAGCGGGTTTCTTTAGCAGGAGGGCCAGTTCGCGTGCCAGCGGGAGCGTTTATTTAGCTTGCGGAACGTAAAGGGCGCCCGGCGTTTCTTGGCAGGACGTTGCGGAAGGGATGCTGCGGGGAGGACGCCCGCGGGAGTCTTGTCGATCCTTTGGCGCGCCGGGCGAGAGACGACGACGTGCGCGGCCTGCGGTTTTTTTGGCAAGCGGGCCGGGGGCTCGCCGGCGTGCGCGGCCCGAGGTTCATGCACGAAGGGACCGAGGTTCACGAAGATGCCGGCGGCCGCGTTCACATGGCGCGCGTTGCCGAGGCGCGCAGGCGGGCGCGGTTCCCGGGGCGCGCGTTGATTTGCCCCCCGCGCACCCCAGGCTCGAAATTCTTGTCCCGGCGGGTGGTAGAATCGAACAAAATTTCCGGTTCGGAAGAAGGAGCGTGGCCCTTGAAGGTCCTCATCGTCCCCAACTACTCGCGCCCCGACGCCTTGGAGGACGCGCGAAAGCTCGACGAATGGCTCGACGAACAGGGCATGGAGGTCAAATGGGCCCACGACAAGAAGCTCTTCCCCAACCGCGTGACGGACGCTTCCGATTGCGGCCTCGTCGTCTCCCTCGGAGGTGACGGGACGCTCCTGCGCGCCGCGCGCATCGTTGGCTACGCGGAGGTGCCCATCGTGGGCATCTCCTATGGTCACCTGGGCTTTCTTACCACGGCCGGCCCCGAGGACCTCGTCGCGACGGTGGAGAGCGCCCTTGCCGGCGAGCTGCACGTGAGCCACCGCGCAACGCTCGACGTCGAGTCCGAGTTCGTGCGCCCGGACGGCTCGACCTATGCGGTCCGCAGCTTCGCCCTCAACGACTTCGCGGTCTCGCGCGGGGGACGCGGGGACATGGTCGAGTTCGACGTCTCGGTCTCCGGCAAGCGCATCGACCGCCTGCGCGGCGACGGCTTCGTGGTCTCGACGGCCACGGGCTCTACGGGCTACGCGCTCGCGGCGGGCGGCCCCATCGTGACCCCCGAGTTCACGGGGATGGTCTGCGTGCCCATCGCCCCGCACAAGATCATGGCGCGCGCCTTCCTGACCTCCCCCTCCGACGTCGTCGAGGTCGACATGAGCCCGGAGCGACCCGTGGAGAGGCGCTTCTTCGCGGACGGCCAGCTCGTGGACGCGGGCGATGCCGGATGGGCGGTTCATGCGAGCATCCGGCGCGGCCCGGGCGACGTTCTTCTGCTCGAGCGCGGCGCACAGAGCTTCTACGACTCCGTGTCGCGCGTGTTCTACGGGGCGGGGAGGTAAGCGGTGCTCGACGAGCTTCACGCGCGCAACGTCGCGCTCATCCGTGACGCGTCCATCGCGCCCTCGTCCGGGCTCACCGTGCTCACGGGCGAGACGGGCGCGGGCAAGTCGGCGCTTCTCTCCTCGATAAAGCTGCTGGTGGGCGAGCGCGCCGACGCCGGCGCGGTCCGCGAGGGCGCGGAGGCCCTGGAGGTCGAGGGGCGCTTCTACGTGCGCGGCGGCGATGACGAGGGCCACGTGGTCCGCAGGCGGGTGGGCGCCGACGGCCGGGGCCGCGCCTGGCTCGACGGCCGCGTGGGGAGCGTCCGAGAGATCTCCGAGAAGGTCGGGCGCACGGTCGACCTCTGCGGCCAGCACGAGCACCAGCGTCTCCTGCAGGTCCAGACCCACGTGGAGATGCTCGATGCCTGGGCGGGCGAGCCCGCCGCGCTCGCGCTCGCGGGCTACCGCGAGGCCCTCGCGGCCGCGGGCTCCGCCGCCGAGGAGCTGGAGCGCGTGCGCGAGCTCTCCCGCGCGAACGGCGCGGCGCTCGAGGAGGCCGGCTTCGCGCTGCGGCGCATCGACGACGTGGCGCCCGAGGAGGGCGAGCTCGAGGGGCTCGAGGCCAAGCTGCCGCGCGCCGAGCATGCCGATGCCCTCATGAGGAGCGCCCTCGGCGCCCGCGAGTCGCTCGCCGGCGAGGGCGGCGCGATCGACGCGATCCGCGAGGCCATCGGCGAGATCGAGGACGCCTCGCGCTACGACGACGGCGTCTCCAAGCACGCCGAGGTGCTTTCCAGCGCGCTTCTTGACCTCGAGGACGTTGCCTCTGAGCTGCGCGACTATGCGGCCGACCTCGACTTCGACCCCGAGGAGCTCGAACGGATGCATGAGCGCTACTCGGCGCTCCAGGGTCTCCTACGCGCCTACGGGCCGACCATAGAGGACGTGTTCCGGCGCAGGGACGAGGCGCGCGACGTCCTCGACGCCGCGTCGGACGGCGGTGCCGCGCAGAAGCGCGCCGAGCGTGCCCTCGCGGTCGCCGAGAAGCGGCTCGCCGCCGCGGCCGATGAGCTCGACCGCGTCCGTGCCGAGGCCGCGCCGCGCTTCTCTTCCGAGGTGAGCGCCCAGATGGCGAGGCTCGAGATGGGCACGGCCTCGCTCGAGGTCTCCTTCGAGAGGCTCGATCGCATGAATTGGTCGCGCAGCGGGGCCTCCCGCGCGGAGTTCCTGTACCGCGCGGGCGCCGGCCTCACCCCGCGGCCCCTGCGCCGCATCGCCTCGGGCGGCGAGGTGAGCCGCGTCATGCTCGCGCTCAAGGTCGTCCTCGGCGAGACGGATGCGGCCGAGACGCTCGTGTTCGACGAGGTCGACGCCGGGGTGGGCGGTGCCACGGCCGTCGCGCTCGCCCAGGTCCTGGCCGATCTCTCCCATACCCACCAGGTTGTGGTGGTCACGCACCTGGCGCAGGTGGCGTCGGCCGCGGACGCCCACTACCTGGTGAGCAAGACGGCGGGCGACGTGCCCGAGACGACCATCGAGCCCATCGAGGGCGAGGAGCGCGTCCGCGAGATCGCGCGCATGCTGAGCGGGCAGGTCACGGAGGCCTCGCTCGCGCATGCCCGCGAGCTTCTTTCCAACACGCAGTCGTCCTGCACGCAGTCGTCCTGCACACAGTCGTCCAACGCGCAGTAATCCAACACGCAGTCGGAGACAAAGGCCAAAACGAAGGCCATGAAGAGGGGATAGGTGGTTCACATGGCGAGTACCGGGAACAGCAACGATCGCCGCGGCGGGGGAGCCGGCCGCGGGCAGGGAGGCGCCCGAGACCGCAGGGAGGCCGCGGCCGCCCGGGCGCGCAGGCACATCGTCGACGTCGAGGCCCGCTACGCCACTGAGGTCGCGGGCTCCGTCGCGTCTCTTCGCGTCTACGACGTCATGCCCTCGCCCAAGGTCGACGAGCCTGCGGTCCCGAGCGTCTCGGTGATCGACGAGGACGCCGTCTCCGCCGTGCTCTCGCGCGGGCGAGGCCTCGCGTCTGCCTGCGACCTCGCCGTGCTCGACTTCGCGAGCTTCGTCTCCGCGGGCGGCGGGTACGAGCGCGGCGCCTGGGCCCAGGAGGAGGCCCTGTGCGACGAGTCGACCCTCTACAACGCGCTCGCCACGCAGAAGGCCTGGTACGCCGAGAACCGCCGGCGCAACATCAACTGCGAGCTCTACCGCAACCGCGGCCTTGTGGTCCCGCGCGTGCGCTTCGACCGCGAGAAGTACCACAGCTACGCGGACGTCATCGTGGTCGCCGCGCCGAACGCCCGTCGCGCCCGCGAGGAGTATCGCGTGGGCGAGGACGTGCTCGCGCGCGCCATGCGCGACCGTATCCGGTTCGTCCTGGCCATCGCCGACGACCTGGGCCACAAGAAGCTCGTGCTCGGCGCCTTCGGGTGCGGGGTCTTCGGCTGGGATGCGTCGGCCGTGGCCGAGATGTTCCGCGAGGAGCTGGCGAGCGGCGCCCATTCGGCCACCGAGGTCGTCTTCGCTGTGCCGCGCGGGCGCTTCGACGAGAACCTCGACAGGTTCGAGCACGCCTTCGCGCAGTGGCCCGAGGAGAACCAGGAAGCTTATGTGAGCCGGGCGGAGCGCGATGCCGCCGCCAAGGCCGCCGCTGCTCTCGACGACGACTCGGAGGACGAGGGCGAGGACGATTGGCGCAAGTACCTCTAGGGTAGGCGCTTACCGCCCCGGTCAGCCTTCGTGAGCGACGCCCCTCTCGCCCCAGCGATTCGCCGGGATGGGAGGGGCGTCTTGCCCCGGCGCGAGCCCCCGCCCCTCGTTGCGTGCTAAACTCCATCGCCGCGGTCCCGCAGCCACATGAGCAGGAGAGGAAGGGCGGATGATACTTTCGCTGGCACCTATGGAGGGGATCACCGGCTACGTGTTCCGGCAGGCGCATGCGCAGGTCTTCGGCGGCCTCGACCGCGCCTACACCCCCTTCGTCTGCCCGCCGCGCGTGGGCTCCGCCTTCGGCAAGAGATACCGTGTCGAGCTCGACCCCGCGAACAACCAGGGGCTCGCCGTGATTCCGCAGCTCCTGGCCAAGGACGCCGACGAGTTCGTGTGGGCGGCGGGGCTTCTGGCGGAGATGGGCTACGGCGAGGTCAACCTCAACCTCGGGTGCCCTTCCGGTACGGTGGCCTCCAAGGGGAAGGGGGCGGGCTTCCTGCGAGACCCGGACGCGCTCGGGCGCTTTCTGCTCGACGTGTGCGAGCGATCGCCCATCCCCGTATCGGTAAAGACGCGGGTCGGCGTGGTGGGCGACGACGAGTTCGAGGACCTGCTCGAGATGTACCGGGCCTGCCCGCTCGCCGAGCTCATCGTGCATCCGAGGGTCCAAAAAGACATGTATAGGGGCCGCGCGCGCCGGGAGCTCTACGGGGAGGCGCTCGCGTCGTGCCCCTTCCCGGTAGCCTATAACGGCGACGTGTTCACGGTCGAGGACGCTCGCTCGCTCGGGCGCGACTATCCGGCGACGCGCCACGTGATGCTCGGCAGGGGAGTGCTCGTCAACCCCGCGCTGCCCCGCATGGTCGGCGGCGGCGCATCTCTTAGCATCGAAGAGCTGCGCAGATTCCATGACCTTCTTTTCTGTGGCTACGAGGCCCAGATGGGCGGCAACGCCGTCATGCGCATGAAGGAGTGGTGGTCCTACGCCAAGGACTCGTTCGCCGAGCCGGCCCGCGTGGCCCGCGCCGTCCGACGCGCGCGAACGGTTCCCGACTACCTCGCCGCCGCCGAGAAGGTCTTCGCCGAGCAAGGTCTCTCGGCGGGGTAGGGGGCGAGGGCCTCTTGCCAAAGGGCCCGGCAGGTCATGTTTGGCCTTGCAAAATACCCCCATAGGGTATAAAGTCACCCTAGTATAACTCACATTCGACTCACTGGGGAGAAGACCATGGGCCCTACCGACATCGTCATCATCGCCGTCGTGCTCGCGGCCGTCGCGGTCGCGGGCGTGCGCCTCGTGGGCACCGCGACCGGCAAACGCGACTGCTGCAGCGGGGACGTCAAGGACGGCGGCGCGGCCACCGGGTCTCGCGCTTTCGCGAAGGCCGAGGTGGCGGACACGGATCCGGCCAACTACCCGTACGCGGCCGAGCTCGGCATCGGCGGCATGAGCTGCGAGCACTGCGTGGCGAGCGTGACCAACGCGCTCGACTCCATCGAGGGCTGCTGGGCGGAGGTTACGCTCGCGGGCGGCCGCGCGCTACTGCGCTCGAAGGCGCCCGTCGACGAGAAGCGGGTCCGCGAGGTCGTCGAGCAGGCCGGCTACCGCCTCGTCTCCTTCTGCGTTCGCTGACGCGGCAAACGGGCGTCTCCTTTGCGGCGCTCGGCGGTACTCGGCCTTTGTCGCCGCCGCGGCCGTCGGTTTTTCTTGCTATGGGCGCTGCTGGTCGCGGTCTTCGTGCTCGGCCCTCGTCCCCCGCAATCGGGAGAAATGGCGCGGGGCTAGGCGTCGGCCTCGTTCGCGGCGTCGACGATGCGGGGGAGCGCCTCGGCCAGGTCCTCCATGTGGCCGCTCCAGATCGCGCGCGTCGGCCGGGCGTGCCCGACGTAGACGGTCCGCAGGCCGCACTCGGGGTGCGCGAAGTCCCGCTTGGCGTCGTTGCCCACCATCAGGCACTCGGACAGGCGGAGCCCGAGCTTGCCGCAGAACTCCTCGTAATATGAAGCCCACGGCTTCGCGCGCGTCGAGTTGGCCGCGTGGGAGATGAGCGCGAACTCCTCCGGGACGAAGCCCGCCCAGCGCATGCGCGCGACGTCGCAGGCGTAGGAGACCACGGGGTTCGTGGCGAGCGCGCAGGTGAGCCCCATGTCCCACGTGGCGTCGACCGCCTTGTGGGCGCCCTTCTTGGCCTCTGCGCGAACGACGCCCCCGCCCAGGCGAGGCACGACGGTGCGCTCGTAGCAGTCGATCATGTCCGCGATCACGGGGTCGTCCAGCGGGATGCCGCAGCGCTCGAGCACGATCTGGTTTATGAGCTGCTGGTTCGTGAGGGAGTCGGCGCGATTCTCGCCCTCGCACGCGAGCCATGCCCTGGCGTATGCGTAGCCGATGCCCACGCGGTTCTGCCCGCTTGCCCTGGAAAGAAGCCCGGAGACCCCGTTGATGTAGCGACCGAGGAACGCTGTGAGGTTGATGGAGAGCAGGGTGTCGTCCAGGTCGAAGAGAACCGCCTTTATCATGGATAGCGCGCCTTCCGAGGGTGGGGCCGGGCTGCGGGGCGGCTCGTGTGGCAACCCTGCGCAGACTCTAAATTTACCCCAACTGTGGCTTGAAAAATACGCCGAGATAAAGGTACTCTATGAACGTGTGTGGGCATAGGGCTCGCACAAGCGTATCTGTCGGCCCCCGAGAGCATGTAAGTTTCCACGTAGACGCCGCATTTGTTTCTATTTGGCACTGCAGGCAGCGACCATGACGACCGGGGCCCCGTTGTTCGAAAGGGGTCCACCTTTGAGTGAGATTCAGAACTCGTCCATCTTCGCGCTGGATGACATTTCCGACGAGGAGATGAACAACCTCATCGACGGCACCGTCACCGATTTCGATGAGGGCGATCTTGTCAGCGGCACCGTCGTCAAGATCGAGCGCGACGAGGTCCTGCTTGACATCAGCTACAAGTCCGAGGGCGTCATCCCCTCCCGCGAGCTGTCCATCCGCAAGGACGTCAACCCCGCCGACGTCGTCGCCATGGGCGACGAGATCGAGGCCCTTGTTCTCCAGAAGGAGGACAAGGAGGGCCGTCTCGTCCTCTCCAAGAAGCGTGCCGAGTACGAGCGCGCCTGGAACGCCGTCGAGGCCAAGTTCCAGTCCGGCGAGACTGTCGAGGGCGAGGTCATCGAGGTCGTCAAGGGCGGCCTGATCCTCGACATCGGCCTGCGCGGCTTCCTGCCCGCCTCCCTCGTCGACCTCCGTCGCGTCAAGGACCTCACCGCTTACATGGGCACCCGCATCGAGGCCCGCGTCATCGAGATGGATCGCAACCGCAACAACGTCGTCCTCTCCCGCCGCGTCGTGCTCGAGGAGGCCCGCAAGGCCGAGCGCCAGGAGATCCTCTCCAAGCTGCAGGTCGGCATGCGCCTCAAGGGCTCCGTCTCCAGCATCGTCGACTTCGGCGCCTTCGTCGACCTCGGCGGCATCGACGGCCTGGTCCACATCTCCGAGCTCTCCTGGAACCACGTCAACCACCCCTCCGAGGTCGTCAAGGTCGGCCAGGAGGTCGAGGTCCAGGTGCTCGACGTCGACCTGAACCGCGAGCGCATCTCCCTCGGTCTCAAGCAGACCACCGAGGATCCTTGGCGCACCCTCGTCAAGAAGTACCCGGTCGACGCCATCGTCGAGGGCAAGGTCACCAAGCTCGTCACCTTCGGCGCCTTCGTCGACCTTGGTGACGGCGTTGAGGGTCTGGTCCACATCTCCGAGATGGCCAAGAGCCACGTCGACCAGCCTTCCCAGGTCTGCACCGTGGGCGACACCGTCCAGGTGAAGGTTATGGAGATCGACCTCGACCGCCGTCGCATCTCCCTCTCTATGAAGGCCGCCGCCGAGACCCTCGGCACCGAGGTTGAGGTCAAGCCTCTCCCCGAGTCCGAGAAGCCGGCCGCCGAGGCCGCTCCCGCCGAGGCTGAGGAGACCGTCGAGGAGTAAATCCCTCGCGTTTTCACGCCACAAAGAAGGGGCCGTCCGTTTGGGCGGCCCCTTTCTTCTTGGGCGCTTTCGTCGATGCCGGCCGGGCGCCCTGAATCTGCGCCGCGCAGTAACGAGCGCGCGCCACAAGCCCTGGATTCTCGCCGCGCAGTAGTCTTCTTGCCGCTTTCGCCCTGGAAAGACGCCGCGCAGTAACGGCCCATTACTGCGCGGCGCGATTACAGGGCGCGCGGGGGCCGCTCATTACTGCGCGGAGTCTTTCCAGGGCGGGGAGAGGCCCTCTCTATTCAGGTTCGGATAACATAACCGACGCCCGACGCCGTTTACGGAGCGCTGAGCGGCGTTTTCTTTTACTTACTGTTACAAACCATTACAAAAGGTAGTACCAACTGAATAATAGTTGGGTGCTAAATGCCCGCGCGTCGTTGCGCGAGGCCCAAGCGCGTGACGTGCGCGAAAGGGACGCGCACGGACCAGACAGAAAGGTTTTCGAAATGATGCAGAGCGTTTCTCGCCGCAACTTCCTCAAGGGGGGGCTTGCCGCAGCTTCCGTCGCCGGGCTCGCCGCCTGCGGTTCCTCAAGCGACTCCGGCTCCACTAACTCCGACGGCTCCAAGAAGAAGGTCCTGCGCTGGGGCCAGTCCAACGCCAAGCTCGGCCTGGACATGCAGAAGTCCACGAACTCCGGCTCCGCCGCCATCTCCGAGTCCATCTTCGAGGCTCCGCTTCGCTGGACCGAGGACAACGAGCTCGTCCCCTGCCTGCTTACCGAGGTTCCGACCTTCGAGTCCGACGGCCTGACCCTGCACTGCACCCTTAAGGACGGCATCAAGTTCCACGACGGCACCACCCTCACCGCCAACGACGTGAAGTACACCTTCGAGCGTATGTTCACCCCGGCGACCGCCGCCAAGTCCACCTATATGTACGACAAGATCGTCGGCGCCAAGGAGATGCTCGACGGCTCCGCCACCGAGCTCACCGGCCTCACCGTCGAGGACGACACCCACTTCACCTTTACCCTCACCGAGCCGATGACCTCCTTCGTCTCGAACCTGGGCATCTCCTATGCCCAGATCTTCCCGAAGGACGCTTGCGAGGCCGCCGGCGACAAGTGGGGCTGGGGCACCGACTGCGTCGGCACCGGTAAGTACAAGGTCGCTTCCAACGACGACACCACCGAGGTCGTCCTCGAGAAGTTCGCCGAGTATCACGACGGCGAGCCCGCCCTCGACGAGATCGACGTCATCTACTACGACGACAACAACACCAAGCTGATGGCCTTCAAGAACGGCGACATCGACTGGTGCGACCTCTCCGCCGACATGCTCGAGCAGTACAAGAACGACGCCGACGTCAAGGACTGCATCACCCAGTACGACACCCTGGGCGTCCACTTCGTCAACTTCAACCTCAAGGAGGGCCAGGGCCTCGAGGATGTCCGCGTCCGCCAGGCGCTGAACCTCGCCATCAACCGCCAGGAGCTCGTCGACACCACCCTGTCCGGCTCCGGCACCCCGGCCGGCTGCTGGCTCGCCCCCGCGACCCCGGGCCACGACGGCTCCGCCGAGATTCCCTACGACGTCGAGAAGGCCAAGCAGCTCATGAGCGAGGCCGGCGTCTCCAGCCTCTCCCTCACCGCCAAGGTGCGCTCCGGCATCTACCAGAAGTACATGACCGTCATCCAGTCCTACTGGAAGGAGATCGGCGTCGACCTCGACGTCCAGGTCGAGGACAACGGCGTCTGGTCCTCCGACTGGGCCGACGGCAGCCTGCAGATCACCGCGCTCGGCTGGTTCCCGCTGTTCGCCGACGCCGACAACCACATGTACACCTACTTCTACAGTGAGAACGCCAAGGCCAAGTCCTCCTTCTACAAGAACGACAAGGTCGACGAGCTCCTGACCCAGGCCCGCGTCTCCCAGGACCAGGACGAGCGCGCCAGCCTCTACAAGCAGGCCGACGAGATCATCGTCCACGAGGATTGGGCCACCTGCCCGCTCTACTGGCCGAAGAACGCCTTCGTCGCCAAGTCCTACGTCAAGAATGCCAAGTGCGGCAACCTGATTTACCACTTCTTCGACCTTGACGTCGATACCGACGACCCGAACTACAGCGCCTAATCGCCTGAACTGGCAAAGCAGGGCGCCCCGGCCGCGCGAGAGCGCTTCCGGGGCGCCCCCGTTTGAGGGGAAGCCGCGCCACGGCCTCTTGTGGGGCCGCCATGGCGCCGGCATCAGCAAGAAAGGAGCAGGACGGTGAGAGACTTTCTCATCAAGAGGATCCTGTTGGCCATCGGCGTGATTCTCGCCATCAGCGCCATCACGTTCTTCGTCCTCAACATCGTGCCGGGAGACCCCGTGCGCGTCATGGTGGGCGAGATGGCCGACGAGGCCACGATCCAGCGCGTCCGCGAGCAGATGGGGCTCAACAAGCCCATCATTGAGCAGTTCGTGAACTGGCTCACCAATATGCTTAAGGGCGACTTCGGAACTTCCTATACCCAGCGCAAGGACGTCGCCGTCCTTATGGGCCAGGCCTTCGGCGTCACCGCCAGGCTCGCCGGCCTCGCGTATATCTTCGCGCTCGTGCTCGGCCTCGCCGTCGGCGTCCTCGCCGCCGTCAACCACGGCCGCGCCGCCGACCGCATCCTCATGGCGATCTCCATCTTCGGCATCTCGGCCCCCGCGTTCTGGATGGCCGTTATCCTGCAGATCGTCTTCGCCCTGAACCTCAAGTGGTTCCCGCTCTCGGGCATCAAGACCTGGCAGGCGTTCGTGCTGCCCACCTGCGCCCTCGGCATCCGTTACGCGGCCTCCATCGCCCGCGTCACGCGCACCTCGATGCTCGAGGTGCTCTCGCAGGACTTCATGCGCACCGCCGAGGCCAAGGGTGTCCGCAAGTGGGTCATTATCCTGCGTCATGGCCTGCGCAACGCACTCATCCCCATCATCACCATCGCGGGCACGCAGCTCGGCGACATCTTCACGGGCTCCATCCTCATCGAGTCCATCTTTGCCATGCCGGGCATGGGCAAGCTGCTGCTCGACGCAATCAATGCCCGTGACCTGCCGCTTATTCAGGGCGGCGTCATGTACATCGCGCTTATCTGCGTCGTGGTCTACCTCGTCGTCGACATCCTGTACGCCGTGGCCGACCCGCGCATCCGTCTCGGGGGAGGGGAGAGCAACTAATGGGACTTCTTTCGAGCGATAAGAACGACTCCCGCGTCAAGAAGGCCGAGCGCGTCGCCGCCGACGCCTCCGCCGCCATCGCGGCCGAGAAGCCCGGCTCCAAGAAGCGCGCCCAGAGCTACTGGGCCGTGAGCTGGAACATCTTCAAGAAGAACAAGATGGGCATGGTCTGCCTCGTCATAGTGGCCCTGCTCGTGCTCATCGCCATCTTCGCGCCGCTGCTGGCGCCCTACGACCCGGATGCCCAGGAGCTCACGAACATGCTCAAGGCCCCCGGCGGGGCGCATCTCTTCGGCACCGACGAGTACGGCCGCGACATCCTCTCGCGCGTCATCTACGGCTGCCGCATCTCGCTTTCCGTCGGCGTCGTCTCGCAGGCCATCGCGGTCGTCATCGGCTTTACCGCCGGCGTGTGCGCGGGTTACTTCGGCGGCAAGGTCGACTCCGTGATCTCGTTCGTGATCCAGGTCTTCTCGAGCTTCCCGTTCCTGCTCTTCGCCATCGTCGTGATGTTCGCCATGGGCCCCGGCCTCGTGAACCTCTATGTCGCGCTCGGCCTGCTGAGCTGGACCTCGACGGCGCGACTTATCCGCGGCGATGTCATGCGCCTCAAGGGCTCCGAGTATATCCAGAGCTGCATCCTCTCGGGCGGAAAGCCCATGCGCATCATCCTGAAGCACCTGCTGCCCAACTGCATCTCGACCCTCATCGTCGTCTCGACCCTGGGTATCCCGAGCGCCATTCTCTCCGAGGCGTCGCTTTCGTTCCTCGGCCTCGGCGTCCAGCCCCCGATGAGCTCCTGGGGCCAGATGATCAGCGCCTCTCAGCCCTATATCCAGACCTGCACATACTACTCCGTGATCCCGGGCGTGGCCATCATCATCACGGTCATGGCCTTCAACCTCCTCGGCGACGCCATGCGCGACGCCCTCGACCCCAAGATGCGCTCCTAAGGAGGGGAGATACACATGAAAGAAGAAACCACCGTCTCCCTCAACGCGGAGCTGCGCGAGGAGCTCTCCGACGTCATCGAGCAGCAGAAGGCCGATAAGGCCGAGGTCCTGCTCGACGTCGACGACCTGTGCGTGACCCTCTTCACGGAGGACGGAGAGCTGCCGGCCATCCGCCGCCTGAGCTTCGTCATGCGCCGCGGCGAGACGCTCGCGGTCGTCGGCGAGTCGGGCTGCGGCAAGTCGATGACGGCCCTCTCCATCATGGGCCTGCTCCCGCAGCCCCCGGCAAAGATCGTGGGCGGTTCCATCAACCTCGGCGGCACCGACCTCGCCAAGCTCTCGCGCGACGAGATACGCCCCTTCCGCGGCAGCAAGATCGGCATGATCTTCCAGGAGCCCATGACCTCGCTCAACCCGGTCATGCGCGCCGGCCGCCAGATCCGCGAGGGCATCCTCGTCCACAACCCCAAGATGGACAAGAAGGAGGCCGACGCCCGCGCCCTCAAGATGATCAAGCTCGTGGGCATCCCCGCGCCCGAGAAGGTCTTCAAGAGCTACCCGCACGAGCTCTCCGGCGGCATGCGCCAGCGCGTGATGATCGCCATGGCCCTCGCCTGCCAGCCCGAGCTTCTTATCTGCGACGAGCCGACCACGGCCCTCGACGTGACCATCCAGGCCCAGATCCTGCAGCTCATCGACCGCATGCGCCAGGAGCTCGGGACCGCCGTCATGCTCATCACCCACGACATGGGCGTCGTCTCCGAGATGGCCGACTGGGTCGCCGTCATGTACGCCGGCCACCTCGTGGAGTACACCACGGCCGGCGAGCTCTTCACGAACCCGAAGCACCCGTACTCCATCGGCCTGATCAACTCCATCCCCTCGCTCGACAACGCGGTGCAGGAGCTCTACGCCATCCCCGGCAACGTCCCCATGCTCGACGAGCTGCCGAGCGGCTGCCCCTTCCACCCGCGCTGCCCGCATGCCCGCGAGGTCTGCCGTCATGAGTGCCCGTTCGTGAAGCCCGTCGACGGCGACGAGAACCACACCGTGGCCTGCTGGATGTTCGACGCGCAGAAGTGGGGGGAGTAGCATGTCGAAAGACGCCCGCAACAACGACGTGGTGCTCAAGGTCGAGCACCTCACCAAGCATTATCCCATCAAGAAGGGGCTGTTCTCCAAGTCCGACGCCTGCGTGCACGCGCTTGAGGACGCATCCTTCGAGGTCCACCGCGGCGAGACCTTCGCCATCGTCGGCGAGTCCGGATGCGGCAAGTCGACCACGGGCAAGTGCGTCCTGCGCCTGACCGAGCCGACCTCCGGCGAGGTCTGGCTCGACGGCGAGGACTTCACCAAGCTCAAGGGCGACGAGCTTACCCGCGCCCGCCAGAAGATGAAGCTCATCTTCCAGGACCCGTACTCGTCCCTGAACCCGCGCATGACGGTGGCCGACATCATCGCCGAGCCTATCGACATCGCCGGCACCTACAAGACGCGCGCCGAGCGCGACGCCCGCGTCGAGGAGATCATGGAGGCCGTCGGCCTCGACCTCGCCTTCAAGTACCGTTACCCGCACGAGTTCTCCGGCGGCCAGCGCCAGCGCATCGGCATCGCCCGCGCCATCGTGCTCGAGCCCGAGATCGTCGTCTGCGACGAGCCCGTCTCGGCCCTCGACGTCTCGGTCCAGGCCAAGGTCATCAACCTGCTCGAGAAGCTGCAGGAGCAGATGGGCCTCTCCTACATCTTCATCAGCCATGACCTCTCGGTCGTCAAGCACATCTCCGACACCGTCATGGTTATGTACCTCGGCCACACG
The DNA here is from genome assembly GCA_963605405.1 of bacterium. Taxonomy (GTDB): domain Bacteria; phylum Actinomycetota; class Coriobacteriia; order Coriobacteriales; family Atopobiaceae; genus Paratractidigestivibacter. Next base: position 189,582 of record CAVCUP010000001.1, on the reverse strand, counting down.
ATGGAGCTCGCGAGCAAAGAGGACCTCTTCGACGAGCCGCTGCACCCCTACACCAAGGCGCTCCTCGACGTCATCCCGCGCATCCGCCACGAGCGCATCCAGGACAAGAAGGTCCTGGAGGGCGACGTTCCCTCGCCGACGAACCCGCCCGCTGGCTGCGTCTTCCATACCCGCTGCAAGCACTGCATGAAGGTATGCTGCGAGCGCGAGCCGGAGTTCCGCGAGGTCAAGCCCGGCCACAAGTGCGCCTGCCATCTCTTCGACGAGGGGCTTAACGACGCCGAGCGTGAGCACGTGGAGATCGCGGTCGCCGAGGCGTAGGCCCGCGGCTGCTAGCCTGGCCTTCTTTGCGGAGCATCGCAATTGCGCGCCCCTGCGGTCGACGCCGTGGGGGCGCGCTCGCTTTACGGGGTTTATCATCGAGTGCGGATCTTCCACGTCCTTATGGAAAGAAGGATGGACTTCATGTCTGATGTTCTTGATCGCTTTATCCGCTACTGCGAGGTGCCGTCGCAGTCGAACCCGCTGACGGCCGACCACGTGCCCTCGACCGAGACGCAGTTCGACATCGCGAACGTCATCGCGGCCGACCTGCGCGAGCTCGGCGCCGAGGACGTCGAGGTCGACAAGCACGCCTACGTGACGGCCCACTGGCCCGCCTCCGCGGGCGCCGAGGACCTGCCGTGCCTGGGGTTCTGCTGCCATATCGACACGGCGTGGCAGAGCTACGGGTCACCCGTGCACCCCGAGGTCAAGCATTACGAGGGCGGCAAGCTCGTCATCGGCACCGGGCGCGACGGGCGCGAGGTCGCCGTCTCCCCGGAGACGAACCCGCGGCTCGCGCAGATGGCCGGCTACGACATCGTGACCACCGACGGCACCTCGCTGCTCGGCGGCGACGACAAGGCCGGCGACGCCATGGTCGTGTCGCTCCTCGCGCGCCTGAAGGCCGACCCGTCGCTTCCGCACCCGCGCCTCGCGCTCTCGTTCGTGCCGGACGAGGAGATCGGGCATGGCGCGGCGCTTCTCGACCTCGAGAAGTTCGGGGCCGAGTTCGGCTACACCATCGACGGCGGCCCGCTCGGAGAGTTCTGCTACGAGACGTTCAACGCGGCCGAGGCCAAGGTCCGCGCGCATGGCCTTTCTTGCCACACGGGCACGGCCAAGGGCATGATGATCAACGCCTCCGAGGCCATCATGCGCTTCCACCAGATGCTTCCGGCGGCCGAGCGCCCTGAGTTCACCGACGGCTACGACGGCTTCTTCTATCTCGAGCGCATGAGCGGCGACTGCGAGGAGGCCGCGGCCGACTACATCATCCGCGACCATGACCAGGCCAAGGTCGAGAGCCGCAAGGACCAGATGCGCGCCGCCGTGGAGATGGTGAACTCCCAGATGGGGGAGGGCGTGCTCGAGATCGAGATCTCCGACCAGTACCACAATCTCGCCGACGTGGTCACGCGCCCCGAGTACGCGCACCTCATCGACAACGCCCGCGCGGCCTACGCGTCCATCGGCGAAGAGATGCGCTGCATCCCCATGCGCGGCGGCACCGACGGCAGCCAGCTTTCGTTCCGCGGCTTCCCCTGCGCGAATCTCTCGGCGTGCTACTACAACGCCCACGGCGTGCGCGAGTTCGTGCCCGTGCCGGAGCTCGAGGCGATGGTGGATATGCTGCAGGAGCTCGTGGCCCTCTACGCCCGGCCCCAGGGCCGCTGAGGCACCCCGTCTAGGGGCTCCTGCCCTCCTTGCGTGCCGCCGCATGCGTCGTCGGGCCCGTCGCTCCCTATCCGGGGCGCCTCAGCGGCCCTGGGGCTTCGCCCGGGTCACCCCGCCCAGGGGTTTCCGCGCCTCTTCCCAAGTAGATCAATTCCTTATGTTAGGAGCAAACATGGACCTTCAGCTCGAGACCATCGACCCGGTCAAGCTCACGCGCCTGCTGCGCGAGTGCGTCGAGGTCGACAGTCCCGTGGGTTACTACCCCGAGATCCACGCGTGGCTCGGCGACACGCTCGCCGAGATGGGCTACGAGATGTTCACCGACAACAAGGCCACGGCCTACGTGCGCGTTGTTGGCCAAGACAGCTCGAAGACGGTGCTTATAGGCGCCCACCTCGACACCATCGGCCTCGTCGTGCGCGGCTTCAACGACGACGGCACCCTGCGCGTGCGCCAGCTCGGCGGCATCAACTACCACAGCATCGAGGGCGAGACCTGCACTGTGCTCTGCCGCGACGGGCGCGCCCTTGCCGGCCAGGTCATCTGCGACCACCACTCCGTCCACGTCTTCGAAGACTGCCGCACGACCGAGCGCGACGAGAACCACATGTCCGTCTCGCTCATCGCCGACGTCAAGTCGCCTGAGGATGCCCGCGCGCTCGGCGTGACGGAGGGTGCCTTCGTGGGCATCGACCCGCACTTCGAGGAGTTCGACAACGGCTACATCGTGAGCCGTCACATCGACGACAAGGCCGCCGTCGCGGTCCTTCTCGACGTGCTCGACTGGCTGCGCGAGAGCGGCCAGGCGCCTGCCTACGACACGCTCTTCGCGTTCCCCATCCACGAGGAGATTGGCAACGGCGGCACCTGGGTGCCGAGCGAGGTTTCCGAGTACGTCGCGGTCGACATCACCCTGCTCGGGCCCGACTACGACTCCGACGAGCACAGCGTCGGCGTCATCGCCTCTGACGCCAAGGGCCCCTACGACTGGAACCTCACCAACACGCTCATCGCGTGCGCCGAGGAGGCCTGCGACGAGGGCAAGTGGAACACCCAGGTGTGCTTCCACTATTCCACCGACGCCAACGCGGCGTACTTCACCGCGAACGACCTGGCCAGCGGCGCGTTCGGCATGGCGTGCCTCAACACCCACGGCCGCGAGCGCTGCCACGTCGACGCGATTGTGGAGACCGAGAAGCTCGCTCGAGCTTATGTGATGGGTGTGGGCCGCTGATCCGCAGATGCGCAGCGGTGTAGACTATAGGCGGTTTGGGTAAGAAATCGTTTGTGACTCGCGGGCGCGGTCGGAGGCGGCCGCGCTTTTGCTTGGATATGTGAAAGGAACCACCCGCTCATGGCGAACAACGACTGGCAGAAGAAGATGGATGAGGCCCAGCGCAAGGCGATTCAGTGGCTTCAGGGACGTCAGGGCCCCGACGATATCGCGATGACCTGCGTATACGTCGCCCTTATCCTCGTGATCATCAACATCTTCGCCCGCGTGGGCTGGGTCGGCTGGTTCGCGCTCGCCCTTATCGTGTATGCCGGGTTCCGCATCCAATCCAAGAACCTCTCCGCGCGCTCGCGCGAGAACGCCGCGTTCCTCAAGGCCGTCGGCCCCGCGCGTCCGTGGCTCCAGAACCCCAAGGGCGCCTTGGTCGAGGCGAAGCAGTACAAGCACGTCAAGTGCTCGAACTGCGGGCAGAAGATGCGTGTCCCTCGCGGTAAGGGGCACCTGCGGGTCACGTGCCCGAAGTGCCGCGAGAAGTTCGAGGTCAAGTCGTAGGCTTCCGCGCGCTGCTTGCAAGAAGGCCCCTCTCGCTTACTCCGTCCTCAAACAGTCCTGTTCGCGCGGAGGCGACATTAAGTCGCCTCCGGCTCATGCGGAACTGCGGGCGGAGCAAGTGAGAGGGGCCTTCTTGCGTTCTGTCTGCGACTTATCTCGAGCTGAGGACGGGGTTCAAAGAGAGTTGCGCGCTGCCCGCGCCCTGGGATCGCGTCGCGCAGCAACCTTCTTGCCGCCTGAGCCCTGGAGATGCGCCGCGCAGCAACCTTCTTGCCAGCTGAGCCCTGTAAACGCGCTGTGCAGTAATCTATTTGATCCTCGCGCTCAAAAACGACGCCGCGCAGTAACAAATCGTTGCTGCGCGGCGTATTTTTAGGGCTCGTATGCGGCTGTCGTTACTGCGCGGCGTGCCTTTAGGGCTCGAGAGGTACGGTCGTTACTGCGCGGCGTTTTTTTAGGGCTCGAGAGGTGTGATCATTGCTGCGCGGCGCGCTTCCGGGGCGCGGAAACTTTTCGTGGAGCGCCGCGGGCAAACGGCGCCTTGGGCTAGAGCACGAACAGCAGCGCGCTGAGCGTGATGCAGACGCTGCCGGCCAGGGTAAAGAGATGGAAAACGAAGTGCAGGTAGCGGACATTCTTCGGGATATAGAAGAGCGCACCGACCGTGTAGCTCACGCCCCCGGCCACGAGCAGCCAGAATCCGCCCGCGGGCATCACCTCGTAGAGGTCGCCCACGCGGAAGATGACGAGCCAGCCGAGCACTACATAGATCAGCACGGTGAGCCATTTGGGCTGTCGCTCGCGCAGGAAGCACTCGAGGACGATTCCGACGGCCGCGATGGCCCACACCACGATTCCGAGCACGATGCCGCCGCGCTCGCCGAGGGCCACGAGGGCGAAGGGGGCGTAGCTGCCGGCGATGAGCAGGTAGATGCCGCAGTGGTCGAGCACGCGGAACACGCGCTTGGCCCCTTCCGGCGCGATGGCGTGGTAGAGCGTGGAGAAGAGATACTCGACGAGAAGCCCGATGCCCATGAGCAGGGCCGCCGCGAGCCGCGTGCCGCCGCCGTCCGCGACCGCGCGAACGATGAGTAGCACGAGCACGGCCACGCTGAGGGCCGCCCCGACGCCGTGAGAGACCGAGTTGGCCACCTCCTCGCCGACGGTGTAGCGACGGCGAGGCTTGGCCTGCATGGCGCTGCCCTGGTCGTTTGTCATTATGGTTGTCTCCTTCGGAAGGCCTGTTGGGCGCTCGGCGCCCGAGGTTATACTTGTGAGCTGCTTCGAGCATACCCCAGAGCCGTTGAGGAGTCATGGCATGAAGAAAAGCACGTATCTGGCGAACGTCATCGTTTGGGGGGCCCTCTCGGTTGCCTGCATAGCGTTTCTTGTTTGGGCCGCCGCGCAGGGCAATGACCTCGGTGAGGGCACCTTCGTCCTCGCGCTGAGCATCTTCTCGCGCCCGGTCGGCGCGTTCTCCGTCGCGGCCCTCGTGACCACCTTGCTCGTGAATAAGTTCCAGCTCGAGCTCACGCACATGGCGCGGATCGTCTGGCGCGTTCTCGGCGTGGTGCCGGTGGCCCTGCTCATGCTCTCGCCGCTGGCCATCCCGGCGCTGCCCAAGGCCATAGCCACCGCCTTCGCGGCGATGCTCATCGTAGCCATGATGGTCCCGGTGCTCTACGTGCTCTTCGGCGTCTTCTACGGCCTTTCGCTCTGCGGCGAGAAGGAGCCGGTCGACGATCGCGCGGATGTGAGGGACGACAGGATTTAGCGCTCGACCTGCTAAGGAATCGCGTCTGCTGGCATGGGACGCGTTCGACCTGCCAAGAAATCCTATCCGCTGGCATGGAACAAGGCCGGATTGCTAAGAAATCCCGTCCGCTGGCATGGAAAACGCCCGGTCCGCTAAGAAAACGCCCCTGCTGGCACCATGTGCATGCCAGCAGGGGCGTTTTCTTAGCGTCTCCGATGAGGTGGCGAGAAACTGCCTGGCCGGAGCCGATCGGGCGAGGCCCGAGCGCCCCTCGTGCCCGAATCGCTTACGGGACCGATCGTGGGCACCCCGACTGCGAGCGCACCGACTTCAGGCGTCCCGTCCGCAGGAGCCCGGCCCGCGACGCCTCGGCGCCTCGCGCCCCCGCGTCGCTAGTTGTCGGAGCGGGAGAAGCCGTTGCGCATCTCTCGGCTACGCTCGAAGAGCACGTGGGAGAGCAGGCAGTCGGTGCGCTTGCGCGCCTCGTCGGCGATGGCCCGGTTCGTCTCGGACACGTCCGCGCCCGACTCGTCGGCCAAGAGCACCAGGCGCGTGGCCTCCGACTGGAGCTTCTCCTGGTAGCGCTCGACGTGCGGCAGGCAGGCGCTGTAGCTCGCGTCGGCCATCGCGCCGATGAGGCGGTTGGCCCAGTAGAAGCTCTCGGTCGTGGGGGTCTTGGGCGTGCTCTTCACGTACTCGGGAACGTCGTCCACCTGCGTGTAGAAGGGCACCAGCGCGTTGAAGGCGTTGCTTCCCAGCGCGATCCACTGAAGCGCTCGGTGCTCCTCGTCGACGTACGGGCGGATCTGGAGCACGGCGAGCTGGCAGTTGCGGTTGATGCCTATGGGGCGATAGAGCCCGCGCGTCGCCGGCGTGCCGATGCGGCCGTAGGGGTCGTAAACCGTGCCCTGGTAGTGGAGGCTGAGCACGTGCTTGACGTCCTCGATCGTGACCTTGCGCTCCGGCACGCGCGCCCACGGCAGGACATCGGACTCGGGGCCGAACTCCTCGTGGGCCGCCGCCGTCTCCCAGGGGCCCGCGCTCGGGTTGAGATAGCGCTGCATGTCCCAGGCGCGCGGCGTGTTGTACACATGGTCGGCGTCCGAGCGGCTGCCGAAGGCGTCGCGGGGGTTGAGGCGCCCGTCGAGGCTGAGGTCGAGATGGTTCTTCTCGATGAACTCGCGCAGGTCGGGGGAGCAGAGGTGCTCGCGGCCCTCGCCGAGAGCGTCGTCCAGGTCGAAGGAGTCGAGGCCCAGCTGGTTCGGCATGGTCACGTAGCAGTCGTCGGGCACGCGCCGGGCGATCCAGTGGTGGCCGCCCACGGTCTCGAGCCACCAGATCTCGTCGACGTCCGAGAACGCGATGCCGTTCATCTCGTAGGTGCCGTGCTCGGCGAGAAGCGCCCCCAGGCGCAGGACGCCGTCGCGGGCGCTCGTCGCGTAGGGCAGCACGAGGGTGACCATGTCCTCCTCGCCGATGCCGCCCGCGACCTCGGGCTCATAGCCGTCCTCGCCCGGGGCGCCCGCGGCCGGCCTGTATGCCACGAGCGGGTCCGCGGCGAGCACGCGCTCGTTGGTGGTGAGGGTCTCGGTGGCCGTCATGGCGACGTTGCGCGCGTTCACGCCGGCGGCCTCCCAGAGCCCCTCCTTGAGGTCGGCGTTCGGCATGCAGGTGTAGCGGACGCCGCCATCGGGCAGCGCGACCTCGAGATGGGAGATCACGCTCTTGTAGGTCTTCTTGCCGGCGGCGTCGCTTACCGAGAAGCGCTTCTCGCAGAACTCGCCCGAGGGGCAGTCCTCGTTGCGCGCGATGATGGTCGAGCCGTCGTAGCTTGCCCTCTTGCCGACCAGGATGGTTGTGCAGGCCATTTTTCAGGGCCTCCTATCTCGTGTTTGTTACATACCGGACTAATGTTAGCCTTCTGCGTTGTCTTGGTCCGGGCGGGACCGGATAATAGACCCCTATGCATTTTTGAGTCGGAGAACCATAGGAGTTGCCCTTATGTCCATGAACTTCAAGCGCCACCTGCCCATGGCCAAGGAGGTCCGCGCCGAGATGCCGCTCTCGGACGAGCTCGTCCAGAAGAAGGCCGCCTTCGACGCCGAGGTCGCGGCCGTCATGCGGGGAGAGGACCCGCGCCGCCTGCTCATCATCGGTCCCTGCTCGGCCGACCGCGAGGATTCCGTCCTCGATTACATGCATCGCCTTGCGGGCGTGGCCGACGAGGTCAAGGACAAGCTCATCGTTATCCCGCGCGTGTACACCAATAAGCCGCGCACCAAGGGCACGGGCTACAAGGGCCTGCTCCACAACCCCGACCCCGAGGCTCCCGCCGACCTGCTCGAGGGCGTCAAGGCCGTGCGCCGCATGCACCTGCGCGTCATCGAGGAGACGGGCTTCTTCACCGCCGACGAGATGCTCTACCCCTCGAACTACCAGTACCTCGTCGACCTTCTCTCCTATGTGGCCGTGGGCGCCCGCTCCGTCGAGAACCAGGAGCACCGCCTCGTCTCCGCCGGTATCCCGGTGCCCGTGGGCATGAAGAACCCCACGGCGGGCTCCACCTCCGTGATGCTCAACTCCATCTATGCCGCCCAGGCCAAGCAGAGCTTCATCTACCGTGGCTGGGAGGTCGAATGCGACGGCAACCCGCTTGCGCACGCCGTCCTGCGCGGCTACATCGGCCTCGACGGGCGCACCTACCCCAACTACCACTACGAGCACCTGGAGCGCCTGGCCGGCCGCTACCTGGACGCCGACTTCGCGAACCCCTCCGTGGTCGTGGACTGCAACCACGACAACTCCGGCAAGCGCCCGCTCGAGCAGCCGCGTATCTGTCGGGAGGTGCTCGAGAGCTGCTCGCGCAACGACCTCGTGCGCCGCATGGTCAAGGGCTTCATGGTCGAGAGCTACCTCGAGGATGGCAACCAGCCGGTTGACGGCGGCGTCTACGGCAAGTCGATCACCGACGCGTGCCTCGGCTGGGAGAAGACCGAGCGCCTGGTGCGCGACATCGCCGAGCGTGTGTAGGGCTTTTCACGGATTCTTTTATAGCTGGTAAGAAGCGGGCGGTTGCACCAAGGCTTGGTGCAACCGCCTTTTGTTGCTCGGGTGCTTCCCGCCGGGCGCGCCCGGCTTCTACAGGCAGGCGTCGAGCGCGAGGCGCGTGAGCACCCGCTGCGCGCGCAGCACGTCCGCGCGCGGGACATACTCGTTCGGCTTGTGGGCGAGCGCGAGGGAGCCGGGGCCGTAGCTCATGCAGTTGCGGTTGCCGCAGGTGCCCGCGACGACGGCGGTATCGGTATAGCCGGTGAAGACGCCGACCTCGGCGGGATGGCCCTCGGCGTCGGCGGCGGCGAGAAGCGCCGCGAGCAGGGGGGAGGTCGGGTCCCGCTCGATGGGCGGCCGGTCGCCGGTGACCTCATAGCTGCCGTGCGCGCCGGGGACGCGGGACTCCGCCGCCCGGATGGCGGCCTCGACGGCCCTGCGCGCCGTCGCGGTCGACGCCGGCGGGACGAGGCGCATGTCGACCCAGAGCTTGCACGCGTCGGGCACGACATAGGGCCGGTACCCGCCTTCCACCTGGCCGAAGGTTATGGTCGAGCGCCCGAGCTCCTCATGGCCGGGCAGCGCCTCGCACCAACGGCGCAGCTCACAGATGACCTCGGCCATCGCGGCGACGGCGTCGGAGCCCTTCCACGGCTGGCTCGCGTGGGCGGTCGCGCCGCGCATCGAGATCTCGAACCAGGTGCGCCCCTTATGCGCCACCTGGACCTGGCCGTCGGTGGGCTCGGTGTCGACCACCCATTCGTCCGCGCCGACCCACCCGGCCGCGATGGCGGCCTCGATGCCGCGCATGAAGTCCTCTTCGTCCACGGAGAGAAGCAGCGCGAAGGCCCGATTCGGCAGGCTGCCCGAGGCGGCGGCACCGTCGAGCAGCCCGAAGAGCGCTGCCATCGCACAGGCGAGGCCGCTCTTCATGTCGCAGGCGCCGCGGCCGTAGAGCCGCTCGCCGACGACGCGGCCGGCGAGCGGCGCTGTCTCGTCGTCCCAACCGTCGCCGATGGTCACCGTGTCCATGTGGCAGCCGTACACGAGGGCGGGGTCGGGGCCCGTGCCGGGAACGCGCACCATGAGGTCTCGCCGTTCCGGCAGGACCTCGAGCTCGCGGAGCTCGACGGCGGAAGCGAGCCAGGTAGGCAGCTCGTTGAGCTTGCCTTCCACAAGCTGCTTGAGGTGCTCCTGGATTCGGCCCTCATAGCAGCCGGGGTCCGTGCTCTCGATGCGCACGAGCTCGGCCGCCAGCCGCCATGCGAATTCCTTATCGACCATATGTGTCCCTTCGTCGCGCCCCGCGAATGCGGTGTTGGCCGCCTGGCGTCGCGGCAAGGACCCCAAAGCCCTTGCCCGCTTCCAATAATGCCCCCTGCTGCCCGCGTACGGGCCTAAAACCCGGCACAGCGTCGGTTTTTCCGGTGTCGGTCTCGCCCACGATGGGCCCTGTGTCCGCTGCCTGCGCTTTGTTCGGTTCGTTTACCTCTGGGACACCTGGTCTCCCTATGAAGAACCGCTGACGCCTCGATTCTTATCCGACGCCCGGCGAGACGGGCGCCGGGTGAGACCGGACGGATGCGTTCCGGAGAGGGGCGCGGCGTCCCCAGCAGTCGTTTCCCGCTTTTGCGGCGTGACCTTCTTTCCCTTGCATTACGTACGAAGTCGGACTATTATTCTCTTCGTTTGGTCTGATATCGGACGAAAATAGGAACTATGGAACAGTTGCAACAGGTCCCGATGGGCCCGGACGGCCTCATCGGCATGAAGGCGTGGATCGAGAGCTTCGACCGGCTCTACCGCAAGACGGACCGCCTTTATTACGAGATCTCCCGCGAGTGCGGGCTGCCCGAATCGGCCTACTGGGTCATGTACGACATCTTCATCGCGGGCGGCTCGGTGCCGGTGCGCGACATCGTGGCGACGTCCTGCGCCTCGAAGCAGACGGTCAACTCCGCGATTCGCCACCTGGAGGGCAAGGGGCTCGTGCAGACGGAGTTCTGCGAGGGGAGCCGCAAAGCCAAGCTCGCGCGGCTCACCGAGGCCGGGCGGTCGTTCGCGCGGGCGCGCATCGAGCCCGCCTGCCAGGCCGAGAGACGTGCTTTCGGCGTGCTCACGGCCGCGGAGCAGGCGGAGATGCTGCGCCTGATGGACAAGTACGTGGAGGCGGTCGAGGCCGAGCTCGACCGCATAGGGAGGGAGGACCAAAGTGAGTAACGAGACCTGGGAGAGGGACTATTCCCGCCGCACGGCCTTCGGCCTGCTCGCGAGGCTGATCGCCCCGTACAAGGGCCTGGCGGCCGCGACGCTGGTCCTGCTGCTCTGCGACATCGTGGGCATGCTGCTCGTCCCGACGGAGCTCTCCGCGCTTCTCAACTCGGTGACGTCGGGCGCTGGCATGGAGGCTGTCTGGCGCCACGGGGCGACCATGCTCGCGGCGTCGCTTCTGGGCTCGCTCGGCTGCATCGTGAGCTACCGGATGGCCTCGAGGCTCGCCGCCAAGGTGGGCCGCGACCTGCGGACGAGCGTCTACGAGCACTCGCTTTCGCTCTCGGCCGCCGACTTCAACCGCTTCGGCGCGGGCTCGATGATCACGCGCACGCTCTCCGACGCCAACGTGGTGCAGCAGACCCTGCTCATGTGCTTCACCATGATGGGCCCCGCGCCCGTGACCTGCGTCGTCGCGGTGATATTCGCGTTCGGCATCGACTACGTGATGGGCTGGGTGCTTCTCGCCGTGACGGTCGCCGTGGTGCTGCTGAGCGCGTTCGCCGTCTCGAAGTCCGCGCCCATCTTCCTCGTCATGCAGGGCTTCATCGACCGCATGAACGTGCGGCTGCGCGAGTCTATCACCGGCGTGCGCGTCATCCGCGCGTTCGGCAAGGAGAGCTATGAGCGCCGCCGCATGGAGGAGACCTTCGAGGACTACGCCGCGCGCGCCATCCGGGTCAACACGCTCTTTGCCACGACCGACGCGATGACGTTCTTCCTCATGAACGCGGTCGAGTCGCTCATCTTCTGGCTCGGCATGGACCGCGTGGGCGCCCATGCCATGCAGGTGGGCTCCGTCACCGCGGTGATCGAGTTCGCCATGCTCATCATGTTCTTCATGATGATGGCGCAGTTCGCGCTGCTCCAGGTTCCGCGCGCGCTGGCGTGCCTTTCCCGCGCGGCGGAGGTGCTCCAGACGGAGCCGTCCATCGCGGATGCGGCAAACCCGGCGGAGCGCAGGTCGCGGGGCGAGGGCGCGGGCCCGGCGAGAGACGCCGCCGGCGCTGACGGCGAGAAGCCCGGCGAGCCTGCCGGCCGTGCCGACGCCGCCCCTGGTCCCGGGGGCGTGCCCGCGAGCGATCCGGCGCCTCTCGCCGCCGCCGAGCCCGTGGCGCGCTTCGACCATGTGAGCTTCCGCTTTGACGACGCCGACGAAGATACCCTTCATGACCTGGACTTCATTCTAAGGCGCGGACAGACCACGGCCGTCATCGGCTCCACCGGCTCGGGCAAGTCGACCATCGCCAAGCTCCTGCTGCGCTTCCTCGACGTGACCGAGGGCACGCTCGAGATGGGCGGGCTGGACGTGCGCCGCATGACCCAGGCCGAGCTCCGCGACCGCATCGCCTACGTGCCGCAGAAGGCCTGGCTCTTCTCGGGAACGATCGCGAGCAACCTGCGCGACGCGGACCCGAAGGCCGACGACGAGCGGCTCTGGCACGCCGTCGACGTGGCCCAGGGCGCCTTCGTCCAGGAGCTCGAGGACGGCCTCGCCGCCCGCGTGGCCCAAGGCGGCACGAACTTCTCGGGCGGCCAGCGCCAGCGGCTCTCCATCGCGCGCGCCCTCGTGCGTCAGGCCGACCTCTACGTCTTCGACGACTCGTTCTCGGCGCTCGACTACAAGACGGACGCCGCGCTGCGCCGCGCGCTCGCGGGCGAGCTCGCCGACGCCGCCGTGCTCATCATCGCCCAGCGCGTGAGCACCATCCGCGACGCCGACCAGATCCTCGTGCTCGACGAGGGGCGCGTGGCCGGCCTCGGTACCCACGACGAGCTGCTGCGCGACTGCGCGACCTACAAGGACATCTACGAATCCCAGATGAGGGGAGGCAACTAACATGGCATCCACCAGCGATAAGAACAACGAGACCCGGCTCGGCGAGGAGAACGACGTCCCCGTCAACGGCCTTGCCACGGCCCTGCGCCTCTGGGGCTCCGCCGGCCGTGAGCGCTGGCGCCTCGTGGTCGCCGCCGTCTCCGCCGGCTTCTATGTGGCGGCGAGCCTGGCCGCGCCGGCCTACAGCGCGGGCCTCGTGGACCTGCTCTGGAGTAACATCCAGGTCGCGGAGGCGGCGGGGGAGACCTACGTCGTCTCGCTCGGCAACGGCGGCGCCCAGATCCTCGTGTTTCTCGGCATATGGACCCTGGCCTGGGTTTTCTACACGATTCAGTCCCTCGTCATGGCGAGCTTCGCCGAGCGCCTGAACCTCGGGCTGCGCGAGCGCATCGCCGAGAAGGTCGGCCGCCTGCCGCTCTCCTACTACGACGCGCACCAGCCGGGCGACATCATCAGCCGCGCCACAAACGACCTCGACAAGGTCTCTGAGGTGCTCCAGCGCGGCCTGCTGCAGATCATCATCAGCGCGCTCATGTTCGTGGGCGCCGTGGGCGTCATGCTCTCGTACAGTGTCGTGCTCGGGTCCGTGTTCCTCGCCTTCTCCGCGGCTTCGCTGCTGCTCACCAAGTTCGTGGCCGGAAAGACCATCCGCGTCGCGGCGAGGCGCCAAGAGGCGCTCGGCGACGTGACCCGTAAGGTCGAGGAGGCCTATTCCGGCCGCACGGTGATCAAGGCCTTCGGCCGCGACGAAGCGAGCGCCGCCGACGTGCGCGCCGCCGCCGACGAGCTCGCCCACGCCTCGGCCGATGCGGACTTCATCACGAACGCCATCTCGCCCGCCATCCGCCTGCTCGTTCGCCTCGCGCAGGTCTCCTGCGGGCTCATCGCCGGGGCGATGCTGCTCGCGGGGCAACTCACGGTGGGCGTCTTCCAGTCGTTCTTCCAGTTCGTGACCGCCGCGACCGAGCCCCTCACGCAGCTTTCCATGACGCTGAACATGCTGCAGGGGGCGCTTGCCGCCGCCGAGCGCGTCTATGAGCTTCTCGACGCCGAGGAGATCGTGCCCGACCCCGAGGAGCCGGCGGCGCTTCCCGAGCCCGTGCGCGGCCGCGTCTGCTTCGAGCACGTGGCCTACGGCTACACGCCGGACAATCTCCTTATGCGCGACGTCAACCTCGTGGCGGAGCCCGGGCAGAAGGTCGCCGTCGTGGGCGCGACGGGCGCGGGCAAGACGACCTTGATCAATCTGCTCATGCGCTTCTACGAGGTCAACGGCGGGCGCATCACGCTCGACGGGGTGGACACGCGCGACCTCACGCGCGCCAACTTGCGCCGGCAGTTCGGAATGGTCCTGCAGGACGCGTGGCTCTTCGAGGGCACCATCGCCGACAACATCGCCTACGGCAAGCCCGGCGCGACCCGCGAGGAGGTCGAGGCCGCGGCCCGCGCGGCGCACGTGGACTTCTTCGTGCGGACGCTGCCTCAGGGCTATGACACGGTCCTCGGCAACGACGCAGAGAACGTGAGCCAGGGCCAGCGGCAGCTGCTCACCATCGCGCGCGCCATGCTCTGCGACCCAGCCATCCTCATCCTCGACGAGGCGACTTCAAGCGTGGACACCCGTACTGAGCAGGCGATCGTTCGCGCGATGGAGGCCGTCATGGAGAACCGCACGAGCTTCGTGATCGCCCACAGGCTCTCGACCATTGTGGACGCGGACCTTATCTTGGTGATGGAGCGCGGCAATATACTCGAGCAGGGGACGCACTCGGAGCTTCTCGCCGCCGACGGCGCGTATGCCGAGCTCTACCGTAGCCAATTCGCATAGCGCCCGCGGGCTGCCACGCCCGGTCCGCCCGTGCGAACATTCGCCTTCTTGCGCGGTTGGAGAGGCGTCGCTAAGGTACGGGGCACCTTTTGCGCGGCAAGAGGCGCCCTCGCGCACACAAGAAACCCGCCGGCACGATTATGGTGCCGGCGGGTTTCTTGCTTGGGCCGGATGTCGGGCTCGGCCTCGGTGGGGTAAGCGGCCGTACGCGGGCCGGGCGCCCCTACGCCATCGGGTCGACGATTTCCTGCAGGCTGAGCTTCTCGCCGTCGAACTCATAGCGGATAATCGCGCAGTTGGGCAGGTGTGGCAGGTCGGTGTGGTTGGTGTAGTCGTCGCCGAAGTAGCGCGGGACCTGCGCCATCGCGGCGCCGTGGGTGACCATGAGGACGCACTCGTGGCCGGGGCGGCGCATGAGGCCCAGGACGCCTTCGCCCACGCGCGTGCGGAACTCCTCCTCGCCCTCGCCGCCGAAGCGCACGTAGAAGTCGCCGTAGGGAGGCTGGAAGTTGAGGTCCTCGGTGATGCCCTCGAACTTACCGAAGTTCCACTCCTTGAGGCACTTGACGCGCTCGTAGGGGACGCCGGGGACCACGAGCTCGCACGTGTCGCAGCAGCGCTCGGAGGTGGAGCTGTACACGTGGTCGAAGGCGGGCGCGTTCGACGCGATCCAGGCGCCGGCCGCTCGCCCCTGCTCGATGCCGAGCTCGGTCAAGGGGGAGTCGCACCAGCCCTGCTTGCGGCGCAGGACGTTGAAGAGGGTCTGGCCGTGGCGGACCATGTAGAGGGTGGACATGGCGCCTCCTTTCTCAGCGATGGGACAAAGGGACGCTCCCCTTGTCCCGCTTACGCCATGATGCTCATGAGGGATTGCCCGAGGGCTCATTCTTTGTAGCACGTAATCCCCGCCTGCTCAAATAACGCATCTGCTGGCACGGCAAGGCAATTCAGCGCTAAGAAATCACGTCCGCTGGCACGGCAAGAGGCCCTCGCGCTAAAGAAACGCTCCCGCTGGCACCTATTCGATGCCAGCGGGAGGAATTTCATAGCACGGCGAGATGTTAGATGCCAGCGGGCGCGTTGTTTTCGCAGGCGGCGGCAGGGAAGCGACGGCTCGTGCCGGTCGCGCTTAGTCCAGGTCGGCGCCGTTGCTGGCGATGACCTTCTTGTACCAGCCGAAGGACTTCTTCTTGGAGCGGGCGAGGGTGCCGTTGCCGGCGTCGTCGCGGTCCACGTAGATGAAGCCGTAGCGCTTGCTCATCTCGCCGGTGCCGGCGGAGACGAGGTCGATCGGGCCCCAGGTGGTGTAGCCCATGAGGTCGACGCCGTCCTCGACCACGGCGTCGCGCATGGCCGCGATGTGGGCGCGCAGGTAGTCGATGCGGTAGTCGTCGTTGACGGAGCCGTCCTCCTCGACGACGTCCTTGGCGCCCAGGCCGTTCTCGACCACGAACAGCGGCTTCTGGTAGCGGTCATACATGTCGTTCAGCGTGATGCGGAAGCCCAGCGGGTCGAGCGCCCAGCCCCACTCGCTCTGGCCGAGGTAGGGGTTCTTCGGGCCGGCGAAGGCGTTGCCGCTCGTGCGCTCGCACTCGGTGTCCGGGGCGGCCGAGCAGCGGGTGTTGTAGTAGGAGAAGCTGATGAAGTCGACGGTGTTCTCGGCGAGAAGCTCCTTGTCCTCGTCGGTCATGCCGAGGTCGATGCCGCGGCGCTCGAAGTCCTTGAGCGCGGAGTTGGGGTACTTGCCGCGGGCCTGGACGTCGATGAAGCAGAGCTCCTTCTGGGTGTCGACCTGGGCGGCGCGCACGTCCTCGGGGCGGCAGCTGTAGGGGTAGTAGGTGCCGGCGGCCATCATGCAGCCGACCATGACGTCGGGGTCGATCTCGTGGGCGATCTTGGTGGCCCAGGCGCTGGCCACGAGCTCGTTGTGGGCGGCCTTGTACTTGGCGGCGTCGTGGTCCTCGCCCTCCTCGAACACGATGCCCGCGCCCATGAACGGCAGGTGGAGGATCATGTTGATCTCGTTGAAGGTGAGCCAGTACTTAACGAGGCCCTTGTAGCGCGTAAAGAGGGTGGTGGCCAGGCGCTTGTAGAACTCGATGAGCTCGCGGCTGCGCCAGCCGCCGTACTTCTTGATGAGATGGATCGGGCAGTCGAAGTGCGTGATGGTCACGAGCGGCTCGATGCCGTAGGACTTGCAGGTGCGGAAGACGTCCTCGTAGAAGGCGAGGCCGGCCTCGTTGGGGGTTTCCTCGTCGCCGTTGGGGAAGATGCGCGTCCAGGCGATGGACATGCGGAAGGTCTTGAAGCCCATCTCGGCGAAGAGGGCGATGTCCTCCTTGTAGTGGTGATAGAAGTCGATGCCGGTCTGGGCGGGGTAGTAGTAGCCGTCCTCGAAGTCGAGCATCTTGCGCTCGCCGGCAACGACGGCGAAGCGGTCCTTGCCGTGCGGGGTCACGTCGACGTTGGCGAGGCCGCGGCCGTCCACGTCGTAGGCGCCCTCGCACTGGTTCGCGGCGGTCGCGCCGCCCCAGAGGAAGCCGTCGGGGAAGCGCTTGGTGGTGTCTGCCATGATGCTCCAATCGGTTGGTTGTAAACGTCCTTGCCTAGTATCGCCCAAAGTTGGGGGGAATGCGCGAGGTATCAGGAATGTTGGCACTTCTTTTCGCAGGTTGCGGGTTCGGTTAAAGTGTTGCCGATACGTTTTGATACTTGAGGTGGGTTGAGGCACGGTTTTCTTGTCCGCGGCGAGGGGAGCTTACGATGGACATACGGCGGCGCCTGCGCGAGGCCAAGGGCCTCACCCCGACCGAGAGCCAGCTCGCCTCCGTCGTGCTTGCGATGGGGGAGCGCATTCAGACGACCTCCATCAAGGAACTCGCCGCGGCCTCGGCCACGTCCATCGCCACGGTGCACCGCCTCTGCAAGAAGCTCGGTCTCGAGGGCTTCAAGGAGCTCAAGGTCGAGCTCGCGCGCGCGACGGCGCGGCGCGAGGGTGCCGAGGACGTCGACTTCGACTTTCCTTTCGACGAGGGATGGGGCGCCGAGCGGGTCTGCGGCGGCCTGAAGTCGCTCTACGCGGGCGCCATCGAGGAGACGCTCGAGGTGCTGGACACCGGCGAGCTCGCGCGGGCGGCCGACCTTCTCCGGGCGGCGGATGTCGTGGACGTGTACACGCAGTCGCACAACCTCTATCCTGCGCAGATGTTCACCGACCGCCTGCTTTCCGCGGGGCGCGCCGTCACCTGCCACGAGAGCCAGGAGCGCCAGGTAAGAAGCGCGCTCATCTCCGACGCGACGCACGTGGCGGTGGCTATCACGTACTCGGGCGTGAACGACGTGCTGACGCAGGTGCTGCCACTGCTCGCCGCGCGCGAGACCCCGGTGGTGCTCATCGGCGCGCCGATGGCCCGCGAGAGGAACCCGGGGCTCGACGTGTACCTTTTGGTAGGGGACTCGGAAAGCACGCTGCACCGCATCACGCAGTTCGCGTCGCATATTTCCGTGCAGTTCGTGCTCGACGCGCTCTACAGCTGCGTGGTGGCGGGCGACTACGAGCGCAGCCTGGGCTTTATCCGCGACTCGCTTCCCTATACCCGCAAGCCGGGGCTGTGATGGTGCGAAGGGGGCGTTATTTGTATCCCTTGGCGGCATCGTGCGGGCGGAGATCTCGTGTTTGGTCCGAATCGGGCGGCGGGTTTGTCCGTTTGAGCGGACATTTCGCGGCAAACTCTGACTTTTCGCACTTTAAAACTGGGTTCGCCGAGTAGCCTCGGGTTTAATAGCCCTTTTAACTGGGAAAATCCGGCGTCATAACCGATGGCTAGTCGTTGGATTCGATTTTAAAGTGCGAAAAGTCAGAGTTAGTGCCTACGAGGCGTTCGTGACGGGGCGGTAATGGACGAGCGCGCCGAGCATGAGCAGCGCCGTGGTCGCCAAGCTGATGGGATAGACGGCCATGATGGTCGGGAAGGCGGGCGCCGCGGGGAAGACGAACGCCACCCAAAGCAGGCGGATGCCGCAGACCCCCAGCATCGTGAGCAGGGCCGGCACGAGCGAGATGCCGAACCCGCGCAGGTAGCCCGAGCAGTTCTCGTAGAGCGAGCTGAACATGTGGGCGGGCACGATCACGCAGATGCGCAGGTAGCCAATGGCGATGACCTCGGGATCGGTGTTGAAGACGTGGATGATGGCCTGGCCAAAGACGACGGCGAAGAGCGCGACGAGGCCCGTGCAGATGAGCCCCTCGATGACGCAGACCTTGAGGACGCGCCGGCAACGCGCGAGGTTGCCCGCGCCGTTGCATTGGCCGACGAAGGTCGTGCATGCCTGGCACACCGAGTTGATGAGGTTGTAGAAGACCTGTTCCATGGAGAGGGCAGCCGCGCTGCCCGCCATGACGGTGGTGCCGAGCTGGTTGATGCAGCCCTGGATTACGATGTTCGCGAGCGAGAAGATGGCGCCCTGGGCGCCGGCCGGCATGCCGATGCGGACGATCTCGCGCGCGACGGGGCCGTCGATGCGCAGCTCGCGCAGGTCGAGCCGGATGAGGCCGTCGGCCCGCATGAGCTGGGCGGTGAGGAACGCGGCGCTCACGCAGTAGCAGATGACGGTGGCGATGGCCACGCCCATCGTGCCCCAGTCCAGAATCGCGACGAAGGCCGCGTCGAGGCCCACGTTGAGCACGGCCGAGATGGCGAGCGCGAAGAGCGGCATCTTTGTGACGCCGACGCTGCGGAATACCGACGCGACAAAGTTATAAAGAAGCACCGCCGGCATACCGAGCAGGTAAATTCGCAGGTAGATAAGGGCTTCCGCCATGGTCTCGTCGGGAACCTGGAGAGCAGCGAGCAAAGGCTTCGCGAACACCTCGCCGAAAAGCGCCACGGCGAACCCGATCGCAGCGAGCAGCACCGAGCTGTGGACGGCCTTGCGCACGGTCTTCTCGTCGCCCGCGCCCACGGCGTTGGCCACGACCACGTTCGTGCCGATGGCGATGCCCACGAAGAGGTTGATGAGCAGGCTCACGATCGGGGAGTTGGCCCCGACCGCTGCCATGCCGAGCGAAGCGCCGTCGGCCGAGAAATGCCCGATGACGAAGACATCGACGAGGTTGCTCAACTGCTCGAGGATGCCGGTGGCGGCCACGGGCAGGGCGAACATAGGAACGGCTCGCCAAAGCGAGCCGGAAAGGATACCTGAGGTGTCTTGGGTGCTGGTGCCGGTAGTGCTGGCGTTGCTCACAGGGTGCTTCTTTCTAACGCGCGATAAGGTGCGCAGAAAAGGCTACACCCGGCGAAGCCCGCGGCCCGCGAACCGTCGCTAACGGTCCGAAAACGTAACGTTGCAGGATCCGCCGTCCTCGGGCACGAGGTCTGCCAGGGTCTTCGAGTCGAGGTAACCCGAGGTCACGCGGCCGAGGTCGCGCCAGACGCTCACCGTCGAGCAGCTGTTGACCTGCGGGCAGATGGTGCCGTTGGAGCAGTCGAGGCAGTTCACGGGGGCAAGAGACCCCTCGGCCGCGCGCAGGATCTCGCCCAAGGTGTAGTCCTTGGCCTCGCGCGTGAGCTTGTAGCCGCCGCCCTTGCCGCGCTGGCTCGTCACGTAACCGGCCTTGTGCATGAGCGATATGACCTGCTCAAGGTACTTGCGCGAGATGTTCTGGCGCTTGGAGACGTCGCCCAGGGAGACCCAGCCCTCGTGGGCCGCGAGGTCGGCCATCGCGCGCAGGGCATAGATGCCCTTCGTCGAGAACATTCCCATGTGGGTCTCCAATCCTTCTTAGCGGCGGCGCGAGGGGGGTGGCCTCGCGCCAATCAAACTTGCAATCAGGCAAAGGGGCGGGCCCCCTTTGCCCCGTGCGGCTAACGGGGCTCGAGCATCTCCTGCAGGGTGCGCCACGCGAGCTCGGCGCACTTGACGCGCGCGGGCATGTGGGCGATGTCCTTGAGGATTGAGGCGTCCTCGAGGGCAAGAAGCGACGGGTCGTCCTCGGAGACCTCGCCGCGGACCATCTGCATAAAGAGCTTGCAGAGCTCAATGGCCTGCTCGGGGGTCTTGTCGATCATCAGGTCGCTCATGATGTCGGCCGAGGCCTGGCTGATGGCGCAGCCGTGGCCGGTGAAGGCGGCCTCCTCGATGGTGCCGTCGTCGGCGAACTTGACCTGGAACCTGAGCTCGTCGCCGCAGGAGGGGTTCACGCCCTCGTGCGTGCAGTCGGCGTCCTCGAGCTCGTACTTGTAGTCGGGGTGGGTCACGTGGTCCATGAACTCGGCGTTGTAAAGATCAGTTACAGCCATTGAAAACCTGCCAAACTTGGGTGAGGCCGGCGACCAGGCGGTCGACGTCGGACTTGTCGTTGTAGAAGGCGAGAGAGGCGCGGCAGCAGGCGAGGTTCTCCACGCCGAGCCAGGTGAGGAGAGGCTGCGCGCAGTGGTGGCCCGCGCGGATGCAGACGCCGGACATATCGAGGATGCTCGCCACGTCGTGCGGGTGGACGCCGCGGACGTTGAAGCTCACGACACCGTGGTGGGTCGCCGGGCCCGCGCCCCCGATGATGTCAACGAAGCCCAGCTCAGAGAGCTTTTGCATGGCGTAGGCGACGAGCGCCGCCTCGCGCGCGGCCACGGCCTCGAGTCCCGCGGTCTCGGTGAGGTACGCGATGGCCGTGCCGGTCGCATAGATGCCGGCGGCGTCCTGCGTGCCGGCCTCGAACTTCTCGGGCACGGGCGTCCAGGTGGCGTCCTGCTCGGTCACGGAGTCGATCATCTCGCCGCCGGTGAGCATGGGCGGCATCTGCTCGAGAAGCTCGTGCTTGCCCCAGAGCACACCGATACCCATCGGGCCCAGGCACTTGTGGGCGGAGAAGGCGAGGAAGTCGGCGCCGAGCTCGCGCACGTCGACCGCCAGGTGCGGCGTGGACTGCGCGGCGTCGACCACCATGTAGCCGCCCTGCGCGTGGACCGCGTCGGCGATGGCGCGCACGGGCAGCTCGCAGCCCATGACGTTGGACACGTGGGCGCAGGCGGCGATGCGCGTCTTGGGGCCTATCTTTGCCGCGATCTCGTCGGCCGAGAGCGCGCCGTCGCGCTCGGGGTACATCACGACGAGCTTCGCCCCGGCCGCGCGGCAGGCCTGCTGCCAGGGGATGAGGTCAGAGTGGTGCTCCATCACGGTCACGCAGACCTCATCGCCGGGCTTAAGCACGCAGGGCGCGAAGCTCTTTGCGATGAGGTTCAGGCTCTCGGTGGTGTTGCGCGTGAACACGACGTCGTCGGCGAGGGGCTTGCCCGCCTCGTCGAGGGCGCCGATGAAGCCCGCGACCTGTTTGCGGACGGCGGCGATCTCGGAGGTGGCCATCACCGAGAGGCCGTAGAGGCCGCGCAGCGGGTTGGCGTTCATGCGCTCGTAGAAGTCGCGCTCGGCGTCGAGGACGGCCGCGGGGCGCTGGGCCGTGGCGGCGCTGTCGAGAAACGCGATTCCGGGCTGGCCGGCGAGCAGCGGGAAGTCCGCCTTGAAGGGGTTCTTCTCGATGTCCGCGGCGAGGACGGCGTCGACCATTACTGCTGCGCCTCCTCGGTGTCGTTGCCGGCGGGCGCGTCGGCGGCCGCGTCGACAGGCGCGGACTGGCCCTGCGCCTCGTCGTAGTCGTGCGCGACGTCGGCGCCCAGGACCTCCTCGGCGCGCAGGATGGCCGCCTTGCGGGAGGCCTCCTCGGGCGCGTGCATGATGGCGTCCTCGAAGATGGCGCGGACGAAGAGCTGCTCGGCCTCGTGGCGAGAAAGGCCGCGGTTCATGAGGTAGTCGATCTGCTCGGGGCTCACGCTGCCGATGGTCGCGCCGTGGTTGCCGGCCACGTCGTCCTCGTCGCAGAGGATGACGGGCATGGTCTTGTTCACGACGTCGTCGCCGAGCACGAGCACGTTCTCGGCCTCGTTGCCCTTGGCGCCTCGCGCGCCGTGCACGAGGTCGATGGTGGCGCGCAGGGACTTTTTGGCCGCATCGTCGAGGGCGCCGGACTCGCGGACCTCGGCGCGGGTGTTCTTGCCGCGCATGCGCACCACGTGGTTGATGTCGAGCACCTCGGTGCCGCGGGCGTGGTAGCGGCAGCTGAGGTCGATGCGGGAACGGGCGCCGGCGAGGTTGCAGGCGAGGCCCATGGCCACGGTGCCGCCGCCGAGCGCGTACTGGCGCACCTCGACGCGGGCGTCCTCGTCGGCGCTGATGCCCACGCTCTCGAGATGCTGCTGGGAGTCGCTCACGCCCAGGACCTCGACGACGGTGACCTGCGCGCGGGCCTCGGCCACGATGCGCAGGAGAGACGCGGAGGTTGCGGGGGCGCCGCCGGCGGCCCCGTTGACCTGGGACGCATTTACGCCCTCGGCGACCGCCGCGCCCTTCTCGCCGCCGTGGACCGCCACGACGATCGTCGCGGTCGCGCCCTCGCGGACCATGACGCCGGTGTCGGCCACGGCGCCCGCGTCGGCGTCGATATCCACCACGATGGGCTCCTCGCGCACGGTGTTGCGCGGGACCTCGACGTAGCGGGCATCGGCGGCCTGGGAGCAGACCCAGTCGGTGACCTTCTCGCCCATACCGCACTCGAGCTTGCCGAAGAGCTGCGGCAGCGCGAAGTAGACGTCGCCCTTGCGGGAGAGGCGCGGCACGGCGAGGGTTATGTCGTTGGCGCGCAGGCGGTTCCAGGTCTGCGCGGGCGGGGTGTTCACGCGCTCGAGCGTGACGGTCGGCGCGGCCCCGGGCACGTGGGACCCGGCGGCGCCAGTGTTCTTCTCGTCAGCCATTAGCCGATGGCCCCTTCCATCTCGAGCTTGATCAGGTTGTTCATCTCGACGGCGTACTCCATCGGGAGCTCCTTGGAGACGGGGTTCGCGAAGCCGTTGACCACGAGCGTGCGCGCCTCGGCCTCCGAGCAGCCGCGGCTCATGAGATAGAGGATCGTGTCGTCGGAGATGCGGCCGATGGTGGCCTCGTGGCCCACCTGGGCGGTCGCGTTGCGCACGTCCATGGCCGGGATGGTGTCGGAGCGGCTGATGTTGTCCAGCATGAGCGACTGGCAAGAGACGCTGCAGCGCGCGCGGTTGGCGCGGCGGCCCACCACGACGGAGCTGCGGAACGTGTTCACGCCGCCGTCCTTGGAGATGGACTTGGTGTTGACGGACGCGGTCGTGTCCGGCGCGTTCATGACGACCTTGCAGCCGGTGTCGAGGTCCTGCGTGGCGCCGGCGAAGGTGATGCCGGTGAACTCGCAGCTCGAGCGGGCGCCCTCCATGACGGTGGTGGGGTACAGGTACGAGACGTGGCTGCCGAAGGAGCCGGAGACCCACTCCATCTTTGCGTCGGCGCCGATCCTCGCGCGCTTGGTGTTGAGGTTGTACATGTTCTTCGACCAGTTCTCGATGGTCGAGTAGCGCAGGCGCGCCCCGTCCTTGACGAAGAGCTCGACCGCGCCGGCATGAAGGTTGGCCTCGAAGTACTTCGGGGCGGAGCATCCCTCAATAAAGTGCAGGTCGGCGCCGGGCTCCACGATGATGAGCGTGTGCTCGAACTGGCCCGCGCCCGCGGCGTTCAGGCGGAAGTAGCTCTGCAGCGGGTAGTCGAGCGCGACGCCCGCCGGCACGTAGACGAACGAGCCGCCGCTCCACACGGCGTAGTGCAGCGCCGCGAACTTGTGGTCGGTGGGCGGGATGAGGGTGCCGAAGTACTCGCGCACCACGGGCTCCCACTGGGGGTCGTGCAGCGCGTCCTCGATGGTCGTGTAGACGACGCCCTGCTTGGCGACCTCCTCGCGCATGTTGTGGTAGACGATCTCGGAGTCGTACTGGGCGCCGACGCCGGCCAGGCTGTCGCGCTCGGCCGCCGGGATGCCCAGGCGCTCGAAGGTGTCCTTGATGTCCTCGGGCACGTCGTCCCAGCTCTTGGCCTGCTTGGTCTTGGGCGAGACGTAGGTGGAGATGTGGTCGAGGTCGAGGCCCGCGATGGAGGGGCCCCAGTTGTCGGCCATCGGGCGGGCGTGGTACTTGTCCAGCGCGTCGAGGCGCATCTGGAGCATCCACTCCGGCTCGTCCTTCTTTGCGCTGATGGCGCGGACGATGTCGGGGGTGAGGCCGTCGGCGTAGCGCTCGTAGCCCTCCTCGGACTTGGTGAAGTCGTAGAGGGAGCGGTCGACGTCGGATACCTGCGTGCGGTTCTGGGTGCGCTCGTCGCTCACTTAGGCGTCAGCTCCCTCGGCGGCCTCGGCGCTCGGCGCGGCGATGTAGCCCTTCTCGGCGGCCATCTGCTCGTAGGCGGCGAAGCCGTTCGCGTCGATCTCGGAGATGAGGGACGCCGGGCCCTCGGCCATCATGTGGCCCTTGACCATGACGTGGGTGCTGTCGACGTCGAGGCGCTCGAGGATGCGGGTGTTGTGCGTGATCACGATGAGGGCGCCGTCGCACTGCTCGCGAAAGGCCGCGATGCCGCGGGAGACCACGCCGAGGGCGTCCACGTCGAGGCCGGAGTCGGTCTCGTCGAGGATGGCGAGCTTGGGCTGCAGGAGCAGCAGCTGGAGCATCTCGATCTTCTTCTTCTCGCCGCCGGAGAAGCCGACGTTGAGCTCGCGCATGAGGAAGGACTGGTCGAGGTCGAGCTGGTCGGCGATGTCGCCCACGCGCTTGCGGAACTTGCGCGCGGTGGTCTTGAGCTCGGGGCGCATCTGGCAGATGGTGCGCAGGAAGCTGTAGAGGGGAACGCCCGGGACCTCGACGGGGGCCTGGTAAGAGAGGAAGATGCCGGCGAGGCTGCGCTTGTCGGCGGGGGCGTCGGTGAGGTCGGCGCCCGCGAACTCGATGGAGCCGCTGGTCACGCGGTAGGTCGGGTCGCCCATGATGACGTGGCCGAGCGTGGACTTGCCCGCGCCGTTGGGGCCCATGAGGACGTGGCACTCGCCCTCGCCGACGGCCAGGTCGATGCCGTGAAGGATGGGCTTATCCTCGGTTCCCGCCGAGACGCCGCTCACGTTCAGAAGCGCTGTGGACATTCTCTCTCCTTATATATAGTTGCGGGCGCTTGTCCCGCCGTGCCGTAATTCACACGAACGCGTAGGGATTATACGGCAAGAGATCTGCGGTCGCGGTGTAAATACCCCTTGTTTGGGGGGATTTACGATTCAGGTGCTTTTCTCCATAGAAGCGGCTCACCGGGCGCTCTTTGAGGGTTGTGCCAAGGCTTGTTGCAAGTGTCTCGGCAAGGCCCCGGGCCGAGGGTTCCCGGCGGGCTAGACGCGGTTCGCGCGGATGTCCCGGAGGATCGCGGGGCATATAATCGCTGTGTCCGTGCCCGTGGGTAGTCGTCGATAAGGAACCCGAATGTACATGTTCGAGAGCGGCTCCATCTAGCTTGTCCGGTGCGTTTGCGTCCGTACCGAACCGAATCCTCTTAAGGAGCCCTGGAACATGAGACTGCTCTCTTCCCCCACGCGGCGCGTCGTCGCGATCAATTTCTTCATGATGTTCGCTGTCCAGTCGGTGTACTTCATCGGCATCGTCGGTTGCGCCACCTATGTGCTTTCCGCCGGCGCCCTTGAGGTCTCGGCGCTCGTCTTCCTTATGAACATGGCCATCGTGCTGGGCAATCTCGGCGGCGGCCCGGTTATCGATAGGGTGGGCCCGCGCAAGACGCTGCTCGTCGCGCTCGCGGCCATCTCGGCCGTGGGCTTCGCGGGATGGCTTTTGCCGGTGAGCTATCCCGTGCTCGCGCTCGCCTCCGCCCTGCTGGGGCTCTTCTTCGGCGCGGGCACGACCGCCGTGGACGCCTACCCGCGTTTCTTTACCGAGGATGCGGCGCACCTGGCGCGCATGAACGGCTTGAACCAGATGGCGACCGGCGTCTCCGTCGTCGTGGGGCCGGCGCTCGCGGGCTGGATCGCGACCTGGGCGCCGCACCAGTGCGTCTTTGCGCTCGAGGCCTTCTCGCCGCTGCTCGCCATTGCCGTCGCGCATGCGACGCGCGAGGAGCTCGCCAAGCCGGTGGAGGCTGTGGACGAGGGCGAGGGGCGCGCGGCCGGCGCGCTCGCCTGCGGGGACGCGGAGCCGGATGCGCCGGCGGGCGGTGGGAAGAAGGCAGGCTTCTTCCCCGAGCTCCTGGAGGGCGCGCGCATCGTCTTCGGTCGCAAGGAGCTGAGGATTCTTCTCGTCATCGGCTTCCTCGGGCTCTTCGCCTACGGCGCGTTCGACTCGCTGGAGTCGCTCTTCTATCGTGACGTGCTGCGCGTCGGCGCGGATTGGATGGGCTGGCTCTCGTCCATCTCGGGTATCGGCGGGACGGCGGGGTCCCTGCTCGTGCTCACGATTCCGAAGAAGCGCTTCTCGACGTGGCTGCTCGCGGCCTCGCTCTTCGTCCTCGGGGCGGGCTCGATGATCTACACCGGCACGAACATCGCGCCGGTGGCCGCCGCGGGGCAGCTCGTTTGCGGCGTGGGGTACGGCGCGCTCGCCCCCATCCGCACGACCCTCATGCAGCAGCGTTGCGACCCCTCGAACGTGGGGCGCGTCGCGTCGCTCATGCGGGTGGGGATGAACTCCGCGGGAACGATCCCGCTGCTCTTCGCGCCGGGGCTCGCCGACGTCTTCGGCGTGCAGGCGGTCCTCTTCTGCGCCTCGACCATGGCCGCGGCTGTCGGCGTCTTCTTCATGCTTCGCTTCCGCGCCGAGGCCTAGCGGCCGGGGACGGGTTTTACGTGCCGGTGCTTGGGGACGGGCTCGCCTGCGCGGGACGGCCCGTCCCTAACGAGGGGCGCGGGATGGCCTGCCCCCAGGTCGCGGGAAGGCCCGCCTGCGGGCGCAAGATGGCCTCTCCCTGGTTCGGTCGCGGGCGGTTAAATGTTTGGCCGATACCCGTCCCCCGGCTCCTCGGCCCCTATGATTGCATGCGGTTCGTAGGCGCCTTAAGGAAGGTTATCTCGTGCAAGCTTGGAAGTCGCTCGGCAAGTTCATAGGGTCCCACCTGGCCTTTATTGCGCCTATCTGCGTGGCGATGGGGGTCCTTTTCCCCTCGCAGGTCTCGGTCCTCAAGCCCTTCGTCACCGCTCTCTTCGCCTTCATGACCTTCCAGGGCGCGCTCGGCAACAACCTTGGGAACCTCGTCGACACCTTCCGGCACCCCTCGGCCATGCTCGTGACCCTCTTCATATCCGTCGTCGCTATCCCGGCGTGCGCGTTCGTGCTCGGCAGTCTCTTCTTCGGCGACAGCGCCAACATCGTGCTCGGCATCGTGCTCGAGTACTCGGTTCCCGTGGCCGTGGTCTCGGCCATGTGGATCAACATGTTCGATGGCGATCTCTCGCAGGGGCTCGCGACGCTTCTCGTGGCCACGGTGATCGCCCCCGTGACCATTCCGCTCACGCTGAAGCTGCTGATGGGGCGTACGGTCGAGGTCGACGCCGTGGGCATGATGGTCGACATGCTGATCGAGATCGCGCTGCCGGCCTTCGCCGGCATGGTGGTCAACGACCTCACGCGCGGCTGGGGCAAGCGCGAGCTCTCGCCCGTCATCGCGCCGGCGGCAAAGATCGCCCTCGTGCTCGTGATCCTCTCCAACTCGACGAACGTCTCCCCGTACATGAGGCACCTGACGCCGCGACTCGCGGGGGTGATGGTCTTCATCGCGCTCTTCGCGATGTCCGGCTACTTCTGGGGGCTCATCGTCTCGCGCCTGTGGAAGCGCCCGCGCGCCACGCAGGTCACGATGACCTTCCAGACGGGCATGCGCAACATCTCGGCCGGCGCGGTGATCGCGGCGCAGTACTTCCCCGGCGAGACGATGTTCCCCGTGATCGTCGGCACGCTCTTCCAGCAGGTCCTCGCCGCGTGCTTCGGCAGCTTCATGACGTGGCTGCTCGCACGCGACGACGCCCGGGAGGCCTCCGCGCGGCATGCCGATGAGATGGACTCGCCCGCGGACGGGGTCCCGGCGGGAAGAGCCGCGCGCGCCTAGCGCGTCTCGGCCTGGCTCGGCCGCTATTTCCCTGAAGTCCCCGGCTCGGTTGCCCTTTTCCCGGCGCCCTCGACGCGGCGGTCCGGCCCTTCGGGCCTGCCTTTATCGCCGCCGGCTCTCTTCGGAGCTGCCCGCTTATGCGGCGCCCGGCCCGGGCCCATGACGTTATCGGCCCCGGCGCGTTCCGGCCCGCCTTCATCGCACGCGTCCCCGGCCCCCGGGGCCCTCGCCGCCAGACCGGCTTTCGAGTCCGTAAGGTAACGCGTGCGCGGGATGGCCCGCCCGCCGGCCGGCATCGCCTTACAATAGCCAGGTTGATTTTTTGCACCGGAAGGAGCGCCCATGGCACTCAGCGAGAAGGACGTGCGCGGCATCGCCGAGTACGCGAAGATCGCCTTGAACGAGGAGGAGCTCGGCGAGATGACTGCTTACCTTAACGACGCGGTCCAGATGCTCGAGCCCATCCTGCAGTACGACCTGCCCGACGTGGAGCCCACGTTCCACCCCATCGGGTCTCTCTCCAACGTGATGGGCGACGACGTGCTCGAGCCCGGGCGCGACCTCGCCCTCGACGCCGCGCTTTCCAACGCCGGCAGCTCGCGCGAGCGCTACTTCCGCGTGCCGTCGATCCTCGGAGAGGGGAGTGAGGAGTAATGGCCATGAACATCGACCAGCTCAGCGCCGCCCAGGTCGCTGCCGGCGTTGCCGCGGGCGACTTCTCCGCGACGGAGGTGGCGCGGGCCTCCCTCGACGCCATCGAGGCCCGCGAGGGGGCCGTCCAGGCGTTCCTGCAGGTCTCGCCCGAGCTTGCCCTCGACGCCGCCGCCCGCGTCGACGCGGACCGCGCGGCCGGCAAGCCCCTGCCGCCGCTCGCGGGCGTGCCGCTCGCCATCAAGGACAACATGAACCTCGTGGGCACGCGCGCCACCTGCGCGAGCCGCATGCTCGAGACCTACGAGAGCGTCTATACCGCCACCTGCGTCGAGCGCATGCTCGCGGCGGGCTGCCTTCCCATGGGCAAGGCGAACATGGACGAGTTCGCGTTCGGCTCCTCGACCGAGTCCTCCGCGTTCCACCGCACGAACAATCCCTGGGACACCGAGCGCGTCCCCGGCGGCTCTTCCGGCGGCTCCGCGGCGGCGGTCGCGGCCGGCGAGGTCGCCCTCGCGCTCGGCTCGGACACCGGCGGCTCCATTCGACAGCCCGCCTCCCTCTGCGGCGTCGTGGGCATGAAGCCCACTTACGGCGCGGTCAGCCGCTACGGCGTGGTGGCCTTCGGCTCCTCCCTCGACCAGGTCGGCCCCTTCGGGCGCACGGTCGAGGACGTGGCGCTGGCCATGAACGCGCTCGTCGCCGCGGGCCACGACCCTTACGACTGCACGAGCCAGGACTGCCCGGTCGACTTCCTCGAGCATCTCGAGGACCCCATCGAGGGCAAGCGCGTGGGCGTCATCCCCGCGTTCATGGAGGCCGAGGGCCTCACGCCCGAGGTCCGCGCCGCCGTCGAGTCCGCCGCCAAGAAGCTCGAGGAGCAGGGCGCCGAGCTCGTCGAGGTCGACCTGCCGCATCTCGACGCCGCCATCTCCGCCTACTACGTCATCGGCCCCGCCGAGGCGTTCTCCAACCTCGCGCGCTTCGACGGCATCCGCTACGGCTACCAAGAGGGGGGCTGCGCGAACCTGAGCGACCAGAGCTCGCTCTCGCGCGCGCACGGCTTCGGGGCCGAGGCCAAGCGCCGCCAGCTCCTGGGCGCCTACCTTCTCTCCTCCGGCGTCTACGACAAGTACTACTATGCCGCGCAGAAGGCCCGCACGCTCATCACGCGCGATTACGACGCCGCCTACGAGAAGGTCGACACGATTCTCATGCCTTCGAGCCCGCGCACCGCGTTCAAGTTCGGCGAGCTCTCCGACCCCACGCAGATGTATCTCTCCGACATGTACACCATCTCGCTGAACATCTGCGGCAACGGCGGCATCTCCGTGCCGCTGGGCCTGGGCACGGATTCCGGCTTGCCCGTGTCCGCCCAGCTCGTGGGCCCCGCGTTCAAGGACCGCCAGCTGCTCACGTTCGCGCGCGCCGTCGAGCGCGGCTTCGCGGACGCCGCCACGGGCGCGCCCGCGCTCACCGTCGCGCCCGACTTCTCCGGGAAGGGAGGCGAGCTGTAATGAAGAAGCTCTCCGAGGTGCTCGAGGACTGGGAGGCCGTCATCGGCCTCGAGATACACACCGAGCTCACCGCGCTCGACACCAAGATGTTCTGCAACTGCCGCCTGAGCCACGACGACGAGCCCAACGCCAACGTCTGCCCCGTCTGCCTGGGTCTTCCCGGCGCCCTGCCCGTGCCGAACAAGCGCGCGATCGAGTCCATCGTCAAGGCGGGCCTCGCCACCAACTGCGAGATCCAGAAGCACTCGATGTTCTACCGCAAGCACTACTTCTATCCGGACATGGCCAAGAACTTCCAGACCACGCAGGGCCCGGTCGCCTTCGCCATGTACGGGCACCTCGACCTCGAGGTCACGGGCCAGGGCGCGGCCGAGCGCCCCGACTGCGCGTTCGGCGCCGGGCAGGCGGACTCCCTCGCCTCCGCCTCCGCGGGCGCGGAGGGCCTCTCGACCTCTATGACGGCCACGATGCGCGAGGGCAACCAGCGCGCCGGCCATCTGGCGAGCTACGACGCCTCGAACATGCAGATGCCCGAGCGCCGCGCCGACGGCTCCTACACCGTGCCTATCCGCATCCTGCGCATCCACATGGAGGAGGACGCGGCAAAGATGGTGCACGTGGGCGGAGCCGAGGGCCGCATCACCGCGGCGGCCGAGTCCCTTGTGGACTACAACCGCTGCGGCACCCCGCTCATCGAGCTCGTCACGGAGCCCGACCTGCGCACGCCCGAGGAGGCGCGCCTCTTTATGGAGAAGCTCCGTCAGACGTTCCTGACGCTGGGCATCTCCGACTGCTCCATGGAGAAGGGCTCCATGCGCTGCGACGGCAACGTGAGCCTTCGCCGCCGCGGGTCGACCAAGCTCGGTACGAAGACCGAGATGAAGAACCTCAACTCCTTCAAGAGCCTCCATGACGCGCTCGAGTACGAGATCTGCCGCCAGGCGGAGGTGCTCGAGGAGGGCGGCATCATTTATCAGGAGACGCGCCACTGGGAGCCTTCTCGCCGCCGCACTGTGGTCATGCGCGTGAAGGAGACGGCCGACGACTACCGCCTCTTCCCGGACCCGGACCTCGCGCCCTTCGACCTCACCGACGAGTTCATCGAGGCGGCCCGCGCCCAGATCCCCGAGCTGCCGGACGCCAAGCGCGACCGCTACATGGCCGATTTCGGGCTCAAGTCCGCGGACGCCGCCCAGCTCGCGGGCGACCCGGCCGTCGCCGCCTTCTTCGAGGAGGCCGTCGCCTCCGTCGAGCCCAAGGCCGTGGCGACCGTGGGCAACGTGATGGTCAACCTCGCGCCCAGCTACGACGCCCTCACCCCGGCTCAGGTGGCGTCCATCTCGGCGCTTCTCGCTGAGGACGCGATCACATTCGCCCAGGCGCGCGAGGTCCTCGACACCGTCAACGGTACCGAGGCCGACCCCGCGAAGGTCGTCGACGAGCGCGGCATGCGCCAGGTCACCGACACGGGCGCTCTCGAGCCCATCGTCGACGAGGTGCTGGGCCACTGCACCGATCAGGTCCAGCAGTACCGCGACGGCAACAAGAAGGTCCTCGGCTTCCTCGTGGGTCAGTGTATGAAGGCCGCCAAGGGCTCCGGTAACCCGAAGCTCTTCAACAAGCTCCTTGCCGAGAAGCTCGGGTAGGGGAGAAGCTCTTAGCATCTGGCGGCGGGCGCTGCGGATCGCGCGGTTGCGCGGCCCGTGGCGCCCGCTTTCTTGTGCGTCGCTGTACCGTTTAACTTTGCCGCTTGGGGTCTCCTCGGCACGAGCCCAGGAATCACGCCGCGCAGCAATCTACTCGCTCGCTCAGCCCTGAAACTTCGTCGTCCAGTAATCGCCTTTAGTCAAGAGCCCCGGAATCGCGTCGTCCAGTAATCGCCTTTAGTCAAGAGCCCCGGAATCGCGTCGTCCAGTAATCGCCTTTAGTCAAGAGCCCCGGAATCGCGTCGTCCAGTAATCGCCTTTAGTCAAGAGCCCCGGAATCGCGTCGTCCAGTAATCGCCTTTAGTCAAGAGCCCCGGAATCGCGTCGTCCAGTAATCGCCTCGCCTCTTCCGCCCTGAAACCTCGCCGTGCAGTAATGGCGTGTTACTGTACGGTGAGGTTTCAGGGCGGGCTGGGCTGAATCGTTACTGCGTGGCGCATTTCTAGGGCGGGCCACGCCGCACCGTTACTGCGCGGCGCGCATCCAGGGCGCGAAACCTCGCCCCCGAGCGTCCGCGCGCGAGAGCAGATACAAATTCGACCTCGTCGGCAAGAAGCGCCGGCCCGAAGCCCGCCTATCCCCCTCGATCGACCGCCCGCCCGAAACAGTGTTTCCGGTCTGGGGCGTTTTGGCCGCATGCGCCGCTCGGGCCTTAAAATCGCCAACATACTTTTGTCATCACGCCCATGGGAAGGGGAGAGACATGAACATCACCAGAAGGAACTTCGTCGCCGCCTCCGGCATCGCCGGCGCGGCCGCCGTCCTCGCCGGCTGCGGCTCCGGCTCCGCGACCACGGACTCCGGCTCCGGTACCGGCTCCTACAAGATCGGCGTCGTCCAGCTCACCGAGCACACCGCCCTCGATGCTGCCAACAACGGCTTCGTTGAGGCTATCAAGGCCTCCGGCCTCGAGGTCACCATCGACCAGCAGAACGCCCAGAACGACCAGTCCGCCTGCCAGACGATCGCCTCCAAGTTCGTCGGCGACGGCGTCGACCTGATCTATGCCATCGCGACCCCGGCTGCCCAGGCTGCCGCAGCCGCGACCACCGAGATTCCCATCGTCGGCTCCGCCATCACCGATTACGCTGCTTCCGGCCTTGTCAAGGATAACGACAAGCCCGGCACCAACGTCACCGGCGCCTCCGACCTCACCCCGGTCGCCGAGCAGCTCCAGATGATGCAGAAGGTCCTGCCTGACGTTAAGAAGGTCGGCCTTCTCTACTGCTCCGCCGAGTCCAACTCCGATATCCAGATCGCCAGCGCCAAGGAGGAGCTCGACGCCCTCGGCATCGCCTACGACGAGTACGCGGTCTCCAGCTCCAACGAGATCCAGTCCGTGGTCGAGTCCGCCGTGGGCAAGGTCGACGCCCTCTACGCGCCCACCGACAACACCATCGCCGCGGGCGCCGCGCAGGTCGGCCAGATCTGCAAGGAGAACAAGCTCCCCTTCATCACCGGCGAGGAGGGCATGTGCGAGGCGGGCGGTCTCTTCACCCTCTCCATCAACTACACCGACCTCGGCAAGCTCGCCGGCGAGATGGCCGTGAAGATTCTCAAGGGCGAGGCCAAGGCGGCCGACATGGCCATCGAGCACCTCTCCACCGAGGACCTCGTGGTCGTCAAGAACGAGGAGATGGCCGCCGCCATCGGCGTGGACCTCTCCGCGCTCGACGCGTAAATGAAGCACAGGTAAACGAACCTGTTGCGCGGGCACGCGACCTGGTTTCAAAGGCCGCGTGCCCGCTTCCTAGTAAGAAGGAGCGAACATGCTCATCGCACTTCAGGGCGCCGTCTCCCAGGGAATCCTCTGGGGCCTTCTGGTTCTCGGCGTCTTCATCACTTTCCGCCTGCTCGATATCCCCGACATGACGGTCGACGGCTCGTTCGCGCTCGGCGGCGCCACGGTCGCCGTGCTTGTGGTCAACTTCGGGGTCGACCCGGCCCTGGCCACCGTCTGCGGCATGCTCGCCGGCGGCGTCGCGGGCGCCGTCACGGGCGTGCTCACCACCGTGTTCGAGATTCCGGCCATCCTCGCCGGTATCCTGACCCAGATCAGCCTGTGGTCCATCAACCTGCGCATCATGGGCAAGTCGAACACGCCGCTTCTTGCCAACGACACGATCTTCTCCAAGGTCGCCGACCCGCTCGGCATCCCTCAGAGCACCGTCGTGGCCGTCATCGGCGCTGTTCTCGTCGTCGCCGTGATCTGCGCGCTGTATTGGTTCTTCGGCACCGAGATCGGCACCGCGCTGCGCGCCACGGGCAACAACGAGCACATGATCCGCGCCCTCGGCCAGAACACGAACGCCACCAAGATGATCGCGCTGATCCTCTCCAACGCGCTCGTCGGCCTCTCCGGCGGCCTTATCTGCCAGAGCCAGAAGTACGCGGACATCGGCATGGGCACGGGCGCCATCGTCATCGGCCTTGCCGCCATCGTCATCGGCGAGGTGCTCGGGCGCCTGCTTCCCGGCGGCCTCACCAAGTTCGGTAGCCGCCTTGTGGCCGCCGTCCTCGGCTCGATCGTCTACTTCCTTATCCGAGCCATCGTGCTGCAGCTCGGCATGGACGCCAACGACATGAAGCTGCTCTCGGCCATCATCGTGGCGCTGGCGCTGTGCATCCCGGTCGTGATCGAGAAGCACCGCCTGCGCGCGTCGTATACGAGGGGGGATGAGTAGCATGCTCAAGGTTTCTCACGTCAAGAAGACCTTCAACCCCGGGACCGTCACCGAGAAGCGCGCGCTCACGGGCGTCGACCTCACTTTGAAGGACGGTGACTTCGTCACGGTTATCGGCGGCAACGGTGCCGGCAAGTCCACGATGCTCAACATGATCGCGGGCGTCTACCCGCTCGACAGCGGCGTCATTGAGCTCGACGGCGTCGATATCTCACGCATGAGCGAGGCCCAGCGCGCCAAGTATCTGGGCCGCGTCTTCCAGGACCCGATGCGCGGCACCGCCGCCGACCTGCAGATCGGCGAGAACCTCGCGCTGGCCAAGCGCCGAGGCAAGAAGCGCGGCCTCGCCTGGGGCATCACCAAGGAGGAGAAGGCCGAGTACCCCGAGCTTCTCGCCACCCTCGGCCTCGGCCTCGAGACGCGCATGAACGAGAAGGTCGGCCTGCTTTCCGGCGGCCAGCGCCAGGCGCTCACCTTGCTCATGGCCACGCTCACCGACCCGAAGCTGCTGCTTCTCGACGAGCACACCGCCGCGCTCGACCCCAAGACCGCGGCCAAGGTTCTCGAGCTCACCGAAAAGATCATCGCCGAGCGCCATCTCACGGCGCTTATGGTCACGCACAACATGAGCGACGCGATTCGCCTCGGCAACCGCCTGATCATGATGTCTGATGGCCACGTGATCTACGACGTGGAGGGCGAGGAGAAGAAGTCGCTTACCGTCAATGACCTGCTGCATAAGTTCGAGGAGGCCAGCGGCGAGGAGTTCGCGAACGACCGCATGTTGCTGAGCTAGCCTCATCGGGCTATTTTTGCTGCTCGAATGAGAAGGGCCCCTTCCGGCTGGATATGCCGGAAGGGGCCCGTTCTCTGAGTGCGGCCGCGCGTTTCTTGCCGCGCAGGCCGCATTGCCGAGGTGCCATGCGCGCCCATCGCGTGCGGCGCGCGGGCCGATCGAGGCGGCGCCGCTTCGGCAAGAGGGGCCTCGCCGGCCGCTAGACCAGGCCCGCGAGGCCTGCCGTGGGGTCTTCCGACTCGTCGGCGTAGGGCGCCAGGCCTTGGTCGACGCGGGACATCATGGTCGCCCATGCCTCCTCGTTGACCTTCTCGTACCAGACGCCGCCCTCGTAGACGCCGCTCGTGGGCTCCAGGCCCGAGTACAGGTTCGTGCTCATGTCGAACCCGACGAAGCGAGCCCCGAGCAGCATGAGCTCGATGCCCGTGAGGTCGGTCGAGACGCTCTCCGAGGCCGTGTTCAGCACCGCGAAGAGCAGCACGGGGTTGCCGCTGAGGGCCTTCTTGAGGATGGCGCCGAGGACCATGCGCTGGTTGGACGTGCGGTAATAGTCGCCCGAGCCGTAGCTGTCGTAGGCGTGGCGGGCGCGGCAGAGCCCGAGCGCGTCGGCGCCGTCGATGGTCTGCTCGCCGGCCTGGAGATGGACATCGGCGAGGTCGTCGTCGATGTCGATGGGCACGTTCACGTCGATGCCGCCGAGGGTGTCGACCACCGAGGTGAAGCTGTCGAAGTCGATCTCGGCGTAATGGGAGATCTTTACGTCGGCGAGGTCGGATACGGCGCTGATGAGCAGCGGAGCCCCGCCGTAGGTGTACGCGGCGTTGATTTTCTGCTGGCCATAGCCGCCCAGGTCGACGAGGGTGTCTCGCTGGATCGAGACGAGCGTGAGCTTGGCCGCGATGGGGTCCACGCGCGCGAGGATGATCGAGTCCGTGCGGAAGGTGCCTCCGGTGCTGCCGTCCTCCACGCGCTCCTCGGACTTGTCCGTGCCGACGAGCAGCATGTAGAAGGGCTGGCCGGGCAGGACCGGCGAGAGCGCGGCGCGCGTCTCGAGCGAGATGCCGGAGCCGAGGCGGACCGTGAGGAGCACCGAGAACGCCAGGATCGCGGCGAGAAGGCAGCAGATGACGCGCTTGGGCGTGACCACGCGCCTTCCGCCGCGACGCCCGGCGCCCCGACCCGTCGAGCCCTGGCCTGAGCCGTCCCGTGACCCGGCGTTCCCTGCTGCGCTGCGGGCCTTGGCGAGAAACGATCCGTGGGCACGACGGTACTCGCCGCTTTGCCTGAGCTCGCCTCCCACGCCGCTCTTGTCTCTGAATCTTCCCGCGATCTCGGAACCCGTCTCCTGCGCGCGGCGCAGTGGGTTCGCCTGCTGCTGCTCTTGGCGC
This sequence comes from bacterium, assembly GCA_963605405.1. Taxonomy (GTDB): domain Bacteria; phylum Actinomycetota; class Coriobacteriia; order Coriobacteriales; family Atopobiaceae; genus Paratractidigestivibacter. Next base: position 152,603 of record CAVCUP010000001.1, on the reverse strand, counting down.
ATGCGACGGTAGCGATCCGCATCCGTGAGCTCGCGCGCGCTCGGCTGCCTGCGCGCGGCGGCGTCGGGTGCGGGGTAGGGGTTTTGCGCGGCCGCGGAGATGTCCTGTGAGGAGGTCGGCGTCCTGCGGCCGCCCATGCTGCGCTCCCGTGCCGCGGCCCCAGCCGCGAGCTGGTCGTCGGATGTCATCTTCTTATGCTCTCGGCGAAACGCCATGCAAACTCCTTCGGGTCGCCTTTCGTTTGCTCCCCTCAATGGTACCCGGGCTTTGCGGGCGTCTGCTTAGAGCGCGGCTTCCCATTCGGCGGGCTTGAAGCCGGCGAGGACGGTCTTGTCCGTCACCACAAGCGGGCGCTTGACGAGCATTCCGTCGGTTGCCAGCAGCGCGAAGGCCTCCTCGTCGGTCATGCCGGCATCGAGCTTGGCCTTAATCCCCAGCTCGCGGTATTTCATGCCGCTCGTGTTGAAGAAGCGCCGGAGCGGCAAGCCCGAGAGCTCCTGCCATGCGGCGAGCTCGTCTGTGGTGGGGTTGTTTTCCACGATGTGGCGGTCTTCATAGTCGACGCCGTGTTCGTCGAGCCACTTCTTCGCTTTCTTGCAGGTCGAGCACCTCGGGTACTCCAGGAACAGGATACGGGGCATGTGGGCCTCCTCGATCGATGCAAAGGGACTGCCCCTTTGTATCATGCGCCGGGCCCGCTGGCCCGCGCGGAAATATAGTGCCCACTTGGACTTCTTGCCGCAAAACGCGGAGAAGTAGCGTCGATCGGGGAGAGAAACGGGCCTTGCGCAAAAATACCTCGCCCGTTGGGAGCGGCGTGTTCCCAACGGGCGAGGCTTTTTCGCGCGTTCGTATGTGGGCGGGTTCGCGTTTCTTGTCGACGCCCGTTAGCACATGACGGCGTCGCCGGCGGTGAAGGCGCCGAGAGAACCCTGCTTCACCTGGATGCACACATACGTGATGCCCTCGTCGGCCGCGGCACGGAACTGGCGCTTGGCCTCAGGCGCTACGCGCAGCCAGTCGCCCGCCGCGAGCTGGATCTCCTCGCCGTCGATCGTGGCCGAGCCGCGGCCCGCGAGCACGCCGTAGATCTCCTCGTTCTCCTTGTGAGCGTGGACGAACGGCACGCCGGCGCCCGCAGGCAGCTGGTTGATGCTCGCCTCGGCGCCCGTGAGGCCGAGCGCCTCGTGCAACTCGGCGCGCGCCTCGTTGCCGACGTTGGTCTTCGCGTAGTTGGACATGTTGGTTCCTCTCTCTTGTTTTTGCCGGTTCGCAAGAAGCCCTTGCTTGGGCTATATTCAAATCCACTACGCATGCAAAAACGAGTACGCACCTTTTTGTAACTACGTACTTGGCAAGAAACCGCGTCTATCGATGGGGGAGGGTCTACTGATGAAGACCAAGGAAGAGCTGCCCGAGTGCCCGGTCGCCACGGCGGTCGCGCTCGTGGGCGGCAAGTGGAAGCTGCTCATCATCCGTAACCTACGCTCGCGCCCCTGGCGCTTCAACGAGCTTCGGCGCGACCTCGAGGGCATCTCGCAGAAGGTGCTCACCGATAGCCTTCGCCAGCTCGAGGGCGACGGCCTCGTTTCTCGCCATGACTACGGCGAGAACCCTCCGCGCGTGGAGTACGGCCTTACGGAGCTCGGGCGCCAGATGATGCCCGTGATCGACTCACTCGCGGACTTCGGGACGTACTATAAGACGGTGGTGTCGTAGCTCGTCGCGGAAAAGCTCACTACCTGCCCTTTATTGGCAATTATGGCCCTCGAATTCGCGCATAAGCCGGGCCGGTGGCCAACCGCAGGACGCGGAAACCCGAGACGGCGGCAGTTTTTAGCGGGTGCCCCGAGTAGGCCCGCGCCCGGGATTCGAAGAACCGAAGGTAAACGCGCCACTCGGAAATTGCCCGCATGGGCCGGACGGCAAAACTGCCGCCGACGCCGTTTCAGCCGGCGCCCGCGCGGCCGTATGGCTCAGAACGTGGGCCAAATGGCAATTTCTAAGCCCAGTTGATGATGATTGTGGAGTCGTCCATCTTTCCGTTGCCCTTCTCGGTGCCGTCGCCCACGCGGACGGCGTAGCCGAGGCGACCGAGGTCGCGCACGAACTTGGAGAGCTGGGTCGAGTAGGTGTTGAGCAGGCGCGCGGTCTGGATGGGGCTGATCATGTCCTGCTCGCGCCCGTAGATGATGTCGCAGATCGCGTCGGCCACATAAGTGTTCGAGTTGCCAACGAGGTCGTTGTAGAAAGAGTTGCCCTCGCCCGCGCAGTCGACGTCGCTCGGCGCGAACTTCACGGAGAGCTGCGTCTTGCCGAACTTCGCGTAGGTGCGGATGCGCGCGTCTGTGCGGCCGACGGCGTTCTTGATGGCCCATTTCATGGCAGAGGCGGCGAGGGTGTCGTTGGCGGCGATCTCGCGGTCGGGGTTGGCCTCGGCGACGAGCTCCTTGGCCTCCTGGGCGTTGATGATGTCCAGCACCGTGTCCTCCTCGGCAAAAATGGGCGTTCGCGACTCACGCAAATATAATCCAATGCGAAGATGGGACAAAGCCAATCCGCCAAAGGCAGAAAGGGGACCGCTGTGCGTATCGAGAAGGTCGCGGTCATAGGGAAGGGCGCCGTCGGGCTGCTGTACGCAACGATGATCGAGCGCGCGCTCGGGCCGGGCGCGGTCGAGTTCGTGATGGACGACGAGCGCTTCGCACGGCACGCGGACGACGTCGTGACCGTCAACGGCGAGCCGTGCGGAATCGCTACGGTGCCGGCGAGCAAGGCGCGTGTGGCCGACGCCGTGATCCTCACCATCAAGACGACGGGGCTCGCGGCGGCGCTCGATACCATGGAGGCTGTGGTGGGGCCCGAGACCCGCATCGCGTCTTTGTGCAACGGCATACGCAGCGAGAAGGCGATCGCCGGGCGCTTCGGCTGGGAGCGCACGGTTCTCTCCGTCGCGCAGGGCATGGACGCGGTCTTTATCGGTGACGCGATGACGTATACGCACACGGGCGAGATCCGCTTCGGCGCGGCCGAGGGAACGGCACCCGACGTGGTCGAGGACTTGGCGGACCTTTATACGCGGGCCGGCATCTCCCACACTGTAGAGACGGATATCGTGCGGCGCATGTGGACGAAGCTCATGCTCAACGTGGGCGTGAACCAGACATGCATGGTCTTCGGCGGCACGTACGGCACGGTGCTCGAGCCGGGCGGGGAGCAGATGCGCTGCTTCGTCGCGGCGATGCGCGAGGTGCGCGCGGTCGCGGAGGCGGAAGGCGTGCGGCTTACGGAGGCGGAACTCTCGCAGATGGTAGCGCTCATGGCGGGGCTCGACCCGGACGGCATGCCCTCGATGGCGCAGGACCGCGTCAACGGCAAGAGGACCGAGGTCGAGGAGTTCGCCGGCACCATCCGCGAGCTCGGCCGCGCGCACGGGATCCTCACGCCCACGAACGACTGGCTCTATGAGCAGGTGCGCCGGATCGAGGCCGGGCTCTAAGACGGGGGCTTGCGGAACGGCCCCGGGCGCCTCAGGGATGCATGCGGCGGCTCATTGGTTGCTGTAAGGCTTTGTGCAAGTGGTCAATCCGTATCGTTACGGGGAGACTCGGCCGGAAGCGTCGTGAACGCTTTGTGCAAGTATTGTTGTAAGTAGAGGGAGCGAGGACCTATGGCCGGCGATTCTTTTGTCCTTAAAGGGAACATCTGCTGGAACACGTCGCAGACCGAGGTCGCCTATGAGGAAGGCGCCTGCGCCGTCTGCGTGGACGGCATGTGCGCCGGGGTCTGGGGCGCGGCCGATCTCCCCGACGCCTACTCCGCGCTTCCCCTCATCGACTGCGGGGACGCCCTCGTGATCCCCGGCATGAGCGACGTTCACGTTCATGCGCCGCAGTACGCCTTCCGCGGCCTCGGCATGGACCGGGAGCTTCTCGACTGGCTGAACACCTACACCTTCCCGGAGGAGGCGCGCTACCGCGAACTCGCGTATGCCGAGCGCGCCTACTCGGCCTTCGCCGACGACCTGCGGCGCAGCCCGACCTGTCGCGCGGTTATCTTCGGAACCATCCACGTGCCGGCCACGCGCCTGCTCATGGACAAGCTCGAGGCCACGGGACTCGTGAGCTACGTGGGCAAGGTGAACATGGACCGCAACTCTCCTCTTTCGCTTGTGGAGACGAGCAACGCGTCCGCCGCCGCGACCCGACGCTGGCTGGACGACGTGATCGGGCGCTACGAGCGGACCTGCCCCATCCTCACCCCGCGTTTCACGCCGAGCGTGACCGACGGCCTCATGAAGGAGCTCGGCTGGATCCGCGAGGAGTTCGACGTCCCCGTGCAGAGCCATCTCTCCGAGAACCCGTCCGAGGTCGCGTGGGTTCGCGAGCTCTGTCCGTGGGCGGGCTGCTACGGCGAGGCATACGAGCGCTTCGGGCTGCTCGGTCCGCATACCGTGATGGCGCACTGCGTGTATTCCGGCGACGACGAGGTCGAGCTCCTTCGCCGGACGGGGACCTATGTGGCGCACTGCCCGCAGAGCAACGCGCAGCTGGCCAGCGGCATCGCGCCGGTTCGGAGATTCCTGGACGAGGGCATCTCGGTCGGGCTCGGCACGGATGTGGCGGGCGGGGCGAGCCTCTCTATGTGGCGCGCGATGTCGGACGCCGTGGCGGTCTCCAAGCTGCGCTGGCGGCTCGCGGACCCCGGCCTCGCGCCCTTGACCTGGCAAGAGGCACTCTGGCTCGCGACTGTGGGCGGGGGCTCGTTCTTCGGCTTCGTGGGCAAGTTCGAGGAGGACTACGAGTTCGACGCGCTCGTGGTCGACGATTCCGCCTTGAGCGCCCCGCGTGAGCTGACCGTGCCCGAGCGCCTCGAACGCTGCGTCCATCTCGGCAGCGAGGGCGCTCGCCTCGTGCGCAAGTTCGTCGCCGGGAGGGAGATAAGCCTCCGTTAACGGCGCCGGCCCCGTCGCCGGGACGACCGGAAACGTCGCCCTGTGCGTGCGCGCGGGGGGCGGCTCGCGTCTCGTTCTTGCCGACGGCGTGCTTCCTGGCCGACATGCCCTGTTCCTCGGCGCGCGGCCAAACCCGCCCTGCTCGGCGACGGCGCGCCTTGAGGGGCCCGAAAGGGCGGCGCGCCTTCCTGCGGCGGCACGGCGTCTATAATGAACGACCCGATCGCACCACCTCGTACCGGGCGGCCGCGGCGCGTCTCGCCCGAATGAGCGAAAACACAGGGGGGCCGCCATGGAGAGCAAACAAATCGCAGGTCGCATAGTCGCGCTGCTCGGAGGCGCGGAGAATATCGTTTCCTTAACCAATTGCATGACGAGGCTCCATGTCCGCGTGAGGTCGGGGTCCTTGGTCGACGAGGACGGCCTGCGCGGCCTTCCCGAGGTGTTCGCGCTCGTCTGCGACGGCTCATGCCGCTACGAGGTCGTCGTGGGCCCGGGCAAGAGCTATGAGTACGCTGACCTGATCCATCGGATGGGGGTCTCCTCCGCCGCCGAGGGGCCTCTTGCCGGCGACGGGGGCGCTGCGGGGCGCCCGCCCGAGGCCCCGGTCGCCTCCCCTTCGAATCCTCGCGCCAAAGTGAGGGGCGCCCTCAAGGCGCTCGGCGAGATATTCGTCCCCCTGATCCCCGGCATCATCACGGCGGGCCTCTGCGCCGGCCTCGCCTCGCTTCTCGCCCAGCTCGTCCCCGACTACCAGGACATCCCTGCCTGGAATCTCGCCTGGCAGATGCTCACGCTGGTCAACGCCTCGTTCATCAGTTTCATCACCGCGTGGGCGGGCTATCGCGCGGCCGAGCGCTTCGGGGCGACGCCGATCCTGGGCGGCATGCTGGGCATGGTCACCTGCCTTGCACAGATCAACGAGGTCTCGAAGATCCTGGGCCTCTATAACGTCGACGCGCCGCTGAGCTCGGTTCTCCTGGCGGGCAAGGGCGGCGTCCTCGCCGCGGTCTTCGGCGTCCTCGTTCTCGCCCGCGTCGAGAAGCTCATCCGGAAGAGAATGCCCTCCGCGCTCGATGTCGTGTTCTCGCCGCTGCTCACGCTGCTGGCGTGCGTCGTTCCCTATGTGCTCGTGATCATGCCGCTCTTCGGCTTCGTGTCGAGCGGCGTCGCCTGGGCCCTGGGCCAGGCGAGCATGTCCGGCTATCTTGCGGTGAGGGTGGCCGTGGGCTATGTGGCCGCGGCGGTCTTCCTCCCGCTCGTGGCCTGCGGCATGCACCACGGCATGGTGGCCCTCTACGCGGTCCAGCTCCAGGAGCTCGGGCGCGTGACGCTTTATCCCGCGCTGGCGATGGCGGGCGCCGGCCAGGTCGGGGCGGCCATCGCGCTTTACGTGAAGGCGGGCAGGCTCGGCCACGGGAAGCTCCGTTCCGTCATCGGCGGCGCGCTGCCGGCGGGCTTCCTCGGCGTCGGCGAGCCGCTGGTGTACGGCGTGACCCTGCCGATGGGCCGCCCGTTCATCACGGCGGGCCTCGGCGCGGGGTTCGGCGGCGCGTTCGTCACCGCCTGCCAGGTCGCCTCCACCGCCTGGGGACCGTCGGGCCTCCTGGGCGTCTTCGTCATGACGGCCGGCGAGGGCGGCGCCGTGAACAGCGTGGCCATGTACCTGGCCGGCATTTGCATCAGTTACGTGATGGGCTTCGCCATAACGATGCTCGCCATCAAGGACGACGAGGTGGCCCGGGCCCTGGGCGGCGTCGGGGACGAGGGGCCGAGAGACGCCGGGCGCGAGGCCGAACCGGTCGCCGCGGGCGGCCGCGCCGGCGCCCCCCATGCCGGCGACGGCGAGAGCCCCGGGGCCGCTTCGGGCACGGGCAGAAGCCTATCGGCTGCGGGCCAGGGCCTTCGGGCAATGAGCCGGGGCGGCTCCTCGACGAGCGCGTCCGGAGCGACCGGTCCCGCCCACAGGCTCGTCAGCCACGGCGACCCCGTGCCTCTCGGCGAGCCGAGGCTCATCGTCTTCCGCCATGTGGTCACGGACCCGGTCGGTCTCCATGCCCGGCCGGCCGGCGAGCTCGCGAGGATCGCGTCATCCTTTGGGGCCGAGGTCGTCGTGCGCTGCGACGGCCGCGCCGCCCGCGCCTCGAGCGTGAGCGAGCTGATGCTTCTCGACGTGCCCGAAGGAGCCGAGCTGGAGTTCACCGCCGAGGGCAAGGACGCGCGGAAGGCGGCCGACTCCATTCGCCGCTACCTGGAATCGAACGTGTGAGGAGACGCGCATGAGGACTTTTAGCTGCTCGGTCGCCCAAGAGGGCTTCTTTGCCGGCCCGGTGCTCTCGGTTGGGGGCCGCATGGTCTCCGGGCGCCGTTCCGGAGCCGACCCGGACGCTGAGCTCCGCAGGTACCGCGAGGCATCGCGCGCGCTCGGCGAGAAGGCCGAGGAGTCGCTCGACGGCCAGACGGGCGGCGACGTCCTCGTCACCGTCTCGGCGATCCTCTCCGACGAGGCGTTTACCCGTCAGGTCGAGCGCGGCATCCTTGAGCAGGGGCTCGATGCCGTCGCGGCCGTGCAGGAGGCGGCCGGGTCGCTGGACGCGAGGTTCGCCGGGCTCGGCTCGGATTATGTCCGTTCCCGTCGCGAGGATATCCGCGGCGTGGCCCAGGCGCTCGTCTCCTTCCTCGAGCGCGGCCCAGGCGCGCCTGACGCCCCCGCCGCTTCGGACGGGGCCTTCGCCGTATGCGGCGAGGAGATAAGCCCCGCCCAGCTCGTGGACATCGATGAGAGGCTCATCGGAGGGCTCCTCAGCGCGCGGGGCTCCCTCACCTCGCACGTCGCGATCCTCGCGGGCAGCCTGGGGGTCCCGTATCTCTACGGGAACCCCGAGGCCGTCGAGGCCGCGCGGGGCGCCTCGTTCGTCGTCATCGACTCGGCGGCGGGCACGGTTGTCCTCGACCCGGATGAGGGCGCCCGCGCCGAGGCCGAGCTGCGCATGGCACGCGTGCTCGAGGAGCGCTCGGCGCTGCGCGCCCTGGAGTCCGGTGCCGGAGGCGGCCTTCCGGGCGAGGGCGGCAACGCTTCCGTATGCCGTACCCGCGTGTGCGCGAACATCGAGTCCCCCAAAGACATCGAGGCGCTCCTGGCCTCGGGAGCCGACGGCGTCGGGCTCTTCCGCACCGAGTTCCTTTTTATGGATAAGGAGAAGGCGCCCTCCGAGGCCGAGCAGCTCATGGCCTATACGGCGGTCCTCGACGCCATGGGGGAGCGCGAGGTCGTGATCCGCACCATGGACATCGGGTCCGATAAGGCGGTCGCCTGGCTCGATCTTGCGCGGGAGGCGAACCCCGCCCTCGGCATGCGCGGGGCGCGGGTCTCGCTCGAGCACGATGAGGTGCTCGCGACCCAGCTCCGGGCTCTTCTCCGCGCCGCCGTCCACGGCAATCTCAAGGTCATGTTCCCTATGATCGCCTCAGCCTGGGAGGTCGACGAGCTCTTGTCGAGGGTCCGCGCGGTAGCCGACGACCTCGTGCGCGAGGGCGTGCCCCATGCGGTGCCCGAGCTCGGCATCATGGTGGAGACCCCGGCCGCGGCGGTCTGCGCGGGCGAGCTCGCGAGCAGGGTGAGCTTCTTCAGCATCGGGACGAACGACCTCACGCAGTATGCGCTGGCCGTCGACCGTGAGGCCATGGGCCTCGAGCGGTATTCCGACTCGCGCCACGAGGCCGTCTTCCGCCTGATCGACATGACCGTGCGCGGCGGCCATGGCCGCGGCGTGCGGACGGCCGTGTGCGGCCGGCTCGCGGCGGACGCGGGCGCGGTGAGGCGGCTCGTGGAGATCGGCGTCGACGAGCTCTCCGTCCCCGTCCGTAAGGTCCGGTCCGTCAAGAGGCTCGTCGCCGAGGCGGAGGCCGAGCTGGGCGTCGCTCCGGGTCTGGCGGCGAGTGCAGGGACGGGCGCGGAGACGGGTACGGGAGCGGGCGCGGGCGCGTGTGCGGCCGCGAGCGCGGGTGCGCAGGCGCGCCCCGCCCCGGTCGAGGCGGCGAGCCCCGGCGCGGACGTATCCGGCCCCATGGTGGCCGCCCCGGCCACGGGCGAGCTTATTCCCATGGCCGAGATCCCGGACGAGGTGTTCTCCAGCGGATACCTGGGCGAATGCTTCGGCGTCGTCCCAGCAAACGGGAACGTGTACGCGCCCGTGTCCGGCATTGTGAGCGTGGTCGCGCGGACCGAGCACTCCGTGACGATCGCCGCCGACGACGGCAGGACGATCCTCGTCCACGTGGGCATCGGCACGGCGCGCCTCACCGAGAGGGCTTTCGTGCTGTATGTGGGCGCGGGGACGCGCGTAGAGGCGGGCCAGCTCATAATGGAGGCCGACCTGGGCGTCATTGAGCGTGCCGGCCTCTCGAGCGTCATCGTCGTGGCCGAGTTGAGCTAAGGCGGCCTGGCCGGCCCGCGCCCGGGGCCGCTTGAAGGGCCATGGCCGCTGCGCGCCTGGTCTCAAGAAGCCTCGGGCGGCGACGTCTTTGATTGCCCCGGCGGCCGCAGCTCCCAAGCGACCTCGCGGGACGGCGGCCCCCTCGGTTGCGGGCCCGCCCGCCACGTTCGCGGGATTTAACGCAACGCTCACCCGCATGTATAAAACGGGCCTTGAAACTCTAAAAATCAGTGCGTATATTAGGACTAACAAACGGATTGTTTGCCAGCCAAACAAATTGTTGGCAATACAATCGAAGCAAGTCTGTTCACCGCCTGAGCAAGGAGGAACCGCCGATGGGCGAGAAGATCGAGTGGGCCGTCAACCACATGCCGAAGAGCGAGGACAAGCACCTCGGCATCATGAGCCTGGAGCACGTGGCCGCCGCTCGCGCGTTCCACAAGAGCTTCCCGCAGTACTCGGTGACGCCGCTCGCGCGCCTCGACGGCCAGGCCGCCCGCCTCGGCCTCGCGAACCTCTGCGTCAAGGACGAGTCCTATCGCTTCGGCCTCAACGCCTTCAAGGTGCTCGGCGGCTCCTTCGCCATGGCCAACTACATCGCCGACGAGACGGGCCGCGACGTCTCCGACTGCACCTACGACTACCTGACCTCCGATGAGCTCGCCTCCGACTTCGGCCAGGCCACCTTCTTTACCGCCACCGACGGCAACCACGGCCGCGGCGTGGCCTGGGCCGCCAAGCGTCTGGGCCAGAAGGCCGTCGTCCACATGCCCAAGGGCTCCACGAAGCCGCGCTTCGACAACATCGCCGCCGAGGGCGCCGAGGTGACCATCGAGGAGGTCAACTACGACGAGTGCGTGCGCATGGCGGCCGCCGAGGCCGACGCCTGCGAGCGCGGCGTGATCGTGCAGGACACCGCCTGGGAGGGCTACGAGAAGATTCCGTCCTGGATTATGGAGGGCTACGGCACCATGGCCTCCGAGGCCGCCGATCAGCTGCGCTCCATGGCCATCAACCGCCCGACGCACGTCTTCGTGCAGGCCGGCGTGGGCTCGCTCGCGGGCGCCGTGGTGGGCTACTTCACCAATCTCTACCCGGACAACCCGCCCACCTTCGTCGTGGCCGAGTGCGCGCCCGCGGCCTGCCTCTACAAGGGCGCCGCTGCCGGCGACGGCGACCCGCGCATCGTCGACGGCGACATGCCCTCCATCATGGCGGGCCTCTGCTGCGGCGAGCCGAACATCCTGGGCTGGGATATCCTGCGCAACCACGTGACCGCCTTCGTGAGCTGCCCCGACTGGGTCACGGCCCGCGGCATGCGCATTCTCGGCGCCCCCGAGAAGGGCGACCCGCGCGTGATCTCCGGCGAGTCCGGCGCCGTCACGACCGGCCTCGTGGCCACCCTCATGGGCGATCCCGACTACGCGGAGCTGCGCGACGCCATCGGCCTCGACCGCACGAGCTCGGTTCTGTGCTTCTCGACCGAGGGCGACACCGACCCCGAGCAGTACCGCCGCATCGTGTGGGAGGGCGAGTACGCTACTTGCTAGCGTGAGCTGCGGTGCATTTAGCACACTGCCGACGCATGTTTATCACTAAGTTAACTGTGGCCATCCAGAAAAGAAGGGTTTCCGAACATGGCTAAGGAACTGGATTTCGACCTCATCAAGAAGACCGCCCAGGGTTATCAGGAGGACATGACCGCGTTTCTGCGTGCCATGATCTCGCACCCGTCCGAGTCCTGTGAGGAGGGCGAGGTCGTCGCCTGCATCAAGGCCGAGATGGAGAAGCTCGGCTTCGACGAGGTCAAGGTCGACGGCCTCGGCAACGTCATGGGCTTCGTCGGCGACGGAGACAAGATCATCGCCATCGACGGCCACATCGACACCGTGGGCATCGGCAACATCGAGAACTGGGACTTCGACCCCTATGAGGGCTTCGAGGACGACCAGCTCATCGGCGGGCGCGGCGGCTCCGACCAGGAGGGCGGCGTCTGCGCAGCCACCTACGCGGCAAAGATGATGAAGGACATGGACCTCATCCCCGAGGGTTACAAGGTCATGGTCGTCGGTACCGTCCAGGAAGAGGACTGCGACGGCATGTGCTGGCAGTACATCTACAACGTCGACGGCATCAAGCCCGAGTTCGTCATCTCCACCGAGCCCACCGACGGCGGCATCTACCGCGGCCACCGCGGCCGCATGGAGATCCGCGTCGACGTCCACGGCACCTCTTGCCACGGCTCCGCGCCCGAGCGCGGCGACAACGCCATCTACAAGATGGCCGACATCATCGCCGACGTCCGCGCCCTCAATAACAACGGCTGCACCGAGTCCACCGACATCAAGGGCCTGGCCAAGATGCTCGAGCCCGAGTTCAACCCCGACCACTACGAGGACGCTCGCTTCCTCGGCCGCGGCACCTGCACCGTCTCGCAGATCTTCTACACGAGCCCGAGCCGCTGCGCCGTCGCCGACTCCTGCGCCATCTCCATCGACCGACGCATGACCGCCGGCGAGACCTACGAGTCCTGCCTCGAGGAGGTCCGTAACCTCCCCGCCGTCAAGAAGTACGGCGACGACGTCAAGGTCTCCATGTACATGTACGATCGCCCCTCCTGGACCGGCGAGGTCTACGAGACCGAGGCCTACTTCCCCACGTGGATCAACAAGGAGAGCGCGCCGCACGTCAAGGCCCTTGTCGACGCCCACAAGGCCCTCTTCGGCGACGAGCGCATCGGCTGTGAGAAGTCGATGAGCAAGCGCACCGGCCGTCCGCTCTGCGACAAGTGGACCTTCTCCACGAACTGCGTCTCTATCCAGGGCCGCTACGGCATCCCCTGCGTCGGCTTCGGCCCGGGCGCCGAGTCCCAGGCGCACGCCCCCAACGAGGTCACCTACAAGCAGGACCTGCCCACCTGCGCCGCCCTTTACGTCGCCGCGCTCAACCTCTACGAGCCGAGCGACGAGATGGCCGACGCCACCGCGTTCCGCGCGACCCTCACGGACAACGACATCAAATAAAACCTCGGCTTCCCCTGGCACCTCATCTAGGGGCTCCAACCCTCGTCGCGTACCGAAGTACGCTTCCTCGGGATTGTCGCTCCCTAGCTGAGGCACCAGGGAAACCCGCGCGAGTCACAGCAGACTGATTTATTGATTTATGGAGAGGACTTTCACATGAGCGAGATCCAGCAGTATTTGGATACCCTGTCCGGCCTTGACTTCAAGGGCCTCTACGGCGAGGACTTCCTGCACACGTGGGACAAGACCACCGACGAGCTGCGCGCCCTTTACGCCACCGCGGCCGCCCTGCGCAACCTCCGCGAGCGCAACATCTCGACCAAGATCTTCGACTCCGGCCTCTCGGTCTCCCTTTTCCGCGACAACTCCACCCGCACGCGCTTCTCGTTCTCCAAGGCCTCGAATCTCCTCGGCCTCGAGCTCCAGGACCTCGACGAGAAGAAGTCCCAGATCGCCCACGGCGAGACCGTCCGCGAGACCGCCACGATGATCTCGTTCATGGCCGACGTCATCGGCATCCGCGACGACATGTACATCGGCAAGGGCGACGCCTACATGCAGGAGGTCTCCGAGTCCGTCCAGCAGGCGTATGAGGACGGCGTGCTCGACCACCGCCCGACGCTCATCAGCCTGCAGTCCGACTCCGATCACCCCACGCAGTCCTCCGCCGATCTGCTCTATCTCATCGAGGAGTTCGGCGGCCTCGAGAACCTTCGCGGCAAGAAGGTGGCCGTGACCTGGGCCTACTCGCCTTCCTACGGCAAGCCGCTCTCCTGCCCGCAGTCGCTCATCAGCCTGCTGCCGCGCTTCGGCATGGACGTGACGCTCGCGCACCCCGAGGGCTACGACCTCATGGGCGACCGCGTCGAGGCCGCCAAGACCTACGCCGCCGAGAACGACTGCACCTTTACCCAGGCCAACACCATGGAGGAGGCCTTCGAGGGCGCCGACATCGTGATCCCCAAGTCCTGGGCCCCCTACGCCGCCATGGAGAGGCGCACCAACCTCTACGCCGAGGGCGACGATGCCGGCATCGCGGCGCTCGAGAAGGAGCTTCTCGCCCAGAACGCCACCCACAAGGACTGGTGCTCCACGACCGACCTCATGGCCAAGACCGCGAACGGCCAGGACACCATCTTCATGCACCCGCTGCCGGCCGACATCTCCGGCGTCTCGTGCGAGCACGGCGAGGTCATGGCCGACGTCTTCGACATGCACCGCGTGGGTATGTACAAGGAGGCCTCCTACAAGCCCTACGCCATCGCGGCGATGATGTTCCTCCAGAAGGTCGCCGACCCCGTGGCCACGCTCGCCGCGCTCGAGGAGCGCGCAACCCCGCGCTGGTACCAGGCCTAATCGCCCCTCTTTACGAGGATGCACGGGGGCCTGCGGATCCGCTTTCCGCAGGCCCTTTTTCTATACCGAGGAGGCGCCGCCGGGCCATGGGAGGGCTCGGGCCGCCTCCGGGACGAACAGACAAGGAGAGGGGTTTATGGGCAAGAAGATCGTCATCGCGCTCGGGGGCAACGCGCTCGGCAAGAACCTGCCCGAGCAGGCCGTCGCCGTGCGCAACACGGCCGTGGCCATCGTGGACTTGCTCGAGCAGGGCAACGAGGTCGCCGTCGTGCACGGCAACGGGCCGCAGGTCGGCATGATAGCCAACGCCATGACCGAGCTCACGCGCTCGGACCCGGAGCGCTATATCCCGTGCCCGCTCTCGGTCTGCGGCGCCATGAGCCAGGGCTACATCGGCTATGACCTGCAGAACGCGCTGCGCGAGGAGATGGAGTGCCGCGGCATTCGCCACGGCGTCACGACCGTCCTCACGCAGGTCGAGGTCGACCCGGACGACCCCGCGTTCGCCAACCCGACGAAGCCGATCGGCTCATTCATGACGCTCGAGGAGGCCGAGGGACTCAAGCGCGATCGCGGCTACGACTTCGTTGAGGACGCGGGACGCGGTTATCGGCGCGTGGTCGCGAGCCCGAAGCCCAGGCGCATCGTAGAGCTCGACACCATCGACTGCCTGGTCGCGGCCGACCACGTGGTCGTCTGCTGCGGCGGCGGCGGCATCCCCGTTGTTCCCACGGGCGAGCACAACCATCTCAAGGGCGCGGCCGCCGTCATCGACAAGGACTTCGCGGCGGAGCTTCTTGCCGAGTCGCTTGATGCCGATTACCTGGTCATTCTTACCGCGGTGGAGAAGGTCGCCGTGAACTTCGGCACGCCTGAGCAGCGCTGGCTCGACGGCCTCACGCCTGACGAGGCGCGCGAGTACATCGCCGAGGGACAGTTCGCGCCGGGCTCGATGCTGCCTAAGGTCGAGGCCTGCGTGAAGTTCGCCGAGTCCAAGCCGGGCCGCTCCGCGCTCATCACCCTGCTCGACCGCGCGGCCGACGGCATCGCCGGCAAGACGGGCACCGTCGTTCGCGCTTAACGACGCGTGGCGGCTCCCTCGCGCCATCCGCGAAGAACGGGGCCAGAGGACGGTCCCCTTGCCCCGTCCGCGAAGAAGATACCTGCGGGCAACGCCTTTGTAGCAGATGAACGCGCCGCAGGTCGCGCATAGCGTGTATAGTGTGCCTAACCGTTATCCCATCGGCGCTACAACGCCTGTACGGGCAAGAGGGGAGTGGCGCCTTGCGTCCTGACCTGAGGGCATATCTTCTTGGCGACGAGGGCGCCCGGGCGTTCGGCCCCGGCCCCCGCGAGCTTTTGCACCGCGTCGAGGAGACCGGGAGCCTGCGCGCGGCAGCCGTCTCGATGGGTATGGCCTATACGAAGGCGACGCGCCTGGTCAAGGCGGCCGAGGCGGCCTTCGGGTTCAAGCTCACGGAGCGCACCATCGGCGGCGCCGGCGGGGGAGGAAGCCGCCTCACGCCTGAGGCGGTCGACCTTCTTGCCCGTTACGAGGCTTTCGAGCATGCCTGCACCGAGGACCTGCGGCGCAACTTCGACGAGTGCTTCAGCGGCTTCTGCGGCGTCCCTCGCGTGGGCTGCGTCGTCATGGCCTCCGGTCTCGCGCGCCGCTTCGGCTCGAACAAGCTCGTGGAGCCGCTGGCGGGGGTTCCCGTGCTCGAGCGCACGCTCGCGGCGCTGCCCGACGACCTGCTCGACGTCGTTGTGGTCACCCGCCACGACGAGGTGGAAGAGCTCTGTCAGACGGTCGGCGTGCGCTGCGTACGCCATACCCATCCGCTTCAGTCAGACACCGTGCGCGAGGGGCTGAAGGCGTTGCCGGGTATCGCGGGCTGCCTTTTTGTGCCCGGAGACCAGCCGCTTCTGCGAGAGGCGAGCGTGCGGGCCATCGTCGAGGACTTTCAGCGCCATCCCGGAAGCATCGTCCGGCTCGGATGGCACGGCGCGCCGGCGAGCCCGATCCTGTGGCCGAGCGAGGAGCTGCCCGCGCTCGCGGCGCTCGAGGGCGACGCGGGAGGCAGCGCGCTTCTTGCCAAGCGTCAGGAACTCGGGGTGCGCGTCCGCATCGTTGAGGCGCAAAGCGAGCTCGAGATATGCGATTGCGACACAAGGGAGGACCTCGCGCGTCTCGAGGCCGCCCTCTAGGGTTTTAAGGAGGAGCTTTTATGAGGATCCTTGCAAACGGTACCCTGGTCACGCCGGATGGGGCGCGTCGCGGCGACGTCGCGCTCGACGGCAAGAAAATCGCGCGTGTGGCGGAGCGCATAGAGCCCGCGCCCGGGGACGAGGTCGTCGACGTCTCGGGCTGCTGGGTCTTCCCGGGCTTCATCGACGCGCATACGCACCTGCAGTGCTGGACGGGCATGGACTGGACGGCTGACAGCTTCGAGACGGGCACGCGGGCCGCGGCCTGCGGCGGCACCACGACGGTGGTCGATTACGCCACGGCCGATCGCGGCGTGACCATGCCCGACGCCCTGGCCGAGTGGCATTCCCGCGCCGACGGAACCTGCACGGCCAACTACGCCTTCCACATGGCGCTCGCCGAGTGGAACGAGAAGAACCGCGCCGACCTCGCCGTCATGCGCGAGCAGGGCGTCTGTTCCTTCAAGACGTACTTCGCCTACGACCACCTGCGCCTGGACGACGCCGAGACGCTCGAGGTCCTCGAGGCCTTAAAGCCACTCGGCGCCACGCTCTGCGTCCACTGCGAGAACGGCACGCTGGTCAACCGCCTGCAGCAGCGCGTCTTCGACCTGGGCGTCACGGGGCCGGAGGGGCACCCGATGAGCCGCCCGGACGTCTGCGAGGCCGAGGCAATCAGCCGCCTGCTCTATATCGCGCGCCTTGCCGGCGACGCGCGCGTGAACGTCGTGCATCTCTCCACCAAGCTCGGGCTCGAGGCCATACGCGATGCGAAGGCCCGCGGCCAGAAGAACATCTTCGTGGAGACCTGCCCGCAGTACCTGCTGCTCGACGACTCGCGTTACGAGGAAGAGGGCGACGACGGCTTCGCGGGCGCCAAGTACGTGATGAGCCCACCCTTGCGTAAGCCTGCCGACGTGGCGGCGCTTCGCGAGGCGCTTCTTGCCGGCGAGATCGACACCATCGCCACCGACCACTGCAGCTTCAATCTGCATGGGCAGAAGGAGCGCGGCCGCGGGGACTTCCGAAAGATCCCGAACGGCGGCGCGGGCATCGAGCACCGCCCGGCGCTCATCGCCACGAGCTTCGCGGGCCAGCTCGGCCCTGAGGGACTTTGCCGCCTCATGAGCGAGAACCCCGCGCGCGTCTTCGGCATGTGGCCGCGCAAGGGTCGCCTGGCCGAGGGCGCCGACGCCGACGTCTGCGTCTGGGACCCGGGGGCGCGCTGGACCATCCACGCCGCCACGCAGCACCAGGCCGTGGACCACACGCCCTACGAGGGCTTCCAGTGCCGCGGCCGTGCCCGCCTCGTCTACGTGGGCGGCGAGCTCGTGGCCGAGGGCGGCGAGCCCACGGGCGCCAAGCCCGGCGAGTTCGTCTCTCGCTGATCCCCTGCCCCGGGGCTGCTCGCCCCGTTCAACGTCGACTTGCCGCTGGGACCCGGCGGCTCGTATATCCGATCTGTAAAGGAGAAACACCATGTCCAACCAGGCAATCGTTACCGATAAGGCCCCCGCCGCCCTCGGCCCCTACTCCGCCGGCGTCGTCTCCGGCAACGTGATCCACGTGTCCGGCCAGCTCGGCGTCGTGCCCGAGACCGGCGAGTTCGCGGGCGAGTCCGCGGTCGACCAGGCGCGCCAGAGCCTCACCAACGTGAAGAACATCCTGGCCGCCGCCGGCGCCGACATGTCCAACGTCGCCGAGACCACCGTGCTTCTTACCGACCTTGCCGACTTCGCCGCCGTGAACGAGGTCTACGCCGGCTTCTTTGCCGAGCCGTTCCCCGCCCGAGCCTGCTTCCAGGTCGCCGCGCTGCCCAAGGCCGCCAAGGTCGAGATCAAGGCCGTCGCGTACCTGTAGTTCTCGCTGGTAGATTTCCTAGCGTGGTTGCGCCGGCCACGGGGCGAAAAAGCCTCGCGGCCGGCGTTTTCTTCCGGCTCCGCGCGGGGCCGGTCGATTCGTTTCTCGACGATGGGGGAGCGCCTTGGCAAAGCAGTCGTCCTTTGTGGTCCCGAGCGTCAGCGGCGGGCGCAGGCCCGCGCCCCGGAAAGTCGTCGGCTAGTAATGCCATAGCGGGAAGAGCCCTGGAAAATCGTTAGGCAGTAATGCGTTTTCGAGAAGAGCCCCAAAACTACGCCATCCAGCAACCGGGCGTTGCTGGGAGACGCGGTTTTGGGGCTCGGTGCCGTTTCTCGTTACTGGGTAGCGCGCATTCGGGGCTCAGTTGGCGACCCCGTTACTGGATGGCGTGAATCCGGGGCTCGCCCGGGGCTTCTTGCCGGCTACTCGGCCTTGGAAAGAAGGTCGCTGCCGCAGTGGCAGCACTTGGACGCGCCCGCGCGGACCTTCTCGAGGCAGTAGGGGCAGGTCGGCTCAGGCTCGGGCTCCGCAGCTGCCTCGTCCGCGCGGCCTATGGCCTTCCCGGCAAGCTCGTGGGCCTTGTTCACGGCCTTGATGAGGGCGAACACGATGGCCGCGACGATGAGGAAGTTTATGCAGGCGCTGATGAACTTGCCGAAGTCGATCTCGGTCCCCGGCACGACGAGGCCGGAGACCTCGCCGACGCTGCCGCCCGAGATAGCCTTGATCAGCGGGTTGATGATGTTGTCCGTGAGCGACGTGACGATCGAGGTGAAGGCGCCGCCGATGATGACGCCGACGGCCATATCCATCACGTTGCCGCGGTTGATGAACTCCTCGAACTCCTTGAGCAGCTTCTTCATGTGAGACCCCTTTCCTAGCTGCATGGGATTGCTGGTGCAAGGATAGCGGAAGGGCCGGGCCGTCGGGGCCTGTGCGAGCGTGGCGGCGCTTCTCCTCGCTGCTCAGCGCTCACTTCGTTCGCTCGCTGCGCGATTCGCGCGAAGAGAAGCGCCGCCACGCTCGCGTGGTCCCATCGAGTCCTTGCGTGCGGGGGGGGGGCGGGCGTGAGTGCGAATCGTTTGGACTCGCCCTAAAGCCCGAGCTCCTTCTCGGCGGCGTCGAGGGGGTCGTCGACGCCGGGGATGGGGCGCGGGCGCGGGTCGCGGATGACTCGGCCGTCGTGGGCGACCATCTTGAGGTGCCGCAGGGCCGAGAGGTCCTCGAGCGGGTTCGCCTCGCACACGATGAAGTCGGCGCGCTTGCCGGCCTTGATCGAGCCGCATTCGTTCTCGAGGCCCGCGATCCGCGCGTTGCCGAGCGTGGCCGTGTGGAGCGCGAACGCGTTGCTCACGCCGCAGAAATGAGCGAAGTAGCGCACTTCTCGCCACATGTTGTAGTGAGTGATGAAGGGGCAGCCGGTGTCGGTACCCAGACCCACGGGAATGCCCTGCTCAAGGCAGACGTTCGCCATATCGCGCATGCCTTCGAAGACAATGCGCCCGTTCTTGCGCCCGAGCTCGCCGCACTTTGCCACCTCCAGCGGGAAGAACGTGTACGGCACGACCGGGGAGAAGGTCGAGATAAGCGCCGAGCCGGTCTTGCGGAAGAGCTCCATGACCTCGGGCGTGGGCGCGCCGCCGTGCTCGACGGTGTCGACGCCGCCCTCGAGCGCCACGCGGACGCCCTCGGTGCTCTCCACGTGGGCGGCGACAATAAAGCCCAGCTTATGGGCCTCGTCGCAGGCGGCGCGCACCATCTCGGGCGGCATGCGCAGCGCGCCCGGCTCGCCCTCGGCGGTCGCGTCCATCACGCCGCCGGTGATCATGATCTTGATGAGGTCGGGGTTGGTCGCGGCGATTTGGCGCACGTGCTCGGCTGCCTCCTCGGGCGTGCGCGCCTCCGTGGCGAGTGAGCCCGCGAAGTGCCCGCCCGGCACCGAGACCGCCGTGTTCGCAGCGAGGATGCGCGGTCCCTGTAGGCGCCCCGCCTCGATGTCGTCGCGAACACGGCCGTCGAGGTCCCATAGGCCGCCCACGGCGCGCATGGTGGTCACGCCGCCGAGGAGCTCGGACTTCGCGTAGCTCTGAGCCATGCGGTAGAACAGGCGGCGCACGAGCCTCCACTTGCCGAGCTTATCCATGAGGCCTTTGTAGTCGACGGGCTTCTTGCCGGTGTCCTCGCGCGGCGGCTTGCCGGCGGCTGCCAGGTGGACATGCATGTTTATGAGGCCGGGCGCGAGATAGGCGCCTCCGAGGTCGATGCGCTCGATGCCGGCGAGCGCGGGATCGGAGTCGGGAAGAATCGCCTCGAAGCGGCCGTCCGAGACGACCACGGCGAGACCGCCCGTGGGCTCCATCTGCTCGGCTCCGTCGAGCACGTATCCGTTGATGAGCGCGTAGCGTTGCGTGGGCTGCTGCATGAGCGGGCCTTTCTTCGTGCAGGTCGCTGCCTGCCGTGATTTTGAACGAGATTCAAATGTAATGGATGGCGTGGCAATTCGGATGCTTGGAATGGCTCAATCTGAGAGGCGGTGCTCTGCGCATCACTTGGAGTGCGTCAACAGCCCATTATGGCCCACGACCTCACGCATAAGCCGGGTCGGCGTCACCCGCGGGACGCGGAAACCCGAGACGGCGGCAGTTTTTAGCGGGTGTCTCGAGTAGGCTCGCGCCCGGGGTTTGAGGAGCCGCAGGTAAACGCCTCGCTCGAAAATCGCCCGCGCGGTTCGAGCGTCAAAACTGCCGCCGACGCCGTCTTCGCTGCCGCCGGCGCGGCTGTATGGCTCAGGTTGTGGGCCATGCATCCCATTTAGCGCCATCTCGAGGTGTTTTTTGCCGAGGCGGTATCACTGCAGGTGGGGTCGGCGACGCGGGGCCGACGGTACATGAGGCACGCGAGACGAGAGCCGCATGTCCGGTATTGATGGTCGTTGTCGGTCTTGATGCGTGTGGGCACATGCAACCAAATTTCGACTTTGCGGCAAGAATCGGGCTCGAATTGTCTTATATGACCCTAGAGAAAGGTCAGGGTTTTGCAAAACCGCAGGTAGTGGTTTTCTAAAGCAACCTCAATCGGATCCGGAACACGGATAGTTGCCGCAAAGTCGAAGTTTGGTTGCATTGAGCAGTCAGTGACCCGTCGATTCAAGCCAGAATCCGCTTGTTGTGGAAAGGCGGCTTTAAGAGAACGCTGCTCGAGCCATGCCTCAATGCTTGTCTTGCAGCGCA
The DNA here is from genome assembly GCA_963605405.1 of bacterium. Taxonomy (GTDB): domain Bacteria; phylum Actinomycetota; class Coriobacteriia; order Coriobacteriales; family Atopobiaceae; genus Paratractidigestivibacter. The sequence continues at coordinate 131,536 of CAVCUP010000001.1, read as the reverse complement.
GAGGGTCCGACCTTTCTGTCATGCGGCGCCGCGACAAAAGGGCTTTCCCTTTGTCCCAGAGGCGGCGCCACTTCGGGAGTTGGCGACGCGAGGCCGGCTGGACATGGGGCGCGGGAGCGAAAACGCGGAGCAGCGGCCAGGGGTTCCGCGACGCTGAGAGGTCCAAAGGGCGAGAGGCCCGTGGCAAGAGACTCGAGGAGTCAAGGGATTCTGCGGCAACAGGGGGGCTTGCGGCACGGGCCGCGAAGGGGCAAGAGGCGCCTACAGCTTCGCGAGCTCGCGGTCGCGAATGCTGCCCACGAAGGTCGCTAGGGGAGAGAGATGCTCGGCAAGCTCGCGCGCGCAGGCGAGCGCCTCGGGGGCCTCGCACTGGTTGACCACGACGAGGTCGGCGAGCGCCTCGTGTAAGATGACCTTCGCGACGGCCTCCGGCGTGGCCGGGTCCTCAGGCGCGCGTCCCGCGATGCGGCAGAACAGCTCGGGCCGGTGCGCGACCTCGCGAATCGGCCGTCCGAATCCGCTCGCGCCGACGACGAGGATGGCCCGCGCGGCCTCGGCCGGGATGACGGGCTCCCAGGCCTCGTGGGCCTTGAGCGGCAGGCGACGGCTGCCGTCGGCCTCGACGAGCACGTAATCGGCGAGCTCCGCGAGGCGCGCGAAGCCTATTTTCGGCGCGGCCAGCTTGCCCTTCTCGGCCGCCTCGCCCAGGCAAACAACGCCATGGGTCGCCAAAGCCTGCGCGATGCAAGCTTCGTCCATCTCTCCGATGGTGGGAATGTCCGAAAAGGGGAGGATTCGCGTGCTCGTGGCCAGCGCGACCGTGGAGCCGTCTGCGCGGAGCTCGCGCGCCAGCTCGCGCAGCAGCGTCGTCTTGCCGCCGCTTCCGATGACGGCGGTAATCCCGGGTCCGAACTCAAGAGCTGCCTGTAAATTCATCTGCTAGCCTAACAATTAGTGAGAAAATCACCGGTAAAACAGGTGTTGTATTATTATTTGCGCAGGTAAGCGTTGCTGCAGTTCCGATACAACGCCTAAACTTCATGCTGGTACCATTACAAAACAGATTGTAACGCCGGGTCGATCAATGCAAGGAGGGGCAACATGCTGGTCTACGTCCGCGGGGCGGGAGACATCGCGTCGGGCATCGCGCTGCGCCTGCATCGCTGCGGCATGCAGGTCGTGATGGCAGACCTCGCCGTGCCAACGTCGATTCGCCGCACCGTCTGCTTCTCCGAGGCCATCCGCCTCGGCGAGACGCGCGTCGAGGACGTGCGCGGCGTGCTCTGCGCCGACGCCGCGGCTGCTCGAGCGGTCGTCGCCGCAGGCGACGTCGCGGTCGTCGTCGACCCGAACGCCGCCCTCGCCCCCGAGCTCGCGCCTGATGTGCTCGTCGATGCCATCCTCGCAAAGAAAAACCTCGGCACGACGCGCGGCATGGCCCCGATCGTCATCGGCGTCGGCCCTGGATTCACCGCGCAGGTGGACGTCGACGCCGCCGTCGAGACGATGCGCGGCCACTACCTGGGGCGCGTTTATTACCAGGGCTCGCCCATCGCGAACACGGCCATCCCGGGCCTTATCGGCGGTTACGCGGGCGAGCGCGTGCTGCGCGCCCCCGCCGATGGCGTTTTCGAGCCATGCGTAAAGATAGGCGACGAGGTCCATGCGGGCGACGTCTGCGGAATGGTCGCTGGCAAGCCCATGGTCGCGACCATCGACGGCGTCGTGCGCGGCCTGCTCCAGGAGGGCGTCGAGGTCCGTCGCGGCCTCAAGTCCGGGGACGTCGACCCGCGCTGCTGCCCCGACTACATCCGCACGACCTCCGACAAGGCGAGCGCCGTGGGCGGGGGAGTCCTGGAGGCCATCCTCCATCTCTCGGGCGTGCTCCGCGACGGGCGCGCGTCGGGCGGCCCGTCCGCGCATGTGGCCGCCGCCGCAGCCGAGGGGCTCGACCTGGACGGTATGGAGGAGTTCGCATGAACGACGTCGCCGGAACCATAAACGACCCGAGGATCATTGAGGCCGCGCAAGCCGAGGTCGCCGCCGGTCGCCCGGTCGCCCTCGCGAGCCTGCTCGCCACCCAAGGCTCGATGCCTCGCCACGAGGGGGCGCGCATGCTCGCGCTTGCCGACGGGTCCTACCTGGGCACCGTTGGCGGCGGCAACATCGAGTTCATCGCCCAGAAGCGCTGCGGGGAGCTTCTTGCCGCCTCGGCCGCCGATGAGGCCGCGCCCGCATCCCTTGAGTGGATGACCCACGAGAAGAACGCAATGGCCTGCGGCGGGGACGCGCTTCTTGCCGTGCGGGCGCTCGGCCCTGCGGACGCCGCATGGCTGGCTGAGCTCGCGGCCTGCGTCTCGGCGGATTCCGCCGCATGGCTCACCGAGGACTGGTCGGACCCGGCCTGCCCGCGCACGGAGGTCGATCTCGAAGGCGAGGGCTGCGACGTCCCCACCTGGGACGAGGCGGCGCGCCGCTACAGCGAGCCGGTGGGCGCCGAGCCCGTCTGCTACGTCTTCGGCGGGGGCCACGTGGGCCAGGCGCTCGTGCCCGTCCTCGCCTCGGTGGGCTTCGTGGTCGAGGTCATCGATGACCGCGAGGGCATCTGCGACCCCGCGAAGTTCCCCGCCGCACGGCGCGTGACCTGCGGCGCGTTCGAGGATAAATCGCTCTACGAACACATCACCCCGCGCGACTACGTGGTCGTGCTCACCCACGGGCACCTGGGCGACGCCGCCGCGCTCGAGGGGGCGTTGCCGCGGCGCCCGGCCTACGTGGGCTGCATCGGCAGCCGCCGAAAGGCCGGCTTCGTGCGCGATCTCCTCAAAGAGCACGGCATCCCGGCCGAACTCGCGGATTCCGTGCACCTGCCCATCGGCGAGGACATCCTCGCCGTCACCCCGGCCGAGATAGCGGTCTCCATCGCGGCGCAGATTATCCGTTGCCGCGCGGAGCTCCGGCCGCGCAGACCTCATTCGTGACGCCCGGACCTCTTGCTTATTGCATCTTTTATTGCCGTTAATCGCCAACGATCCAGGCCGCAAGGCCAAGACAGGGCTCAACAGAAGGGAAGAAACCATGCTCGACAGAAGGCAGTTCATCGGCGGCGCCACCGCTGCCGTCGCCACCCTCGGCCTCGCGGCCTGCGGCTCCGGCTCCAGCAGCTCCAGCAGCACCAGCGATTCCTCCAGCTCCTCCGCCTCCACCAGTGCCGACGCGGCCACCGTCACCGTCTTTGCCGCGGCGTCCATGACGGAGTCCCTCACCAAGGCCGGCGACCAGTTCAAGGCCGCCAACCCCGACTACGACCTCTCCTTCAACTTCGATTCGTCGGGCACCCTGAAGACCCAGATCCAGGAGGGCGCGGACTGCGACGTCTTCATCTCCGCGGGCCAGAAGCAGATGAACCAGCTCGACGCCGAGGCCGAGAAGGACCACGAGGACGGCCTCGACTTCATCGACCACTCCACCCGCTTCAACATCCTCGAGAACAAGGTCACCCTCTGCGTGCCCGACGGCAACCCCAAGGGCATCGTCGACTTCAACGACCTCGCCGCTCACCTCAAGGCCGGCGACGTGCTTCTTTGCATGGGCAACTCCGACGTTCCCGTGGGCCAGTACACCCAGAAGATCCTGGCCTACTACGAGCTGAACGAGGAGGAGCTCGCCTCTTCCGGCTGCATCACCTACGGTACCAACGTCAAGGAGGTCACCTCCCAGGTCAAGGAGGGCGCCGTCGACTGCGGCATCATCTACAAGACCGACGCCTACTCCGCCGAGCTCGAGTGCATCGACGAGGCGACCAAGGAGATGTGCGGCCAGGTCGTCTACCCCGCCGCTGTGACCAAGAATGCGCCGCAGCCCGAGGGCGCCAAGGCCTTCCTCGAGTTCCTCAAGGGCTCCGAGGCCTCCGCTGACTTCGAGGAGGTCGGCTTCACCCCGCTCGCCAACGCGTAAGCGAGCCAACGGGACAGTCCCCTTATCTGAGCGATACGAAGGGGGCTGTCCCTTTACATCATTCGACGTTTGATTTGCTCGTGAGGATGACGATGGATTGGTATCCGCTCTATAACTCGGTGCGCATCGCCTTGGTATCAACGGTGATCGTGTACTTCTTGGGCATCTGGCTGGCCAACGTGGTGGCCCGGGCGCCCAGGCTCGTCAAGGGCGTCCTCGACGTCATCCTCACCCTGCCGCTCGTTCTGCCGCCGACGGTCGTGGGCTACCTGCTGCTCATTCTCTTCGGCCCGCGCCGACCGCTCGGCGCCTGGCTGCTCGAGACCTTCAGCATCAAGATGACCATGGTTTGGTACGCGGCCATCCTCGCCACCGTCGTGGTGAGCTTCCCGCTCATGTACCGCACCGCCCGCGGCGCCTTCGAGTCCTTCGACGAGAACCTCGCCGACGCGGCCCGCACCCTCGGTCGCTCTGAGCTCTGGATCTTCTGGCGCGTCAAGATGCCCTACTGTCTGCAGGGCATCGTGGCCGGCGCGGTGCTCGCCTTCGCCCGTGCGCTCGGCGAGTACGGCGCCACGGCGATGATCTGCGGCTACACGCCCGGGTCCACCGCCACCGTCTCGACCACCGTCTACCAGCTCTGGCGCACGGGCGACGACGCGGGCGCGCTCTCGTGGGTCATGGTGAACCTCGCCATCTCGGCCGTCGTGCTTCTTGCCATGAACTGGTTCGAGGCCCGCTCCAAGGAGCCTCGCGGCGGACGCGCCGCGGCGAAGGGAGGCGCGCGATGAGCCTCTTCGTCGACGTCCACAAGAAGCTCGGCGCCTTCAGCCTTGACGTGTCCTTCGAGGTCGAGCGAGCCGACGAGACCCTCGCGCTGCTCGGCCCCTCGGGCTGCGGCAAGTCGATGACGCTCAAGTGCATCGCCGGCATCGTGACGCCGGACGAGGGGCGCATCGTGCTCAACGACCGCGAGCTCTTCGACAGCGAGAAGCGCGTGGACCTGCGCCCGCAGGAGCGAGGCGTGGGCTATCTCTTCCAGAACTACGCCCTCTTCCCGAACATGACGGTCGAGCAGAACATCGCGGCCGGCGTCCTCGGCGCGGGCAAGGAGGAGCGCGCGAGCCGCGTGGCCGAGCAGGTCGCGGCCTTCCGCCTCGAGGGGCTCGAGAAGAAGCGCCCCGCCCAGCTTTCCGGCGGCCAGCAGCAGCGCGTGGCGCTCGCGCGCATCATGGCCTCGCGGCCCGAGCTGCTGCTGCTCGACGAGCCCTTCTCGGCGCTCGACGGCTACCTGCGCTGGCAGCTCGAGCTCGAGCTCACCGACACGCTGCGCCAGTTCCCCGGCGGCTCGGTCTACGTGAGCCACAACCGCGACGAGGTCTACCGCATGTGCGACACCGTCTGCGTCGTGTCGCGCGGGCACTCGGAAGAGAAGCTCAGCGTTCCGGAGCTCTTCGCCACGCCCTCGACCGTCGCGGCGGCGCTCATTTCCGGCTGCAAGAACGTGAGCGCGGCAACGGTGCGGGAAGGGGGCGTGCTCGAGTGTTCCGACTGGGGCGTCGAGCTGCGCACCTCGCTGCCGGTACCCGAGGGCTGCGACCATGCGGGCATCCGCGCGCATTACTTCCGCGTCGAGGCCGCAGGGGCCGCTGTCGCCTCACGCGGCGACGCCGGCAAGGGCGGCGAGAACCGCTTCGCCTGCACGGTGGACCGCGTCATCGACAACACGTTCTCTACCATCGTGATGCTCGGCACCCCCGGCGGCGCCCAGCTGCGCTACGAGTGCGAGAAGGACGCGTGGGCGGCGCTGGGCAATCCCGCACAGGTCAGCGTCGGCATTGCCCCTGAGTTCGTCATGCCGCTGGTGGGCGAGCGCGCATGATCGACGGCGAGGGACGCCGCATCGAGTACCTGCGCCTCTCCGTCACGGACCGCTGCAACTGCCGGTGCGCCTACTGCATGCCGGAAGGCGGCGTGCCCATGCTTGCGCACAGCGACATCCTAAGCTTCGAGGAGCTCGCCTGCGTGGTCCGCGCGGCGGCCGATCTCGGTGTGCGCAAGGTGCGCCTCACCGGCGGGGAGCCCTTGGCGCGTCGCGGGGTCGTCGACCTCGTGGGCATGGTCGCGGCGGTGCCCGGCATCGAGGAAGTCGCCATGACGACGAACGCGACGCTGCTCGCGCCCGTGGCCGAATCCTTGCGAAAGGCCGGCCTCACGCGACTCAACGTGAGCCTGGACTCTCTGCGCCCCGACCGTTACGCGCAGATCACGCGCGGAGGGCGGCTCGCCGATGCGCTCGCGGGTATCGCCGCCGCACGCGAGGCAGGCTTCACCGGAACCAAAATCAACTGCGTCCTCATGGGCGGCGTCAATGACGACGAGCTTGCCGACGTCGCGTCCTTGGCAAGAAACGAGGCCGTCGACGTGCGCTTCATTGAGCTCATGCCCATCGGCCCCGCAGCTTGCTGGCCGCGCGCGAGCTTCGTTGCCGCCGACGCCGTGCTCGATGCGCTGCCGGGGCTCGAGCTTCTTGGCCGCGACGGCGTGGCCGAGCTCTACCGCATGCCCGGTTGGATTGGTCGCGTCGGCCTCATTCGCCCCATGAGCCACAAGTTCTGCGACGGATGCAGCCGCATCCGCGTCACGGCGGACGGCAAGCTCAAGCCGTGCCTGCATTCCGCGGCCGAGATAAACCTGCGCGGGCTCGACCACGAGGGGCTTCTCGCCGCGTTGCGGGGCGGCATCGCCGCCAAGCCGAAGTATCATCACATGGACGAGGGACGCGCGAGCGATTCGGCGCGCGACATGAACGAGATCGGGGGCTAGGCTTTGACGACGGAGGACCTCACGCACATCAACGAGCAGGGCCGGGCGCGCATGGTCGACGTCTCGGCCAAGGAGAAGACGCGCCGATCCGCGCGCGCCGGGGGCTTCGTTGCCATGGCGCCCGAGACGCTCGCGCTCGTGCGCACGGGCGGCTGCAAGAAGGGCGACGTGCTCGCCGTGGCGCAGGTGGCCAGCATCATGGCGGCCAAGCGCTGCTGGGAACTCGTGCCCATGTGCCACCCTATCCAGCTCACGGGCGTCGACGTGCGCTTCGAGCTCGTCGAGGGGTCGGGCCGTTGCGGCGTTGCCATCGAGGCCGAGTGCCGCTGCTGCGGCGAGACGGGCGTCGAGATGGAGGCGCTCACCGCCGCTTCCGTCGCCGGCCTCACCATCTACGACATGCTCAAGGCCGTCCAGCGCGATATGGCCATCGAGCAGGTTCGTCTTCTGGAGAAGACCGGCGGCAGGTCCGGCCACTTCGTTCGGGAAGAGGGCCGCGACACGGGCGAGTCGCGGGTGGACGAGGCGTCGATGGGCGAGGAGCCTCTCGCCACCGTCGTCGCCGTCTCCGTCAGTGCGAAGAAGGGCACCCGCAAGGTCCCCCAGGACGCGATCGAGCTCGTGGCCGGCTCCGGCGTGGCGGGGGATGCACATGGCGGCAACTGGCATCGTCAAGTGAGCCTTCTTCCCGAGGAGTCCGTCGAACGCATGCGAGAGAAGCTGCCGTCGCTCGCCGCCGGCGACTTCGCGGAGAATATCCTCACGCGCGGCATCGACCTCAAGTCGCTTCCTGTGGGCACGAAGCTCGAGGTGGGGGAGGCCGAGCTGGTCATCACCCAGATCGGCAAGACCTGCCACAACGACTGCGAGATCCGCCGCCTCACCGGCAGCTGCGTCATGCCCACGGACGGGGTCTTCGCCGTGGTCACCCGCGGCGGCGTCGTCCGTCCCGGCGACCGCGTGGCGCGAGGGGAATGAGGCAAGGGGACGGCCCCTTTGCCTTATCGCAAGTTTGGCTGATGCGAAGGGACTATCCCTTCGCTTCTTTATAAGGTTGATGCTCGCAAGGGAGAGGACCCGGCATGAAGCTCATTCGCACGGAGGACGCCGTAGGGCAGGTGCTCTGCCAAGACATGACGCAGATCATCCCCGGCAAGGCAAAGGGCCCGCGCTTCAAGAAAGGCCACGTGGTTAAGGAGGAGGACATCCCCGTTCTGCTCTCCATGGGCAAGGTGAACCTTTATGTCTGGGAGCTTGAACAGGGCATGGTTCACGAGAACGACGCGGCGCATCGGCTGGCCGCGCTTTGCCTGGGCCCCGGTACGGTGGCGGCCGGCGAACCGTCCGAGGGCAAGATCGGCATCAACGCGTCGCACGACGGGTGCCTGCTCGTGAACACCGAGAGGCTCAACGCCGTCAACGCCACCGACGAGGTCATGGTGGCCACGCGCAAAGGCGGGTTCGCGGTGCATGGGGGCGACGCGCTCGCCGGAACGCGCGTGATTCCGCTCGTGGTGCGAGAGACGGTGCTTGAGGAGGCCGAGCGCGCGGCGGGCGGCGAGTTCCTGCTCGAGGTGCGCCCCTTCCGACTGCGTCGCGCGGCCGTGATCGCCACGGGCTCCGAGGTCGCCTCCGGGCTCATCGAGGACGCCTTTATCCCCGTTATGGTGCAGAAACTCTCTGCATACGGCATCGAGGTCACCTATACCGCGACTCCCGGCGACGAGATGGACGCGGTCGTGGACGCCATTAACGAGGCCCGCGCCTCGGGCGTCGACCTCGTGCTGTGCACGGGCGGCATGAGCGTGGACCCCGACGACAACACCCCCGGCGCCATCAAGCGCGCCGGCGCCCGCATCGTCACCTACGGCAGCCCCGTGCTGCCGGGCGCCATGTTGCTCGTCGGCTACTTCGACGAGGGCGTGGGCGGCCAGAACCTCGAGGCCCCCGTGCCCGTGCTCGGCGTCCCCGGCTGCGCCATGTACAACAAGGCGACCGTGCTCGACCTCGTGCTCCCGCGCGTGGCAGCGGGCGTGCCCCTCTCTAAGCGCGACTTCGTTGTTATGGGCGAGGGCGGGCTGTGCCTGGGCTGCAAGCCCTGCACCTTCCCCGTCTGCCCGTTCGGCAAGTAGCCTGGTTTGAGTTGGAGCAACGCGTCGGATTGGCAAGTAAGGAGCATCCCATGACTGGCGAGAAGTACACCGCAGAGGTCATCACCGTGAGCGACCGGTCGGCGAGAGGGGAGCGTGAGGACGGCTCGGGGCCGGTGCTCGTCGAGCTTCTCCGCGCGCATGGATACGAGGTCGTCGGCACCCGCATCGTGCCCGACGAGCAGGGCATTATTGAAGACGCGCTCGTCGAGGCTGCCGCTGCGGACACGGCGCTCGTCCTCACGACCGGCGGCACGGGCTTCTCGCCGCGCGACGTCACGCCAGAGGCCACGGCGGCCGTCTGCGCGCGCATGGCGCCCGGCATCCCCGAGGCCATGCGCGCGGCCTCGATGGCCATCACCCCGCGCGCCTGCCTCTCGCGCGAGGCGGCCGGCATCCGCGGCCGAACCCTCATCGTCAACCTGCCGGGCAGCCCCAAGGCGGCGCGCGAGAACATCGAGGCCGTCATCGACCCGATCGCCCACGGCCTGCGCATCCTTCGCGGCGGCCCCGCCGACTGCGCCTCGTGAACAGGTGAACAGGGGATGCGAACAGGGACGTAACACTGTTCACGTTTCCTGGCCGAGAGTAACAAGGCGCATATGCGGTGTGAACACGGGTATGTCTTCCGTTCGCGCCCTGACGTTTATCGTCTCTAGGTTGAAGGTACTTCTCAATTAACATGCTTGTGAGTATGATACTCGTGAGTATGCTAATTGCACCCGGAGGTGAAGGAATGTTTGTTGGGCGCGAGAAGGAGATTCGCCAGCTAAATCGCATGTATGCGAAGGACGGCTTCCAGATGGCGGTGATATATGGCCGTCGCCGCGTTGGGAAAACCACCCTCATCGACGCGTTCGCCAAAGACAAACCAACGCTGTACTTCACCGCGCAGCAGCGCAGTTCATTACAGAACCTCGTGCAGTTCTCACGTGCCGCGTACGCCTTTTTCGGCTTGCCGGAGGACACGGGCGCGTTCCCCGATTGGCGAAGTGCATTTTCCTATGTTGCGGACTCCGCTCGCCGGCAAGGGGGCAGGCCTCTTCTGTTCGTCTTCGATGAATTTCCCTATGCAGCCGAGACGGAGCCCTCGCTCCCTTCGATTCTGCAGATTGCCATAGACCATGAATTCGCCGATACCAACGTCCGTATGATCCTGTGCGGCAGCAACGAGGGCTTTATGGAGAGCGAAGTGCTCGGTAGAAAAAGCCCGCTTTACGGCCGGCGAACCATGCAGCTCAAGGTCAAGCCTTTTGATTGTTTTGATGCGTCACTCATGCTGCCGGGCCTCACGGCGGAGCAATGGGTCACGTATTACGCGACGTTCGGCGGTACGCCGTATTATCTGGCGCAAATCAATCAAGCCGCGACGTATGAGGAAAACGTTACTGAGCTTATGTTCGATACGGCAGGCATTCTGTACGAGGAACCCCTCATGTTGCTTCGTCAGGAAATGCGCGAGCCCGCGCTGTACAACTCGATTCTCGATGCGATTGGCTCGGGCGAAACGAGGCCGAAGCGCATCGCGGAACGCTCGGGCGTGAATGCCTCTTCTTTGCCTAAATATCTTAAAACGCTTATTGACCTGGGAATTATTGAACGAGAAGTTCCCTTTGGCGAGAATCCGGCTACCTCGCGTAGGGCACTTTACTCTCTTGCAGACCCCTATTTTGCCTATTGGTACGCGTTCGTCAGCAAGAACGTCGGGGCCATCGAGGCGGGCGCTGGCATTGCTGCCGCGCGCAAGACGGCGTTCGGGCAGGCGCTCCAAACATACGTCGGCAAGCAGTTTGAGACCGTTTGCCGGCAGTGGGCAGTTCGCGAGAATTCGGAAGGGGGGTTGCCGTTCCTTGCGTCGTCGTTCGGCCGTTGGTGGGGAACCGATCCTCGCGAGAAGGCTGAGACGGACATCGATCTTGTCGTGGCGGACAAGGAATCAAAGTCGATTCTTTTGGGTGAGTGCAAATGGCGCAATTCGCTCGACGAGTCGAGGGCGATAGAGCTGCTGGAATACCGTTCGGCGCTTGTAAGGGGCTTTGAGCATCGAACGTACTGTCTCTTTACCAAGAACGCCGCCAATGGTGTCCTGCGCGAAAAAGCAGGTTCACGTTCCGATTTGAGGCTCGTATCGGCTTCAGATATGTTCGCCGTACGATAAATGGCACGGCGACGCAGGAATGAGGGAACAGGACGAACATGAGAATCCACAAGGTACAGGACAGAACCCCACGGCTGATGGCTGCGCTTTTGGATGTTTGGGAACGCTCCGTCCGGGCGACGCATCGGTTTCTTTCGGATGCCGAGATTGGCGGCATCAAGGAGTACGTGCCGCAGGCCCTGGCGGGTGTGGAGCGCCTGGTCGTCGCTGAGGCAGAAGCGCCGGTCGCGTTCATGGGGGCCGAGAACGGGCGCCTGGAGATGCTGTTCGTCGCGCCGGAGGAGCGGGGGAAAGGCGTCGGCGGGCGGCTGCTTCGGCTCGCTCTCGAAGAGTATGGGGTCGTTGAGGTGACGGTCAATGAGCAGAACCCGCAGGCCGTCGGCTTCTACGAGCACATGGGCTTCGAGACCTATAAGCGGACCGATTTGGACGAAGAAGGCAACCCGTATCCGCTGCTGTACATGAGGCAGGCGTGAACGGGGGTACGTCCCCTGTTCACGGATTAGGAGGGCTTCGGCATGATTTTCTATTTCTCTGCCACAGGAAACAGCCGGCACGTCGCCGAGCGGGTGGCGGCCGAGACGGGCGATGGCGCGGTGTCCGTCACGGATATTCGGAACGGTAGGATCGACATTCCCGCGGCGGACGAGGTCGGGGAGGCTATCGGCATCGTTACCCCGACGTATTCCTGGGGCCTGCCGGTCGTCATGCGCGAGTTCCTGCTGGATTTGGCACAGGGGCCCGTGCTGGACCCCGTGCCGGGCTATCTCTGGTTCGCGGCGACGTACGGCACGACGCCGGGTCAGACCGGTCGCTTCGCTGAGGAGATTCTGCGCAGGGGCGGCCTTGCCTTCTCCGCGAAGTTCGGCATTCGGATGCCGGACACCTGGACGCCTATTTTCGATCTGAGCGATAAGGAGAGGGTCTCCCGCACTAACGAGGCCGCCGACCGACAGATCGACGACGTAGCCGAGAAGGTCCGTTCCCGCACCTGCGGCGACTTCATGAGGCGCAAGACGCCGTGGCTTCTTACCAAGGCGGTCTACGGGCTGGAATACGATTCCATGCGACGTACCAGCAACTTTACGGTCGAGGATACCTGCGTGGGCTGCGGCCTCTGCGCGCGCCGATGCCCCGTCGGCGCCATCGAGATGCGCGACAAGCGCCCTGTCTGGGTCGCCGACCGCTGCGCCGCGTGCCTTGGCTGCCTGCACCATTGCCCCAAGTTCGCCATCCAATACGGCAAGCGCACCAAGGCCCACGGCCAGTACGCCCACCCGTGAGCAGGGGACATGGCGCTGCCCTCGGCGGTTCTCGGCAAGTGCCGGCGGGGAGCGCATACGTCGGCGCTCCTCGGCCGCGTGAGCGTCGCCGCATCCCTGTTCGTTCGCAGTGGTAACCTTCCGTCAGCCGCGACCTGACGAGATTGGTCGCGCCGTCCACGAGAGGAAGCCCGCCCATGTCTTGCCACGCGGCGCCCGTACGCACGCAGACCGTCGTCTTCGACCTCGACGGCACCCTGCTCGACACCACCGTCGACCTCGCGCTCGCCGTGAACCATGCACTCGAGGCCCACGGCCTTCCGCGGCGCCCCGAGGAAGAGATCATCGCCTTCACCGGCAACGGAATCGCCCGCCTGGTGGAGAGGAGCGTTCCCGAGGGCACTCCTCGCGAGCTCTGGCAGAGCGTCTTCGACGAGTTCAAGCGCTGGTACGGCATCCACGCGCTCGACCACACCGAGCCCTACGCCGGCGTCCCCGAGTGCGTCGACGCCCTCCGCGCGGCGGGCGTGGCCTGCGCCGTCGTGTCCAACAAGGCCGACTTCGCCGTCCAACAGATCATCTCCGCCCGCATGCCCGGGCACTTCGACGCCGTCATCGGCGAGTGCGAGGACCGCGGCATCGCCAAGAAGCCCGCGCCGGACATGGTCGAGGCGGCCCTCGAACGGATGGGCCGCGGCCGCGAGGGGCTCGTCTATGTCGGCGACTCGGAGGTCGACGTGGCCACGGCGCAAGCCTGCGGCTGTCCCTGCGTCGCCTGCTCCTGGGGCTTCCGCTCACGCGCAGAACTTGTGGAGGCTGGCGCGACCATAATCGTGGACACGCCCGCTGAGCTGCGGCGCGTTCTTCTTGCCGAGGTGCGCTGAGAATTCCGCGAGCGGCATGCGGAGCACGCTCACCGTACATTTCCATTTCCTTCGGCTTACTTCAAGCACGCGGCGTTATAGTCAGTACACGTTTGGACTGGTCGCTCGACGAAAGGAGCCACCATGGGCAAGAAGGCAGCCGAGGCACTCGACATCAATTACGACGAGCTCGCCGAGTACCTGCACGTCAACCACTCCGTCTACATGAAGGTAGACAGCTCGATCTATTACCTCACCGACGCGAACTTCGAGGCCTGGCGCGCGCAGGACACGAGCCGCCGGAACGAGAAGAATCACTTCGTCGACTGCTCCGAGCTCGTTCCCACCGTCGACGAGTTCCTCGTGCTCCCCTTCGTCAACGGCAAGACCATCAAGGACGTCTTCGAGCACGCGACGTTCTTCCCCTCCATCAAGGGCGAGAAGGAGTAGGCCGCGGCGACTCGCGGGATGCCCCTTTGCATGCTCCATGTGCGACCGGCGGCTCAGGCCCCGGTCGCTTTTTTGTCTGTTACCATGGCAATCAGCAGCGGCCACCTGGGATTCGGCCGCCGGAGAGGATGGGCCGTCGGGCATTTCGCCTGGCGGCCCAGGCTTTTGTGCGCGGCGGGGGGGGAGGGTCGACCTCAGGGACGGCAAGAAGGCCTTTCCCTCCCGGCATGGCAAGAAGGCCCTCATTCCCCGAATCCGCCTGGCCCGCGCCCGGCAGGCGTCTTCAGCCGGGGTCTCTTTTGCGCTTGGCCGCGCGGCCCTCGCGGTGTTGCGACCTCGTGACGCGTAGACAAGGAGCTCCGCGTGCGCAGGCCTCCGTAGTACACTCAAAAATCACGTGCGCGGGCGCCGTCTACGGCCGCGCGCCGTCTGCTGTAGGTCCGCCCGTCACGCACACGGGGCGGAAGAGACGAAAGGAACCCGATGCCCTTCTCCATGCACACCCACACCTGCGGCGAGCTGCGCGCCGAGCACATCGGCCAGACCGTCACGCTCACCGGCTGGGTCTGGCACCGTCGCGACCACGGCGGCCTTATCTTCATCGACCTGCGCGACCGCGCGGGCGTGACGCAGATCTCCTTCGACCCCGAGCACTCCGGCGGCACAGCCTTCCACGCTGCCGAGGACGTCCGCTCCGAGTGGCCCATCAAGGTCAGCGGCACCGTGCGCGAGCGCCCCGAGGGCCAGGACAACGAGAAGCTCGCCACCGGCCACATCGAGGTGCTGGTCTCCGAGCTCGAGGTCCTCAACACCTCCAAGACCCCGGCCTTCCAGATCGAGGACCACGTGGACACCTCCGAGGACGTCCGCCTGCGCTACCGCTACCTCGACATCCGCCGCCCGAAGATGGCCGCCAACCTCAAGCTGCGCAGCGACCTCACCTTCGCCATCCGCCAGGCCTTCCACGACGCCGAGTTCACTGAGGTGGAGACCCCGGCTCTCTTCAAGTCGACCCCCGAGGGCGCGCGCGACTTCCTCGTGCCTTCCCGTATGCAGCCGGGCCACTTCTATGCCCTGCCGCAGTCCCCGCAGCTCTTGAAGCAGCTCCTCATGATCGGCGGCGTCGAGCGCTACTACCAGGTGGCCAAGTGCTTCCGCGACGAGGACCTGCGCGCCGACCGTCAGCCCGAGTTCACCCAGGTCGACGTCGAGATGTCCTTCGTAGACCAGGACGACGTCATGGGCTGCATCGAGTCCGTGCTCGGCCAGGCGTTCGAGAAGATGGGCGTCCAGATGGAGCTCCCGCTGCGCCGCATCGACTACTGGGACGCCATGGACACCTACGGCTCCGACAAGCCGGATACCCGTTACGGCATGGAGCTCCACGACGTCACCCCGATCTTCAAGAACTCCAAGTTCAAGCTCTTCGCGAGCGCCGCTGCCGACGAGAAGCTCTTCGTCAAGGCCATCAACGCCAAGGGCGCCGGAAAGTGGCCCCGCGCCCAGATCGACCGTCTCGCCGACGTGGCCGCCGGCTTCGGCGCCAAGGGCCTGGCCTACATCGCGTTCCGCGAGGACGGCTCCGTGACGAGCCCCATCGTCAAGTTCTTCTCCGACGAGGAGATGGAGGGCCTGCGCGCCGAGATGGGCGTCGAGCCGGGCGATCTCGTTATGTTCGCCGTCGAGAGCCGCCTCGTGGCCGACGAGATCCTGGGCGGCATGCGTCGCCACATGGCCGACGCGCTCGAGCTCCCGCGCGAGGGCCACGACTTCCTCTGGGTCGTCAACTTCCCGCTTTTCCACTGGGACGAGGACACCAAGAGCTACCAGGCCGAGCACCAGCCCTTCACCCTGCCTACCGAGACCGACCCCGAGAAGATCATGGCCGACCCCCTCGCCGTGGGCTCCTACACCTACGACTTCGTCATGGACGGCTTCGAGGCGGGCGGCGGCGGCATGCGTATCCACAACGCCGAGATGCAGATGGCCATCCTCAAGATGCTGGGCTTCACCGAGGAGGGCGCGCGCGAGCAGTTCGGCTTCCTGCTCGACGCACTCGCGTTCGGCGCGCCCCCGATGGGCGGCTTCGCGCTCGGCCTCGACCGCGTGTGCATGCTGCTCACCGGCTCCGACTCCATCCGCGAGGTCATGGCGTTCCCCAAGACGAGCTCCGGCTCCGACCTCATGAGCGACGCCCCCTCCGCGGTGAGCGGCAGGCAGCTCAAGGAAGTCTCGCTTCGCCTGCTGTAGCGTTTGGCTTAGTGCCGATACGGGCGGCCGCCTCGCATCGCGCGGGGCGGCCGCCCTTCGCTCAGTCCGAGCGGGAAAGAGGCGCCCCGGAACAAACATCCCTCGATGGCGTCTGTGCCTCTGAGCGCCGCGGAGACGCCGTCGCTTCGGGCGTCGGCGAGAGGCGCTCCCAAAAAAAGAGGAACCCCTGCGCCTACGGCTCCGCAGCCGGGCTCGGGGGTTCTTCTTGCGCACAAACGATCGGCATCTCCGGGGCCTTCCGCGCGCATGTTTCGCGGCCCCGGCGCGTCGGCCCCGGCTCGGCTACGCGTTGGGGCAGCCCTCGCAGGCGCCGCCGCTCGTGGCCTCGGTGCAGCTTCCGCCGCCGCGCTGGTCGGTGTTGTAGAAGCCCGAGCCCTTGAAGACGATGCCGTTCGTGCCGAAGACGCGCTCGGCGTCCGCGCCGCACCCGGGGCACTTGACCTCGGGGCGCTCGCTCATGGGGTGCTCGACCTCGAAGACGGTCTCGCAGCTCGTGCATTTGTAGTCGTAACGTGCCATAGCCTGTGGTACCTTCCCTGCTTTACTCGGTTTTTGCATGGGCTACTCTACCCGAATTGGCGCCCGCCCACGCATGCGCTGATAATATGTCGCACACACGACACACGGCATGCGCCGGGGCCTGGGCCCCGGAGACACGGCGGGGCCCAGGCCCCGATGGGGAGGCGCGGGGTATGGACATCAAGGGCGCGATCTTCGACTGCGACGGCACGCTCATCGACTCGATGGGCATGTGGGCGAGCGCGACGGCCTGGACCTTCGGGCGCTACGGGGAGAAGATGCCCGACGGCTTCTTCGAGCGCGTGGAGTCGCTCGCGCTCATCGACATGTGTCGCATCGTCCATGACGAGCGGGGCTTCGGGGCCTCGGCAGATGAGGTCTACGAGGAAGTCTGCGCCCACGTCCGCGACTGCTATAGGCGAGAGGTGCCCGTGATGCCGGGTGCCCGCTCCTTCCTCGACGAGCTCGCCCGAGCCGGCGTGCCCATGGCCGTCGCGAGCTCCACGCCCGTGCGCGAGCTCGCCTGCGCCCTCGAGGCCCATGGGCTTATGGGCTACTTCTCCGACCTCGTGAGCACCGAGGACGTGGGAGGGCGGGACAAGGAGTTCCCCGACGTCTACCTCGAGGCCGCGCGGCGCCTGGGGCTCGACCCCTCGGACGAGGAGACGCGCGCCGGCGTCTGGGTCTTCGAGGACGCCCCCTTCGGGGTCCAGACGGCGCATAAGGCGGGCTTCTCCGTCGTGGGCCTCATGAACGACCATGACGGCCGCCGCGAGGAGGACGTCCGCCCCTACTGCGACATCTATGCCCATGGCTTCGCCGAGCTCTCGCTGGCGCTGCTGCGCGACTACGAGCGTCCCGCCTCCGGGCAGAGAAGCGCCGATGTGCGCAGCAGAAGGCCGCTCGAGGTGCTCGTGGTGGACGGCTCGCCGGACGCGAGCTCGCCCGAGCTCGTCTCGGCCTTGGCGAGGCGGGCCGACTACGTGATCGCCGTGGACCGAGGGGCCGAGGCGCTTCTCGCCGCCGAGGCGGCGCCCGACGTCTTCGTGGGGGACTCGGACTCCGTGAGTCCCGGGGCCGCCGCCTGGGCCCGGGCCCATGCCCGCACCGATATCCGGTTCCCCGCCGAGAAGTACGCGACCGACCTGGCGCTCGGGCTCGACTGCGCGGCGCATGAGGCCGCTCGCCGCGGCCGCGCGCTCGCGCTTACCCTCACCTGCGCCGCGGGCGGCAGGCCCGACCACTTCCTCGCCGTGGTCGGGCTCCTCTCGCAGGCTCCGGCGGTGAGCGCGCGCATGGTCGAGGACGACTTCGAGCTGCGCGTCCTTCGCCCGGACGGGCAGGCGCGCTGGGACCTCGGGCCTGAGGCGCGGGGGCGCACGATGAGCTGCGTGGCGGTGGCGCCGGGCACGCGCGTAGACGAGTCCGGCGTGCGCTGGCCGCTCGACGACAAGCCGATGGAGCTTCTCGGCGACCTCGGCATCTCGAACGTCGTCTGCGAGCCGGACGCCTATGTGGCCTGCCGCTCCGGTGCGGTCGTGGCGGTGCTTCTGCGATAGCGCGGCGGTACTCCAGCGATAGCGCGGCGGTCCTCGGCGGCGCGCTTCGGGGCCTTATCTTATGGAGAAACGCCGCAGGCAGGCGGCGGCGCGCTACAATCGCAAGCCGAGCAACACGACAAACGCACCAAACCACGACACCTGCTCCGATTGCCGTGACAAAAACCGCACAACCCCACCAGTGTTTCTCGCTTGCAGGCCCTTATGCCTGTGATATATTCATACGGCTTTGTGAAATGCGGGCGCAGCCATGCGCCGCGCCCCCGAGGAGGTCTAACCATGTCGAAGGTTTGTGAGTTCTGCGGTAAGCACCCGGTTGCTGGTCACACCATCAGCCACTCCCACCGCGTCGTCAACCGTACGTTCAAGCCGAACATCCAGCGTGTCACCGTCGTCGTCGACGGCCACAAGCGCAAGGCCAACGTCTGCACCCGTTGCCTTAAGTCCGGCAAGATCGCCCGCAGCTAGTCTGCCAATCTCTTGCTTGTAGGGGAGGCCGCGTAAGCGACCTCCCTTTTTCATGAACCGGTCGCGGCTGGGTTATACTAAAGCGACTGTGTAAACACCCCAACTATCCACGGAGCACTTCCGCGAGAGGAGACCTCATGTCTGGTGCTATTCCGGGAACGCTCAAGGTTTCCAACGACGTCATCGCTGACCTTGCCGGCTACGCCGCCCTCGAGTGTTACGGCGTCGTGGGCATGGCCGAGATCGACGGCCAGACCGGCGTCGTCCGCCTGCTTCCTTCTTACCGCCTGCGCAAGGGCATCGACGTCTCGTGCGCCGACGGCTCCGTCAGGCTCGATCTCCACGTGGTCGTCGAGCAGGGCGTGAACATGTCCTCCGTCGTGAACAACCTCACGAGCTCCGTCCGCTTCATTCTGAAGCAGATCGCCGAGCTCGAGGGCGTGGAGGTCAAGGTCCACATCGAGGGCCTTCGTATCGCCCGCTAAGGGACGCGAGCCGAGTCCGACCTAATCAACGAACCGAGGTTTCCCAAAGATGATCGCGAACGTCATCCGCACCTGCTTCCCCGTGGCCGCAAAGGCCCTCGCCGACAAGGCCGAGGACGTCAACAAGCTCAACGTCTTCCCCGTCCCCGACGGCGACACGGGCACGAACATGTCCCTTACCCTGGGCACCGTCGTCAAGGAGGTGCAGGCACTCCCCGCGGACGCCTCCATGGAGGACATCGCCAAGGCCATCACCCACGGCTCCCTCATGGGCGCTCGCGGCAACTCCGGCGTCATCACCTCCCAGATCCTGCGCGGCCTGGCCGAGGGCCTCTGCGAGGCCAAGAACCAGGACGAGCCCACCTGCGCCGACATCGCCCGCGCGTGGCGCCGCGGCGTGAAGGTCGCCTTCAAGGCGGTCCGCAAGCCGGTCGAGGGCACCATCCTCACCGTCCTGCGCGACATCTCGGCCCGCGCGGACAAGCTCGAGAAGTCCAAGATCTCCACGACCGAGATGCTCGATGCCCTCGTGGTCGAGGCCTATGAGTCCGTGGCCCGTACCCCGGACCTTCTCCCTGTGCTTAAGGAGAACGGCGTCGTCGACTCCGGCGCCTACGGCTTCGCGACCTTCTTCGAGGCCTTCGTCAACGCGGTCGAGGGCAAGGCCGGCGAGCTCTCTGACTTCGACCCCACCGTCTCCGCGTCGGGCGCCAAGGCCGGCGTCTCCTCCAAGGTCCAGATCGAGCTCAACGACGACTGGGAGGGCTCCGAGTTCCGTTACTGCAACGAGTTCCTCTTCCACGCCGAGAAGGAGTTCGACCCCGACGAGGCCCTCACCTTCCTGGCCACCCTCGGCGACTGCGAGCTCGTCGTGGGCTCCTACCCCGACTACAAGGTCCATGTGCACTCCAACGAGCCGAACCGCGTGCTCGAGTACATGCTCGGCTACGGCCAGATCTTTGAGGTCTTCATCCACAACATGGACCTCGAGGCCGCCGACCGCACCGCAAAGATCGCCGAGGACAAGAAGGCCGCCGAGAAGGCGCCGCGCAAGGCGCTGGGCTACGTCGCCGTGGCCGCCGGCTCCGGTCAGGAGTCCATCCTGAAGTCCCTCGGCGTCGACGTCGTCGTCTCCGGCGGGCAGACCATGAACCCCTCCACCGCCGATATCCTGGCCGCTGTCGAGGCCGCCTGCGCCGATGCGGTCGTGGTTCTCCCCAACAACAGCAATATCCGCATGGCCTCCGAGGCCGCCGCTGCCGCCTGCGAGAGCTGTGAGGTGGCCGTCGTCCCGACCAGGACCGTGCTCCAGGGCTTCTCCGCCATGTTCGCGGCCGATCCCGAGGCCTCCCTCGAGGAGAACGTCGAGGCGATGGGGGAGGCCATCACCGAGGTCCGCGGCGGCGAGGTCACCCGCGCGGTGCGCGACTCCTCCGCCTCCGACGGCACCCCCATCCACGATGGCGACGTCATGGGCATCCAGGACGACTCCATCGATATCGTCGGCGACGACGTCAAGCAGGTCACGCTCGACCTGATCAACAAGATGCAGGACGAGGAGGAGGGCGACTCGCTCACCATCCTCGCCGGCTCCGACATGGACGACGAGGCCTTCCAGGACCTTCTCGCCGCCATCGAGGAGGCGCAGCCCGACCTCGAGGTCGACGCCCACCGCGGCGAGCAGCCGCTCTACCCGGTGGTCTTCGCCATCGAGTAGCCGGACCGCCTCAGCAACGCGCCGAAGGTGACCGGGCGTCCCAGCATAGCCATCGCTTCGGAGAGGGCGCAACGTACCTGCGCCCTCTCCGATTCCGTAGACAGGCTCCGCTACGCCAAGGGCGAGCGGGCCTCGGCGCTGCGGCGTTTAGGCGTGGGCCGTGTCCGGGACCTCCTCACCCATGTGCCTCGCCGTTACCTCGACTTCTCCCGCGTGACGAAGATCGGCTTCGCGGACGTCGGCAGCGAGGTCACCGTGATGGGCACGGTAGACAAGGTCGAGCTCAAGTTCCCGCGGCCCGGCATGCAGATCGTGAACATCATGGTCGTGGACGAGACGGGCGTGATGGAGGCGACGTTCTTCCGACAGCCCTGGATCGCCGAGCAGGTCCACAAGGGGGACGTCGTCGCGCTTTCCGGCAAGGTGACCTTCGGCTACGGTTTCAAGCAGATGAAGGCCCCGTTCCATGAGGTTGTGGGCGCCGGCGGCGCCGACACGTACGCGCGCGTGCTGCCCGTGCATGGCGTGGGCGAGGGGCTGACGGTGGCGTGGATGCGAAGGATCGTGAGCACGGCGCTGCTGGACATGGGCGACGTGTGCGACTTCCTGCCCGCGGGCCTCGCCGCGCGCCGCGGCCTCATGACCCTCGGGCGCGCCTTCCGCGAGGTGCATTTCCCCTCGAGCGTCGCCGCCGCCGGGCTCGCGAGGAGAAGGCTCGCCTACGACGAGCTGCTCTGCCTTCAGCTCACGCTCCTCACGCGCAGAGAGATCGAGCTTTCGGGCTCGTGCCCCGTCGAGCATGAGGTCCTCGGCCCGCACATGGACGCGCTTCTCGCCGCGATGCCCTTTACCCTCACCGAAGAGCAGCGCTCCGCCGCCGACGAGATCCTCGCCGACATGGCGGCGCCGCGCGTGATGAACCGCCTTCTTCTCGGCGACGTCGGCACGGGCAAGACTGCCGTGGCCGCCGTCGCGCTGGCCGCGTGCGCGGACACCGGGACACAGGCCGCGATGATGGCCCCGACCTCGGTGCTCGCGCGTCAATACGCGGAGAAGCTCGGGCCACTGCTCGACGCCGCGGGCATCGGCTGGCGGCTCGTGACGGGCTCCGTGAGAGGGGACGCTCGCGCCGAGGCCGAGGCGGCGTGCTCGTCCGGCGAGGCGTGCGTGCTCTTCGGAACGACGGCGCTTCTCTCCGACAAGCTCGAGTTCCGGAGACTCTCGCTCGTGGTCATCGACGAGCAGCACCGCTTCGGCGTGAACCAGAGGGCGGCGCTGCGTTCCAAGGGCCCGGGCGCGGACCTTCTCGCCATGAGCGCCACGCCGATTCCGCGCACGCTCGCGCTTTCCGCCTACGGAGACGTCGATCTCTCGCGCATATCACGCAGGCCGCGGGCGGGCGCCGGGATAACGACCAAGGTCGTCACGCCGGATAACCTCGACCTCGCGTGGGGGGCCATGCGCGACGCGCTCTCGGCGGGGCACCAGGCATACGTGATCTGTCCTTTGGTGGACGACGCCGACGACGGCTCCGGCCTCGAGGATGTCCCTGACGCCGTCGTCTCCTCCTCGGACAAGCTCCGCTCGGCCGTCTCGACCCTGGATTGGCTTCGCAAGAGCATCCTGCCCGGCGTCGAGTGCGACATCCTTACCGGCCGGATGCGCGCCGAGGAGAAGGACGGCGCGATGGAGCGCTTCCGCAGCGGCGCCACGCAGGTGCTCGTCTCGACCACGGTGGTGGAGGTGGGCGTCGACGTGCCGAACGCCACGGCCATGGTCGTGTTGGACGCTGACCGCTTCGGCCTGGCCACTCTGCATCAGCTCCGAGGCCGCGTGGGAAGAGGCGACGCGGCCGGCATCGTCTACCTGAGCTGCGCCGCGAAGAAGAACACCCCGGCCCGCGAGCGCTTGTCCGCGCTCGAGTCCACGAGCGACGGCCTTGCCCTGGCCGAGCTCGACCTCAGGCTCCGTCACGAGGGCGAGGTGCTGGGGTACAGGCAGTCCGGCGGCGTGACGCTCAAGGTATGCGACCTCGAGGCCGACGCCGATCTCGTGGAATGGGCGCACGAGGACGCGCGCGCGATCGCGGCCGCGGACCCCGCGCTCGCCTCTGCCGCCCACCGGCTCCTCGCGCTCGAGGTGCGCGAGCGCTACGACGTCTACTTCGAAGAACTGGAGCGAGCATGAGAATCGTCGGCGGCAAGTGGAAGGGCCTCGCTATCGAGGCCCCCGAGGGCAAGGGGACCACGCGTCCCACGACCGACAGGAACCGCGAGCGCTTCGCCTCGATGATCCTCTCGGCGCGCGGGCTCGATCTCGAGGGGGTCTCGGTGCTCGACGCCTATGCGGGTTCCGGCGCCATGGGCTTCGAGCTCGTGAGCAGGGGCGCCTCGCGCGCCACCTTCATCGACCTCGACCGGCGCGCCGTCGCCCGCATCGGGCGGACGGCGAGAAACTCGCTGCATGCGGCGCCGGGCGAGTGGCGCGCCGTCTCCGGGGACGCGCTGGCCCTCGCCGAGCAGGGGCGTGTTCCCGGAGGCCCCTTCGGCGTCGTGTTCCTCGACCCGCCCTATGCCGTGGAGGCGCAGAAGGTCGCGGCGCTCGTGGAGGCGCTCGCGGCCAGCGGCCAGCTCGAGCCTGCGGCCGTCGTGGTCTACGAGCGCTCGAGCAAGGCGCCCGGCATCTCCGGAGACGGTCTCTCCCTCGTCAAGTCGAAGACGCAGGGCGCGACGGCCGTCGACCTCATGGTCTGGGGCGGCCCGGGTTCCGAGGGAGCCGAGGAAGCCGAGGATGCCGTCGATACGCGGCGCGAGGATGCCGGCGCTGAGTAACAACCGCGAAGGGCCATAACCGCCCAAAGAAGGGGACATACCATGTCCGATTTGAACAAAGAGCAGGTCAAGCACGTCGTCGTCCCGGGCACGTTCGACCCGGTGACCCTCGGGCACCTCGATGTGATCATGCGCGCGAGAAGGCTCTTCCCCAAGGTCACGGTGGCCGTCGCCGCCTCGGCGAACAAGCGCGGCTGCGGCCCTGTTTTCTCGCTGCCCGAGCGCGTGGACATGATCGTCGAGGCGCTCGCGGCCGAGGGCGTCGACGACGTCGAGGTCAAGCCCTTCTCCGGGCTCCTCGTTAGTTTCTGCCGCGAGGAGGGGGCCTCTGCCGTGGTCAAGGGTCTGCGAGCGATGACGGACTTCGAGTACGAGCTCCAGCAGGCCGACCTCAACAGCCACCTGGCCCCCGAGCTCGAGAGCGTCTTCGTCATGTCGAGCCCCGAGTACGGCTACGTGAGCTCGTCGATCGTGCGGGAGATCTCCCAGATGGGCTCGAGCGTCGAGACTCTCGTGCCCCCCAACGTGAACGTTCGATTGAGGGGCCGCTTCGCCGAGCTGGCCTGATCGGCCCTTCTTGCCCAATCTGGTAACATAAGCCAGTTTAGAATGCCTGCAATGCGCCCGCGGCCTTCGCCAATCCTTCGGCCCGCGCATGTTCGAAAGGAGCCCGCATGCAGCCGGGAGAGGAAATCGAGACGCTTGTCGAGGAGCTTGAGCAGCTCGTGAGCGAGGCCAAGTCGCCCTTCGGCGGCGGCGGACAGAAGAAGATCGTCGACGCCCAGGAGGTCTACGAGATCCTCGACGAGATTCGCCGCGTCTTCCCGCAGGAGTTCACCGACGCTCGCAGAATCGTCAAGGAGGAGCAGGAGACCCTCGACCGCGCTCAGCAGCAGGCGAGCTCCATCATCGCCGATGCACAGCAGCAGGCCATGATCCTCGCCGGCGACCAGGAGGTCGTCCGTCTCGCCCAGCAGCAGGCCGACGCCATCCGCGACCAGGCCTCCCAGTACGAGCGGGATACCCGATACAACGCCGAGGAGTACGCCGACACGGTGCTCGCGCACCTCGAGGAGAACCTCAAGAGCCTCACCGGCTCGGTTACCCGTGTGCGCCAGACGCTCGACGAGAACTCGGGCTCGCGCAACACGACCAACAACGTCCCTTGGTAGCGAGGTAGCGCAGCATGCAGTCCGTCATCTTCGAGCTCGATGAGCGACTCGCCAACCCCGGCGACACCCTGGCCCTCGAGGGCCATCTCGACGAGGCCGGCTATTCGCTCGGAGAGCATGAGTTCAAGCTTCCCGGGGGCATCGACTACGACCTCGCGCTCACCAACGCGGGCGAGGGCATCCTCGTCACCGGCATGGTGCGTTGCCACGTGGTGGGCACCTGCGACCGCTGCCTCGAGGACGCCGAGTTCGACATCGCCGGCGAGGTCGACGAGTACTATCTCTTCGAGGAGCCCGAGCAGGCCGACGATGAGGACGACGACATCGACTTCGCCCTCGTCCTTCCCGACGAGAAGATCGACCTCGCCGAGGCGCTGGGGACCTCGCTTATCATGGAGACGCCCTTCGTGGTTCTCTGTAAGGAGGACTGCCTCGGCCTCTGCCCCGTGTGCGGCGAGAACCTGAACGCGACCGACTGCGGCCACGCCGCCATGGTCGAGGAGTCGCGCCGTCCGCAGAACCCGTTCGCGGCTCTTGCCGGCATGAAGTTCGAGTCCGAGGACGAGGCGGGAGCTCAGTAATCCCGTATCGTGAAGAATTGCTGTATCGTGCCTTTTGTCGTTGGGTGTGCTAGTATATCCAACGCATGATTTTTTAGCGTAAGACCGTCCGGCGCGCGTTTGACGCCGCCTGGCGTTGGAAGAGAAGTCTGAGAGGTTCACTATGGCAGTACCCAAGCAAAAGAAGGGCCGCGGCGCCACCCACTCCCGTCGTTCGGCGAACAGCAAGCTCACCGTCGCCGCTCGCTCCGTGTGCCCGCAGTGCGGCGCTCCGAAGCTCCCGCACCACGTGTGCCCGAACTGCGGTTTCTACAAGGACCGCGAGGTCGTTGTCGTTTCCGAGTAGCCTTTGAGCCTCGTGCGATAGAAGCGTTTGTTAAGGGAGGTCGCCCCTGGGCGGCCTCCTTGTTTTTGTGTTGGGCTCGTGCGCCTGGCGAACGGGCCGCAGACTCGAGCGCGCATTCCGTGCACCGAAGGTCAGCGCGCCCATTCAAGAGCGGCGGATGCCTGGCATTGGGCGCAAGGCGCCCGGTGTCGGCCACGCGGCGAGTGAGGCCCGCCCGTCGGGCCGCGAGTCCCGCCGCCCATCGCGGCCGCCGCGCTCCCGCCTATGGATTCTGCGGCGAGGTGTTTCTCGCCATTCCCGCGCGGGCGTCGGTGCAGGGACGTGGCTTATACTAAGAAGGTTGATTTTTCGTCTTGTGCGGAGGGTTCCTATGGTTACGGTTTGCGTTGATGTGATGGGCTCGGACAAGGACCCGTCTGTCGTGCTCGAGGGCGTCGCCGCCGCGCTCGAGGCCGATTCCGACCTCGAGGCGCTCGTCGCCGGGGCCCCGGGAGTGGTCGAGGCTTTCTGCGCCAAGCATGACCGGGCCCGCGCGCTGCCCTGCACGGAGTTCATCTCGATGTCCGAGCACCCCGCATCCGCCGTGCGCCAAAAGAAGGACGCGAGCATCGTGCGCGCCGCCGCCGCGGTTCGCGCGGGCGAGGCCGACGGGCTCTTCTCCGCAGGCTCCACAGGCGCCGTCCTCGCCGCCGCGACCTTCGGCATCGGGCGCATCAAGGGCGTGAAGCGCCCCGCGCTCGCTCTGCCGTTCCCGGGACCGGGCGCGCACAAGACCATCTTCCTCGACATGGGCGCCAACGCCGACGTCAAGCCCGAGGTCATGGTGCAGTTCGCGCATATGGGGCGCGCCTACGCCGGCGTGGCGCTGGGGGTGGCGGAGCCGCGCGTGGGGCTTCTCTGCAACGGATCCGAGGAGACCAAGGGCTCCGAGATGGCGCTCGCGTACCACGAGGCCCTGGCCGGCGGCGACTGCGGCTTTGCCGGCAACGCCGAGGGAACGGACATCCTCGGCGGATCGTTCGACGTCATCGTCGCCGACGGCTTCACCGGCAACGTGGCCCTCAAGTCCATCGAGGGCACGGGCAAGTTCGTGCTCTCCCGCCTCAAGGACGCGATGGGGGAGTCCCTCCTCAACAAGATCGGGCTCGCCATGCTCAAGAAGGCGCTGAAGTCCCTCGCCGGCGAGCTCTCCGGCCACGAGTACGGCGGCGCGGTCCTGCTCGGCCTCAAGGCGCCCGTGGTCAAGGGCCACGGGGCCACGAGCGCGGAGGCCGTGAAGATGGGCGTCCTGCACTGCGCCTCCGCTGTCCGCGGCGACCTCTGCGGCCAGATCGCCGGCCGGATCGCGCGCGACTGCGCCGCGGGCGCCTAACGGGTAGAATCAACCCCGTACCTCTTGCCATTTACGGGGCCGGCGTGCCCGGCCCGCGACGAAGGAGAACCATATGGATCGCCAGGAGACCGTCTCCAAGATCATCGAGATCGTCAACGACACCCTCGACGTCGAGGACGGCGCCGAGCTTTCCGAGTCCACCGACCTCAAGGCCCTCGGCGCCGACTCGTTCGACCTGCTCGAGCTCGTGACCGCCCTCGAGGACGAGTTCGAGATCACCATGGACGACGAGGCCGTCGAGAAGATCGCCACCATCGCCCAGGTCGCCGACGCTATCGAGAGCGCCCAGTAGGCAAGGCGGGCGGAATTCCTTGAAGATGCGAAAGCGCGTGGCCGCCGCCGAGGAGATCCTCGGCCACGAGTTCACGGACAAGACACTCATCGAGCGCGCCCTCACGCACCCCTCCGCGGTCGAGGGAGCGCGCACGAAGCTCTCCTACGAGCGTCTCGAGTTCCTTGGCGACTCGGTGCTCGGCGCCATCGTCGCCGCCGACATCTATCGCCGCTTTCCCGAGATGGACGAAGGCGAGCTCTCGCAGCTCAAGATCGCGCTCGTCTCCGGCAACATGCTCAGCATGATCGCCGAGGACCTCGGGCTCGCCCCTCTCATCGTGATGGGTGAGTCGGAGAGGGGCACGGGCGCCCGGGGCATGCACCGCGCGCTCGAGAACGTCTACGAGTCCATCGTGGCCGCGCTCTATCTCGACGCGGGCTACGCGGCGGCCCACGACTTCGTGGAGCGCACGCTCGGCCCCCATGTGTCCACAGACCTCGCCAAGAAGCCCATCAGCGCCAAGTCGCTGCTGCAGGAGGTGGCGCAGCGCGACTCCCACTGCGGCCCCGAGTACAAGCTCGTGGGCGAGGAGGGCCCCAAGCACACGCCCACCTTCACCTCTGTCGTGCTGGTCGCCGGTGCCCGCGTCGGGCGTGGAAGCGGCCGCTCGAAGAAGGCCTCGGAGAGCGCGGCGGCCGCCGACGCCCTCGTGCGGCTCGGGTATGCCGAGGAAGGCCAGTTCGACCACGAGGGGTTCACCAACTAGACGGGTCCCGGCGTCTCTTGCCGGCCGCAGTAAGGGCGCCGGGGAATCCGGGGCCCATGCCCATGCACGAACCGAAAGGCACGTTCCTTGTATCTGAAGTCGCTCACGCTCAAGGGTTTCAAGTCCTTCGCGGACAAGACCCAGATGGTCTTCGACCCCGGCCTCAACGTGGTCGTGGGCCCGAACGGCTCGGGCAAGTCGAACGTATCGGACGCGATTCTCTGGGTGCTGGGCGAGCAGAGCGCGAAGATGCTGCGCGGCCAGGCGATGGAGGACGTCATCTTCTCCGGCTCTTCGGCGAGAGGCGCGGTGGGACTCGCCGAGGTCACGCTCGTGCTCGACAACTCAGACCATATGCTGCCCATCGACTTCGGCGAGGTCGCCGTGACGCGGCGTATGTATCGCTCCGGCGAATCCGAGTACCTCATCAACAACGCGCCGTCCCGACTTCGCGACGTCCAGGACATCCTGCACGACTCGGGCCTGGGCAAGGACACGCACTCCATCATCAGCCAGGGCAAGCTTGACTCGGTCCTCTCCAGCCGCCCGGAGGAGCGCCGCAGCCTCATCGAGGAGGCAGCCGACATCTCCAAGCACCGCAGGCGCAAGGAGCGCTCGATGCGTAAGCTCGCGAGCATGGACGAGAACCTCGCGCGCGCGAAGGTCCTCTCCCGGGAGATCGCGCGGCAGCTCAAGCCCCTCGAGCGTCAGGTCGACAAGGCCAAGCGCGCCCATGACCTCAACGACAGGCTCCAGGAGCTCACGGTGCAGCTCGCGGTGGACGACCTGCGCAGGCTCCAAGACGAGTACAACCGCCTCGCGGCCCGCGGCAAGGAGGCGGAGGCGGCCGTCGAGCTCGCGCAGTACCGCCACGACGAGAAGGAGGCCGAGCTCGAGAAGCTGCAGAGCCTGCTCGAGCAGAAGGGCCTCTTCGTGGGCGACCTCGGCGAGCAGCGCCGGCGCATGCAGGACCAGCTCGGCCGCATGGACTCGGACATGCGCCTTCTCGAGGAGAAGGGCAAGAACATGGTTTCCCGCCTCTCCGAGATGCGCACGCAGCTCTCCACCATGGGCAAGCAGCGCGGCGAGGCCGCGGCCGAGCACGAGCGGCTGGCCGGCGAGCTTTCCGACATGACGGTCCGCGAGCGCGACCTCAGGTCGAGCGTCGACGAGCTGCAGGAGAAGTCGCGCGAGGCCGTCCGTGCCCGCAAGGAGCTCGAGGCCCAGATCGGCCGCCTCTCGGCTGAGCAGAAGAGCGCGCAGGCCGAGGCCGACCGCGAGACGCTCGCCTATGCCAAGCTCGAGGACCAGATCGGCAACTCCGAGGTCGAGGACGAGATGTTCGCCGACCGCCTGGCCCAGCTCGCGGAGACCATCGCCACCTCGGAGGCCGCCATGGCCGAGCGCGAGGAGCGCGAGGGCAGGCTCAAGGCCGAGCTAGAGGAGACGCGCGCCGAGGTCTCCCGCCTCGCCGACGACATCAACGCGAAGAACAACGAGCTCCAGGCCGCGAGGGGCGCCGAGAAGGACGCGCGTGCCGCGCTTTCCGGCGCGGAGGCCACGCTCGAGGCCCTGAGGCGCGTGGACGCGCAGGTGGAGGACGCGAGCCCGCTCACGGCCAAGCTCGCGTCCGGTCAGGCCGCCGAGGGGCGCGTGCAGTGCCGCCTGGCCGACCTCATCGACGCGGACCCCGAGGTCGAGGGGCTTATCGAGCGTCTTTTGGGCGACGATCTCTCGGCCCTTGTGGTGGGATGTGCCGAGGACGCGGCCGCGGTGGCCGCCGAGGGCGCGGCGCTCGCGGGCGTCGAGGGGCGCGCGGCGGTCGTCGCGCGCGACGCCGCGCGCCCGGAGCTTCCGGGCGCGCAGGGCGCCCCGGGCGTGCCGCTCGTCTCCAGGCTCAACGTCGCGCAGGAGGCGCGGGCGCTCCTCGAGGCGCTTCTCGGGGACGTGAGGCTCGTCGAGGGGGCGTCGGAGGCCGTGCTCGCGCACGCGAAGGCCCCGGCGTTCACCTACGTGTGCGAGGACGGCGTATGCGTGCTGCCGGACGGCCGCGTGCACGTGGGCAGCCTTCCCTCCAACGAGTCGGGCGCGCTCGAGCGCAAGCGCCGTATCCGCGCGCTCGAGGAGAGCGCGCCGGGGCTGCGCGACGAGCTCGAGGCCGCGGGCAAGAAGGTCGCTGAGCTCGAGCTCGCGCTCGCCGAGGCCCGCGACGAGCACGCGGGGTCGAAGGGCGAGGTGGCGCGCCTGCAGGCGGAGATCACCTCCGCCGCGTCCGAGCGCGGGCGCCTCGAGAGCCAGCACGCCGGTGCCCTGTCCGAGCGGGCGCAGGTCACCAAGCGCCGCGAGGCCGCGCAGGAGAAGGCCGCCGACGCCCGCAAGAACATCGAGCGGCACCGAGCCGCCGCCAAGGAGGCATCCGCCCTCGCGGCGGAGCTTGCCGAGGACCTCGAGGGCAAGAACCGCGAGCATGAGGAGGCCGCGCGCGTCTCCGGCCGCACCAACCGCGAGCTTTCCGACGCGCGCCTCGAGCTCGCGATGGCGACGGAGCGCCAGCGCAACACTGCGTCGCGCGAGCGCGAGTGCGCCGCGCGCGTGGAGGACCTCGAGCGCCGGATCAAGGCGACGGAGGAAAGCTCGCGGGCCCTCGACATCGTGCGCCTGCGCGTGGACCCGCTGCACGACCGCTACCAGGCCGTGCACGAGCGCGCCCTCGAGTGGGCCAGGAGACTTAAGGACCGCGCGTCTCTCGCCGAGGCGGACTCCGACTCGCTCAAGAAGACGATCGGGGACGCCAAGGAGGCCGTGAGCGCGGCCGCCTCCGAGCTCGAGCGGGCAAAGGGCTCCGTGAACGAGGTCAAGGTCGACATCGGCCGGCTCGAGGTGCAGGTCGAGGGGGCCATCAACGCCATCACCGCAACGGGCGCGGTCCTCGATGAGGCCCTTCACGTGAGCGCGCCCGAGGACCGCGACGCCGCCGAGCGCGAGGTCGCGGCCCTGAAGTCCCAGATCGAGGGGATCGGCCCCGTCAACGAGGTCGCGATGGACGAGTACCTGCGCCTCAAGGAGCGCGCCGACTACATCGGCGAGCAGGTGGCCGACCTCGAGAGCGCGCGCTCCTCGCTCAAGAAGATCAACGCGGCCATCGACCGAAAGATGAAGAACCAGTTCCTCGTCGTCTTCGACAAAGTGAACCAGAACTTCTCGGAGATCTTCTCGCTGCTCTTCCCGGGCGGCCAGGCCCACATCGAGATGACGGACCCCGAGAACCTCGCGGAGACCGGCATCGAGGTCGCGGCCCAGCCGCGCGGAAAGCGCTTGACCAAGATGACCCTTATGAGCGGCGGCGAGAAGTCGCTCACCGCGCTCGCGCTCCTCTTCGCGGTGTACAAGGTGCGCACGGTCCCGTTCTACGTGTTCGACGAGGTCGAGGCCGCGCTTGACGACTCGAACCTCTCCAAGCTCCTCGACGCCATCGAGGCGCTCAAGGAGTCGACGCAGCTCCTCGTCATCTCTCACCAGAGGCGCACGATGGAGCAGGCGGACGTTCTGTACGGCGTGAGCATGCAGGCCGACGGCGTGAGCCACGTGGTCTCGCAGCGGCTCGACAAGGCAACCGGAAAGGTGGTTGATGCATAGATGGGCTTCCTCGACAGCCTGAAACGAGGTCTCGAGCGTTCGCGCGAGGCCATCAACGAGGTCTTTTATCTGGGCGGTGAGGTCGACGAGGACTTCTGGGAGGACCTCGAGGACCGGCTCGTGATGGGCGACATGGGCGGCGAGGTGGCCATGCGCGTCACCGACGACCTGCGCGACCTCGCGGCAAGGAAGAACCTCACCCGCGCCGACCAGCTCAAGGGCGCGCTTGCCGAGAGGCTCGCGGACGAGTTCTGCCGCGCCGAGCGCGACCCCTTCTCCGACATGCCTTCCTGCGTGCTCTTCGTCGGCATCAACGGCGCCGGCAAGACGACCACGGTGGGCAAGCTCGCCGGGCGCGCCAAGGGCGAGGGGCGCTCCGTGGTCATCGGCGGCGCGGACACCTTCCGAGCGGCGGCCATCGAGCAGCTCCAGGTCTGGGGCGAGCGCGCGGGCGTCGACGTGATCACGCGCGAGCGCGGGGCAGACCCCGCGAGCGTCTGCTACGACGTCGTCGATGAGGCCGAGCGCCGAGGCTGCGACCTCACGCTCATCGATACCGCCGGCCGCCTGCACACCTCGGCCGACCTCATGCGCGAGCTCGCCAAGGTTGTCAACGTCACCCGCAAGCGCGCGAAGGTGCCCGTCTCGGTCGTGCTCGTGGTCGACGCGACCACGGGACAGAACGGCCTCAACCAGGCCAAGGAGTTCAACGACGCCCTCGACCTCGACGGTCTCATCGTGACCAAACTCGACGGCACGGCCAAGGGCGGCATCGCCCTGGCCATCTCCAACCAGCTCAAGCTCCCCATCTACCGTATCGGCGTGGGCGAGTCCATCGACGACCTCCAATCCTTCGACGCGCTCGAGTTCTGCCGGGCGCTCGTGGGCGAAGGGATGTAGCACATGGCAGTGTTCAGCTCCTTATCCGACCGTCTCCAGGACACCTTCGACAGCCTGCGCGGCAAGGGCCGCCTGACGGAGGACGATATCAACGTCGCCATGCGCGAGATTCGCATGGCCCTTCTCGAGGCGGACGTCAACTACCGCGTGGTCAAGGGATTCGTCTCCCGCTGCAAAGAGAAGTGCATGACGGCGGAGACCCTTGAGTCCCTGAACCCGTCCCAGAACGTCGTGCGTATCGTTCTCGACGAGCTGACCGAGCTCCTCGGCTCGACCGAGTCCAAGCTCACCTTCGCCCAGAACCGCACGCCGAACGTGATCATGATGGTCGGCCTGCAGGGCTCCGGCAAGACGACCGCGTCGGCCAAGCTCGCCTACCTGCTCAAGAGCCAGGGGCACAGCCCGCTTCTGGCAGCCTGCGACACGCACCGCCCGGCGGCCGCCGACCAGCTCGAGACCCTCGGCGGCGAGATCGGCGTGCGCGTGTACCGCGGCGACGGCGTCGACGCGGTGAAGGTCGCCTCTGAGTCCATCCGCGACGCCGTCGACCACCTCAACGACATCGTGATCGTCGACACGGCCGGTCGCCTGCAGATCGACGAGGAGATGATGCAGGAGGCCGTGGCCATCAAGCAGGCCGTGCGTCCCGACCAGATCCTCATGGTCGTCGACTCCATGACCGGCCAGGACATCGTCAACGTGGTCCAGACCTTCGCCGAGCGCGTGGACTTCGACGGCGTGATCATGTCCAAGCTCGACGGCGACGCCCGCGGCGGCGGCGCGCTTTCCGTGCGCGAGGTCACCGGCAAACCCATCAAGTTCGTTTCGATGGGCGAGAAGCCCGACTCCCTCGAGGTCTTCCACCCCGACCGCATGGCCAAGCGAATCCTCGGCATGGGCGACGTGGTGGGCATCATCGAGGAGGCCCAGAAAATCGCCGACGAGCAGCAGGCGGCCGACGCCGAGCGTATGCTGCGCGAGGGCTTCACCATGGACGATCTGCTCACCCAGATGCAGCAGATTCGCAAGATGGGCGGCCTGCAGAAGATCATCGGCATGATTCCCGGCATGGAGCGCGCGATGGCCCAGAACCCGGGCGCAAACGTCGATGATTCCCAGATGGTGCGAATCGAGGCCATCATCCACTCGATGACCAAGGAGGAGCGCGCGAGGCCGAAGATCATCAACGGCCAGCGCCGCAAGCGCATCGCCGCCGGCTCGGGCCGCACGGTCCAGGAGGTCAACCAGCTCATCAAGCAGTGGTCCGAGATGAACAAGATGATGGGCAAGGTGCGCGGTATGGCCGAGGGTATGCAGGGCAAGGGCGGCAAGAAGAATCGTCGCGCAATGGCCAACATGATGCGCAACATGGGGCTCAAGTAGACGACGCCCAGGTCCTCGCGGATGGGACTTTCCCCATAAGACGGGGGAGTCACAGACTTGCGAGACGGCCGGGAGAACGTTCTCCCGGCCGTCTATTCATGCCTTGATGAGCCGGTGGGCGCGCTGGTGGCTGATGCCGAGAAGCCGGCCGATGTCCCGCAGGGAGACGCCGAGCTCATGGAGCTTCTTTACCGGGATTCCCTGGGCTTGCCTTCGGCTATTCGTCCTCAGGGCCCATGGAGCCGGCGCGGACGATGGCCCATCCGCAGAAGGCGAGAAGCCCGCCGAGGACCGCGCACGCGAACACAGGCAGGGCGACGTCGCCGGTAGCGGGCGTTTGCCTTCTCGTGGAGGCCGGTTTATCGGGGCTTGTGGGTGTTTGCGGCTTCTCGGGCTTGGTGAACGTTACTGTCTGGGGCTCGCTCTTCGGGTCGAGATGGACGGCGATCTGCAGGCCCTTCCAACTGAGGCGCTCGAACGCCACGACCGGGCAGCTCCCGAGGGACTCGGCGTCGAAGGAGAAGGTGACGCAGGCCTCTCCGTCCGACGACTCGGCCACAAAGCTCGCGCTCGCGCAAACGGGTGCGCCGGACATGTCCGTCACGGCGTCGCCGGCCCCGTCGTTCTCGACCTCGTAGAGCGTGCCCTCGAGCTCATAGGTCTCTCCGGGAACAAGGCCCTGGTAGCTCACGGTGTCGACGAGCTCGATCCGCGCGGCCCCGTCGCCGGAGGGAAGCTCGACGGCCTTCTGCCCGTTCGTGCCCGTTAGTGTCGTGTGTATCTGGGGAACGCCGACGCTCTGGTCCTCGTCGCCCAGGTCGGCGTGCGAACCGACGCGTACGCCGCCGCGCCAGAGCTCCTGGAAGACGACGAGCGTGCGCGAACCGAGGCCGGACGCGTCCACAGCGAGGCTCACCGTCTCGGTCGCGGCGGGCCCGTCGGCGATAAAGGCCTTTCTTGCCTCAGAGACGACCCCGGAGTCCTCGCCGTTCTCGCCGACGATGTGAAGCTCCGCGCGGAGCTCGTATTCGCCGCCGGCGCGCAGGCCCCACATCTCCACCGTGTCCGTCACGACCTGGCCGTTCGCGGCGGGAAGAAGCTTGCTCTGCGTCGCGTCGCATACGGCCATGGTCTTGAGCGAGGGGAAACTCACGAGCTGCCCCTCGTCCGCGATGTCGGCGTGGACGGCGAAGCGACGGCCCTCGTGCCAGAGCTCCTCGAAGGCCACGGCCTGCTTGCCGGCAAGGCCGGTGCCCTTGAACTCGAAAACGACCTCAACGGAGCCGTTCGGGGACTCGGCCGTGAAGTTAGCCTCGGCGCGAATCTCGTTGCCCTCGTCGTCGAGGGCTGGGCCGGCCTCCGCGCCGTTCTCGTCGCGGAGGCGCAGGGTGCCCGTCACGGTGTAGTTCTTTCCCGCCTCGAGACCGGTGTAGACCACGGTGTCCGCGACCCTCATGGTCTCGGCCGTCGCGTCGGCCTCGTGGTCGGTCTGCTTGGCGAGCGTGGTGCCGATCCGGGGCACGTGGACGGTCTGGCCCTCGTCGTTCAGGTCGGCGTGCTCGGCCAGGAGCTCCCCGTTGTCGAAGAGCCGCTCGAATGCGACGAGGCGCGACCCGGCCAGCGCCGCGGTGTCGAGATGGAAACTCACGTCCTGCTCGGATGCGGTGAGCACGGGGGAGAATTTCTCGGACGATTCGGCCACGACGCCCATATCCTCTCCGCTTTCGGAAACCGCGTGGAGCTCGCCTCGCAGCACGTACTCATGGCCGGGCTCGAGTCCCTCGAACGTCACCGAGTCGACGAGCACGACGTCGTCGTCTGCGGGGCAGGCCTTGCCGTCGCCGTCGAAGGAGAGGGAGGTGGCGATGCGAACGGCCCTGTTGTCAAAGGTGCCGAGGCCGTAGGTCCTGCCGTCCTTCGTCACGACGAGGCCCGCCACTATGAGCCGACGCCCTTCGTTCGCCGTGCAACGGAGCTCTTGGATCGTGTAGGCGCCGTAGGGGAGAGACCCCCTCGAGTCGTCCGCCGCGCCCGACCCGAACCAGATTCCCGCTGCGGGGTCTAGCTTGGACTCGTCGACCCTGCCGTCCTCGCCGAGCGCCGCGTCGTTGGAGTTGGTGTCGCGCGCGGCATCGAGCTCAGAGGAGTCGAATATGCCGTTCTCATCGGTCACGGCGACGTGCTTCTCCCCGTTTGCCGCGGTGATGAGGAAGGGGACGCCCGCAAGGCGCTTCTGGCTGTCCTCGTCTGCCTTGACGAAGGAGACGTCCCCGCGGATAACCTGCTCCGCCACAACGGGGACCGCGTATGCGTCGACCTTGGCGGATATGCCCGAGCCGTCTATGTGGACGATGTGGCTCGCGGTGTCCAACAGATAACCCTCGGGCGCCTTCGTCTCCCGGACCACCGCGGTTCCCAGGGGAAGCGTCTGGTCGAGCCGAGCGGCACCGGTGTCGTCGGTGACGACGGTGTAGACGGCGTCCGGCGAGGCCGGCAGGCTCTCCTCGTCGTAGCGCCCGGCATAGTACTCGATGCGGAACTCCGCGTTCGCCAGGGTCGCGGTTCCGGTCGCTGCCGCCTCGCCGGTCTCCGCGTCGACCTTGCGCACGGCCACCTCTACGTCACAGGTCTGCGGCGTCTCGCCGACGGCGAGCGCGGCCACGGAGCCTGCGGGAACCTCGATGCTGTACACGGACTCGTCGAGGGCGTAACCGGCAGAGGGCGAGATTTCCTTGACCCAATAGGAACCGCGCTTGAGGTCGTCCGCCGAGGCGCTTCCCGCTGAGTTGGTTCGGAGCGTCGCCACGGGCTCTCCCGAGCAGGAGCCGTCGGAGTAGATCCCGTAGACCGCGCCCTCGAGGTTAT
Organism: bacterium; assembly: GCA_963605405.1. Lineage (GTDB taxonomy): Bacteria > Actinomycetota > Coriobacteriia > Coriobacteriales > Atopobiaceae > Paratractidigestivibacter. The sequence continues at coordinate 94,725 of CAVCUP010000001.1, read as the reverse complement.
AGAGCGCGTTTCCGCCGGATACCGAGGCGTCGCTGCTTGACTTGACGAGCGTGAGCCCGCCCAGAATCTCCTCGACGCGCAGGGACGCGGTGGACTGCCCGTCTTCGGCGTAGTAGAGGCAGCCCTTGCCGATGTGGCCGTCCCGGTTCGCCTCGACGTAGGCGTTCATCGCGTCCGAGAGGGCGGCGTAGGTCCCGCTCATGTCGAGGTTGCCGAATTTGACGTAACGCCAGATGGCCCCCTGGCAGAAATCGTAGGCGGCCCCTCGGTCAAGGCCGCTTTTTTCCATACAGAACTCTGCAGCGAGGGCGATGGTGGTCACGGATTCCTGGTCCCAGTATTTCTCCGGGTTCCTACTGGTGTGCCCCAACAGGTCTCCGACGGTCCTTGTTCCCACGCCGGGTCTCCGCCCGGGCTCGATACAGAACGCGTTCTCGCCGGATCCGGCCACTTGGTGGCGGTTATCGCCGAAGGCCTCGATCTCCACGGTCTGGCCGGGCTCCGCTGCCGTCGCCGCGGTGGGGAGGGTGCAGGAGGTGATGATTCCGAGCGTCTGGCCCAGCGCGAGAAGCGCGCAGAGCATGACCGCGCGGGCACGTGCCGCGATACTCGACGACCTCTTCGTTTTCTCGCGTCCCTTGCGGCGCAAGGGCGCGCGACGCCTTGCGTCTGGTCTTTGGGGCTGATTCTGCATGGTTCTCCCTCCGGTCGTGTTCTTGACGCGGCTTCCCGCGGATGGCACATAACCTTAAGGAGGTTCTGCTCTCTATCGCTCTAAAATCAATAGTGAGACAAAATTTCGTTTACTGGTATCTTGCCGTTGCCTTACGTGTATCTCCCGTCAGCTAAATAAACACGAGGTGAAGGGCTTGATTGCTGGGACGGTAAGTTGGGTGAAGCTAAGCAAATGCGTAGATTCAGTAATGTTTACATGCCACCGAACCGATAATTCGCGCATCTCGCCGAATAAACTCAGTGGTTAATTATCTTATGCAAAACCTTGGAAGCGGCATCCATCGCTGCGGCTGTATGAGGCAAAAATGCACCAGAAAAAGGCCCCCGTCACTAGACGACGGGGGCCGATAGGCGAGACTGTAAGGCGGCGCGTTTTACGCGTGGACCACCACGACGTCGCCGATGGCGGTGAGATTGAAGAGCTCTGCCGCCTTGTCCACGGGCAGGTTAACACAACCGTGGCTTCCGTTGCCCTGGTAGATCGTGCCGCCGAAGTTCACGCGCCAATCCGCGTCGTGGAGCGCGTAGGCGTTGCCGATGAAGGGCATCCAGTAGTCGACGTGGCTGATGTACTCGGGCTCGCCGGTGGCGGCGTCGATCGAGCCTCGCAGCTCGACGTCGCCGGAGGCGCGGTACTCGTCCATCACGTAGATACCGTAGGGCGTGTCGTGGCTCTGGGTGACGTCGCCGCTCACGATGTCGGTCTCCCAGATGAGGTTCCCGGATTCGTCGTACATGCGCGCGTGCTGCTCGGTGATGTCGACGTCGATGTAGCGGTTGCCCCAGTCCTTGCCGCCGGCGGCGCCGGTAAAGGTCGCGGCCGCCTGCAGCGTCGGAATCTCGAGCGTCGCCTTCTGGCCGGTCTTGAGCGCGGCGACGATGTTCTGAGCCGTGGTGGCGCCGTCGATGTTCCACCCGTAGTCGCCGCCGGAGACGCTCACGGTCTTGCCGTCGGGCCTCGTGTAGGTGCGCGTCGTGCCCACCGTGTCGCACGCGGTGGAGAGGTCCCCGCGGCACCAGGCGGTGACGGCTTCCTCGTCGATGGCCACCTGCAGGTCGTCGCCGATCTTGAGCCAGGAAGAGATCTGCTCGGGCGTTACGTCGCACACGGTCGAGCCAGCGAGCGTGAGGGTCGGGGCGGCGGCGAGGTAGGCGTTGGCCGCCGCCAGTGCCTGGGAGAAGTCGTCGCCGGCGTTCATGCACTCGTCGCCGAGCGTCACGCTGACCTGCAGCGAGTCGAGCGCGGCGCAGACCGCCTCGCGGGCCTTTTCGGCGTCGAGGTAGCGGGTGTCGCCGCCCTGGTTGAGGACGAAGGCGCCCTTGGTGCTTTCGTAGACGATGGTCGCCTGCTTGGCCACTTCCTCAGCGGAGCGTTTGCTCTGCTCGACGAAGGGGGCGAGGGCGGAGTCGATCTTGTCCTGGCTGTAGCTGAGCTTCTTCTCGAGCTTTATGGACCTGGAGGAGGCGAGGTCGACGGGCCAGGCCCAGGCGCTCGTCTGCGAGAAGACCTCGTCGGCATAGGCGTCGCCGTCGTAGCCGAGGTCGATGTCCGCGGCCGAGAGGGTGAGCTCGACGCCGTCGCCCGAGATCTTGACGATGTAGTCGGCGGTCTGCGACTCGATGGAGGAGGCGAGGTCGCTTTTCGTCTTCAGCGAGACGTTCTCGCCGTCGACCACCGTGTTGGGCAGGCAGTGGGAGCTGAACATGAGGACGCCGCCGAGGTAGACGGCCACAAGGGCCCCTCCCGCGACGCAGCAGGGGACTACCCAGGGCCTCCTGGGGCCGGGCCCCTGCGCACTCGCTCCGCTCTTGTCGTCTTGATCGAATTTGTTCTCGCTCATCAAATAACCCCATGCCTGTTGTCGTCGTTTTAGCCATGTCGGCATAAGCCTGGATATGTTACCTCACCTGGTAGAGAACTAAGATACAAAAGACGCCCGACTTACGAGAATCGGAGGAAGCTCCATGCATATTGAAAGGGTGGCCGACGCCTTCGACAAGCGCCTGGACGCCTTCGCGCGCCTCACGGACCGGCAGCTGAGAAACACGCTCGAGCCCGAGCGCGGACAGCTCGTCGCCGAGTCGCGCCTTGTGGTCGAGGTCGCGCTGCGCCGAGGGGTCGTCCCGGAGTCGTTTCTCGTGGATGAGTGCCACCTCGGCTCCTGCGGGGACATCTTCTCGCTCGCGGACGAGGTAGCCGGCGCGGACGTGCCCGTCTACGTGCTCGCGCACGAAGAGGCCGAGAGGCTCACGGGATACAAGGTGACGCGGGGTTTTCTCTGCGCGATGCGCCGGCCTCGGCAGAGAAGCGTCGCTGACGTCGTCCGCGGGGCGCGCTCGGTGGCCGTGCTCGAGGACCTCGTGGACGTCTCGAACGTGGGCGCGCTCTTCCGCAGCGCGGCGGCGCTCGGTGCGGACGCCGTGGTCCTCTCTCCGCGCTGCGCCGACCCGCTGTGCCGCCGCGCGGTGAGGGTCTCCATGGGCACGGTCTTCCAGGTGCCGTGGGCCCGCGCCGAGGAGGGTTCCTGGCCGGCCGGGACCGTCTCCCAGCTGAGGCGAGAGGGGCTCGAGGTCCTCGCGATGGCGCTCGAGCCGGATGCGGTGGCCATCGACGACGAGAGCCTCGCGGGTCCCGGTCGCCGAGCGCTCATGTTCGGCTGCGAGGGCTACGGCCTCACCCGCGAGGCCCTCGACGCCGCCGACCGCTCGGTCGTGATCCCGATGTCCGCCGGCGTGGACTCGCTCAACGTGGCCGCCTCGAGCGCCGTCGCGTTCTGGCAGCTTTTCCGCTAGGGCCGCCGGCGCCCGCGCGGCCGAGGCCTCCCCGTGTCGCTGCCCCCGCCGGCGGGCCCCGTCCTTCTCGCCCAGAAAACTTTTTTTATGAACGGCCCTGAATGGGGGTATTCACTTACATACGCGTATCCGCTAACCGTTGAAAGGCCCTTGTTTATGAACATGGACGAGAACAAGCGCCGCCGGTCGATGCTGCTCTATATCCTGGTGGCCATTGTGGTCTACCTCGCCGTGAGCCAGACCATGTACCCGGCGCTCTCCAACTCCAAGACCCAGGAGGTCGCCTACAGCGACTTCCTCGAGATGGTCGACGAGAACAAGGTCACCCAGGTCCAGAAGACCCAGGGTGACGCCACCATCTACTTCACGACCGGGGAGGGCGACTCGCAGCAGAAGTACTCCACCGTCATCTTCGGCTCTGGCGATGGGCTCACCGAGAAGCTCACGAGCCACAAGGAGATAGAGATCGTCGGAAAGATCGCCGACACCTCGGGGGACGTCTGGTTCTACCTGCTGCTCTCTTATGGCCTGCCTATCGTCGTTTTCCTTCTCATCGGCTGGTACCTCAACCGCCGCATGAAGAAGGCCATGGGCGACGACGGCCCCTCTATGAACTTCGGCGGCGGCTTCGGCATGGGCGGTGGGCTCGGCAAGTCCAACGTCAAGGAGGTCAAGGGCGAGGAGACCGGCGTTAAGTTCAGCGACGTCGCGGGCCAGGACGAGGCCAAGGAGTCGCTGGAAGAGATCGTCTCCTTCCTCAAGAAGCCTGAGAAGTACAACGAGATCGGCGCCCGTTGTCCCCGCGGCGCGCTGCTCGTGGGCCCTCCAGGCACCGGTAAGACCCTGCTCGCCAAGGCCGTGGCCGGTGAGGCGGGCGTGCCCTTCTTCCAGATCGCCGGCTCCGAGTTCGTCGAGATGTTCGTCGGGCGCGGCGCGGCCAAGGTCCGCGACCTCTTCAAGCAGGCCAAGGAGAAGGCGCCCTGCATCGTCTTCATCGACGAGATCGACGCCGTGGGCAAGAAGCGCGACGGCTCGCTCAACTCCAACGACGAGCGCGAACAGACCTTGAACCAGCTTCTCTCCGAGATGGACGGCTTCGACAACCAGAAGGGCATCGTCGTGCTCGCCGCGACGAACCGTCCCGAGTCGCTCGACCAGGCCCTGCTGCGCCCCGGCCGCTTCGACCGCCGTATCCCGGTGGAGCTGCCCGACCTCGCGGGCCGCGAGGCCATCCTTAATCTTCACGCCAACGACGTGAAGATGGAGAGCGGCATCGACCTGGGCGTCATTGCCCGTTCGACCCCCGGCGCCTCGGGCGCCGACCTCGCCAACATCATCAACGAGGCGGCGCTGCGCGCGGTGCGCTTCGGGCGCAAGCGCGTGACGCAGGAGGACTTGAACGAGTCCGTCGACGTCGTCATCGCCGGCGAGAAGAAGAAGTCCACGGTGCTCTCCGAGCATGAGAAGGACGTCGTCTCTTACCACGAGACCGGTCACGCCATCGTCGCAGCCATGCAGAAGGGGTCGGCCCCGGTCTCGAAGATCACCATCGTCCCGCGCACCTCGGGCGCGCTCGGCTTTACCATGCAGGTCGAGGAGGACGAGCACTTCCTCACCACGCGCGAGGAGGCCAAGAACAAGATCGCCGTGCTCTGCGGCGGCCGCGCGGCCGAGGAGCTCATCTTCGGCCAGATGACCACGGGCGCCTCCAACGACATCGAGAAAGCCACGTCCATCGCGCGCGCCATGGTCACCCAGTACGGCATGTCCGACAAGTTCGGCATGGTCGCGCTCGGCCAGCAGCGCAACCGCTACCTGGGCGGCGGCTCCGAGCTCACCTGCTCCGAGGGCACCGCTCAGCAGGTCGACGCCGAGGTCCAGGCGCTCGTCGAGGAAGGGCACCAGACCGCGCTCAAGACCCTGCAGGCCAACCGCTTCAAGCTGCACGAGATCGCGCATTACCTGCAGAAGAAGGAGACCATCACCGGCGAGGAGTTCATGAACATCCTGCAGCGCGACGACGGCTTCGCGCCGACGATGCCGACGCCCGCCGACCAGCAGCAGTAGCCGCACGGAGACGCCCCGCGCGAACGAGGAGAGGCCCCCTGCCCGATATGTCCCGGGTAGGGGGCCTCTTTCCATGCGAGGGGCCGAGGCCGCCGCGCCTTACTGGGCCGAGCGCTCCGAGGCGCGCTCCGGCAGCTCGCCGGAGCGGTAGGCGCTCAGGAGCTGACGCAGGTCGGCGATCTGCTCCTTGATCTGGTCGCCGGCGTCGGTGTCGCCCACGGTCAAGGGGCGTCCCCATCGACGGAACCTGTCGTCATCGCTCATGATGTCCGCATTGAGGTCGAGCACGTCCTCGATGCTCGCGAAGGGGCGGTGGGCCTTGATGCGCATGCCGTCCGGGTCCGCGATGAGGGTGTAGCCCGCGATTCCGGTGGTGTTGTGGTAGGCCTGGCAGAAGCCGCCGTCGATCACTACGAGCATGCCCCCCGCCTTCACGGGGTTCTCGCCGGCGGAGGCGTGCACGGGGGTGTGGCCGTTGATGATGACGCCACCCGCCTCGCAGCCGAACTCCTCCAGGATCATTCGGCAGGCCTGTGGGTCCTCCGTGTGCTCGTAGTACGGGTCGCGCGGCTCGTCCCAGGTGGACTTGTCGGTGAGGTAGGTGCGCTCGAAGGTCTTCATCACGCGGCCGGAGAGCGGGGAGAGGCGCCCGCACCACAGGTACCACATCCAGTCGAGCGACACCTGGTCGTGCTCATGCCACGCCCGCCTCGCCAGGCGGTCGGCGTAGTCGTAGTAGGCCTTGCCTTCGAGCATCTGGCCCTGGTGGTTCACCGGGCAGAAGGTCCCGTCCTCGTTCATGGGGACACACGCGTGGAAGAGCACGTTTCCGTTGTGGACGAGATAGGCGCTGCCGTGCTCGTAGAGGAAGCCGACGTGCGCGCGGAGCTTCTCGGAGTGGCGCACCGCGCTCATCATGTTGTCCATCACGCGGGTCTCCTCGGCGCTCAGCTCATAGGGCCTCGCGGGGTCGAGGGTGGGGAAGTCGCGCGTGCGCATCTCGTGCTCGACGCCGTCGATCGTCACGACCCCTCGCGCCGGGTCGACCTGCCCGAGCAGCAGCCGGTGGCCCATCTGCCAGTTGGGGTGGCGCATGATGACCTGCCCCTCCAGCTTGAACAAGATTACCGAGATGGCCTTCTCGACGGGGTCCATGCCGTCGTCTTGGCGGTAGGTCTGTTCGGCGAAGACGGTGAGCTCGCGCAGGGAGATGCCGTAGGCGCTCTCGAGGATCTTGAGGCTGTCGTAGCGGACGTTGTTGCGGATCACGGCGGCCAGGCACGCGGCCGAGCCCGAGGCGGCGCCCATCCAGACGATGTCGTGGTTGCCCCACTGGATATCGATGGAGTGATAGGCCATGAGGCGGTCGAGGATGCGGTCGGCGCGCGGGCCGCGGTCGAAGATGTCGCCGACGAGGTGCAGGTGGTCGACGGCGAGGCGCTTGATCAGCGAGGCCAGCGAGCGGATGAAGTCGTCGGCGCTGCCCGTGTCGATGATCGAGGAGATGATGCGCTGGTGGTAGGCGAGGCGCTGCTCCCGCTCGTCGGACGAGATATGGAGCAGCTCGTCGATGATGTAGGCGTACTCGACGGGCATCGCCTTGCGGACCTTCGAGCGCGTGTAGGTGCCCGAGAGATGGCGCGCCAGGCGCACGAGGCGCATGAGGGCGATGGCGTACCACTCCTCCGTGAGGCGCCCCTCCTCGCGCAGGCGCGAGAGCTTGAGGTCGGGGTAGTAGATGAGGGTGCAGAGGTCCGCCTGCTCCTCGCGGGTGAGCTGGAACTCGAAGGTCGAGCGGACCCGCTCGCGGATGACGCCGGAACAGTTGTTGAGGATGTGCTCGAAGGCGTGGTACTCGCCGTGGACGTCCGAGACGAAGTGCTCGGTGCCCTTGGGCAGGTTCAGGATGGCCTCGAGGTTGATGATCTCGGTGTATACCGAGCGGGTCGTCGGGAACTTCTCGGAGAGAAGCTCGAGGTACTTGTCGTCGGCTGTCTTGGACGGCTCGAGGGTGTCCATAGGTTCCTTTCCTCTTGCGCGCCGTGCTTCTTGGCCGCGCCTTTACGTTCCGGGCTTCGGCTGCGGCCGCGCCAGGTTTCCTGTGTTTTACGCGGCCCCGGGTTTCTCGCCGGGTCCTGCGGGCGTTCTGCTTGAACAGCGTCAAGGTTAACGTTCGCCGCGTGGTTATCGGGCGCTTTTTCGCCAAACGGACGCAGGACGGTCGCGACTTCACCGGCGGCGCGGCGAACTGGGCCTGGCTTCCCGCCATATGTGGGGCGTCTGTGGATGCGCGCCCGCATACTGGTCTTTGAATTGCAATACCAGAAAATGCAGTCTAGACTTACCTGGTACTTTAAACGTAATACCAGTCAAGGCCCAGCTAGCTATGCCGGGCTTTTTTGTGAGAAAGGACGCCGCTATGTGCGGAATCATCGGCTTCACCGGTAAGGGGCAGGCGCAGGACATTCTCGTCGAGGGCCTGGGGCGCATGGAGTACCGCGGGTACGACTCCGCGGGCGTCGCCCTTGAGGTCGCGGGCGCCGACGGGGCCACGCGCCTCGACGTGATCCGCCGCGTGGGCAAGGTCTCTGGCCTCGCCTCCGAGCTGGAGGGCTACTCCGAGCAGTCCGCCTGCGGCATCGGGCACACCCGCTGGGCCACCCACGGCCGCCCCTCCACGGGCAATGCCCACCCGCACACGAGTTGCGACGGCCGCATCGCCGTGGTCCACAACGGCATCGTCGAGAACTTCGCTGAGCTGCGTGAGGAGCTCGAGGGGCGCGGGCACCGCTTCCGGAGCGATACCGATACCGAGGTCCTCGCCCATCTCATCGAGGAGGCGTACGCCGACGGCCATGACCTCATGGCCGCCGTGCGCGCGGCCGTCTCGCAGGTCATGGGCGCCTACGGCCTCGCCGTCGTGTGCGCCGACGAACCCGGCACCATCGCGGTCGCCCGCAAGGACTCCCCGATCATCATCGGCATGGGGGAGCAGGGCGCCTACGTGGCCTCCGACGTCATCGCCCTCATCGACGCGACCCGAGACGTGGTCGTGCTCGAGGACGACCAGTTCGCCAAGCTCACCCCGGAGGGCATCGAGTACACCGATGCCGAGGGCCGCGCGGTCGAGCCCAAGGTGACCCACGTCGACTGGGACCTCGACATGGCCGAGAAGGGCGGCTACCCCGATTTCATGCTCAAGGAGATCCACGAGCAGCCCCGCGTCGTCCGCGACACGCTCGTGGGCCGCATGGGCGCCAACGGCGAGCTCGACATCGACGAGCTCGGGCTCTCCCTGCAGGAGCTCAACGACATCGACCGCGTCTACGTCATCGCGTGCGGCACTTCTTACCACGCGGGCCTCGTGGCCAAGAACGTCATTGAGAGCTGGGCGCGCATCCCCTGCGAGGTCGAGGCGGCGAGCGAGTTCCGCTACCGCGACCCGATCATCACCCCGTCCACGCTCGTCGTGGCCGTGTCTCAGTCCGGCGAGACCGCCGACACGCTGGCTGCTATCCGCGACGCGCGCATCAAGGGCGCGAAGGTCTTCGGCATCACGAACGTGGTGGGCAGCCCTGTGGCCCGCGAGTCCGACGGCGTCATCTACACCAAGGCCAACAAAGAAATCGCCGTGGCCTCTACCAAGAGCTTCATCGGCCAGATCGTCTCGCTGATGCTGCTCGGGCTGCTCCTCGCACAGGTCAAGTACCGCCTCTCGGCCAAGTCGGCGCGCACCTTCTTCCGTGAGCTCGGCGACACCGCCGAGCAGATTCAGCGCATCATCGACGAGTGCGGCGACCAGGTCCACGAGGCCGCCCTCGCGTGCCGCGATGCCCGCTCGGCGCTCTTCGTCGGCCGAGGGATGGGCGCCGCAATCGCCTACGAGGGGGCGCTCAAGCTCAAGGAGGTCAGCTACCTGCATGCGGAGGCCTACGCCGCCGGTGAGATGAAGCACGGCCCGATCGCCCTCATCGAGCCCGGGTTCCCCGTCATCGCCGTGGCCACGAAGAGCCCGACCTATGACAAGGTCGTGAGCAACCTCATGGAGTGCCGCGCCCGCGGGGCCGTGGTCATCGCCGTGGCCACCGAGGGCGACGAGGACATCAAGAAGATCGCCGACCATGTGATCTTTATCCCGCAGGTCCGCGACTGCTTCAGCGCCATCACGGCCTCGGTTCCCCTGCAGCTGCTCGCCCGCGAGGTCGCGATCCTTCGCGGCTGCGACGTCGACCAGCCCCGCAACCTCGCTAAGTCGGTGACGGTGGAGTAGGTCTTGTCGGAAAGGCGCACTCGCCGCGCGTCTCGGCGGCGGGTGCGCCGCGCCCGGGAACCGCCCTGTCTGCGGGGGAGGTGCTTCTCATGCGGGGACTCGCGTAGGGCGTCCGATTATTTCCCCTGGGCGAACCCGGTGTTACCTTCGCCGGATTCTCATCGCGGAGAGGCGCGATTTCGACCATGATTCAAAGAATCGCCCCTTCGGCGCCTCGGCGTCGCGACCCGTGAGGAGAGAGATTCGATGAGAGACGCCGAGCTTCCCGATGACGCCGTCCTGGACAAGGGCACTATGGACGAGCTCAGCCGCTTCGACGGCAGACCGCCTGCCCACGCCACGTTGACCGTCGCCATCGGGCATATCGTGGCCATGCTCGCCGGCAATATCACCCCGCCGATGCTCATCGCCTCGTCAATGGGGCTCTCCGCCGCCGACCAGTCCGTCCTTGTGCAGTCGGCGATGCTCGTGGCCGCCCTCAGCACCGCGATGCAGCTCTTCCCTGTGCTCGGGTTCGGCATGGGGCTCCCCACGGTCATGGGGGTATCCTTCGTCTATGTCCCCGTGCTCACCGCTATTGGCCTGCAATACGGCGTCGCGGGAATCTTCGGCGCGCAGCTGGCGGCGGGCGCCGTCTCCATTCTCCTGGGGTTCTGCATGGGTCGGATCAGGCGCTTTTTCCCGCCCATCGTCACCGGGACGGTCGTCTTGTCCATCGGCGTCTCTCTCTACTCCACGGCGGTGAACTACATGGGCGGCGGCTCGGCGGCCAGGGAGGCGGGCTCGTTCGGCTCTCCGGAGTTCCTCGCGCTGGCCGCCCTGACCCTTGTGGTCACGGTCGCCTGCGGACACTTCGGGCGGGGCATCGTCAAGGTCTCGGGCATGGTCTTCGGTATCGCGGCGGGATTCGTGGCGGCCCTTGCCATGGGGCTCGTCGACTTCTCCGGCCTGGCCTCGGCGTCGCTTATCGCGCTTCCGAGGCCGCTCTACTTCGGGATCGAGTTCCATGCGGACGCGATCGCGCTCGTGACGCTCATCAGCATGGTCGAGGCCGTGCAGATCGTGGGAGGCGTCTCGTCCACCACTATGGGAGCCTTCGGCAGGGAAGCGACGGCCGCCGAGATCGGCGGCGCGCTCAAGGGGCAGGGGGCCGCGTCCTTGATTGGCACCCTCTTCGGCGGCCTTCCGACCGTGACCTTCAACCAGAACATCGGCCTCATCTGCACGTCGAGGATCGTCGCGAGGCGCGTCTTTGCCGTCGCTGCGCTCATCATGCTCGCGAACGGGCTCTCGCCGAAGCTCGCGGCCCTCGCCACCACGATTCCGCTGCCCGTGCTCGGCGGCGCGACCGTTACCGTGTTCGCGGTCATTGCCGTTTCCGGCATCGAGCTCATCTGCGCGCAGCCCTTCACGCATCGCAATCAGCTCATCGTCGGGCTCGCGCTCGCGCTCGGTATGGGGGTCGGGTCTGAGCCCGAGGTTCTCCAGTTCTTGCCGCAGGTCGCCCAGAATGTGCTGGGCAGCTCGATGGCGGTGTCCTTCATCGTCGTGTTCGTGCTGAACATCGTAATTCCCGAGTCCGAAGCCGATTCCGCCTCGCAAAAGGACATGGGGGAACCGCAGGCATAAGCCTTGGCCAAATATGGCCCGACGGCAAGAAACGCCGCGCCGTGGCCCGCGGCTTCGTCGTCGCTTCCCCGGCCTTTTCGGCGCCTCTCGCGCTCGGCTGATGTGTGCGCTTCGTGTGCCTGGGGCCGTCCATCTGCGTCTTGAGGGCCGCTCGGGCATGAGGGGCACTCCGATTTTGCGTTTTGTTTCATAATGGCCCGAGTCAAAGCGCGGCCCTTCCGCCGCCTTATGTGTAAACAGAACCGAAAGGACCCTTCTATGAAGTCGATCATCCCCGCCGCCGGCCTCGGCACCCGATTCCTCCCCGGCACCAAGGTCACGCCCAAGGAGATGCTGCCGGTCCTGGACAAGCCCGTTATCCAGTACGTGGTCGAGGAGGCCTTGGCCCCCGAGGAGGTCGATGAGTGCATCATCGTCTCTTCCCAGGCCAAGCCCCAGATCATGAGCTACTTCACCCGCGACCTCGCGCTTGAGGACGAGCTCGTCTCCCGCGGCAAGGCCGGCTACGCCGAGGCCATCGCCGAGGCCGGCTCGCTTCCCGTGGACTTCTGCTTCCAGAGCGAGCCGCGCGGCCTGGGCCACGCCATTCGCTGCGCCTCCTATGCCACCGGCGACGAGCCCTTCTTCGTGCTTCTCGGCGATTACATGGTCCCCGACAAGAAGATCCTTCCCCGTATGCTCGAGGTCTCCAAGGACCATGGCGGCTGCTCCGTCATCGCCGTCGCGCCGTGCCCGGAGGAGGAGGTCTCCCGTTACGGCATCATCGCCGGTAAGCAGGTCGGCTCCATCGCCGAGTTCCCCGAGGCCGGCGAGAACGAAGAAGGCGCTGTGTGGAAGCTCTCCGGCATGGTCGAGAAGCCGAAGGCCGCGCTCGCGCCGAGCCGCCTCTTCATCGTCGGCCGCTACCTGCTCTCCCCGCGCGTGATGGAGCTGCTCAAGGACCAGAAGCCCGGTGCCGGCAACGAGATCCAGCTCACCGACGCCATGGAGCGCTGCCTCGCCGAGGAGGAGTTCTACGCCCTCGTCATCGACCCCAAGGAGGGTTACGACACGGGCACCGTCGCCGGCTGGATCGCGACGAACGCCCGTATGGCTCAGGCCGACGAGCGTTTCGCGTCCGCCTATGCGGAGGCCATGAGCGAGTAGACCGCAGCCCTTATCGATTCAGGCTCGAGGGCCGATACGCCAAGCGGAAGGTCCCGCCGCCATCAGGCTGCGGGACCTTTTCTTGTTGTGGGATCGTAGGGCGCTCCCTGCTAAATTCTGTACGCGCAGAGAAGTGCACAATGACCCGATTTCGCCTTGATTCGACGCTTTGGGGCCAGTCTTGTACGCGCAGAGAAGTACACGATGCCCGTTAAGCGGCCGCCCTTCTTAGTCCCAGTATCCCTCGTGGACGGCGCACGCCTCCGCCACGAGCTCAGGGAACGGGCCCACGACCTCGATTTTCTTTTGGCTTGAGCCGAAGATCTGGCGGCACGGCGTGTCGAGTGTGGGGTTCTGCTCGCTGTCGCCGGTCTGGGCGAGGATGTCGCGCTCAGTCATGGCATAGACCACACGGCCGACGTTTGCCCAGTAGATGGCTCCCGAGCACATGGCGCAGGGCTCGCCGGTGGTATAGATGGTGCACTGCCACAGGTAGTCGTGGTCGAAGCGGCGGCTCGCCTCCTCCATGAGGGAGGTCTCGGCGTGGCCGGTGCAGATGTGCTCGCTGATCTCGCGGTTCTCCTGCTCGAGGACGATCTGTTTGTTCTCGTTCACGAGGATCGCGCCGAAGGGCGTGTTGCCGTGCCCGCGGCTCTCGCGCGAGACCTCGATGGCGCGGCGCAGGAACGCCACGTCCTCCTCGTGCGTGAAGGTCGCGCGGCGCGGCGTCTCCCAGCTGGGGGCTTTCTCTTCCATTTTCGTCCCTCCTTTGTTCCGGGCCGCGGGCCCGGCTCGTTTATCGAGCGAAAAAGAAGAGCACGGAACCGGCGAGGGGCGGCCCGCCGGTACCGTGCTCGGCCGCCCCTCGCCGCGCGTACCTCGTGCACGCGGCCCCGCAAAACGCGCGGGCGATAAAGACGGCGTCTCTTCGCTTTTCTCGCCAACCTTACCACGTGGCGACGGGTTCGTGCTACCATGCTTGACCATAGGCGATGACGGGGAGAGTACCCGGGGCCGCGCGGTCACAAGAGAGCGGGGACGGTGGGATCCCGCGTCCGCGTCCCGGCGAAGATCACCCCCGAGCCGCGGCCCCAAAGCTGGGATGCCCAGGTCATGCGACCTGCGCTTCTTTGCGAGTAGGCGTCGCCGGAGTGGCCGCCGTCACAGGCCAGCCGAGTAAGCCGGACGACCGGTCGCTGGGTGGTTGCAAGCGAAGTGTGACGTGAGCGCTTCGTCCCAGCACGACGGGACGGGCGCTTTTTTGGTGCCCAGGAAGGAGTCACGAGAGTGGCGAACGAGTACAAGAAGACGACCAATCTCCCGCAGACGGGCTTCCCGATGCGCGCGAGCCTGGCGCAGAACGAGCCTAAGCGCCTCGCCGCCTGGGAGGACGACAACGTCTACGAGCAGATGCTCAAGAAGAACGAGGGCCACAAGAAGTTCGTCCTGCACGACGGCCCCCCGTACGCCAACGGCCCCATCCACCTCGGCCACGCGCAGAACAAGATCTCCAAGGACATCATCAACCGCTTCAAGTCCATGCAGGGCTACCAGACGCCGTACGTCCCCGGCTGGGACTGCCACGGCCAGCCCATCGAGCACAAGGTCGAGACCATCCTCGGCACCGAGAAGTTCAACCAGCTCCCGACCGAGAAGGTCCGCGAGCTCTGCCGCAAGATGGCCGTCGAGCAGGTCGATACCCAGCGCCAGGGCTTCAAGCGCCTCGGCGTCCTCGCCGAGTGGGAGAACCCCTATCTCACCTACGTGAACGATTACGACGCCACCGACGTCGAGATCTTCAAGGCCATCTTCGACCGCGGCGCCATCTACCGCGGCCGCAAGCCCGTCCACTGGTGCTCGCACTGCCACACGGCGCTCGCCGAGGCCGAGATCGAGTACGGCGACGAGGTCAGCCCCGCCATCTTCGTGCGCTTCGAGATGACCACCGTTCCCGCGGGCCTCGAGGCCTGGGCCGGTAAGCTCTGGGTCGACATCTGGACCACCACCCCCTGGACGCTTCCCGCCGACGACGCCGTCATCCTGCACCCCGAGGCGACCTACGTGGCCGTCATCCATGACGGCCAGGCCGAGATCATGGCCGAGGCCCTCGTCGAGAAGGACTGCGCCAAGTTCGGCTACGAGGACGTCGAGCTCGTGCGCGGCGCCGACGGCGAGCCCTGGCGCATGACCGGCACCGAGCTCTGCCACAACAAGTACAAGCAGCCCATCTTCGGCGACCAGGGCGAGGAGGGCGAGTTCATCTACGCCGACTACGTCACCCTCGACGACGGCACGGGCATCGTCCACACCGCCCCCGGCCACGGCGTCGACGACTACCTCGCCGGCATGAAGTTCAACATCCCCGTGGTCATGCCCGTCGACGACGACGGCCGCTTCTTCAAGGGCGACGGCATGGGCACCGGCGGCCCGTGGTCCGGCATGGAGGTCAACGAGGCAAACCCCAAGATCATCGAGTGGCTGCGCGAGCGCGGCACCCTGATCCTGCACGAGGACATCAACCACAGCTACCCGCACTGCTGGCGCTGCAAGCAGCCCGTCATCTTCCGCGCCACGAGCCAGTGGTTCGTCTCGATGGACAAGCCGCTCACCGACGGCAAGTCGCTGCGCGAGGAGGCCACGACCGAGCTCAACAAGGTCGACTTCTACCCGGCGCACGCCATCAAGCGCATCGGTTCCATGGTCGAGGGGCGCCCGGACTGGTGCATCTCTCGCCAGCGCAACTGGGGCGTGCCCATCCCGGCCTTCACCTGCCAGGACTGTGGCGAGGTCGTCATGAACGACGCCACGCTCGACGCCGTCATCGAGCTCTTCCGCGAGAAGGGCTCCGACTGCTGGTTCACCGACGAGCCGGCCTCCTACTTGGGCGACGCCTGCACCTGTGAGAAGTGCGGCGGCCACAACCTCAAGGCCAACAAGGACATCCTCGACGTGTGGTGGGACTCCGGCGTCTCCCACACCGCCGTCTGCCGCCACCGCGACAACCTCGCCTTCCCGGCCGACATGTACCTCGAAGGCTCCGACCAGCACCGCGGCTGGTTCATGAGCTCGCTCATGACCTCCGTGGGCGCCTACGGCGTGGCTCCCTACAAGTCCGTGGTCTCGCAGGGCTTCACGCTCGACGGCCAGGGCCGCAAGATGTCGAAGTCCCTCGGCAACGTCATCGACCCGAACAAGGTCTGCGACGAGCGCGGCGCCGACGTGCTGCGCCTCTGGCTCGCCTCCGTCGACACGTCCAACGACGTTCCCTGCGACGGCGACATCCTCGGCCACGTCGGCGAGGCCTACCGCAAGATCCGCAACACCCTGCGCTTCCTCCTCGGCGAGATCGAGGGCCAGTTCGACCCGGCGACCGACGCCGTCGCGCTCGAAGAGCTCACGTCTTATGACCAGCTTGCGCTCGCCCGTATGTGCCAGGTCCACCAGACGGTGACCGACGCCTACAACGGCTACCGCTTCAACGTGGTCTACCGCAACCTCTACGACTACGTGACCGAGCTCTCCAACGGTTATCTCAACGCCACCAAGGACCGCGTCTACTGCGGCGAGAAGAACGGCGCCGAGCGCCGCAGCGCCCTCACCGTCTGGGCGCAGATTCTCACCATGCTCGTGCACGACCTGCAGCCGATCCTGGTCTTCACCTGCGACGAGATCCTCGAGTTCCTGCCCGCCTCCCTGCGCGACGGCCAGGAGCGAGCCGCCCTTCTCGACTGGTACCAGGCCCCCTGGACCGCCGACGAGTGCGCCGAGAAGCTCGCCGCCTACGAGCAGATGACGGCCGCCCGCGACGCCTTTACCAAGGCGTTCGAGGAGGCCAAGGCCGCCGGCGTCGTGACCGAGAAGACGAGCCAGGGCGCCAAGGCGCAGCTCACCCTGACCGCTGAGTCCGCCTCCGCGCTTTCCGGCGTGGACCTCGCCGAGGTCTTCGTCTGCTCCGCGGTCGAGGTTTCCGAGGGCGACGAGCTCTCCTGCTCCGTGGCCCCCGCCGACGGCGAGAAGTGCCCGCGCTGCTGGAACTTCCGCACCCTCGGCGCCGACGGTCTCTGCTTCCGCTGCCACGACGCCGTGGCCGCCCACCAGGAGTAACGTGGCCGGAACGCTTAACACGACCAGCCTTGCCCGCCGCCTCGGCATCTTCGCCGGGGCGGCGGCCCTCGTGGTCGCGGCCGACCAGCTCGTCAAGGTGTGGGCCCGGGGCGCCCTTACGGTGGGCGAGCCCGTGACCCTTATCCCGCACGTGATGGACCTCTCGCTCGTGTACAACACGGGCGCGGCTTTCTCGATGGGGGAGGGAAAGGGACTTCTCTTCGTGCTCATCGCGGCGGTGATCGCCGTCGCCTGCGCCGCGTTGTGCTGGAAAGAAGAGACGGTCCCGCTGCCGCTCGCGGCCACGCTGGGCTGCGTGGCGGGCGGCGGCATCGGCAACGCCATCGACCGCGTGGTCGCCGGCAGAGTCACCGACTTCTTTGCCACCACCTTCATGGACTTCGCCGTCTTCAACGTGGCCGACATCTTCATCACCTGCGGCGTCGTCGTCGCGCTCGTGCTCTGGACTCGCTGGGATCGTGCCCGTGAGGCCGCCGAGAACCCCGAGGCCTAGCATGTCGGCGCGAATCGTGAACCTGCTCGTTGGGCCCGAGTCCGACGGGATGCGCCTCGACGCGTTTCTCGCCGCCGCCGAGGGCATGCCCTCGCGCTCGGCCTGCGCCAAGCTCGTTGAGTCTGGCGCCGTGTTCATCAACACGTGCCCGGCGACCTCGAAGTCCGAGAAAGTCCTGCTCGGCGACCGCGTGGTCGCCGAGATCGAGGAAGAGGAGGCCGGCGAGTCGGGCGGCCTGCTTGCCCCGAACCCCTACATTGACCTCGATATACGCTTTGAGGACGACTACCTCATCGTCTTGTCGAAGCAGGCGGGCCTCGTGTGCCACCCGAGCCCGGGCCATATCGACGACACCCTCGCCAATGCGCTTGTGGCCCACTGCGGCTACGACCACCTGGGGATGCTGCAGGGGGAGGAGCGCCCCGGCATCGTGCATCGCCTCGACATGGACACCTCGGGACTCATGGTCGCCGCCAAGGACGACGCGACGCAGAAGGCCCTGCAGGACCTGATCCGCATGCGCGTGCTCGACCGCCGCTACGTCACGCTCGTCCACGGTTACGTGGCCCGCGACGAGGACACGGTTGTCACCGGCATCGCGCGCTCCACCCGAGATCGCCTGCGCATGGCCGTCTCCGACGCCCCCGGCGCCCGCGAGGCCATCACCACCTACCGCGTGCTCGAGCGCTTCGAGGCGGGCCGCCGCGACGAGGGCTACAGTCTCCTTGAGTGCCATCTCTACACCGGCCGTACCCACCAGATCCGCGTGCACATGCGCCACACGGGCCACCAGCTCGTGGGCGACCAACTCTACGGCCGAGGCGACGATCGCGTGAACCTCGGCCTGCGCCGGCAGTTCCTGCACTCCTGGAGCATCGGCTTCGACCACCCCGTCACCGGGGGGAGAATCGAGCGCTCGGACCGTCTGCCTGAGGACCTTCTCGCTATACTTAACCGGATAGGGGAGCGCTCGATGGGGCGCACCGCCGCGGGCGACTCGATTTGCCCGAGGCTTGGCTGCGACGGATAGGCGGCTCCCGGCGTACATCCACGACGCTTTACGAGGAGCGCTCGATCATGATCTTCAACAGGCTCGGCCTCACGCCAATCGTCATTTTCAACATGGTTATCTGGCTGTTCTTCACGCTCGCGTACTTCTATCAGCTCGTCTACATCATTCGAGTGATCATGCGCGGCACGGTCCGCCTGCCCGAGGCCAAGAAGAACCACCGTTACGGCTTCGTCATCGCCGCCCACAACGAGGAGCCCGTCATCGGCAACCTCGTGCGCTCCATCCTCAACCAGAAGGACTATCCTCGCGAGCTCGTCGACTGCTTCGTGATCTGCGATGCCTGCACCGACGACACTCACGGTGAGGCGGAGCGCGCGGGCGCCATCACCTGGGACCGCAACGACCTCGCGCGCAAGGGCAAGAGCTGGGTCCTCGACTACGCCTTCGACCGCATTCTCAACGACTACGGCGACAAGTACGAGGCCTTTATCATCATGGACGCGGACAACATCATCGCGCCCGATTACCTCAAGATCATGAACCAGGCCTTCGACGCCGGTTATCTCGTGTGCACGAGCTACCGCAACTCCAAGAACTTCGACTCCAGCTGGATCAGCTCGGCCTACGCCACCTGGTTCCTGCGCGAGGCGCGCTTCCTCAACAACGCCCGCATGATGGTCGGCACCTCCTGCGCCATCTCCGGTTCCGGCTGGATGGTCTCGCAGCGCATCATCAAGGGCATGCACGGCTGGGATTTCCACACCCTCACCGAGGATATCCAGTTCTCCACCTTCTGCTGCGCCCACAATGTCCAGATCGGCTTCGCCCCTGCCGAGTTCTTCGACGAGCAGCCCCTGACCTTCAAGGCGTCCTGGACCCAGCGCATGCGTTGGACCAAGGGCTTCTATCAGGTTTTCTTCTCCTACGGGCGAGACCTCATCAAGGGTATCCGCAAGGGTCAGTTCGCTTCTTACGACATGCTCATGACCATTGCGCCGGGCATGATCTTGACCCTTCTCTCCTTCTTCGTGAACGCGGCCTACCTCATCGTCGGCTCGCTCTCCCACGGCTTCATCGCCACTGACGCCGAGCTCTCCATGTGCGTCGGCTCGCTCGTGATGACGTTCCTCTCGATGTACATCGTCTTCTTCCTGCTCGCGGTGCTCACGACCGTCTCCGAGCGCAAGCACATCCATGCAAAGAAGAAGTGGCGCATCTTCACGAACCTCTTCACGTTCCCGATCTTTATGATGACCTACATCCCCATCACGGTCGCGGCCCTCTTCAAGAAGGTCGAGTGGGTCCCCACCAAGCACGACATCGCCGTCAACTTCGACGACGTCATCTCCGAGGGCTCCAACTAGCATTTCATCCTTGAATGACCGCGCTCGGGCCGGGTGTTTCTTTGAACTACGGACAGTCCTCTTCGCACGGACGAGACATTAAGTCTCGTCCGGCTCATGCGGAACTCGTTCAAAGAAGCACCCGGCCCGAGCGCTCTGTTCAAAGCTACGTGGATGATGCGCGGCACCCGTCGCTTGGTTTATCGCGAGTTCCGCATGAGCCGAAGGCCACTTAATGTGGCCTTCGTGCGAGTCAGGACTGTTTGAGCAGGAAACCAAGCGACAGGCGCCGCGCATCGTTCAGGTTGTTTGGAAGGCTTACAAAATTGCAGCTCAGTGGGGTTTTATTGTCGTTGGCCGAATACTTGTTGCCGATGATAGAATGCTATGCATTATGTCTGCAGGCCGGCTCTTCCGCGTTTTCGCGGTCGAAAGGAGAAAAGACCATATGGCAACGTTCTTCGAGGGAGAATCGCACACCTTCTCTGAGTACCTTCTCGTTCCCGGTTATTCCTCGGCGGAGAACGTTCCCGCCAACGTCTCGCTCAAGACCCCGCTCTGTAAGTTCAAGCGCGGCGAGGAGTCGCCGATCACGTTGAACGTGCCTATGGTCTCCGCCATCATGCAGTCCGTCTCCGGGCCTAAGCTCGCCGTCGCGCTTGCCCAGGAAGGCGGGATCTCCTTTATCTACGGCTCCCAGACCGCCGAGTCCGAGGCCGCGATGATCCGTGAGGTCAAGGCCTATAAGGCAGGCTTCGTCGTCTCCGACTCCACCCTCACCCCCGATATGACCCTCGCCGAGGTCCTCGAGCTGCTCGAGCAGACCGGCCACTCCACCATGCCCGTTACCGAGGACGGCACCGCGCACGGCAAGTTCTGCGGCATCGTGACTTCCCGCGACTACCGCGTCTCCCGCGATTCCCGCGATCGCAAGGTCTCCGAGTTCATGACCCCTGCAAACAAGGTCGTTACCGCTCCCGACGGCACGTCCCTTAAGGTCGCCAACGACATCATCTGGGAGAACAAGCTCAACGCCCTGCCTATCGTCGATGCCGAAGGCAACCTCGTCTCGCTCGTCTTCCGCAAGGACTACGACTCCCACAAGAGCCGCCCGAATGAGCTTCTCGACAGCTCCAAGCGCTATCTCGTGGGCGCCGGCATCAATACCCGCGACTACGCCGAGCGCGTGCCGATGCTCGTCGAGGCGGGCGCCGACGTGCTCTGCATCGATTCCTCCGAGGGCTACTCCGAGTGGCAGAAGCTCACCATCGAGTGGATCCGCGACCACTACGGCGACGACGTCAAGGTGGGCGCCGGCAATGTGGTCGACGCCGACGGCTTCCGCTTCCTCGCCGACTGCGGCGCCGACTTCGTCAAGGTCGGCATCGGTGGCGGCTCCATCTGCATCACCCGCGAGACCAAGGGCATCGGCCGCGGCCAGGCCACGGCCCTTATCGATGTGTGCCGCGCGCGCGACGAGTACTTCGAGGAGACCGGCGTCTACGTGCCCGTCTGCTCCGACGGCGGCATCGTCTACGACTACCACATGACCCTTGCGCTGGCCATGGGCGCCGACTTCATGATGCTCGGCCGCTACTTCGCTCGCTTCGACGAGTCCCCGACCGAGCGCGTGAACGTCAACGGCCAGTACATGAAGGAGTACTGGGGCGAGGGCTCGGCTCGTGCGCGCAACTGGCAGCGCTACGACCTCGGCGGCGCGGCCAAGCTCAGCTTCGTCGAGGGCGTCGACTCCTACGTACCCTACGCCGGCACGCTCCACGACGGCGTCAACGGCACGCTCTATAAGGTCAAGTCGACCATGTGCAACTGCGGCGCGAACTCCATTCCCGAGCTGCAGGAGAAGGCTCGCCTCACGCTCGTCTCCTCCGTCTCCATCGTCGAGGGCGGCGCGCACGACGTCGTGGTCAAGGACCAGAATCACCAGAGCGTCACGTATCGCTAGGCCCCGGCCTGTTTGTAACTTCTGACCTGCCCCTAATACGGCGGCGCGCCTCCTATGCCGGGCGGCGCGCCGCCGTTGCTCTTTAAGGGGAGGATTCCGGACGGCCCGGGCTCGCACCGGTGTTTCTCTCCGCTGTTTCTTATCGGATGGCCTGCGGGTGGCTGTAAAGACCCTTGGTCGCTTAAGAGGCGTTCTCGCGGTACCAGGCCACGAGCGTCTCCGCGTCCATAGGGTGCGCATAGTAGAAACCCTGGATGCGGTCAACGCCGAGGCCGAGCATGATGTCCGCCTGTTCCTTCTCCTCGACGCCCTCCACGATTACGTACATACCGAGCTTGTGGAAGAAGGGGACGAGGGTCTCCACCATGAGACGGGCCTTCTCGTCGTCCGTGATGTTGGAGATGAGGCTGCGGTCGAGCTTGACGTACTTGAAGGGCATGCTGAGCGTGTTCGACAGGTTGGAGTAGCCCGTGCCGAAGTCGTCGACCATGAACTCCAGGCCGCAGGAGCGCATCTTGTCCATGGTCGCCTGGACCATCTGGTCGTTCTCGGCGTACATACGCTCGGTGACCTCGAGCTTGATCTGGGCAGGCGCCACGTCGTGCTCCTCGAGCAGATCGAGTATCTGCTCGGTGATGCCCGTCTGGAGTAGCTGGCGCGCGGTCAGGTTCACGGAGACGTAGCCGAGGTCGGGGGTAAGCCCGCTTTGCAGCAGGTCGCAGGCTCCGTGGATGGCGATCAAGGTGAGGCTGTCGATGAGGTCGCCCTTCTCGGCGATGGGGATGAACTCCCCGGGGCTCACGATCCGGCCGTTTTCGTCGCGCATGCGGAGAAGTGCCTCGGCCGCACCGAACCTTCCCGTGTCGGTGCAGAGGATCGGCTGGAACCAGACCTCGAAGCGCCTCTCCTCGACGGCGCCGGCAATGCTCTTCTCAAGCGTCGTTCGCCTTAGGAAACGCTCGGCCGTATCGTTGTCGAAGCGTAGGAAAGGGAGTTCCTCGCTCTTCGCGACCTCGAGGGCGAACTCCAGGCGCTCAATCACCTCATCGGGCGTCCAGGCGCGCCCGCGGTCGGACATCTCGGCCACCGTGGAGGGTGCGGATATGACGCTCTCGCCGATTTCCCAGTCGCGCGAGAGGCACGTGACGAGGTCATCGATTCTTCTCATGCGCTCGGCCTCGGGCGCCTTGGGGAGAACGAGCGTGAACTCGTCGCCGCCGTGCCGGAATGCCATGCCGCCTTCGCAGAAGCCCTCGAGCCTTCTCGCCGCCTGGTAGAGGAGCGCATCGCCCACCTCGTGGCCGTAAACGCCGTTGATGCCCGAGAAGCCGCGCAGGGAGACGAGCATGACCTGGAAGCCGCGGCCGGCGTCGGAGCGATGGGAGATCTCGGCGGCGAAGCTGCTGCGGTTGGGGAGCTCGGTGAGCGAGTCCATCTCCACGCGGCAGCTCTGGAAATTGAGGAACAGGATGAGGTCGGCCGTGGCGGCCATGGTGCCGTTGAGGAGCTGGTCTGGGAAGAGCAGCTGCAGACCCACGAGGGAGGCCACCAGGGGCAAGATCCCCTTCACGATGCCCGAGAAGGCGCGCCCCACGGCGTGGGCATTCTTGAGGTAGCTCGCCACCAGCAGCGCGATCTCGGCGAGAGGCACCAGGTAGGCGGCCTGGTTCAAGGCCCCTCTGCAGTAGGCTCCCGTCTCGTCGAAGTAGAACAGGAAGCCCCCGGCCACGTTGAGCGCGACGGCGGCGTAATAGGCGACGGCAATGGCGAAGAGACACCCGCGGGCCGCCGCCAGGCCCTTCTTGCCGTCTACGCGCTCATAGACTCGGTCCAGGACGTAGAGGGATATCGCGAGCGAGGCCGCGACGGTCGAGCAGAAGTAGAGGGTGTTCACGGCCATCTTGAGCCAGATGGGCCGACCGGGGACGGACTCGATCCACACAGTGAGTATGTCGAGCGCGACGCAGGCCGCGGAGGCAGCGAGGCACCGCTCGTACTGACGGCGCCTCCCGGTCCTTTGTTGGCGCTCGTCGTTGCAGAAAACGGCGAGAATGCCCAAGAGAAGCAGGGAGAGATATTCGGCGATGAGGGAGAGGCTGTTCATCGTGGTCCCTTGTGAATGCTGGTTTTTGGACAATTGTAAGGTCGGTCGATGCTGATTGTAATGGCCGGCCCGGGCCTCTTTACAGCGGGAGGCCAAGGGCCGGGCCAGGGCCCTTGAGGGCGAGGGGCGCGTCCCTATGCCGCGCGTCTCTCGCCCTCCGCCGTCCGGGGCCCGGGGCGCCCGGAGGCGCCGATAAGGTCCCGAAGCATTCTTCGGGCTGCTACAATCGATGTGTTTGTGTTCTTGAGGCAAAGAAGGAGCGCTTGATGAGCGACGCAGATAAGAAGCCCTTCGAGGTCCCGGCCTACGACGCCGAGGCCATCGAGACCAAGTGGCAGCAGCAGTGGGCCGACACCGACCTCTACAAGACCGACGAGGACCCGGCCAAGCCCAAGAAGTTCGTCATGGAGATGTTCCCGTACCCCTCCGGCGACCTGCACATGGGTCACGCTCGCAACTACACCATCGGCGACGCCATGGCCCGCCAGGCCCGCATGCGCGGCTACGATGTCCTGCACCCCATGGGCTTCGACGCCTTCGGCCTCCCCGCCGAGAACGCGGCCATCAAGCACAACACCCAGGCCGGCGTCTGGACCCACAAGAACATCGGCCAGGCCGTCAAGACCATGAAGCGCATGGGCTTCTCCTACGACTACGACCGCATGTTCAACACCTGTGACCCCGAGTACTACAAGTGGGGCCAGTGGATGTTCCTCAAGATGTGGGAGAAGGGCCTGGCCTATCGCAGCACCTCCCCGGTCAACTGGTGCCCCTCCTGCAACACCGTCCTCGCCAACGAGCAGGTCGTCGACGGCAAGTGCTGGCGCTGCGGATCGGTGCCCGAGAAGCGCGAGCTCTCCCAGTGGTATCTCAAGATCACCGAGTACGCCCAGGAGCTCCTCGACGACCTCGACCAGCTCGACGGCTGGCCCGAGAACGTGAAGGCCCAGCAGCGCAACTGGATCGGCCGCTCCGAGGGCGCCGAGATCGACTTCGCGCTCGCCGACGTCGACGGCGTGACGCCGACCGACCGCAAGATCACCGTCTTTACCACCCGCGCGGATACCCTCTTCGGCGTGTCCTTCTTCCTGCTGCCGCCCGAGAGCCCGCTTGCCGCCGAGCTCGTGGCCGGCACCGAGTACGAGGCCGCGTTCCAGGAGCTCAAGCACGCCACCGAGCAGGTCTCCAACGTCGACCGCCAGGGCTCCGAGCGCGAGAAGCACGGCGTCTTCACCGGCCGCTACGTCATCAACCCGATCAACGGCCGCCCGGCGCCCATCTGGGTCGCCGACTACGTCCTCATGGACTACGGCACCGGCGCAGTCATGGGCGTGCCCTGCGGCGACCAGCGCGACTTCGACTTCGCCAAGAAGTATGGCCTGGAGATCGCCCCGATCATCTGCGAGAAGGACGACCCCCTCTACGAGGACCTCAAGGACGAGAAGGACCTGCGCGTCACCTCCGTCGACTGGGACCGCGCCATGGTCGCCGAGGGCTACCTCGTGCAGTCCGGCGAGTTCACCGGCCTCAAGGGCGGCAAGCACTCCGAGGCCGTCGACGCCATCATCGGCTGGCTCACCGAGCGCGGCCTCGGCCGTGAGAAGGTCCAGTTCCGCCTGCGCGACTGGCTCATCTCCCGCCAGCGCTACTGGGGCAACCCCATCCCGATGATCCACTGCGACTGCTGCGGCGACGTGCCCGTGCCCTACGACCAGCTGCCCGTCACCCTGCCCGAGAACCTCGACCTCGGCGCCGGCGAGACGCTCGCCGAGTACGCGCCGTTCTACGAGACGACCTGCCCCAAGTGCGGCAAGGCTGCCCGCCGCATCACCGACACGATGGACACCTTCACGTGCTCCTCTTGGTACTACCTGCGTTACACCGACCCCCACAACGAGGAGCTGCCCTTCTCCAAGGAGGCCGTGGACCGCTGGATGCCGGTGGACAACTACATCGGCGGCATCGAGCACGCCATCCTCCACCTGCTCTACAGCCGCTTCTGGACCAAGGTCCTGCGCGACCTGGGCATGATCGACTGCGACGAGCCCTTTACCAACCTGCTCTGCCAGGGCATGGTCAAGGACGAGAACGGCGACGTCATGTCCAAGTCCAAGGGCAACGTCGTGCCGCCCTCGAGCGTCATCGAGCCCTTCGGCGCCGACACCATGCGCCTCACGATCCTCTTCATCGCCCCGCCCGAGAAGGACTTCGACTGGGACAAGGACGCCGTCGCCGGCGCGAACCGCTTTATCAAGCGTGCCTGGAACGTCGTCTGGAAGCTGGCGCAGGGTGCTGAGCAGGGCGCCGTTGACCCGAAGGCCCTCAAGGGCACGGCCGCCGAGCTCTTCCGCACCATCCACGGCATGGGCGTCAGGTGCACGGCGGACTTCGACCGCGGCCAGTTCAACACCGCCATCTCGGCCGTGATGGAGATCGTCAACGCCGCCTACAAGTACGTGGCCTCCGACGAGCGTGTGGCCGCGCTCGACTACCTGGCCGCGCTCGACATCGTGTCCATGCTCGCGCCGATCTGCCCGCACTGGGCCGAGGAACTCTACCACGAGGCGCTGCACCTCGAGGGCTCCGTCTATAACCAGCCTTGGCCGGAGTTCGACGCTGAGCTCGCCAAGTCCGACGAGGTCGAGATCGCCGTCCAGATCAAGGGTAAGGTCCGCGGCCGCGTGACCGTGGCCGCCGACGCCGATGACGACGCGGTTGCCGAGGCCGCAAGGGCCGCCGTCGCCGACCAGCTCGCCGGCAAGGAAATCAAGAAGGTCATCGTGATCAAGGGTCGCCTGGTTAACATCGTGGCCATCTAGCCGCTGCTCGATACGTGAAGTACCACGGCCCCTGCGTAACAGACCGCGCAGGGGCCGTTTTTGCGTCTTATGGCCCATGACCAGAGCCATGCGGCCGCGCTGCTGACGGCGAGAATGGCGTCGGCGGCAGTTTTGCCGCCCGGCGTATATAGGCGTTTTACTGGCGACGCGCTGACCTGCGGTTCTACCAATCCCCGGACGCGGGCCTACTCGGGGCACCCGCTAAAAACTGCCGCCGTCTCGGGTCTCCGCGTCCCTCGAGCGGTCGCCTGCCCGGCTTATGCGCGAGATCGTGGGCTCTATGCGTCTATCTGTGGTGCGTGGCTGGATTTCCTTGAGAAGAGCCGCATATCCTGCGCTGTTGCGCCGAGCGAGCTGTTGCTTTGTCGCTTGATTACGTAGGGTAATTATCGGTTCATCTTTAATGCTGCCCGGAAAATAAGGCCCTGAGGTCGTTAGCTGAGCACTTGGGCCCAGTCGTCTCCGAACTTGCGGCGAAGGTCAAGGATGGCCTCGCAGAACACGTAGCCGTGAGGCGTGGAGGTGCGAACGAGGCGCCCGTCTTTGTATGCGATGAGGCGGTTCTTGGGCACAGGGTGCCAGTGCGCCGCCTCGGCCTCCCCACCGAGGGGCTGGGTAGAGAAGACGATGGCGTCCTCCTCGATCTGGCGGAAGTGCAGCGTGTCCACGTTGGTGTTCGTGTGCACGTAGGTGTACTCGCCGTCGTCGATGATGAGGTTCAGGCGGTTCAGGTTGCTGATTTGCGACACTGCGCCGGAGAGTGCCTGGAAGCGCGTGGCGAAGTCGAGGCGCCCGCCCGACCGCACGGCCGCCTCGTCCACGACGTCGAGCAGGAACAGCAGCGCGCGCTCGGAATCCGTCTGGCCGGCCTCTTTGAGGTCGTAGGTGGCCAGGAGCTCCTCGTTAAAGAGGATCCCGTTGTGGATGAGGGTCCATTCGCGTCCGGATACGTCCGTCCCGAAGAAAGGATGGCAGTTCTCTCGTGCTGTGTTTCCGCAGGTAGAGAGACGGATATGCGCCTCCATCTGGGTGGAAGAGAGACCGTGGAAGAGGATTTGCGGGATATAGCCGGAGGTCCAGGCCGGCACGGGCTCGCGGTGCAGGAAGACGTCGGTGTCCTCCTCGTCGACCTCGGTGCGGCCTGCGGCGGCGACGTCGGCCCGCGTGGCGCCTTCTCGCCAAGAGATGCCCCAGCCGTCCTTGTGCTTCTTGCTGTGGGAGAAGAACTCCCCGAGGTAGGCGGACACCTCGACGAGGCGGGCGGCGTTGACGGCGAATAGCTCGCACATGGTTGGTTCGTCTCCGTTCCTTGGCCTATTTCCCATGCGACCTGCGGGCGCCGGGTATGGACGTGCCTGCCCCGGGGCCCGGCCGCGCGCAACCTCCTTATCATACGCTCAACCGGTCCAGGCGCTCTTTGTGGCCGCGCTATGGGCGGGTGCTAGACTCGTGCCTGTTCAAGAAACAACCCGAGGACGGGAGACCTTATGCCCACAACCGACCATGCCCGTGCGCTCTGCGACTTCATCGACGCGTGTCCCTCCATGTTCCATACCGCTTCAGTGATTGCGGGGCGGCTCGAGCAGGCGGGTTTCGTGCGCTTGGTCGAGGCGGACAGCTGGGGAATCGAGCGCGGCGGCCGCTACTACGTGTGCCGGAACGGCTCGAGCGCGATTGCTTTCGAGGTCGGCGAGGACCTCGATGATTATCACTTTCAGGTCGCTGCCGCGCACGGCGACTCGCCCGTGTTCAAGGTCAAGCCCGTGCCCGAGCTCGAGGGGCCGGCCGACTACCTGCGGCTCGACGTCGAGGCCTACGGCGGCATGATCGACCACACCTGGCTCGACCGCCCGCTCGGCGTCGCGGGGCGCGTCCTTGTCCGCGAGGGGTCGCGTGTGGTGAGCCGCCTCTATGACACGTGCCGTGACGTGGCGCTTATTCCCAGCGTGGCCATCCATCTCGACCGCGAGATGAACAGCAGGCTCGAGCTCAACCGCGCGAAGGATCTTGTGGCGCTCTTCTCGGCCGGCGAGCTCGCGGTCGGGTCGTTCGACCAGATGGTGGCTGACGATCTCGGCGTGGCCGCGTCGGACATTCTCGCGCGCGACCTCTTTGTATATAACCGCCAACCTGCCGTCGTCTGGGGCGCCGCGGATGAGTTCATCGGCGCGCCTAAGCTCGACGACCTCGGGTGCGCCTATGCCGCGCTTGAGGGGTTTCTTGCCGCAGGCGCGAACAAACGCCAGGTCAACGTGTATGCGTGCTTCGATAACGAGGAGGTCGGCAGCAACACCAAGCAGGGTGCCATGTCCACCTTCCTCAAGGATGTCCTCGTGCGCGTGAACTCCGCGCTCGGCAAGACCGACGAGGAGTATCGCCGCGCCGTCGCCGGTTCCTTCATGGTGAGCTGCGACAACGCGCACGCCTGTCACCCCAACCACCCCGAGAAGCACGACGAGGCCAATCGATGCTGGCTGAACCGCGGCATCGCCATCAAGGAAGCCGCTAACCAGCACTACTGCTCCGACGCCTTCAGCCGCGCCGCCCTCGTGGCCGTGCTCGACGCTGCAGGCATCGCGCACCAGACGTTCTCGAACCGCTCTGACATGGCGGGCGGCGGAACGCTCGGCAATCTCTCGAACATCCAGGTCAGCATGCACGGCGTCGATGTGGGGCTGCCGCAGCTCGCCATGCACTCGTGCTTCGAGACCATGGGCGCGCGCGATGTTGAGGCCGGGGTGGAGGCGCTCAGGGCCTTCTATGCGTGCGACCTGCACATCGATGGCGCCGAGGCGTTCGAACTGAGGTAGCCGCAGAGACCGCAGAGACTTTTTACGGCTCAACGGGCGGTTGAGGCGTTTGGGTCGGCCATGGAGCCGGGTGACGGGTTTCTTGCGCACGGGATCGCGGCGGTCGGGGCCCTGGGTTCCCGGCCGCCTTCTTATGCACAGGGCCGCTCTTACATGGGGCGCCCCTTGCATGGGTCAGTTTTAGCGTGGGTCGGCTCTAGTATCGGTCGGCTCTTCACCACTTGCCTCAGGTCGCGCCCGTGTCGGCGATTCATTCACCCGTCATGTCTGCGGAGCATGTTCACCAGCACAATGTTTGATACGTGGCCCTCTGTACTTTAGTGCTTATCTCTATGTGTTCTGAGCTGCCTGTTCCATAGCCTATTCGTAGCGTTTTTGTTTATGAAGAGGAAGCAAGAAAGGAAGAGGCCATGCCCATGCAGCCAAAAACCAAGCTCGTTAAGGTGCTCCTGACCAACATCATGATCGCGATCGCGATCTCGGCCGTGGCGAGCTACATCGCTATCGGCCAGGCAGGGGTCCCGGCCGAGGCCTTCGTGCCCGCCGTCATCGGCTCGACCATCAAGAACGCGCTCATCGCCTACGCCGTCTCGTTCTTCGTGGGCATGTTCGTGCCTTGCGAGAAGTGGGGCTTCGGCTTCGCGATGGGGCGCGGGCTGACGCCGGCCGACGGCCTTAAGTTCGGGGCTGCGCTGAATCTCGTGGTCAACACGGTCTATGTGGCCTTCAACTCCGTGATTTTGACCTATCTCAACGCCTGCGTGTTCAACGGCGCGCCCATCATGGCGTTCCCGGTCGCGTGGGCGAGCTCCATCGTCCAGTGCTGGATTGTCGGCTTCGTTGTCTCGCTCTTCTGGGCGCCCGCCTGCGAGAAGTGGGCCCGTCAAATCTGTAAGGACCCGGTGACCGCCGTCCCGGATATGCGCTAGGCCATTACCAATAGATGCCTGGTAGGCCTGCCTACGGATACGTGGGCAGGCCTCTATTTTTGCAACGCAGGGGATGGAATCGGGTGACGGCATGCGATGGGCCCGTCTGAAACGCGGGGGCGCGCCCGGCGGATAGCGCTCCTAACGGGTGACCCAGAACTTAAGGATCGGGAAGCTCACGACCACGGCGGCCAGGGTGTTCACCACGGAGGCGACGTTGCTCGCGAGGGCGGGCCCCATGCCGAACATGTCCTGGCAAAAATCCGTGACGTAGCCCGGCAGCATCAGGTTCACCACGACGATGAACACCGCGAGCACCGAGTACTTCCATGCCGCCTCGCCGTAGCCGCGGTCGGACTTGAAGACCCACTTCATCTGGACATAGTAGTTCACGACCTGGGCCGCCACCTCTGCGATGAGGAAGGTGATGAAGCCGCCTAGGCCGTTGGAGCCGTCGCTCGTGTAGTTGAAGAAGAGAAAGCGGAACGGCTGCGTGAGCCCGAGCACCTGTACGAACAGCCAGGCGCCTGCCGTCGAGCACGCGATTCGCGAGACGGTCGAGATGTTCGAAAGCACGTTGAACTTGATGAATTCCCATACGGCCGGGTGCTCGGCCTTCCACTGCTTGTGACCCATGGCCGCTCTCCTCTCGCCGCCGTGCCGTGCTATGCCCCGTATACCCATACCACGCTGCGCGTCATTTGTTCGGCGAGACTGCGTTCGCTGCGAGGTTCGCCGCGAGCTCGACGAGGAAGCGCAGGATGCCGATGATCCAGAGGCCGCGGATCTCCATGACGAGGGCATCGATCATGCGCATGTTCACCAGGCCGTTGGTCATCTTCGCGAGGGCGCGCAGGGGCATGTTCCAGACGAAGTTGACATTGAGATTCGGCTTCCCGGAGGCGTCCGAGCGGCGCTTGACGGCTTTGAGAGCGAGCCAAACGGCCCAGAAGAGGGGAGAGCGGCCGTGGTTGAGGTCGCCGAAGCACATGTTGCGCCCAATGGCCGGTTCATCGGCGGGGATCTTGCGGCCAAGAAGCGCGACGAAGTCGCGGTCGGGGACGCTGAGGACGTCGGCAGCCTCGTAGCGGCTGAGGTCGCGTCCTTCGTATGGGTCGGGCGCCCCGCTGCCGGCGAGGCGCACGGTCGCGCGCAGGCGCACGTCCCGGCTGCTCGCCGAAACGCGCAGCTCGTACTCGCCGCCCTCGGTCTCCCATGAGCCGGTGCGCACGTTGTAGTACCGGAACGCCTGCTCGCCGAGCTCCACGGATACGCGTATGGACTCGCCGGGAGCGAGCTCGACGCGCGCGAAGCCCCTGAGCTCCTGCTCGGCGCGATAGAAGGTCCGGTCGAGCTTGTGCACGTAGACCTGGGCGACCTCGGCCCCCGTGACCTCGCCGGTGTTCGTAAGCGTGAAGGCCACGCCGTCCTCGCTCGCCTCGAGGCCCGAGTACTCGAAGGTCGTGTAGGAGAGGCCATGCCCGAACGGGAAGGCGACGTCCTTTCCCGCCGTGTCGAAGTAACGGTAGCCGACGTATATTCCCTCGCGGTACTGGGCCTGCTTGCCGTATGCGGGGAAGCAGGCGGAGCTGGGAACGTCTCCCCAGCTCACAGGCCATGTCTCGGAGAGCTTGCCCGAGGGGTTCGCGTGTCCGCCGACGATGTCGAGGGCTGCTCCGGCGCCGGCCTGGCCGCCGAGGGCGCACCAGAGCACCGCGGGCGCGTCGTCCATCCAACCTGTCTCGACGCATGAGCCGCAGGAGAGAAGGACGACCACGTTCGGGTTCGCGGCGGACACGGCGGCGAGGGCGTCGACCTGGTTTTGGTTGAGGCGCATGTTCCGCCGGTCCGCGCCCTCGGACTCGGCGACCTCGTCGAGCCCGAGGGCCATGAGGACGACGTCGGCGCGGCGCGCGAGGCCCGTCGCGGCCTCGAGCCTGCGGGGGTTCTCGCCGCCGAGGCGCTCGAAGGCGGGCTCGTAGCCGACGAGCTCGAGGTCGGTATTTGCGATGAGACCGAGCAGGGAATCCACCTTGGTCGCGTTGACCGCCGAGGAGCCGGCTCCCTGGTAGCGGGGCGTCTCGGCGAAGTCGCCGATGAGCGCCACGCGCGTTCCCTTGGCGAGGGGGAGCAGGGGGGCTCCGCCCTCGTGTGCGGGCTCGTTCTTCATGAGCACGCAGCCTTCGGCCGCCGCCTCGCGGGCCAGGGAATGGTGCGCCTCTGCGTCGAAGGCGACAGGCGCCGAGAGCGCTGCCGGATGGACGGAAAGCGCGAGGTCGATGGCCTCGTCCACGCGCGCGTCGACGACGTCCTCGGCAATCCTGCCCGTGCGCACCGCGGACACGAGCTCGCGGGCCGAGGCGAGGCCCGGGGCCGGCATCTCGAAGGTCGAGCCCGCCGCGACGCCCGCCACGTGGTCGTTCGACCCGCCCCAGTCGGTGACGACGGCGCCGTCGAAGCCCCACTCGTCACGCAACACGTCGCTGAGCAGGTGCTTATTCTCGTTCGCGTAGGTGCCGTTGACGAGGTTGTACGCGCTCATGATCGCCTTCGGGGCGGACTCTCGGACCACGGTCTCGAAGGCGGCGAGGTAGATCTCCCGCAGCGTGCGCTCGTCGAGCACGGAGTCGGATGCCTGGCGGCGCGTTTCCTGGGAGTTGACGGCGAAGTGCTTCGGGCAGGCCGCGATGCCCGTCGACTGGATGCCGCGCACGTAGGCGGCGGCCATCTTGCCGCTGAGGTGCGGGTCCTCGGAGAAGTACTCGAAGTTGCGCCCGCACAACGGGTTCCTCTTTATGCAGAGGCCGGGCCCGAGGAGCACGCCGACGCCTTGGCTCGCGGCCTCCTCGCCCATTGCCGCGCCGACGCGCTCGGCAAGGGCAGGGTCCCAGGTGTTCGCCATGGTAACGGCGCACGGGAAGCATGTCGCGGGCTCGGAGGCGGAAAGGCCCAGGTGGTCTGCGGCGCCCGTCTGGTGGCGCACGCCGTTGGGGCCGTCGGAGAACTCGAACTCGGGGACGCCGGCCTCCTCGAAACCCCGGGTGCCGAAGGTCGTCTTGCCTTGGAGCAAGGCGCATTTCTGCTCCAAGGTGAGCCTTGCGATGATGTCCGGATGCCGCATGGGCGCCTCCCTCACGTTGTTTCTTCCCTCGATGGTAAGCCGCGCGGGCGTAAATGACGGCGAGACAAGGGAGTGCGCGGGTGAGGAGAAGCCGCGGCGCAGGGCCTCGGGCGCGGAATCCGCGGCTTTAGGGCATGCGTTGCGATAATGGCGCGCCCGTTGGAGAGCGGAGCGGGTCTCTCGCTAAAGAACAATGCCCGCTGGCACGGAGAGGGAGTGTCTTGCTAAAGAACCATGCCTGCTGGCACGGAGAGGGAGTGTCTTGCTAAAGAACCATGCCTGCTGGCACGGAGAGGGAGTGTCTTGCTAAAGAACCATGCCTGCTGGCACGGAGAGGGAGTGTCTTGCTAAAGAACCATGCCTGCTGGCACGGAGAGGGAGTGTCTTGCTAAAGAACCATGCCTGCTGGCACGGAGAGGGGGTGTCTTGCTAAAGAACCATGCCTGCTGGCACGGAGAGGGGGTGTCTTGCTAAGAATTCGCTCCGGCTGGCATTCAAGCCGTGCCAGCCGGAGCGAATTCTTAGCAAGGGGGGCTATCCCGGCGCCAGTGGGCTTAATTTCTTAGCAATTGGACCGAGGCTCGCGCCAATGGCCGGCATTTTATAGCGCCGAGCCTACACCGAGCCGACTCCGGGACTTTCCCGGGGCCTCCCGACGCCGAGCCGTCCCGCCGGCCGATCCGCCGGTCCGTTCTGGCGAATCGGCGGCTCGTCGCCGCTCCTATGCCATGACGAGCATCGCGATCAGCGGGATCGTCAGGATGGACGCCACGATGGAGATGAACGTGCCTTGCGTCATGGGCTTGGCGTCCTTGCCGTACATGAGGCAGTAGAGGATGCCGTTGGTGGCCACGGGCATGGCCTGGCCGAGCACCACGATGCCGAGCACGAACTGGTTCGTGATGACCCCGCGCATGACGAGCCACAGCATCGCAGGCACGCCGACGAGGCGGAAGGCCACGGCCACGTAGGCGCGCCAGTTGCTCACCATCTCGCGCGCCGAGTAGTTGGCAAGAGACGAGCCCGAGATAAGGAGCGCCGCCGGCGTGGTGAATGCGCCGCAGGTGGAAAGCCCGTCGCCGAGGATGCCGAGGTCGTTCACGCCGAGCAGCACCAGCATGAGCACAATGACGCTCGCGATGAGGACGGGGGAGAGGAGTTGCTTTGCGCAGGACTTCGCCACCTCGCCCGGGCCACCCTCGGGCATGCCGGAGATGAGAAGCATGCCCACGCTGAACACGAAGAGGTTCCACGGGATATTCGCGATGGCCGCGTAGAGCACGGCGTCGCCGCCGAGGACCGCGGAGAGCACGGGGAAGCCGATGAGGCCCACGTTGCCGTAGGCCACAATGAAGCTGTAGACGCCGCGCGCCTGCCTCTCTGCCCCGATGAGGCGCGGCACGAGGATGGCCACGGCTGTCGCGATCACATAGCCGAGCAGCGAGAACGCGAGCAGCTGGGCGATGTCGCCGGCGGCCGGCAGGTCGCGCCCGCAGACCGAGGCCACGATCATGGCCGGCAGGGTCACGTTGACCACCAGGCCGGAGAGCCTCTTGTCGAAGTCGCCGCCCATGAAGCCGAGCTTGTGGGCGATGTAGCCGATGAGGATGGGGATGGCGAGCACCATCATCTGCAATGCAGTGTCGGAAAAGCTCACGCCTTACGCCTCCACGTCCGCGATGGCGCCGTCCATGGTGAAGCCCTTCCAGCTGGGCTCGCCGGTAAAGGCCATGACCTTCTCCTCGCCGTCGAGGCAGCGGATGGCGCCCGCGGCGAGCGCGTCCATCTCGAAGTCACCGGCGTAGACGTGCACCGGCGCGATCCACTCGACGCGCTCGCTCACGTAGGAGACGAAGCGCGGGTCGTGGGAGACGCCGCCGGTGAGCACGATGCCGTCGACCTTGCCCTTGAGCACGGCCGCGAAGCCGGCGATGTACTTGGCGACCTGGTAGGCCATGGCGTCGTAGACGACCTCGGCCCACGCGTCGCCCTCCTCGATGCGGGCGACGATTCTGCGCGCGTCGTCGGTGCCGAGAAGCCCGACGAGGCCGCCGGTCTTGCCGACGACGCCGTCCATCTCCTTCTTGCTCGCGCCCTCGGCGAAGGCCATCTTAACGATGGGCTTGGCGGGAACGTCGCCGCAGCGGTTCGGCGCGAAGGGGCCGGCGCCCTCGAGGACGTCGTTGGTGTCGACCATGCGCCCGTGCTTGTGGCACGCGACGGAGAGGCCGCCGCCCACGTGCGCGACGATGAAGTTGCCCTCCTCGTAGGTCTTCCCGACCTCGGCGGCGCAACGGATGGCGCACTCCTTCTGGTTCAGGCAGTGGACGTGGCTCTTGCGGTAGACGCCGGGCCAGCCGGTGATGCGCGCGACGTCGGCAAGCTCGTCGGTGTCGGGTTGGTTGACGGCGTAGGCGGGGCGGCCGACCTCCTGCGCGAAGGCGTGGAGCAGCGGGGCGCCGAGGATGGCGGGGTGGTTCACGCCGGCGTTGAGCACGTGGTCGCAGACGGTCTGGTCGATGGCGAAGGTGCCGCCGATGGTCGGGCCCATGGCGCCGCAGTAGCCCGAGAAGGCGTCGATGTCCTCGAGCTCGATGCCCTGCTCGGCGAGGGCATCGAGGATGGTCTGCTTGCGGTACTCGAACTGGTCGGCTGCCATGTCGAACTGCTTGAGCTCGTCGGCCGGGTGTGTCACGTTGAGGCGGAAGAGCGCCTCGGTTCCCTCGAAGACGGCCACCTTGGTGGAGGTGGAGCCGGGGGAGAGGGTGAGGATCTTGTAGGCCATGGGGATGGGGTCCTTTCTTTGCGGGCGGCGGCGAGGCGGGGGAGACGGGCACAGAGGAGCGCGGGTGCTGAGAGACACGGGCGCCGAGAAGCGCGCAACAGCCTCTCTCGCCCTCGCCGCCGCCGGAAAAGTCTATCGGGCGGAGAGCACGAGCATCGCGATGTCGCCGACGATCTCGTCGACGGTGGCGCCGCGGCTCGAGTCGGCCACGGGCTTGGCGAAGCCGTTCAGCGTGTGGCCGTACGCCGCGCCCTTGGCGAAGCGCTGGATCAGCTTGACGGCGATGTTCGCGGCGTTCAGGTCCGGGAAGACGAGCACGTTGCAGCGGCCCGCTACCTCGGAGCCCTCGCCGACCTTCTTGGCGGCCACGGCGGCGTCGATGGCGGCGTCGAGCTGGAACTCGCCGTCGGCGGCGATGTCCGGGCGGCGCTCATGCACAAGGTCGATGGCCTCGTTCACGCGGTTCACGCTCTCGCCGGCGCCGGAGCCCTTGGTCGAGAAGGAGAGGAAGCCCACGCGCGGCTCCCAGCCCATGATCGCCTTGACGCCGTCGGCGGCCGAGATGGCAATGGAGGCCAGCTCAGAGGCATTGGGCTCGGGGTTCAGGCCGCAGTCGGTGAAGCAGATCACGCCGCCCTCGGGGCCCTCGAAGCCGGGGGTCTCGACGAGCGCGAGGATTGAGGGGACGTCGACGCCCTCGGCCAGGCCGATGGTCATCTGGGCGGTCATGAGGACGTCGCCTGTGGTGTTCACGTGGCCGCAGAAGGTGCAGTCGACGTCGCCGAGCTCCTCCATGACCATGGCCCACCACATGGGGTTCTTGAGCTTGCGGCGGATGCCCTTGGCCGAGAGCATGCGCGGCTTGTCCGTGTCCATGAAGCGGCTGGCCAGCGCCTCGAGCGCCTCGGCGTCCGCGGTGTCGACGATCTCCATGCCCTCGAGCGAGACCCCGGCCTCCTCGGCGGTGGCGGCGATCACATCGGCGGGGGAGACGAGCACGGGGACGCCGATGCCGTCGTCGAGCACGCGGCGCGCGGCCTGGAGGGTCTTTGCGGCCTCGCACTCGGGCAGGGCGACGCGAGCCTTCTTCTCGCAGGCCTTCGCGTCCTCGGTGAGCTTCTCGATAAGCGTCATTTGCGGGTCCTTTCTATACAAAAGGGGCCCGGAAGCACGCAGCCCCGGGCCCCGGAAGGCTTGCTACATGGAGAGGGCGTCGTCCACGAACTTGGCGGCGTCGGCGAAGGTCACGCACTTGTTGAGCTGCATGTAGGGGACCTCGACCTCGTACTCGTCCTCGAGGGCGGAGGCGAACTGCACGATGTTCACGCTCTTGCAGTGCAGGTCGTCCACGAACTTGGTGTCGGGGCCGAGGGTCTCGGGGTCGGAGCCAAAGAGGTCGGCGGCCTTGTCCTTGAGGATGTCGATAACCTCGAGCTGGAAGTCGTTCATGTTTTACTCCTTTATGTGCCTGGGGCTGTGCGCCCGCGGGTTTCTATGGGTGCTTGCCGGGCGGCGAGAAGGGCGGGCATTCTCGCCGGGTGGCCGAATCGTTGGGCGCGACTGAGGCGGCGCGTCGGGTGGGGGCTACTTGTTCTCGTCGCCGTGCCAGATGTAGTCGCCGACCTGGTACTTGGGCGGGACGACCGGGATCTGCAGGTAGGACTGGTGAGAGCCGCCGGTGTGGATCACGTGCATGCCGTCGCCGTTGTCGGTCTTGTGGTTCATGTCGTTGTCGTGGAACCACTCGGTCTTGACGAAGCGGCCGGCGACGACGACCTGGATCTTCTCGCCCTTGTGCCAGAAGCGGGAGTGCGGGTACATCTCGACGTCGACCGGGACGATCTCGCCGGGCTGCATGCGTTCCTCCTTCTCGTGGCTGTGCACGGGCTGGAAGTCGGAGGCATAGTTCGGGTCGAGGTCGCGGTGCGAGCAGCGCAGGAAGCCCCAGGCGCCGCGGAAGGGCGCGCCCATGACGCGGATAGGCACGTAGTTGCCGTCCTTGTCGAGCTTGATGACCCAGGGGAAGAGGTCCATGTTGTCGTAGCCGCGGCACTCCACCTCGAGGTGCAGCTTCATGAAGCCGGTGATCTCGGTGTCCTCGGTGAACTGGTAGGTAAAGGTCGTGGACTCGGTCTTGGGGTCGTAGGCGACCTCGGACTCGACCGGGTACTCCTCATAGCCGGCCTCGTGGTTGGCGGCGTCGAGGTAGAGCTTCCTGTACTCGGTGCGCTTGAGGGGGAAGGTCTCCTCGGCGCGGCGGGAGGCGTAGTCGTAGTCGTAGGCGTCCATGACGTCGAGGCGCACGCGCGGGGTCATCTCCCAGCCGTTGTGGATCTCTTTGCAGTAACGGTCGAAGAACTTGCGCACGTCCTCCATGTTGGCCGGGGTGTAGGTGTCGGGCCACTCGAAGTCGCGGTGGGCGCGCATCCACTTCTTGGGGGTGCGGATGCGGCGGAAGCCCTCGAAGGCGCCGCGCAGGTGGTGGTGGACCCAGCCGGCGGTCACGTACGTCGGGATACGGATCTTGTTCCAGTCGACGATCTTGTCCTTGTAGTAGGCGTTCATCAGGGGATACTTGGCGACCATCGCCGGGGTGTCCTCGATGTAGTTGTTGACGGCGAGCGCCTGGATGATGTGGGTCTCGTAGTCGGGGTTGGGGATGCCGCCGCAGTAGTAGGACTCGCGGTAGAGGTCGCCCTGGCCCTCCCAGGCGGCGAGGCAGGCGAGGTGGGGAGGCCTGGTAGCGGCGATGCGCCAGTGGGCCATGCAGACGCCGGAGTTGCCGATCATCGTGGCGCGGCCGTTGCACCACTCCTGGGCGGTGACCCACTCGATGAAGTCATAGCCGTCCTGGGCGTCCTGTGAGCCCCAGAGATAGACGTCGCCTTCTGAGTTGCCGACGCCGCGCGGGTCGACGTTGGCCACGGCGTAGCCGTAGTGGCACCAGTAGCCGGGGTCGGGGGCCTCGAACTTGGCGTATTGGGAGACGGTCTTGGGCGGCACACCCATGAGCTGCCAGGAGTCCATGCCCTCGGAGGGGTTCTTGCCGAAGGGGGCGAAGACGCAGATGACGGGCACCTTCTCGGTGGTGTTGGCCGGGCGGTAGATGTCGGCGTAGATGGTGGTGCCGTCGCGCAGGACGCAGGCCACGTCGCGCTCGCACATGACGTTGGGGATGTCGGTCATGTAGGTGTGCGGGTTGTACTTGGCGCAGAAGCCCATGGTGGCGACCATCTCGGCGTCGCCGGCGTCGGGGTCGTCGCGGAGCTTCTGCTTGAGCTCGTCGAGCTCCTCGCGGGTCTTGCCCGGGTTGCCCTTGGCGAAGGGAACCTCGAACTCCTCCTTGTTCCTGCCGAACGCCATCGTCTTGTAGATGCCGTTGTATTCTTCCTCGGCCATTCAAAACTCCTCTCGGGTTTTGTCCATCCGCGCGCCGCCTCGTGGCGGGGCGCGCGGAACCATCGATGAACAGTGTGGTCGTTCGGGCGGGCGAGGTCATTGGGCTAGGTGACAAACTTTGCGCGCGGGTCGGCGCCGCGAGCGGTACCGCTGAACACCCCCATGTGCAATCGTCCAACGCGCGCGTATTATTGACTGTGCCTTGCGGGGCGCGCCCCTGTTTTTCGGGGTCGCGGCCCGGCCGCCCTTGGGACGCCCCGCGCATGGCTTGACCTCGCCCGGGTTCGAAACCGGGCGTCGAAGATACACGAGGGGGACGCATGAAACTGAGGACCGTTCTGAACGAGCTCGCCTGCACGGACTGGCGCATGGGCAAGCAGGAGCTACTGGACGAGGACGTCCTTCTCACCCCCGAGTACGGGACAAACGTGCCGCCCGAGGCGCGGCTGCTTCGCATGGCCAGGCTCTCCGACTTCCAGGATGGGCGCGCCAAGCCCTCCGAGCGCCATATCATGCTCGTGCTCGCGGGCAAGGAGATCCCCGAGGGGCTGCGCGTGGGCGGCGACTTCGTCGTCGTGGCCGCTCCTCAGAGCTATGACGACTTCCGCGCCGCGTTTCTCGACCTGCCCTCGAAGGCGGCCGTTCTCGAGCTGCGGCGCGACCGCATGTTCGACGCGTTTCTCTCCAGCTACGACTTGACGCAGTTCGCGCGGCGCTCGTCGAAGGTGCTCGGCAACCCCGTGATCATCACCAACGCGGATATGCGCCTGCTCGCGACGGCCGGCGATTTCCCCGAGGACGCGCCGGACGTGCAGGAGGTGCTCTCGCGCGGCTATCTCTCCGAGGAGGTCAACTTGGAGATGGAGGGAGACGGCACCCTCGCCGCCGTGCGCCGGGCGCGCCACTCCATCATGAGCGCGACGGAGCGCTACGGCCGGCACTGGGTCACCTCGATCATCTACTACCACCACCTCGAGATGGGGCGCTACGACGTTCTTGAGCTCGAGCGGCCCATCTCCGGTTTCGACCTGGAGCTCATTGACTATGCAGGTCTTCTCGCGGGCGTGATGATCGAGCGGCTCGGCGCCGCCGGCGAGCGCGTGGGGTCCGGTTCCTCGGTGCTCCACGACCTCGTTGAGGGGGGCTTCGTCAATGAGCAGACCATGCGCGCGCAGCTGCTCATGACGCACCTGCCCGTCGACGTGTCATACGTGCTGCTCGTTGTGACAGGGCAGCGCAACGCCGATAAGGACTACCATGCGCGCATCGGCACCATGGCCGCGCGTTCCCTGCGCAACTGCCTGTGGTGCGCCCGCGAGAACTGCCTCGTGGTCCTCACCTCCATCGGGCGCAACGAGTCGGCCGGCTACGACGACTACGCGCGGGCACAGCGCAGGTTCTCGGTGAACAAGTCCTTCGTCGGCATGCTCGAGAACAACGAGCTCTCGGCCTTCGTGAGCGAGCCGTTCGACGACCTCTCCAAGTGCCCGAGCCGCTTCCAGGAGGCCTGTGACCTCTCCGGGGCCATCCGCGACCCCGAGCCCGGCCGCGCGTATTACTTCTGGGAGCACCGCTTCGCCGCCTTGGCCTCGGTCTCCTCCTCTCCGGATAAGCTCGAGATGCTCCTCGACAAGCGCGTCGTCGCCATGGCCGACTACGACCGCGAGCACGGAACCGCATATCTGCAGACGGCCATCATGAGCGTCCGCTATCCCGGCAGCCCCGCAGACGCCGCGCAGGCGCTGAACGTACACCGCAATACCTATTTCTATCGCATCAACAAAGTGCGTGAGCTCTTCTTGATCGACCTCAAGGACGGCGACGATCGCCTGGCGCTCTCCTTCTCCGCGAGCATCATGGACGGCATGGGCCGCTAACGGATTCTTTTGCGAGGTTTTGCCTTTCGTGCTGCGTAAGCGCGACCGCTTTGCAAGGTTTTGCCCTCCGTGCTGCGTGATTTTGGGATTCGAGGGGGTCTAAGGCCCTTTACGCGGCTGGTTATCTGGGGTTTTCTTCGGAACTGCCCCGCAAGTCGTCGAAATTACGTCGCACGAAGGACAAAACCTTGCAGCGTAGGTCTCCGAGCGTCGCACGAAGGGCAAAACCTTGCAGATGATTCGAGGGGCGGTCTTTCGTCACGCTCTCTGCCGGGGACGTGCCGCTTCTGCCTGATGCCTTTACCTGCGCGTTTGTCAAACTGCACAAGTCGTGCGTAACGAGTCGTTCACTTTCCTATACGTTTGCACGACGGGTTTGGCCCTAATCTCCACTCCAGAAAACGTGCGGCGCGGGGGGCGCCGCCTGGATATGCGCGCAAGCGCACGGAGAGGAGTGGGTCTCATGCCCAAGATCGTGGGAGTCTCGTTCGGCACGAGGAACGGCAACAACGACACCATCTGCAAGGCTGTCCTTCTCGCCGCGCAGCAGGCTGGCTGCGAGGTCGAGTTCATCCGCGCCATGGACCTCGACATCAAGCATTGCACCGGCTGCATCACCTGCGTCAAGATGCTCATGAGCGGCACCAAGAACATGTGCATCCACAAGGACGATTTCGACTGGCTCGCCTTCGAGATGTTTAACGCCGACGGCGTCGTCATGGTCGACCCGATCTTCGAGACCGGCGCCTCCGGCCTCTTCCACACCATCATGGACCGTTTCGGGCCCCGCATGGACACCGGCAACAACTTCATCGCCACCCAGATCGCGAACGGCCGCCTGG
Source organism: bacterium (assembly GCA_963605405.1). Lineage (GTDB taxonomy): Bacteria > Actinomycetota > Coriobacteriia > Coriobacteriales > Atopobiaceae > Paratractidigestivibacter. The sequence goes on along the minus strand of CAVCUP010000001.1, from coordinate 52,442 downwards.
CCGAGGGCGGCCCGGCCGCCAAGGGCGTCGAGGTCCCCGACCCGGCCATCATGAGCCCGAAGGCCGTCTCCTACATCGGCATCGGCGGATCCGACTGGGGCACGCATGTCCAGTCCGAGCACCAGCTTCAGGCCATGACCCCGAGCTGGCAGGTCATCGACAACGAGTGGGTGCCCTGGTCCAAGACCGCCCTCATGGACGACGCCCTCATCGAGCGCGCCTCCCAGATCGGTCGCAACCTCGCCGCCGCCGCGACCAAGATCCAGGAGAACCTCGCCTCCGGCAACCAGCCTTACGACGGCGTCGAGTACCAGGGCAAGAAGGGCATCTGTTCCCACTGCAACTGCAACGACTTCTATATCGTCCCCGGCGAGAACCGCGCCATCTGCTGCGTCTGCGGCCTCGAGGGCGAGCTCTCCGTCGAGGGCGGCTCGGTCAAGGTCACCTATAAGCCGGAGGACCTGCACAAGGCCCACGACATCATCTCCGGCAAGGAGATCCACGGCAAGGACATCCAGGAGAACGAGGGCAAGCTCGCCGAGATGAAGAAGACCCAGGCCTACAAGGACCGCGTCAACTTCTACAAGGACGCCGTCTCCGTCACCAAGCCCGAGAAGTAAGTCCGCCGGCCACAACCTCACGCGCCCAGGGTCATAGGGGCCGCTTTCCGCTGAGCGGGGGCGGCCCCTTTCTCATGGTCCGTTTGCACAAACCCTCGCGCCGCGCCCGTGCATCCTCGGTGCGGCCGCACATAGATTGCGGGCGTGTTACGCGCGAAAGTTCTAATCATCGTAAGGCATGCAAATCGTATGGCAATCGGGGCCCCGCCCCGGAATAGGAGGATTCGCATGAAGCAGCTCGAAACCGACGTGGTCGTCGTCGCGGCCGGCCTTTCCGGCCTCGCCGCCGCCGTCTCGGCCGCCGAGAACGGCGCCCGCGTCATCTGCCTGGAGAAGGCGTCCAACACCGGCGGCGCCGCCAATATGGGCATGGGTCCGGCCGCTGCCGGCTCGCCCGTCCAGAAGGCCTCGATGATCGAGGTCACCCCCGGCGAGCTCTTCCGCCGCCACATGTTCTACACCCACTACCAGGTCGACGCCCGCCTCGTGCGCGACTACTACTTCAAGTCCGGCGACACCATCGCCTGGTTGCAGGACATGGGCGTCGTCTTCAACTCCGTGCGCCCGGCCTTCCGCGCCCGCGAGCGCACCCGCGGCTACTCCGACGGCGAGTACACCTGGCACGTCGTCCAGCCCGAGGACGGCTCCGAGCCGGGCCCGCGCGCCGCGACCACGATGACCAAGCGCATGACCGAGAGGGCCCAGGAGCTCGGCGTCGAGTTCATGCTCGAGTGCCCCGGCACCGGCCTCGTCAAGGACGAGGACGGCGCCGTCTGCGGCGTCACCGCTAAGGACAAGGACGGCGAGGAGTACGAGATCTCCTGCAAGGCCGCCATCGTCGCCACCGGCGGCTTTGGCAATAACGCCAAGCTCATCAAGGAGAAGCTCGACTTCGAGTGGGGCACGGACCTCTTCTCGTTCGCCATTCCCGGCATGGACGGCGACGGCATCAACATGTGCCACGAGGTCGGCGGCGGCCACACGCCCGTGACCATGGAGCTCATGTACCAGATCCCCGACAACATGAACCACTTCTATGTCGAGGGCGCCTTCCGCCAGCCCTGCTACTGGTGCAACCGCCTCGGCGAGCGCTTCATGCCCGAGGACGAGATCTACAACACCACCTTCGTCGGCAACGCCATCAACCACCTGCCCGGCAAGGTCGCCTACGCCATCTTCGACTCCCGCATGCTCAAGCACTGGAAGAAGGACGGCCCGGATATCGTCTCCCACGTCCACCCGCACGACCTCTACGAGGGCTTCGATGAGCAGTGGGAGGCCGACCTCGCCGCCGGTTACCCCGCCATCTGCCAGGCCGATACCCTCGAGGAGCTCGCCGAGAAGGCCGGTATCGACGTCGAGGGCCTCATCGCCAACGTCGACGAGTACAACGAGATGTGCGACAACGGCTGGGACGACATCTTCGAGAAGGAGCGCGAGTTCATGCGCCCGCTCGAGAAGGGCCCCTTCTACTGCTGTAAGCAGTACTGCGGCGCCTACGGCACCCTCGGCGGCGTGCTCATCAACCACAAGATGGAGGTCATGACCGACGAGTACGAGTCCATCCCCGGCCTCTACTGCGTGGGCACCGATGCCTGCACCATCTACGGCGACTCCTACAACTACTGCATCCCGGGCAACACCATGGGCTTCTGCCTGAACTCTGGCCGCATCGCCGGCGAGAACGCCGCCTCGAGCCTCTTCGAGGACGCGGGCGACGAGGAGTGGTCGTAAGACCTAGCTGAACGTCCGGGCACGGTCGCGCGCCGCGCCCGGTTGGCTTTGCACGCGAAGAGGCGCTTGGGGCTGGGGGCTCCCGGGCGCCTCTTGGGCGTGCATCGACGTTTCGAGGGGAAACGCATGAAGATCACCATCAACGGCAACGAGGTCGAGGTCGCGGAGGGCACAAACCTCCTCGAGGTCTCCCTTGACGCCGGCATCTACATCCCGCACCTGTGCAAGCATCCCGACCTCGAGGCCGTGGGCGGGTGCCGCCTGTGCATGGTCGAGGTCGAGGGGCGGGACGCCCCGGTCTGCGCCTGTAAGACCAAGGTCCGCGAGGGCATGGTCGTGAACACCGCGGGCGAGGCCGCCGAGCGCGTGCGCAAGCTCGCCATGGAGCTCATCCTCGCCACGCACCCGACCGACTGCACGGGCTGCCCCAAGTACGGCAAGTGCGAGCTGCAGTCCATGTACCAGTACATGGGCGTCTCGCCGACCCGCTGGCGCGTGAAGAGCCGCCCGGTGCCGACAGACGAGAAGAACCCGCTGATCACCCACATGTTCACCCGCTGCATCCGCTGCGGCCGCTGCGTGCGCGCCTGCCGCGAGCTGCGCGGCGCGGGCGTCCTCGACTACCAGCACACCGAGGAGGGCATCCGCATCGGCACCGACGGCGGCGTCTCTTTGCAGCAGGCGGGCTGTCGCTTCTGCGGGGCATGCATCGAGGTCTGCCCGACGGGCTCCATCGTCGACACGCTCAACATGTTCGACGAGGCCAAGTCCTACGCCGACAACGTCGTGCCCTGTCGCGCGGGCTGCCCTGCGCACGTGGACATCCCACGCTACCTGCGCCTCATTAAGGAGAGGCGCTACACCGAGGCCGCGGCGGTCGTCCGCGAGAAGGTCCCGTTCCCCGAGAGCCTGGGCAACATCTGCGTCCACAGCTGCCAGAGCGCCTGCAAGCGCAACGACCTCAACGGCACGCCGCTCTCCGTCTGCCGCCTGAAGCGCGCCGCCGCCGTCCGCGACGAGGGCTCCTGGAAGGCCAACGTCCGCCACGAGCCGCTCACCGGCAAGAAGGTCGCTGTCGTCGGCGCCGGCCCCGCGGGCCTCACCGCCGCGCTCTACTGCGCGGAGAAGGGCCACAGGGTCGACGTCTACGAGGCCAACGAGAAGGTCGGCGGGCAGATGCGCTACGGCATCCCGGCCTATCGCCTTCCCGATGAGGTCGTCGACCGCGAGGTCGCCACGATCCTCGAGGTCGCGCAGGGCTCGGACGACTACCCGCGCATCAAGCTTATGGTCAACCAGCGCGTGAAGGACCCCAAGGGGCTTCTCGACAAGGGCTACGACGCCGTGCTCGTCACCGTCGGCACCCACGACGGCACCGTCCTGCCCATCCCGGGCCACGACTTCAAGGGCGTCTCCCGCTACACCGACTTCCTCAAGGCCGCCCGCAAGGGCGAGGCCAAGCGCCTCGACGGGCAGCGCATCGTCGTGCTCGGCGGCGGCAACGTAGCCTATGACGTGGCCCGCACCGCCGTGCGCCTGGGCGCGGCGGAGGTCCACGTGGCATGCCTCGAGGGCCTCATCAAGATGCCTTGCACCCCGGAGGAGCGTATGGAGGGCGACGAGGAGGGCATCATTCTCCACGACGCCTACTCGTTCGTCTCCGTGGGCGAGGACGGCGACCACAACGTGGCCTGCATGAACCTGCACAAGGTCGCGCGTTTCTACTTCGACGAGAACCACAAGGCCGTGACCGAGCTCGTCAAGGGCGGGCAGCTCTCTATCCCTTGCGACCAGGTCATCTTTGCCGTCGGGCAAAAGCCGGAGGGCACTCTCGACATGGGCCTCGAGTGCACCCACGGCCCGTTCGTGATCGCCGACGCCGAGTGCCGCACGAGCGCCGAGGGCGTCTGGGCCGCGGGCGACTGCGTCACGGGCACCAAGTCCGTTATCGCCGCTATTGAGCAGGGCCGCAATGCAGCGGTCTCCATCGACCGCTACCTGGGAGGCGACGGCGATATCTCCGCTGTGCTCACCGAGCCCGAGGAGCCTTGCCAGCGCATCGGAAGGGTCCCCGATGGATTCTATGGCGAGGCCGTCTTGCCCCACATCGGGACCGTGGAGGAGCGCTCCGACAATTTCGAGCCCTTCGAGTGCCCGTTCACCGAGGAGGAGGCCACCTGCGAGGCGAGCCGCTGCCTGCAGTGCGACCTGCGCCTCACGCTGAGCACCCCGCGTCTGTGGAACGAGTACTAGGAAGGAGCGCAGAACAATGATCATCGTCAACTTCTTGCCTGTGCACAAGCAGGCTCCCGTCGCACTCTGGCTTCTCAAGAAGGACGTCGCCGCCGCGGCCGAGAAGATCAAGTCCCTTGGCGCCGAGGCCGCCCTCGTTCCTGCCGGCGATCCCGTCGCAGGCGAGCTCGCCTGCGTCCTGGGAAACGCTGTCCGCGTCGTCGAGTGCGACCCTGAGCTGGGCTTCGTTTACTCCAACGGTTCCGCCGCCGCCCGCACCCTCGTCGGCGAGAAGCCCATCCCGAGCCACGTCGACGGCGAGGGCGAGGAGACCTGCGTCTCCGGCGCCGAGCTCCTCGCCGCCGAGGGCAAGCGCTGGGTCTGGCTCGAGGGCGCCGAGGCTCCCGTCGAGCTCGACGAGGCAACGACCGTGGGTGCGCTCGTGGATGCCGCCGGCTGCGAGGACGCCAAGGCCGTCTACGTGGGTTACCCCGCGGGCACGCTCACCAAGGCCGACGACGCCTCCGCCGAGGTCGCCCTCGCCAGCGATTACGTGCGCGTCTACACCGCAAAGAGCTGCATGGCCAACGCGCTGAACGAGATCTGCCGGCTCTACCGTCGCGAGACCTGCGGCCGCTGCGTCTTCGGCCACGAGGGCTCCCACCAGGTCGCGACCATCGTCGCCGACATCTGCCGCAAGAAGGGCAGGCCCTCCGACCTGGCGCTTCTTCGCGACCTATGTCCCGTGATGTCCACCGAGTCGCTTTGCGAGATGGGCCGCGCCATGGCCCGCACCGTGCTCGCCTTCCTCGACCTCTATGAGGCCGAGATCGCGGCTCACATCGGCAAGAAGACCTGTCCGGCGGGGGAGTGCAAGGCGTTCCTCACCGTCCATATCCTTGCGTCGAGGTGCCAGGCCTGCAACGCCTGCGTCGACTCCTGCGAGGAGGACGCCATCCTCGGCCGGCCGCGCTTCATCCATGTGATCGACCAGAAGGCCTGCACCCAGTGCGGTGCCTGTCTGCAGGCCTGCGAGCACGGCGCCATCGTCACTGCCGGCGCCGTCAAGCCCAAGTGCCCGCCGAAGCCGATCCCCTTCAAGCGCAAGTAGCAAGGGGCGAGAACGACCGACGTTTTGATGGCCGGCCGCTTGCCCCTGGTCCGGGGCCGGCGGCCGGCCTTCTTTGTGACCGGTCGTGGTCTGTGCCCGCTGCTGCCCCCGCGGCTTTGGTTTTACGCGCCCCCTTGCCGGGTTTGTCTTCGCGGCCAATGCGCGGCGCTTAAACCGCGTCGGACTCTGGTCCCGTGAACAATGCCCGCTGCATGTTTGAATCGCATACTTATTGCCAACGTAAGGCCCCTCGCGAATCCCGCCCGCCATGCCGGGAGTCGCGAGGGGCCTTCGCTTTGGGCATCCACACGACTGTTTCGCGCTCATTTCGCCGATGCTCGTCCGCACAGACGGTGAACCTTAAAGCGTGCCTGCGTACTATCTCCCCAGAATGCGCGGGCGGGGGCCCGTGCCCGATTGTGCTCTGGAGAGGAGCGATAATGTCGTTTAAGGTTATGGCTGTTTGCGCAGGTAGGCATGGGGGTAACGGAGAGATGCTCGCCAAGGAGGCGCTCTGCGCCGTCCAGGAAGCCGGCGGCGAGGTCGAGCTCATCAACCTCTTCGATTACAACATCCTGCCCTGTACCGGCTGCGAGGGCTGCACCATGCAGATGGGCAAGATGAGCGCCGGCCTGCAGAAGGAGTACCACGGCTGCGTGCTCAGGAAGAAGGACGACGCCGACGCCATCATCTCCGAGATGCAGACCTGCCAGGGCATCATCTTCGCGGTGCCGACCTATGACCTCACCCCGAGCTCGGTCTACACCCGCCTGGCCCAGCGCTTCCTCGCCTATGAGCTCTCGTTTCTGCTCGCCATCGGCGCCGTCAAGGAGAACCCGCACACGGTCGCGGGCCTGATCAGCGTCGGCGGCTCCATGCATGACTGGCAGTCCCTCGCGCTCGAGAGCCTGCAGGCCACCATGTTCACCATGTCCATCCAAGTCGTCGACCGCTACATGGCCCAGCGCGACGGCCGCCCCGGCAACGCCCTCGTGTGGGGTCCCGACGTCGAGTGGGGCGACCAGCTCGGCCGCGCCCGCAAGATGGGCGAGAACATCGTGCGCGCCATCCTGACCCCGCTCGAGGAGCGCGGCTGGCTCGGCGACCCCGATGACGGCGTCTGCCCGAACTGCCACAGCTCGCTCGTCTACCCCGGCGATAAGCACTGGGACGGCATCGAGTTCCCGTGGGAGTGCGCGGTCTGCGGCGCCGGCGGCGACATCGAGACCGACGAGAAGACCAGTCGCCCCAAGCTCAAAATCGCGGAGAACGGCCTCGTGCGCGACCGCAACGACGACAAGGCCCGCGCCGAGCACCTGAACGAGATCAACAAGACCCGCGACGAGTTCTTCGCGCATCTCGACGAGGTCAAGCCCCTCATGGAGAAGTACGCCAAGATGCAGTTCCCGACGCTGGAGATCAAGCGCGGCTAGGCCCTCTTCCTCAGCGACGGGAGCCTTCGGGGCCGGCGCGCTTGTCTTGGGCGCAGTTTCCGCATAAGCCGGACGAGACTTAATGCCTCGTCCGTGCGAAGAGGACTGTTTGAGCACCAAGGCAAACGCGCCGAGTCCCGAAGGCGGGCGACCGCGGCCCATGCCTGTCGTCCACGGCTCGCGTTCGGCGCCGGCGCTTCTTACCTCGGGTTGTGCAGGTCCTGGTTTGTGCGCGGCTTGGTCCTCGGCTCGAATATGCCCAGGTAGATCAGCGTTCTTATGGAGAGATGGAACAAAAAGAGGTCCTCGCCGGACCCGAGGTCGTTGTTCGTCACGTCTTTGATGCGGTTCAGCCGGTAAAGGAGGGTGTTCTTGTGGAGCGAGAGCAGGCTCGCGGTCTTGGCCGTGTTGCAGCCGTTCTGCATGAAGGCGAAGAGCGTCTCGACGAGCTCGGAGTCGTGCGCCTGGTCATGCTCCCACAGGCCCCAGATCGCGGGGTGGACGTAGTTCATCAGGTTGATGTGGTCGTTCGCGATGTCGAGCATCTCCATGTAGGTGTACTCGCAGTATCGGTAGACGTGCGTGTCGTCGAGGATCTTTGTGTAGGTGGAGCCGTAGCGGACGGCGGCGCGCGCCTGCGCGAGATGCGCGCGGATGTCGGTGACCTCGCGAAACTCGTTGCTCACGCCCACCACCAGGCCGTTGGCCAGCGCCACGCGCGCGAGCGTCGTCTCGTCGCATTCCGGAAGCCGCGGCGCGTCAGCGCGGCTCACGAGCGCCACGAGCTCGCCCTCGTAGAGCGTGGCCAGGCTGTGGTGCAAAAGCCCCTGGAGCTGGCCGCGGATGCTCTCGGCCGAGCGGGCATCGAGCGCGCCTGTGCCCCTGCGCACGCAGACCGCGAAGAGGTCGGGCAAGGGAGAGAAGCCCACGAGCTGCATGCGTCGCGCGCACGACATGGGGTTCGGGTGCTCGTCATCGAGCAGGCGCCCAAGGAAATACGGCCCCTGCTGGGACCCGCCCAGGGTGAGGAAACCCGCCTTCTGGAGCTCCTGCGAGGCAAGGCGCACAAAGAGGGAGAAGAGCTCGGCGTCCGCATCGGAGAAGGGGCGGTCGCGCTCGACCATCATGGCGCGGCCGAGGCAGGTACCGTGCACCATGACCGTGGAGGTCATCGTGTTGAGCCCGTAGATCGCGTTCATGCGCACCACGGGGCCGTTGGCACGGGCGAGCTCCTCGTCGATCCCCTCGTCGAGGATGTAGCGCACGCCCTCGGGGAGCAAGACGTCGCCGCTTGCCTGCTCAGCGCGCGTTATCCGCGCGAACTCCGAGTCGTCGGAGTCCTCGAAAGCGAAGCCCCCGCGTGCCATGTTGTGGTAGGTGGGGTCGACGACCAGCACCGGGTTGCCGAGCACCTCGGCGGCGGCCTCGGTGAGGTGCACGAGCCCCCGGTCGGCGAGAAGCGCCTCAACGAGCGCGCCTCTCGCCTGCTCGATAGTGGTCTCGCTCGCGTCCATAAGGGGCTCCTCTCCGCGTTGTGCTCGGCGGCCGCTCGGCGTCGCCTCGGCCGCGAACATGGTAAACGAAAGCGAAAGGGTTGATGCGTTATGACGGCATGGGGACGCGACAAGAGGCGCGATTCCGTGGACGAGCGTATCGAGGACGCGGTCTTCTCGCTCATGGAGACGACCGACATCCCCAAGATCGGCGTGGGCGACGTCGTGCGCGCGGCGGGCATCTCGCGCTCGACGTTCTATCGGCACTTCGACTCCGTCGACGCCGTCGTCAAGGCCTTCGAGACGGATCTTCTCGCCAACATGCACGACATCAACTCCTATGCGCTCAAGGCCCGCTTCGGGCAATCCGAGCTCGACCCCACGCCCACGATGATCCGGCGCATGGAGCTCCTGTTCGAGCGTCGGGACAAGATCGTGGCCTTGAACGGCCCCCACGGCGACCCGCAGTTCGTGCACAAGGCCACGATCCTCATGCATGACCACTTCCGCGACCGGTTGGCGGACGTGCCGGGTCCTGCCGACTACCGCGATTTCTACCTGGCCTTCGCGCTCGCGGGCCACAACAACGTGATCCAGTACTGGCTCGAGGAGCGCGCGGACGTGGCGCCCGAGCAAGTGGCGGCTGTCCTCAACCGACTCTTTTACGCGCCTTTCTTTCTTGACGGCGAGCATGCGCGCACGAGCCCGGGCTCGCCTTTCGGCGTGTGACCGCAGGCGGCAAACGGTAGGTTCAAAGCGGTGGGCGGCAAGCTGTCCACCGCTCTTTTTGTGCCTATCTACCTGCGAAAAGAAACACAACAAGCTGAGTTGTCCCACGTCTTGAAACATAGGCCGCGCGCCTGTTCTTCTCGACGGAGCCCATCCCAAATAGCATCCAAGCCATGGAAAGCACGCCCCTTCTACGGATAAGGATGTGAACTATGGTCAAGCTCGGCAAGAACGCTCGAAGCGTGTCCATCGTCGGCGTGGGCTGCACGCCGTTCAAGGACTTCGAGGAGCACCCGGAGACCCAGGGCATCGGCGAGGGCGAGGCGTTCGGCTACGCCGCCCTCGAGGCCATCGCGGACGCGGGCCTCGAACCGCGCGATGTGGACTTCTACTACCACGGCAGCGCGAACCCCTACCTCATCAACGACTGCATCACCCCCAACATGCAGGTCGCCGACTGGTTCGGCATGCGCTCCAAGGCGTCCGTCCACCACTCCGAGGCTTGCTGCACGGGCTACGTCGCCCTTGAGCAGGCCGTGATGGCCGTGGCCTCCGGCTCCTACGACGTCGTCCTTTCCGGTGCCGTCGACCTCGCGAGCACGCTTCCGGTGGAGCACATGCCCTCCCACATCCGCCAGAACTTCCCGCTCTCCGTCATGCTGCCCTCGCTCGACAAGATCTACGACCGCGCCTACGGCCGCCCGCTCGACGGCGCCTTCGGCATCAGTTTCGATAACTGGATCAACGAGTACTCGATGACCTACGGCATCGATGCGGACAAGATCGACGATGCGCTGAACGGCCTCACCAAGTCCCTGCGCCGCGGCGCCGTAAAGAACCCCCTCGGTTGGTTCGAGCAGACCATCGAGGAGGAGGCCGCGGCCAACGGCTTCGACGACGCCGACGAGTATCTCAAGAGCTTCTATAACCCCAAGGTCACCCAGTACCTGCGCGTGACCGGCTTCGAGAAGAAGTGCGACGGCGCGGCGGCCATGGTCGTCATGCCGACCGAGAAGGCCCTTGCCATGGGCGTGCCGCACACGCCGATCGAGGTCCTGGGCACCGGCGCCTCGGCCGTCGAGGCGGGCCTTGCCCACAACGAGCACTGGGGCACGAGCATCGCCGCCCAGCAGGTCTACGAGCTGACGGGCGTCTCTCCCGACGAGATCGACCTCTTTATGTGCAACGACTTCTTCCTCGCGTCCGAGATCGTGTCCGCCGAGGAGTGCGGCTACCTGCCGCGCGGCGAGGCATGGAAGTACGCGATCGAGGGCCGCACCGCCTACGACGGCGATAAGCCCATCAACCCGCACGGCGGCCGCTGCAACTTCGGCCACGCGCACGGCGCCTCCGGCATCGCCGACATCTACGAGGCCGTCAAGCAGATGCGCGGCGAGGCCGGCGAGACCCAGATGGCCAAGGTCCCCCAGACCTCGTTCCTGCGCGGCTTCGGCGGCTCCCAGAACGTCCGCTGCCAGATCCTGCGCACCGTCGGCTAGACGTGCGCGACACCCGTTGCATCCAAAGGAGAATCACATGAAGCTTGAGCAGATGGAGCCCGTGGTCAAGAAGTTCTATACCGGGCTTGAGCAGGGCGTTTATTGGGGCCGCAAGTGCCCTGAGTGCGGCGTCGTCGAGTTCCCGCCGCACCTGGCCTGCAACGCCTGCGGCTACCACGCCACCGACTGGGTCGAGGTCTCCGGCCGCGGCAAGCTCCTCGACTTCACCCTGCCGGGGCCGCAGAACGACAAGCCCTACCTCAAGGAGGTCGGCAAGTACGCCTACGGCACCGTCGAGATCGACGAGGGCGCGCAGTACACCTACGTGGTGTTCGGCGTGACCAAGAAGAAGGCGCCTGCGATTCGCGAGGCGCTTATGGCCGGCGAGACCGTCGGCGTCCACGCGAAGGTAATCGATCGGCCCGGCTACAAGGAACTTTGCTTCGAGCTGGATTAACCAGGCTGTCGCGCCACGTAAACCCCGGGAGGTTTTCGGAAATCACAATGCGGGTTCTTCTCGCTAGTTTACACATCACTTTAGAAAGGAACTTTCATGAGCAACGAGGTTTTTGAGCAGGTCGCGGAGTTCGCCAAGTCGGCTTACAAGTACGAGGGCGACATCACGCCCGAGACCACCTTCGACGAGCTCGGCAAGGGTTCGATGAAGATGATCGCCCTCACCTCCATGATCGAGAACGAGCTCGACGCCGAGGTCCCCGTGCGCGAGGTCATGGTCATGAAGACCATCGGCGAGCTCGTCGAGCGCGTCGAGGAAGAGATGGAGTAGCGCGTGGACCTCATGGAGAACCTGCGCCGTCGGGCCGCCGAGCGCCCGATGCGCGTCGCCTTCCCCGAGGGCGACAACGATACCATGATGCGCGCCGTGCGCGAGCTCGCCGACGAGGGCCTCGCCCAGTGCGTGCTCGTGGGCGACGGCGCCGAGCTCGCTCGCCTGGCCGGCGAGCGCGGCATCAGCCTCGAGGGCATCGAGGTCGTCGACGTGTGCGACGAGGCCGGCAACGCCGCCTGCTGCGAGCGCTATCTCGCGCACCCCGACTGCAAGTACAAGCCCAAGGGCGCCGCGCGTCGCATGACCCGCCCGCTCGAGCGTGCCCTCATCATGCAGGTGCTGGGCGACGTCGACGTCATGTTCGCCGGCATCGCCAACGCCACGGGCGACATCATCCTCGCCGGGCAGACCATCGTGGGCCTGGCCGAGGGCGCGGAGACCATCAGCTCCTGCGGCATCGCCAAGGTCCCCGGCTGGGACGGCGGCGAGGGCGGCCTCATAGGCTTCGGCGACTCCGCCGTCTGCGTGAACCCTACCCCCGCTGAGCTGGCCTCCATTGCCGTCGCGTCCTGCGACACGGTGGCGGCGCTCACCGGCTGGGACGTCCGCTGCGCGCTTCTTTCCCACTCCACGGACGGGTCCATGGACAACGAGCTCGTGGACAAGGTCCGCGAGGCCCGTGATATCGCGCAGGCCGCCCGCCCCGATCTCAAGATCGACGGCGAGTTTCAGTTTGACGCCGCTGTGCGCGCCGATGTGGCCGCAAAGAAGGTCCACCACGAGTCCGAGGTCGCCGGCCGCGCGAATCTGCTCATCTGGCCCGACATCAATGTTGGAAACAACGGCGTGAAGATCATCCAGAACCTCACCGGCGCCGACGCCTACGGGCCGATGCTTCAGGGCTTCAAGAAGATCGTCTGCGACTGCAGCCGCTCCGCCCCGGTTTCCGAGATTGTCGGCAACGTGGTGATGAGCTGCGTGCGCGCCCAGGCGCTGGCGGGGGAGGAGTAGCCATGTCCGACTCCAAGTGGCGCGTGCTCGTCATCAACCCCGGTTCGACCTCCACGAAGGTCGGCGTATTTGAGGGCGACGAGGCCGTCTTTACCGTGAACGTCGCGCATGAGGCCTCCGACCTCGCCAAGTTCGGGGGCGTCTCCGACCAGCTTCCGTACCGCGTGGGGCTCATCGAGTCGACGCTCGCCGATAACGGCGTCGAGCTCGCGAGCATCGACGCGTTCGTCGGGCGCGGCGGCGGGCTTCTTCCCATGCCCGGCGGCACGTATCGCGTGGACGACGTGCTGCTCGACCACGCGACGCGCGGGGCCAACGGTGTTCAGCACCCGGCCCAGCTCGGGCCCCAGATCGCGCATGCCTTCGCGGCGCAGGTGGGCAGGCCCGGCTTCGTGGTGAACGCGCCGGACACCGACGAGCTCTGCGACGAGGCGCGCATGACGGGCATCCGCGGCGTGTATCGGCACGTGCATCTTCACGCGCTCAACCTCAAGGAGACGGCCATCCGTCATGCGGCTTCGATGGGCCGCGCGTACGAGGACTGCCGGTTCGTCGTGTGCCACATCGGCGGCGGCATCTCCATCTCGGCTCATGACCACGGCAAGATGGTCGACGGCTGCGACATCGTCGGCGGCGAGGGCATGATGGCCCCCACGCGCTGCGGCGGCGTGCCCGTGGTCGAGGTGCTCGACTATCTCGAGGCCGGCCACACTACCGCCGAGGTTCGCAAGATGTGCATGAAGACCGGCGGCTTCGTCGATCTTTTGGGCACGTCGGACGCGCTCGAGGTCAGCAACCGCGCCGCCGCGGGCGACGAGGCGGCCGCTCGCGCGTGGGATGCCATGGTCTACCAGATCTGCAAGGCCATTGGCAGCATGGCCGCGGCCCTCGGCGGCGGCGTCGACGGCATTCTCCTCGGCGGCGGCATGGTCCACAACAAGGGCCTGGTCGCGACTATTGAGGAGCGCTGCGGCTGGATCGCTCCCGTGAGCGCCTACCCCGGCGAGTTCGAGCTCGAGGCCATGGCCGCCGGCGCCCGTCGCGTCCTCGACGGTGTCGAGGAGCCGCGCGCCTATGCCGGTGTGCCCGTCTTCTCTGGCTTTCCCGTCTTCGACGACCCCGGTGCGGACGACGGCATCGAGCCGGTCGCCGCGTAAAAGAACGGCCGATAGAAGGCAAAAAGAGGGGCAGGGACGGCTGGTTACCTGACGGCTGGCTGACGGTCACGTGGCCTAGCTGCGGAAATCCGAGTTTGCGACCCCTTGGGAGACTGGTAGGCGTGAAGCTTGCCGGTCTCTTTTTCTGTTTGGGGTGGTCGCATGGAATCGGTTTTGGTGGCGCTGATAGGCGGGGCGGTGACGCTCGCCGGCGTCGTTGCGTCCAACTCGAGGTCTCGCGCAGTCCTGGAGCAGAAGGTCGACGAGCTCTCGCGCCGCGTCGAGAAGCACAACTGCCTGGTCGAGAGGACCTACCGGTTGGAGCGGGACGTGGCGTTGGTCAAGCGCGACGTTGAGTCGCTGGAGGAGAGGAGCGGGAAATGACGGACTTTCTGACGAGCAACGAGTGGGAGTGGCGATTGCTGCGCACCATCGCGCAGGGCGTGCTGGGCGTGGCCGGTGCTTGAGCCCGCCTGGCGCGCAGGGCAATCAACGGGGAGTTCGGCAACGGGGGTGATCGCCGTAACGCCCTAGGCGACAGCTATGAGGCCGTCCAGGCCCGCGTCAACGAGATGCTGGGGTGCGGCGGGTCGGCTTCTACAATCGGCGGCGTCGATATCGAGTCGCTCGCCTGGGCCGTCATCAACGGCGACTACGGCAACGGCGAGGAGCGGCGCCAACGCCTGGGTTCGAATTACGACGCCGTGCAGCGCCGCGTCAACGAGATCCTCTCGTGAGTTGGCGCAGGTTCCGGGAGGAGCTCGCCTGGTGGCTGGCCGTGCTGGCCGCCGGGCTCCTCTGCCTGTGCCTTTTGCCGTTCTACCCGCTGGCGCTGCTCTTCTGGAAGCTCGACGACCTTCGGGGCGGTTCAAGGAGATGAGTAACGGCCCGGCGGCTGGTCGCCGTCGGGCCGTTCTGCGCCTAGGTCTCGAGCGATCCCAAGATCGCCTTCGCGTCCTCGCAGCACCGAGGAAGCTCGATGCCCTCCGCATACGGGCTCTTCCGCGCGTACTTGGACCAGAGCGCGAGCATGACCTGGTCGCCCGCCACCTCGTCGAGCACCTGCTCCCACTGGGCCATCCTGGCGGCGCTGCCGCGCTTGCCGCTGGTGGCCTCGATGGCCCGGCGCAGGGTGCCGGGGTCGCACTCGCTTCCCTTGAGCCGCCACAGCATGTGGACGTCGTAGAAGTCGCGCGGGCGCGTGTTGGTGACCCCGCGGGAGACGAGGGTCTCGAGCTTCTCGGCGAGCACCGTCTCGAGCGTGTAGGACACGAGGCGGATGGTGCCCCCGCCGAAGAGCAGGGGGTAGTCGTACTCCACCGGCCCCGGCGTGATCTTGTCGCCGGTGGTGACGTCGACCGTGAGCGGCACCGACATCGGCGCGTAGTTGGCCTTGAGGTGCACGCGGATGCCCGGGTAGTCGTCGGTCTCGCGGATGTCCTCGGTGCGGTCGAACACGAACTCCCAGTCGTCGTCGACCTCCACGGCGGCGATCTGGCTGAAGACGGCCGCGGCCGACTCGTGGGTGAGGTCGAAGCCGCGGATCGTGGTGTCGAGGTCCATGGTCGTGCGCGACGCGACGCCGACGAGCGAGGATATGAGCATGCCGCCCTTGAGCACCACCTTGTCGCGCCACTCGGATTTCGACAGCCGCTCGAGCAGCCTCTCGAGCAGGTAGTTCTGCATCATCGCCTGGGCCGGGATCCCGGCCTCCTTGGCGCTGTTCTTGATGCGGGCCTTGAGCTGCATCGCGTTCGCCGTCCTCATAGGAGCACCTCCAAGTACGTCCTTATCTTCCTCTCCACCCCGAGCGCCTTCGCGTAGCGCACGAGCTTCGCCGGGTCGCGGCCGGCCCTTTTCGCGTACGCCTGCATGGCCGGCGTCACGAGCTGCGCGTCGACGACCCGCTGCCCGCGCACGACGTCGCACAGCGCGCGCTCGGCGTCGTAGGCGCGCACGGCGTTCCCATGGGGCGTCTCCAGCTCGCAAAGGCCCAGGTCCAGCACCTCGTTTGCGCAGGTGCGGCACGTGATGCCCTCCGCACGGGCGCCGGCCGCGTTGTACGAGCGCGGGAATGTCATGGTGAGCGAGAAGGGCGCGCGGTCCGACAAGCCGTGCAGATAGAGCGCGGTGTCGTCCGAGAAGATTCCGCGCGAGAAGCGGTGCTGCGCCACCAAATAGGGGTCCTCCCACACGCCCGGCAATGCGTAGAGCCCGCGGTCCACCTGCACGAGGTCGCCCGCGGCCACGGCCTCCGCGAGCTTGCGCCTGGGGATTCCGGCCAGCGTGGCTCGTCTAGGGGTGACGTAGCCGTTGTCCCTGGATGCCAGCTCGAGCAATGGCGTCATGGCTGCCTCCTTCCCCATACCGAACGTCTACGCTGAATATTATCGCAAATTCAGCGTGAAAGTACAATTTGCAAGTAGGTATATTGGCGTGTTTCAGCCGCCGGGCCTTGTCCTTTCTTTTTTGTTGCCGGTGCACGGGTTTTCAACGACGCGGTGTTGGAAACTCTCCAGGGCCCTTGCGTTCGACCCCTCCGTGAGCCTTGTCCGTGGCCATCGAAACGTATAAATCGGTTAATCAAAATCTGTTTCGATTCGCGTTCCTTCGTCCATTTGAGATAGACAACCCCTCAGGGGTTGTCTGGTACAAATAAAACAGCCATCTGCAAAACCCCAGGTAGATGAGTCGTTCTGTTGCGATTCGTTGCGTTTCGTTGGGGTTGCGACAACGATGTTGCGATTTGTTGCGAAGCCGGAAAAACGCCTAATGACCTGCGGAAACGTTGCTTAGCGCTACGTTTTGTTGCGACTTGTTGCGAGGGGTTGTGACCGGCAACTGCAAGGCCATCGCGGGCGGGAACGGGACCACGTACAGCTCGTCTGCGTACGGGTACGCGATGATGAGGGTGGATACGGCCGGGACGGCTGGTTACCTGACGGCGGGCTGACGGCGGGGTAGCGTACCTGCGGAAATCCGACTTTGTGACCCCTTGGGAGACTGTTAGGCGTGAGGCTTGCCGGTCTCTTTTTTGTCTAGGGGTTGATGCGCATGGAGTCGATTTTGGTTGCGCTTATCGGCGGGGCGGTGACGCTCGCGGGCGTGATCGCGTCCAACTCGCGGTCGAGGGCGGTGCTCGAGCAGAAGGTCGACGAGCTTTCGCGCCGCGTCGAGAAGCACAACTGCCTGGTCGAGAGGACCTACAGGCTGGAGCGGGACGTGGCGTTGGTCAAGCGCGACGTTGAGTCGCTGGAGGAGAGGGGTTCCAAATGACGGACTTTTTGACGAGCAACGAGTGGGAGTGGCGGTTGCTGCGCATGGTTATCCAGGGCGTACTGGGCGTGGTCGTCGCCAATATCGACCTGCTGGTGGGCGTGGCGGTGCTTGAGCCCACCTGGCGCGCAGGGCAATCAACGGGGAGTTCGGCAACGGCGACGCCCGCTGAAACGCGCTCGGCGACAGCTACGCGGCCGTCCAGGCGCGCGCCAACGAGATGCTGGGGTGCGGCGGGACGGCAGCAACAAGCGGAGGCGTCGACATCGAGTCGCTCGCCTGGGCCGTCATCAACGGCGACTACGGCAACGGCGAGGAGCGGCGCCAGCGACTCGGCGCGAACTACGACGCCGTCCAGCGGCGCGTCAACGAGATCCTGTCGTGAGCAGGCGCAGGTTCCGGGAGGAGCTCGCCTGGTGGCTGGCTGTGCTGGCCGCCGGGCTTCTCTGCCTGTGCCTTCTGCCGCTCTACCCGCTGGCGCTTCTGTTCTGGAAGCTCGACGACCTGGGGGGCGGGAAATAAAGGGAGGGCCGGCGGTTACGTGCCGTCGGCACTTCCTTGTTTGCGCGTTCTCGCGTGCCACCGTTACCTGACGTCGTCGTAGTGTGTCCACATGCTGATGATCTTGACGACTCCCTCATAGGACTTGCCGTCCTCCACGAGGGGCTCGTCGATAACCTGATAGACGAAGCGGTGCTGAAGGTTGATCCTGCGGGAGTAGGAGCCCTTGAGGTTCCCTTGCAAGGGCTCGAAGTTCGGTGGTTTACCGAAGGGGTTCTCACGGACCACCTCGACGAGCGACTTCGCCTTCGCGTCGAGGCCGGCCGCCTTTAGCTTCCTCTTGTCCTTAGAGGCGCGCTTGGTGTACATGATCTTCCACATGTTCTACCACTCTTCGTCATCCTCGCCGACGCACTCGGAGAGGGGCGTGTTCATTCCCTCGGCGATGATGCCGGCCATGCCGGGGATGCCGGTGAGGTAGAGGGTCTCCTCGATGGCAGCCCACTCGTCCTCGCCGATGAGCACGGCGCCTTTCCCCCTGCTCGTGGTGATGGCGACCGGAGCGCAGTTCTCGTTCACGCTCGCGATCAGGTTGTAGATGTCCTTCCTGGCGGCCGTTGCTGTTACCGAGCCCATGCTTCCTCCTTTGGCGTACGGCTTATCGTACGTTTATATTAGAGTACGCAAAAGCGTACGTCAATTTAAGTAGTTTCTCTAGGTCTTTCGATGCCTGCCCGGCGGCGCCAGCCGCCGGGCTTTGTCCTTTCTTTTGGGTTGCCGGTGCACGGGTTTCCAACGACGCGGCGCGGCGGGTGGGTCCCACACCCAACCCGCCCGCCGCGCCGCGTTGTTGGAAACCCCGAGTGCCCGCGCCAGTGGATTGCTTCGTTGCGGCGACCGCGCGGGAGTTTTCAATAGCGCGGCGCGCGGGCATCATTCATTGAGCGTTTCCGCCCGCCGCGCCGCGGTGTTGGAAACTCTCCAGGGCCCTTGCGTCCGCCCCCCTCCGCAAGCCATGCCCGTGGCCCTCGAAACGTATAGATCGGTTAATCAAAATCTGTTTCGATTCGCGTTCCTTCGTCCATTTGAGATAGACAACCCCTCAGGGGTTGTCTGGTACAAATAAAACAGCCATCTGCAAAATTCCAGGTAGATGAGTCGTTCTGTTACGGATCGTTGCGTTTTGTTGGGGTTGCGACAACGATGTTGCGACTTGTTGCGAGGGGTTGTGACCGGCAAGATTGAAGCGAGCGGGGAGGACGGCTACGCTGTTGTCTCGGATTTTCTTGCTAGCTATGATCGGCTTGATAAGGACGGTACCGCCCACAACAAAGCCAAGGACGAAATCATGCGGGGAAAGTCGAGTCCCTATGTTGCTTCTCTTGTCGCAAAGTATCCGGACTTTGGGTACCCGGCCTGGGCCTTTATGGAGGTTATAACCTTTGGGACGTTCGTGCACTTCTACAAGTTCTGCGCTGATAGGTTCGGCGATCGTGGCATGGTTGACGATTTCTACCTGCTCCAAAGTGTGAAAGGCCTGCGCAATGCATGTGCACACAACAATTGCATCATCAACAATATGACTGCTGGAACGCCGAAGCATAAAGCGGGCTACCTGGTTATGCAGGCGCTTGGCGAGATTAATGGTATAGGCCCGGGCCAGCGTAGATCGAAAATGAGCAACGAGCGCCTTCAGCAGATTGTGACGACGCTGTACATGCATACGCGGCTTGCCTCTAAAGGGATCCATGAGCATAAATGCAATGAACTCGCTCAGTTTGTGGAGAGAATGAATCGGAATCTGGGCTATTACGCTGGCAATGTGCAGGTTCTCTCGGGCTTCGCATTCCTCACGAAGATCATTGACGCATGGTTTTCTGTGGAGACCGTTGAGGGAGAGCTTGATAATTTGGCTGGATAGGGTAGATTGATTTTACAGCGAAAAACGGCTTGCCGTTTTGCAAGGGGGGTCTTCGAAAGAGGAAACCCCCTATTTTTTTGTATGAGCTACTTCCTGTGCGTGAAGAAGAGACGAAACACTGTTTACGGCTCTCGAGCGCGATCCCAGGGAGAGTGAGTTGCGCGATGGGCCAAGGCGCGAGCAGCTAGCCAATCTTGGGGTCATTGGTTTGTCATTCATATGAACGGATTTGATTTAGCGCGTGGCCTGTGCTTGAGTTTCTTCGAGCTTTTTCGCCTTGGTGGCGTTGCGCGTCATTCCGTTTTCGCTGGTTTGTGACTAAGGGGATGCTTCTGTTTAAGCGATGCTTGTGGCCGAGGATTTGCTAATCAAGTGAGGAGTTGGCACGGGTTCCAGGGCAGCTCGGCGTCCGCCACCATCCATCTCGCGCTCGACCTTATGGCCTCTCCCCGGCCGAACCTCGCCGTGCTCCTCGGCGGCCTCGCCGCGTACACGGCGTCGGCTATGTCGGGCCGCGCGCCCTGCAGCAGGTAGCCTGCGCGCTGCGACGTGGCGGCGGACCTGCCGGCGAGCTCCTCGAGCGTGGCGCCGGCGTCCATCTCGGCCATGACGTCGGGAAGCCACTCTGCGGCGCTCGACCACGACCTCACCGATGACGGGCGCTCGGCCATCTGCACCAGCACCGCCTCCGGCGCGAGCGACATCGCGCCCTTCGCCCGTTTCGCCGGCAGCGCCGTCCTGTACGCGCAGGAGGAGACGCCGTCGGGCAGCGCCGCGCGGCGGCCGGGCTCGAGCGCGACCTCGACGGTGGACGGCACGCGGTCGGCGAGGCCCATGGCCCACGCGGCCGTCTGCCCGCGCAGCAGCGGATCGGCCGCGGGGTTCTTCGCGGCGGCGGCCTTCACGGGCAGCAGCGGGTCGTAGCTGGAGTAGGGGCCCGCCAGCTCCGCCGGGGCGAACTCCCAAGCGCCCCTGGTGCCGCAGGAAAGCAGCCAGCCGGCGCTCTTCAGGCGCGACGCCACGACGCGCGGCTCGGTCCCCACGCCCTCCTCGGCGCAGATGCGCTCGATGTCGCGCAGGGTAACCACCTGCGGGCGGTCGAGCTCCAGGCGCTCCACTACCGGAGCCAGGCCCTTTGTTATCGTCCTTGCCATATTGCCTGCCTTTGTATCTGAACTAGATACAAACTGTATAACAAGTGCAGTAATTAAAGGTAACGGCGTTGGTCTCGTTAATCACGGAATCGTGACTTGACGGGCGACGCCAGCCGCTGGGCCTTGCCCTCTCGGTCGGGGCGGCGGTGCGCGGGATTTTAGCGGCGTGACCTGCGGGGCGTTTCGGGTGCGGTCGCCTATGCGGGGGCCGAAGTGTTGGAAACTCTAGGGGTCCTTGCGGACGGGTTTTCATGCCGATGAACACGTAGAGAGACCCCAGGTCGATTTGTTTATTCTCGAGCTGCTTCTTGTTCCGCTTGAACTGCGAGGTGTGCTGGGCGTCGAGCCTTATCGCTAGTCCTCCATGGCGGCGAACATCTCTCTGGCGGAGGAGTGGCCCTTGCGGCCCTCCACGATGATGCTTTCCGCCTCCTCGATGGAGGCGAGGGACTCGTCGTTGGGCACGGGGCCCTCGAGCGCGAGGGGGATCCTGTTCTCGCGGACGATCTGCTTCATGTAGGCGCGCAGCACGCTGGACAGGTCGAGGCTGAAGTCCTCTGCGATCGCGGCGGCGTGGCTCTTGGTGGACTCATCTACTCTCACGGTTACGGAACAACTCATGGTTTGCCTCCTTGTTTGGGTTACGTAACGAGGCCGTGGCAATCGACCGTGATGTCGCGTATGTCGGCGCAATGCGTCATGTCAAGAACCTAACAGATGTGTTGGGAAATTGACGCATATGGATCCCAGATCGCCTGGTTTTTGGTGGATGGCCTTGGCGGGTGCGTTTGCTTCGTCGCTGAAGCCTTCTCACGAATCTGGGGAGCGGGTTCTCCGGAGTGTACTTACACGCTGAAAAATGCCGCGAATTCAGCGTGAAAGCTCGGGGATTGCGGGGAGAGTGAGCAGTTTATCTGGGCGGTGTTCTTGAGGCGATTGCGTGCTGCGCTCCCGGGCCGAAATAGTTCCTGATGCGACTGTTGCAGTCCGAGCGATTGGCGTGGTTCACTGTATGGCCAAGCGTTGACGATTTGATTATCTGGGAGGGGCGGTTATGTCTGATCAAAATGCAACTATTTATGTTGTGCATGCATTTAGCTGCGATTGCGACGAATACTACGAGTGCGTCATGGCCGCTTATACGACTTTGTCTGGCGCAGTGAACTATATCGAACGGATAGAGGGGGCGATTGAGCGGCCTACGCGCGGATCGCGGGAATGGGGGCGCTGGAAGGTCTATGAATGGAGCGGTGACCAATATCCCTATTGGGGCCCAGAACCTGACGATGATGACGAGGATGAAGAGGATGAGGTGGCTGAGCCGACGTATCCCTTCGACTATGTGTTCAGCCCGTATGAGTATGAGGGCTTCAACATCAAGCGGATGGTACTGGACTCAGGCAAGTTTGAGGAGGATGTCTAGAAGCGGCCTGCTGGCGTTTCGTTTCGTTGCGGGCAGATTCGGTTTTAGCTCGCGCTTTGTCTTCTGATCGAAATGTATTGGGAAAACGGCTCTGTCTTTTGGGCGGCTCGGGACGATTGCTCTTATGTAGGCGTCGCAATCGTTGTTTTTTGTACTGCGGTGCGGATGTGGTCGGTTTAAACGTAGACAACGAAGGTTGAGCAAGGAGGGCACTATGGGTCAAAGCGTGCTGATGAGGCTAAATGCCGAGCGCTGCGAGGCCGAGGCAAGTCGTGTGGAGGCGGCGGTCTCTCGTCTACTCAATCGCCCTGCTAAGGTCGACTTTTATTCTGTGGCTTACGAGTCGGGCGTTAGTCGGTCGACGCTTTATCGCAATCTCGAGCTTCGTTCTATGGTCGAGTCAGCGCGTGCTTCTCAGCCGGATCCCTGGGAGTTGATTTCTCGTCTCGTTGCCGAGAACCGCCGTCTTCGGGCTGAGCTCATGATGGCGAACACCCATGGCGCGTGCGACATCATGGTCGAGTACGACATTGATGCGATGCCCCTTGTCGCTTAGGTCTTGTCGCAGCCTGGAGATAACCGCTTTGGATCGAACCGGCAACCGGCATGCTAAAGATTCGGAGATGAGGGGACATGAATTTCTCTGAGGAAGGCGTCGGAGGATATTCCGAGAACCTTGAAAAATGGAAGAATGCGAAGCTTCTTCATGTGTGCGAGTCCTGCGGGAAAACCGAAGTCATGACGCCTGAGGAAGCCTTTGAGGCCGGCTGGGATTATCCTCCTCGCGGGCCGGTTTGGTGGGGAAGCCGCGGGTCAGCGTGATGATAGCCGTGCCAAGGCGGGTTAAATCCGGCAACAGCTCCGGAGGCTGCAGCGGCGCTAATAAGGCTGCCGCAGCCTCCGGTATTACGCAATCGGGCTTATCAAGCGGGAAAGACGACGGTCATTCTCGGTAGTACTGGGCGTTATCTCTTATAGGAGCCGAAGGAACGTTTCGCTTTCCGAGAGGTTAGCCGTGCCGCTCGACGGCCCTGAAGTGCTCATGGACCTTCTCAGCTGCTCGGCAGCCTGGCGTTTGCCGTCCATGTTCACGTGCGTGTATATCTCCATGGTTATCTTGCTGGTGGCATGCCCTGCGAGCTCCTGCATAACGCTGGGGTGCACGCCCGCGCGGGCGAGCGCGGTCAGGTAGCTGTGGCGAAGTTCGTGCAGGCAGATACCGGAAAGCCCCAGCTTCTCGCGGTCGTGGTTCCACCAGCGCTCCATGATGTCGGGGTGCACGCGCGTTCCTTTTCGCGTGACCACCACGGGGTCGCTCGCGCCGCAGTGAAGGCCGCGATCGAGTTGGGCTCGGCGATGCCTCTCTAACGCTGAAGCCAATTCCGGGGTCAACGGAAGGAGGCGCATTCCGGCGACGGTTTTGGTGCACTTCAGTTTGCGGTTCCTGTCATAGCTGTGGTGGACGTCAACCAGCCCCTCGTCGAAGTTCACGTCGCCCCAGGATAGCCCGCATATCTCTCCACGGCGAAGGCCCATCGTGGCGGCGAGAAGCCAAGCCAGGTCGTGCTCGCGAGTGGGGTCCAATCCTGTCGAGAGGCGATTGAACTGACTCGCGGACAGTGCTTGCCGCGGCTTCGAGTCGCTCTTTGGCGGCTCGGCGTGATGGCACGGGTTGCGCTTGCACCGTTCTTCTTTTAAGGCCTGGTTGTATACCAGGCTCACGGCGCGGTGGATAGTTCGCACGTAGGTGCCGGTGGCGGGCTTGCCGGAAAGCGTTCCTTTGCCCGAGCGCAACTTCGCGTACATATCGTTGAGCATGCCTGGGGTCACCTCGCAGAAATTGGCGTGGCCCAGGTGCATGCAGGCGGTTTTGAGCTCGTTTTCCAACGAACGGAGGCGGGCGTCGGAGAAGTTGCCCGATGCGCGGCGGTTCTTGAGCAGTCGCTCGCATTCTTCTTGGAAAGTACGGGGCGCCTGGCTCGGGTTCAGCTCGGCCTCAACCTCGTCAGCGAAATCGGCGAGCAGCTGCTTGGCCTCTGTGTAGGTGCAGGCCACCCTGCGTGTCCGGCAGTGGTACTTGCCGTCAGCCGGGCTTTTGCCAGTGCTCACGCGCAGCTGCCATTTGCGGCAGCGCGCCCGCGGCTTGTCTTTTTCCAATTGCACGATGCAGCCCCTGCTGTTCAGGCGCCTCATGGCAGCATCGCCGCCTTATCGTTGCGGGCTTGCTCACGCGAGCGGGGAGGCGTGCGGTTGCGTTGGCCTTGGCGAGGGACTATGCATCGTTGTTTGGTGGACGACATATGCCGTCACCGTCCTTTCCCCAGGTTCATGCATGGATTGCAGTTATGGGTTTCGCCTGGAACAGCAATGCTAGGACGCGTGAGCGGGGGACGCGGCGCCGCGCGCGGCATGGGGCGTGCGCGTACAAGGCGTCGACACTCCCCGTTCCTGCCCTGCCTTCATCAGCGGCGTATCCTTGCTAAGAAAACCTGTCCGCTGGCCCTCCCCGTACCTTCTCGCTAAGAAACGCCACTCGCTGGCACTTGCTTGCTTAGCCTCGCTAAGAAACTCCCACCGCTGGCACCTCTCGACGCCCCCTCGCTAAGAAACCCCGTCCGCTGGCATGGAGCCCGTGCCAGTGACTGGGGTTTCTTAGCAAAGGGTCCTCTTGTTCTGCCAGCGGTTGGGGTTATTTAGCAAGGGCCCTCTTCCCGCGCCAGCGGTCGGGTATTTTTGCGGCCGTCCATGAACGGCGCTGCGCCTTCTGCCCATGCGTGGTGCTAGCATGGGGGCCGGGTAGCGATTGCGTCCCGTCGTATGTCGAAGGGGTAGCCATGATGAATCAGGTACGCAACAGCGGTGGGGCTCGCCCCCGTGGGTGCAGAGGTGACCGGCCAGACACCTGGGCCCCCAACGAGGCGCCCGCGAGTCGCTGGGTGCTCTTCTTCGTGCTCGCCGTGGCACTCGGCTTCGCCGCCCAGGTGCCGCTCGCCGTTGTGAAGTTCTTCTGGAAGACGTCCGGGGACTGGTACTGGCTCTCCGAGACGGTCTGCCTCCTCGGCGGCTTCGCCTGCTCCCTCGCCGTGACGGCCCGGCTCTCGCGCAGGGTCCTGGCCACGTCGCTGCGCGAACTCGTCATCGGCACGCGCGGCTCCGTCGACCGCCGGCAATGCGTTCGCCTGGTTCTCGCATGGCTCGTCGGCTTTCTGTTCACGATTGCGCTGGATGGAGCCCTCGGCACGCGCGATTCCGTCGAGCTGAACCCCGTCGGCCCCGTGCCCGTCATCGTAAACTTCGTTATCTGCACGGCGCTCGTGTGGATGCAGACCACATGGGAAGAAATCGTCTACCGCTGCACGTTTATCCGCGCTACCTGCGGAAACGCAGTTCACCCTACCCTCAAATGCCTTGCTTGGGGCCTCGTGGGCGTCTGTCTCTTTGTGCTCGGGCACATCTTAAACCCCGAGGTGACATCACAGGCCGACCCCGCCGCGCTCGCGTTGATGCTTCTTTCCTATGCCATCCCCGGCATCGGCATGTACCTGGCCGACGTCGTCTACGGCAGCTGCCTGCCCGGCTGCGTAATTCATTGGGTGAACAACTTCGTGCTCTTCTCGGTCTGGACGGTGGCTGGCACGGCAGGGGAATCCGCTGGGCTGTTCTTTGTCCGTTCCGACTCGAGCGGCGGCAACTTCCTCCTTGGCGATTTGGTGCTCTATGCCCCGATTCTCGCGCTTCTCGCTTACGACTGGGTCAAGTTGCGTCGCTCGGTCGGGGAGGGGCGGGAGGCGTAGGGGGGCGCCTTCTTCCGCCGCGAATTCTCGCCGCGAGGCCAGGTCCCTTCCCGTGATCCCTACTGCTCTCGACGAGCAAATGACTGAATGTGGCCCACGACCAGAGCCGTACGGCCGCGCCGCCGCCGGCGGAAACGGCATCGGCGGCAGTTTTGCCGCTCGGCGCTTGCGGGCGATTCCCGGGCGACGCGTCTACCTGCGGCTCCTCAAACCCCGGTTGCGGGCCTACTCGGGGCACCCGCAGAAAACTGCCGCCGTCTCGGGTTTCCGGGCCCCGCGGGCGGTCGTCGGCCCGGTTTATGCGCGAGGCCGGCAAGGACACGAGCTTGAATTCACCTCGAAATCAAACAGCTGTCGGCAAACGGGGCCTAAAGATCGACCAGCGGTTGTCCAGAGTGTTTCGGGCATGTAAGAGAACGGGATTTATGGGCGTATCGTCGACGCAGCGGTCCATAGTGTCAGTCGTCCAAAGAAGGCGCAAAGGGCGCCATGGACCGGGATTGGGATTCAACAACATGCGTATCGCCGAGCTATCCATTATCGCCATTGTTATTTAGCGCGGGTTGGTGAGAAGCCAGCCCGAAAGATACGGGCGGCTTTGCGAAGCGATTGTGATTGCCGTCTGGGTAAAACCGGGCGGCTTTTTTGTTGGGGATTCCAGAAGGAAGGTAAGCAACACAATGAACGGAATCGTACTGATGCTGGTCGCGGCGGTGCTTCTCGCCGGCGCGTACCTGGGCTACGGCAAGTGGCTGGCAAAGACCTGGGGCGTCGACGCCGACGCCGTCACGCCGGCCCGTCGCATGGAGAACGGGAAGGACTTCTCGCCCGTCTCGTCCTTCATGGCCTTTTCCCACCAGTTCAGCTCCATCTGCGGCGCCGGCCCCGTCACGGGCACCATCGTGGCCATGGCCTTCGGCTGGGTGCCCGTGGTGCTCTGGGTCCTCGTCGGCGGCATCTTCTTCGGCGCGGTGCACGATTTCGGTGCCCTGTACGCCTCGATGAAGAACAACGGCAAGTCCATTGCCCAGCTGGTCGAGAAGTACATCGGCCGTACCGGGCGTCGCCTCTTCCTCCTGTTCCAGTGGATCTTCTGCATCATCGTCATCGCGGCCTTCACCTCGATGGTCTGCGGCACGTTCAAGTACACCGTGGCCGCCGACGGCGGCGTCGACTTCGCCAAGTCCTACGCCGCGGGTTGCGCCGGCACCATCTCCATCCTCTTCACCTTCGTGGCCATGGCGTTCGGTTGGGCCTATAACAAGTTCAAGCTCTCCGGCGCCGCCAAGTTCGGCGCGGCCGTTCTCGCGATCGTCGTGATGTTCGCCGTGGGCATGCAGTTCCCGCTCTATCTCGACCTTAACCAGTGGATCGCCGTTGTCATGGTCTACCTGGTCTTTGCCTGTGCTATGCCGCTGAACGTCCTCAAGACCCCGCGCGACTACCTCACGACCATCATGATGGTCGTCATGATCGCCGGCGCCGTCATCGGCATCGTCGTCCTGGGCGTCCACGGCAAGGCGACCATCACCGCCCCGATGTTCACCGGCTTCTCCAACGCCTCCGGCATGATGTTCCCGGTGCTGTTCGTCTCCGTCGCCTGCGGCGCGCTCTCCGGTTTCCACAGCCTGGTCTCCTCCAACACCTCCTCCAAGCAGGTCCCTAACGAGGAGGACGCCGTCAAGGTCGGCTACGGCTCGATGATCCTCGAGTCCTTCGTGGGCATCCTCGCCATCATCATCGCCGGCATCATGTTCTCCGACATGAACACCGCCGGCACCGGCGCGCTCAACAACGGCGTCGCCTCCACCCCGTTCCAGATCTTTGCCGCCGGCGTCGCCCGCGCGATCGAGGCCTTCGGCGTCGACGCCACCGTTGCCACCGTCTTCATGACCATGAACGTCTCGGCCCTGGCCCTGACCTCGCTCGACGCCGTGGCCCGCATCGCCCGCACCGCCTTCTCCGAGTTCTTCGCCTCATCCAACGACGCTCTGGCCGTCGACGCCGAGCAGTCCGGCGTCAAGAAGCTCCTGTGCAACCCCTGGTTAGCGACCGTCGTGACCCTGGTCCCGGGCCTGGCCCTCACCTTCGGCGGCTACCTGGCCATCTGGCCGCTCTTCGGCGCCTCCAACCAGCTGCTCGGCGGCATGACCATGATCACGCTCGCCGTCTTCTGCAAGTGCACCGGCCGTAAGGGCGCCATGCTCTACGTGCCTGTCGCGTTCCTGCTCGTGTGCACCTTCACCTCGCTGGTTCAGTCCATCATGGGTTGCGTGACGGCCCTTTCCGCCGGTACCGCCGCCTCCGTGTTCAACTCGGTGCTGCAGCTCGTCTTCGCCGTCCTGCTGGTGGTCCTTGGCGTGATCGTGGCCTACAACTGCCTGAAGGAGCTCTTTACCAAGAAGGCCGGCTCCATCCCCGACGAGGAGCCCGAGTGGACCGAGCTCGGCCGCAAGAACGCCGCGGCCGCCGCTGCCGACGCCGCTGCCCCCAAGGCTTCCGCCGACGTGGCCGCCGAGTAAGGCTTCCTTCCCAGAAACTCGAACGCGGCTTTCCCGCGCTTGAGCCTCGCGCCCCCGCATCCATGCGACTCGGATGCGGGGGCGTCTTCGGTCGCGATTGGGGGCTTGGCTGTCGGAAGAGCCTACGAGACCAAAGCGAGGCCGCAAACGAGGGCCATGCTCGACTGGCCCGAAATTGCCCGTAACCCTCAAAGACCGCCGCCCCGCATCCGTTCGAATCGGGTGCGGGGCGGTTTGTTTTGCTCGCGATTGAGGGGATCGGGACGATTCGCTACTCCGCGTGGCTCCAGGAGGTCTCGGGCGCGATCTTGAAGGCGATTGTGTACTGGTTGATGAGCGGGTCCACGTGGCAGAAGAACACGCGGCCGTCGAGAGGCGCGGTGAGCATCTCCTTCACGTGCGCGTCGCCGCAGTCGAGGACCTGGCCGAGCGTCTGTCCGGCGCGCACGCGCTCGCCGGGCTCGACGTCGCGCAGGAAGAAGCCGCCCGCGCGCTCGCTGCGCACGTCGACGAGAGAGGTCTCGTCAAGATGGGCGGACTTGAAGCCGCCGGGCAGCGTGAAGCTCACGACGCCGCGGTCGTCGAGGAAGCGAAGGATGCAGTCCTCGACCTCGTCGGCGTTTCGCGTGGAGAGCGAGCCCATGTCGCGCACGAACACGCTGAAGGCGTGCGTGTCCCATACCTGCCAGTTGTAGTTGAGGGTCGTGGTGTCGAAGCTCGAGGGCTTCTTTGCGACGACGTAGGGGAAGCCGAAGGCCTCGGCCATCGCAAGGGACTCCTCGGAGATGGCGCCCGCGTCCGTGACGCGCACATGCGGCTGAAAGTCGCCGTGCAGGTAGAAGCTACAGAGCTGGATGCCGTAGGCGTAGCCCTGCACCGCGCGGAAAAGGCCGTCCGCGATGCGCTGGGTCGTCTCGCCCAGGTCATAGCCGGGAAACATTCGGTTGATGTCGGTCTTGTCCACCGGCCAGAAGCGCTCATTGATGTTCATCGAGAACGCGTTGACGGCGGGCACGACGAGGACCCGCTTGCTCGCGTCCATCGCGCCCTTCTCCTCGAGCAGGGTCAGGCGACGCACGAGGTCCGCGCACACATAGGTCTGCTCGACCTCGTTGCCGCGCATGGAGCCGACGATGGCCACGCACTTCTCGGCGTCGGGCCGCCCGAACTCGTAGCCCCAGACGGTAAGGGGTTCGCGATAGGGGGTGTCGAGGGTATAGAGGTTCACCTTGCGCATGGATCAGGCCTCCTTGAGGATGCGGCCCAGAAGCGAGCCGGGGTAGACCACGGGGTACTCCCTGAGCGTGAAGAGAAGTCCGTCGACGGGCGCGACCACCTTCTCGGCGACCTTGCCGGTAAGGGTGTTCGCCACGACGCCGATGACCTGGCCCGCCTCGACGCGCGTGCCGTGGTCGGCCTCGGGCAGGAAGATACCGCCCTCGGAGGCGTTGAGGTAGCTGACCTCGCCGTCGTTGGAGATCACGGGCGCCTCTGCCTCGGCGAAGTCCCCACCCCAGGCGCCGAGATGAGCCGCGAGCCTGAGCAGACCCTGGGTGAGGCTCTCTCCGTAGTCGCGGGTGATGCGCATGCCCACGCCCGTCTCGACCACGAGGGTGCGGGTGCCGGCGGTGTTGAGCGAGTAGGCGAGCGTGGACTGCAGGACCGTGGCCGAGGCGTGGACCCACACGAAGTCGACGTTGAGAAGGGGCGCGAGCGGCAGGAGCTCGTCGGCGGAGAGCTCGTTGATGCGCACCTGCGGCATCTCGCGCAGGAAGATGTTCGAGGCGTGGATGTCCACGGCCACGTCGGCGCCCGCGATATCCGCGTAGACGCCCGCCGCGAGCGCCTCGGTGAGGTCGCCGGCCGCCTTGCCCGGGAAGGTGCGGTTGAGGTCGACGTCGAACATGGGGACGCCGCGCTCGATGGAGTTGATGCCGAGCGGGTTGATCGCGGGGTAGATGTCCACGGTGCCGTAGAGCTTCTCGAGGTTGTTCTCCAGAAGCTGCGCGAGGCGGTATGCCACGTACTGGCCCTCGAGCTCGTCGCCGTGGACGCCGGTGACGACGGCGATGCGAGGGCGGTGGCCGTCGAGCGCGGCCTCGCCGCCGAAGGGCGCCGGGGCGCAGCCCTCGATGCGGTGCTTCTGCACGAGGAGATGCTCTCCCACGGGGAGCTCTGAAGAGAAGACCGTTTGAATCACGGGTGCTCCTTCCTGCGGTTTATTTGTCTCCACGATAGTATGCGGCCGGGCGCGCACGGGTCGGATAAGCGGCGCGTGTTGTTAACCAGAAGCCAACGCGGCGAAACACGGCGAAACATGCTCTGCGAGGCGACCCGGGAAGCGGCCTGCCCCCGTTGCGCTCGTATGCGCGCACCCCGAGACGACGAAACGCCCCGAGTGGCGTTCTGGGACCACCCGGGACGTTTCAATAGACTATTTAGCGCCGCTGCCTCGACGCGTTTCTCGCCACAGCGGCGCTGTATCGGGGCCGGGCCGTTTCTCGCCTAAACGGTGAGGGGTCGGCAAGAAACGCGCCCGAGGGCCCGGCGGCCGATCGCCGGCCCCTTACGCGAACGTGCCGAGGGCGGCCCAGGCGGCGTCGTCGGTGACCTGCACGCGGATGGTCTGCTCCTGCGTGGCGCCGCCGAGGAAGACTCCGCGCTCGATGGGGCAGTCGGCGAAGTCGCGCCCATGGGAGAGCGTGATGTAGCGGCAGTCCGCCTCGCAGCCGTTGGTCGGGTCGATGCCGCGCCAGCACGAGCCGTCGTGGACCTCGACCCAGGCGTGCGTCTCGCCCTCGCCGAGAAGGAAGCCGTTGACGTAGCGCGCGGCCACGCCTGCCGCACGGCAGGCGGCGATGAGCACGTGCGCGTAGTCCTGGCAGACCCCGCGGGAGAGGGCGAGCGCCTGCTCGGCGGTGGTCTCGACGCCGGTCGCGCCCTTCACGTAGCTCATGCGGGCCGAGACGCCCGCCGCGAGCAGTCGCGCCTTCTCGAGCGGGGAGGCGTTGCCGCGTACGCGCAGCACGTCGGAGGCGAAGCCGAGAATCTCTTCCCCCGGTTGCGTGAGCTCGCTCGCGCGCAGGTACATCGGGTGCAGCGGCGTGGCATGAATCTGGGCGGTGTCCACCATCACCATGCCGGATGATATGAACGAGAAGCTGTCGTGCGGGGCCTCGAGGCGTCCTACCTGCAGCTTATTGCCGAAGCCATCGGTTTGGTCGGCGAGCGTCACCGGCGGCTCGATCACGATCTGGGCGTCCATCACCGTCTGCGAGCCTGTGTTCGGCGGCATGCAGCGCAGGACGAACTGATGCTGGCTCACGGGCTCGCTGAAGTCGAGCCGCGTCTCGAAGTAATAGTTGAGGATCTTCATGGCGGCCCCTAGAAGACGCGGGCCGCGCAGAGAAGGATCTGCCCGAGCTGGTCGTACGTCACGGCCTCGGGGAAGGTCGGCGCGTAAACGAGCTCGACCAGGCCCTTGAGGTCGGCCTGCGAGTAGGGGGTGCCCGTGCGGTTGACGCGGGCGGAGAGCCTGTGGACCTCCTGGCGCACGCGCCCGAGCTTATACGAGAGACGCGCGTAGAGGTCGATGCGCTCGACGGAGATGCCGCACTTGATGAGGTTCCTCGCCGCGTCGGACTCCACGAAGTCGTCCACGCAGCCCTTGAACGCCATGATGTTGTCCTGAACGAGCTGCAGGTCAAGAAGGGGAGACTCGCTTCTCTTCGCCGCGGCGAGGGCGTCGAGGGCCATCTGGATGTAGGAGAGCGACTCGGTGCCGAGGACGTCGCGCAGGCGCACGGCGTTGTCGTAGGCGGCCTCGAGCGAGTGGGCGATGGAGGCCGCGCAGTCCACGTTGAAGAGGCAGTCGTCGAAGAACTCGGCGGGCGTCTCTATGTCCGCGTCGAAGCCGAGCTCGGCGAGCTGGCCTTTCCATTCGTCGCCCTGCGCATCGATAGCCTCGTCGTATGCGGCGAGGATGAAGCGCTGCGTGGTGTAGGCGCGCTCGGCGTAGCGGCCGAGCCAGAGCAGGTGGTCGGCCTTCTCGAGCGAGAGGGCCATGTGGAAGTTGATGCCGGGAGCGGCATCCGTGCAGTTTACGAGAGCACCCATGTGTCTTTGAACCCGCCTCCCTGGGAAGAGTTGACGATTGCGCTGCCGGCCTCGCGCGAGTAGCGCGTAAGGCCGCTCGGCCAGACCTCGGTCTTCGCACCGGAGAGCACGAAGGCGCGCAGGTCCGCCTTGCGCGGGACAATCTGGCCGTCCACGAGCGTGGGCAGACAGAGGAAATCGACGACCTCCTGCGCGATGAAGCGCCTCGGCTCGCGGCGGATGAGGGCCTTCAGGTCCTCGAGCTTCTCCTTAGAGAGGCTGCTGCCGAAGACGACGCCGTAGCCGCCGGCCTCCGCCACGTCCTTGATCACGAGCGACTCGGCGTGCTCCATCACATAGGCCATGTCGTCGGGATAGAAGGGCAGGTAGGTGGGGGCGTTCTTGAGGATGGGCTTCTCGCCGAGGTAGTACTCGACCATCTTGGGCACGAAGTAGTAGATGCCCTTGTCGTCCGCCGCGCCGTTGCCGGGGGCGTTGATCACGGCAACGTTGCCCGCGCGGTAGGCGCTCATGAGGTTGGGCACGCCGATGAGGGAGTCCGCGCGGAAGCACAGCGGGTCGAGGAACTCGTCGGAGAGCCTGCGGTAGACGGCGCCCACGAGCTGGTTGCCGGTGCCGCCGCGGTAATAGAGGCGCTCGTTCTCCACGAAGAGCTCCTGCGGCTCGGCGAGGACGGCCCCCGCCTTCTCGGCCAGGTAGGTGTGCTCGAAGTAGGCGGCGTTGTAACGGCCTGGGGTGAGGATGACGTTGAGGCCGCCCGTGTTCACGTGGTCCATCACGCGGCGCAGGCGCTCGCCGTAGTCGCGGTTGTCCACGAGGTTCGCGTTGCGGAAGGTCTCGGCGTCGCAGCGGCGGCAGAGGCGGCGCGCGACGAGCGGGTAAGAGGCGCCCGACGGGATGCGCAGGTTGTCCTCCAGGACGAACCACTCGTCGTTCTCGCCCTCGACGAGGTCGATGCCGCTGATGTGGCTGTAGATGCCGCCGGGCGGCTTGATGCCCTCGCACTGCGGCAGGTATCCCGAGCTCGCGAAGGCGAAGTCCTCGGGGACCACGCCGTCGCGAATGATCTGCTTTTCTCCGTAGACATCGGCGAGATAGGCGTTCAGGGCGTCCACGCGCTGCGCCAGGCCGCGCTCGAGGTTGGCCCAGACGTCCGCCTTGATCACGCGGGGGATCGCGTCGAAGGGGAAGAGACGCTCGTTGAACTCCCCGTTCTTGTACAGGCCGAACTTGACGCCGTAGCGCGCGAGCTGCTGGTTGATCTTCGGCGTGTGCGAGAGCAGGCTCTCGTACACGGGTGCTTCTGAGGGCATAGGCCGCCCCTCTCCATGGGACTTTCCGACACTACGCGACCCATGTTGCGCGTCACGTGTTTCGAACCGTCCCCGCGCTCGTTTCGCGGACGTGAACGGTTAAATCCGCAATGTAACGGAAGCGTTAGCGATAAGCGCCGCCCCGGCGAGGCGCGGCTCATGGGGCGGGGGCGACTTGTCCTTTGCGCCGGCCTGCTGCCGCACCTATCCCAGAGGGCTCCTTCGCAGCAGGGCCTCGGCCTCTTTGTCGCGGGGGAAGGCGGCATGGAGCAGCGCGTGGAAGCGCGCGTTGTGGCTCGCCTCGGCCAGGTGGGTGAGCTCGTGGGCCACGACGTAGTCGAGGCAGACGGGGTCGTAGGCGGCGAGCCTGGTGTTGATGCGGATGCGGCCCGTCTTCGGTGTGCAGGAGCCCCAGCGCGTCTTCATATCGCGCAGCTGCCAGCCCGCGGCTCGCAGTCCGCAGGCCGCCTCCATTCTCGCCACCACGTCCGGGAGGGCACGCTCGAGCTCGGCGCGCCAGAGCTCAGAGGGGTCGGCGCCGGGCGCGAGCTCGACGGGCTTGCCCCAGAGCGCGACCTTGCCTTCGCCGGCCGGCCCCGCGGCGCTTCTTTCCTTGGCCCGCGACACCGCCCGCTCGACCCAATTCGCGTGCTCGGCGAGAAACGCGGCCGCAGCTTCTTGGCCTACCTGCCAGGGAACGCTCATGCGCGCGGTGCCGTCCGGGCGAACCCGCAGGTTGATGCGCCGCACGGCTTTCCGCTCGACGACGACGTCGATGCCGTGCGCCTGCAATATATATGTTTGTCGACGGGCCATGGGGCCATATTAGGCCTCGCGTCCCGTAGACTGGGCTGCGGCAAACAACCCACAGAAAGGATCTCCAGATGACCAATCCCGTGCAGCACGGCGCCGTCGAGGCGACCGAGTCCGAGCGCCCCGCCCTCTACGCCAAGCGCGACGAGCTCCTCGCCGAGCTCTGCGGCCTCGGCGCCACGATGTCGAACGCCATGGCGGCCGTTCCCGGCTTCGTTCCCTGCGGGCACGCGTTCGGCGTCGTCATCGAGGGCCTCTACGCGAGCGTGGCCTGCGGCTCCGTCGACGAGCTCGACCAGCTCATCGACGCTGTCCACGACCGCAGCGAGCATGTGAGCGCCCACCGCGGCGTCGAGATGGGCGCCGTCGCCGCGCCCGCCGACGCAACCGGCGAGGCCGCGCTTCTCCTCGCGGCCCTTCGCGGCATGTCCGCCGATGCCTACTGCGCGATGAGCCTCGGCCGCATGGACGACGACTGCGACGTGCTTCTCGCCAACGCGCTGGCCGCCCTCGGCGCGGGCGAGGCCGGCCACGACCTGCTTATGCGCGCCGGCGCCGCCGCGACCAAGCTTCGCGAGCTCGCCCGCTAAGGGAGAAGCGCCCCGAGCGGCCCTTCCCGGGCCCCGGGGTCGCACCGCCCGGCAGACCGTCGGCCGCTCCGAGCCCCGGAATCGCGCCGCCCAGTAACCCGCCGGCAAGAAGCGCCCTATAACCACGCCGCCCAGTAACCGTATCCGGCGGAGAGCCCTTAAACCGCGCCGCCCAGTAATGCTCAGTTACTGGGCGGCGCGGTTCCAGGGCGCGAGGACACTTTTCGTTACTGGGCGGCGCGTATCCAGGGCGCGATGGTCCCCCTCGTTACTGGGCGGCGCGTATCCAGGGCGCGATGGCCCCCTCATTGTTGGATGGCGCGCTTTCGGGGCACTTCTTGCTGGGTATTGCGTCCAAGTGGTACTCGTGGCACCACTTGGACCGTTTCAAGGGGCCGTTTTCGCGCCACCTCGAAGCGTTTCTTGCCGAGGCGGCGCCACCTCGGCGGCAGGCGCCTTCCGGTCGGCGCTTCCTTCGCCGCCGATGATGGCGCGCCCCGTCTCAACGACTCCCGGAAGTTAGCGTTTTTTGTTGCCGCGCGCCCGACGGCTCAGGCTGATGTATCAGTTTGGGTAAAAATCAGCCATCATCACCCAAACATAAAAGAGAGGCGCCCCTCCTATGCTGGAGCTCAAGAACATCTGCAAGCGCTACGTCACCGCGTCCTTTACCCAGGTCGCGCTCGACGACGTCAGCGTGTCCTTCCGCGACAACGAGTTCGTCGCGATCCTCGGGCCTTCCGGCTCCGGCAAGACGACCCTGCTCAACGTCGTCGGCGGCCTCGACCACTTCGACTCCGGCGACCTCGTCATCGACGGCATCTCGACTAAGGACTTCCGCGACCGCGACTGGGACGCCTACCGCAACAACCGCATCGGATTCGTCTTCCAGAGCTACAACCTCATCCCGCACCAGACCATCCTCGAGAACGTCGAGCTCGCCCTCACGCTCTCGGGCGTGGGCCACGCCGAGCGCCGCGAGCGCGCCAAGGAGGCCCTGGCCAAGGTTGGGCTCGTCCAGCATATCGACAAGCGCCCCGCCCAGCTCTCCGGCGGGCAGATGCAGCGCGTGGCCATCGCCCGCGCCCTCATCAACGACCCCGAGATCGTCCTTGCCGACGAGCCCACCGGCGCCCTCGACTCGGCCACGTCGGTGCAGGTCATGGACCTGCTGCGCGAGGTCGCGCAGGACCGTCTCGTCATCATGGTCACCCACAACCCCGAGCTCGCGCGCGACTACGCGACGCGCATCGTGACCATCGGCGACGGCCGCGTGGCGGGCGACACCGACCCCTTCGAGCCCGATGCCGCGCTCCGCCGCGAGGCCAAGCCGACCCGACGCACCTCCATGAGCTTCCTCACGGCCCTTGGCCTCTCGGCCCGCAACCTCCTCACCAAGAAGGGCCGCACCGCCATGACGGCTTTCGCCGGCTCGATCGGCATCATCGGCATCGCGGCCATTCTCGCCCTCTCCAACGGCGTGAACGAGTACATAGCCAAGGTCGAGGAAGACACGCTCTCGAGCTACCCGCTCACCATCTCCAAGCAGAGCTACGACCTCTCGTCCATGCTGGGCGGTCCCTCCGCGGACGACTCCGCCTCCTCGGCGGGCACGTCAGACGGCGAGACGGATGCGAGCACAGCCATCCCCGTCCTCACCGCGGTCAAGGACATGTTCGCGAGCGTCAAGTCAAACGACATGACGAGCTTCAAGGCCTGGCTCGACGAGGGCGGCGACGGCATCGATGAGGACGTCAACGCTATCCAGTGCGACTATGGCGTCACTCCCATCATCTACCGCGAGGACGGAGCCGGAGAGACCGCCGCGGCCACGAGGCTCGTGCCCAATGCCATGACCGAGGCCATGACCAACGGCTCCTCCGCGGCCGCGTCCTCCGCCATGACGTCCTCCATGGGCG
The DNA here is from genome assembly GCA_963605405.1 of bacterium. Lineage (GTDB taxonomy): Bacteria > Actinomycetota > Coriobacteriia > Coriobacteriales > Atopobiaceae > Paratractidigestivibacter. Next base: position 15,291 of record CAVCUP010000001.1, on the reverse strand, counting down.
TGGACGTCTTCAACGAGATGCTCGACGACCAGGAGCTCCTGGAGTCCCAGTACGACGTCGTGGCCGGGCGTTGGGCCGCCGCGGCCGACGAGGCCGTGCTCGTCCTCACGAGCCGCGGCGGCGTGAGCGACTATACGCTCTACAGCATCGGCGCGCTGAACATCGAGGACATGAACAAGATGGTCGAGAGCTCCATGTCCGCAGACGGCGAGCTCGAGGCCCCGGACACGAGCGTCGACTTCACCTACGACGACGCCCTGAGCTGCACGTTCAAGGTCCTCTCGCCGTCAGACGCCTACCGCAAGAACGAGGAGACGCTCACCTGGACGGACATGTCCGACGACGCCGAGTACATGGCCTCTCAGCTCGCCGACGGCCTCGATCTGCGCATCGTCGGCGTCGTGCGCCCCAACGAGACGGCTAATTCCAACGCCCTTTCCGCCGGCATCGCCTATACGCCCGCCCTCACGCGAGAGCTTCTCGCCCGTGCCGCGGATTCGCAGATTGTCCAAGAGCAGCTCGCGGACCCCGAGGTCGACGTCTTCACCGGCAAGACCTTCGACGAGCTCCAGAGCGAGGCCAAGCAGGGCTTCGACCTCGGCAGCGTGTTCAGCGTGGACGAGGCCGCGCTCAAGAGCGCCTTCAGCTTCGACGCCTCGTCGCTCTCCGGACTTTCGGACATGGGGTCCTCGGCCGGCCTCGATCTCTCCGGCATGGACTTATCCGGCATCGACCTCTCCGGAATGGACATCGATCTCTCCGGCATGGACTTCAGCGGCGTCGACTTCTCGGACATCGCCTCCGGGGCGCCCGTGCCCGACCTCACCGAGATCTTCTCCGGCATCGAGATCACGCCCGAGCAGCAGAAAGAGGTCGCGCAGCTCGTCAACGACCTCTTCCAGGGCTTCCTGGGCAGCGACCAGTTCAAGTCCCTCTCGCCGCAGGACCTCGCGGATGGCCAGAAGGTCCTTGCCGCCTTCCAGGCGTACCTGCAGGGCGACGACGCCGCAAAGTCCTGCCTCGCTCAGCTCGAGGCCATATCCAAGGACCTCGTCGAGCCCGTGACCCGTGCCCTTGAGGCCTACGTGGAGAACGACCTCGCCCCGTATCTCTCCCAGGCCATGGCGCAGGTCATGGAGCGCATGGGCGCCCAGATCGCCTCGACCGTGTCCGAGCAGCTCAAGGCGGGCGTCGCCGCGGCCATGGACCAGGTGGCCACCCAGATGGGCGCGGCCATGGAGTCCAGCATGTCGCAGCTCTCGGGGTCCCTCGCCAACATCGGCGACGCGTTCTCGGTGGACGCGAGCGCTTTCGCGAACGCCATCCAGTTCAACATGGACGTCGAGGACCTGAGCTCGCTGATGACCAGCTATGCCCAGGCCTCGCGCCTCACCTACGACAACAACCTCTCGACCCTGGGCTACGCGGACGTCTCCGACCCCGTCTCCATCAGCATCTACCCCAAGGACTTCGAGGCCAAGGAGCGCGTGCTCGGGCGCATCGACGGCTATAACGAGCAGGTCAAGGCGGCGGGAGAGGAAGACAAGGCCATCTCCTACACCGACTACATGGGCATCATCATGAGCTCGGTCACCGACATCGTGAACATGATCAGCCTCGTGCTCATCGCATTCGTGAGCATCAGCCTGGTCGTGAGCTCCATCATGATCGGCATCATCACCTACATCAGCGTCCTCGAGCGCAAGAAGGAGATCGGCATCCTGCGAGCCATCGGCGCCTCGAAGGGCAACGTCGCCAGCGTCTTCAACGCCGAGACCTTCATCGAGGGCCTCATCGCGGGTGTCTTCGCCATCGTGGTCGTGCTCGTCGCGAGCGTCCCCGTCAACGCCTATATCCTCGAGACCAAGCAGGTGCCGAACATCATGAGCCTGCCCGCGGTCGACGCGCTCGTCCTCATCCTGATCAGCGTGGTCCTCACCGTGGTCGCGGGGCTTCTTCCCGCCCGCAGCGCCAGCAAGAAGGACCCGGTCGAGGCTCTGCGCTCCGAGTAGGCGCGGGTCGCGGCCCGCTTCTGCGGGACGCTTCCGCAGGCGTCGCCAAGTCCCTTCTGTGCGGCGAGGCCGGGCACGTGGGGCTTGTGTGTGGTTATCGTGGAGGGCACGCGCCTCTTCTCGATATAAATCCTTGACGTGAGCTGGGGTTTTGCTATCCTAGCTTTGTAAATGAGCTTAAACGTAGGAAGTGGGGTGGAGTTTTCGCCCCGCTTCCTTTCTGTATGTACACGAAAGGGAGGTCACATGGCTAAGGCCGGCACTGAGGAAGCCGTTCTCGAGGCGCTCGAGCGCGCGGCGGCCGACCACGGCGTCGATATCGTCGCCGTCGAGGTCGTCGGCGCGACCAAGAACCCGTGCGTCCGCGTCTACATCGACCACGCGGACGAGGAGGCCGAGACGATCACGCTCGACGAGGTCGCGGCCGAGACCGGTTGGATCGGGGAGGTCCTCGACGCGCTCGACCCCATGGCCGGCTCCTACACCCTCGAGGTGAGCAGCCCCGGCATGGCGCGCCCGCTTCGCCGTGAGCGCGACTTCGCCCGCTTCGCCGGCGCCGATGTCCAGCTCACCACCACGGCTGTCGAGGGCCGCCGCAAGTTCACCGGCCGCCTGCTCGGCTTTGAGGACGGCTGCGTCCGCCTCGACTGCGACGGCGAGCAGGTGTCCATTGACCTCGCAGATATCAAGAAGTGCAACATCAAGCCCGAGTTCCCCTCCGCGGGCAAGAAGAAGTAGGAAGGATCCACCCCATGGCATCTGAGATGATGGAAGCCCTCGAGCTCCTCTGCCAGGAGAAGCACATCGACCAGCTCTACCTTATCGACCGCCTCGAGCAGTCCCTCGCGAAGAGCTACGCCGACGTCCTGCACCTGCCCTTCGGCGCGCGCGTGACCATCGACCGCGCCACCGGCCGCGTCTACGTCTACGAGCTCGTCCCCGTGGGCGAGGAGGACCCGGAGACGGGCGACTACTCCGAGTTCGAGGAGGTCGACGTCACGCCCCCCGGCACCTCCCGCATCGCCGCCCAGCACGCCAAGGCCGAGATCCGCGCCATCGTGCGCAACGCCGCCCGTCTCCAGATCTACGAGGAGTTCTCTCAGCGTGTCGGCGACATCATCACCGGCACGGTCCTGCAGACCACGCCCGACTTCACCATCATCAAGATCCGCGAGGGCGTCGAGGCCGAGCTCCCGCACTTCGACGAGCGTCGCCACCCCGAGGAGATGAACGAGCGCCCCGCCGGCGAGCGCTACATGCACAACCAGCGCCTCAAGGCGATCATTATCGCCGTGCGCGACCCCAACGCCGCCCAGCCCTCCGTGCGCGGCGAGCGCCAGCGCCCCTCCATCGTGGTCTCCCGCACCCACCCCGAGCTCATCCGCCGGCTCTTCGAGCTCGAGGTGCCCGAGGTCTACGACGGCATCGTCGAGGTCCGCTCCGTGGCCCGCGAGCCGGGCGTCCGCTCCAAGGTCGCGGTCTCGAGCAACGACTCGCACCTCGACCCCGTGGGCGCCTGCGTCGGCCCCAAGGGCAGCCGCGTGCGCACCGTCGTCTCCGAGCTGCGCGGCGAGCGCGTCGACGTGGTCCTGTGGAGCGACGACCCCGCCAAGTGCGTGGCCTCCGCCCTCTCCCCGGCGCGCGTTTCCCGCGTGATCATCGATCCCGAGGACAACTACGCCACCGTCATCGTCCCCGACGACCAGCTCTCCCTCGCCATCGGCAAGGAGGGCCAGAACGCCCGCCTCGCCGCCCGTCTCACCGGCATGCACATCGACATCAAGAGCGAGTCGATGGCCGCCGGCGTCATGCGCGATGTCCCCGCCGCCGTCGAGGAGGACTCCCTCATCGACGAGGAGGGCGCGCGCCGCTGCGAGCACGTCGGCGAAAACGGCGTCCAGTGCCGCAACATGGCCCGTCCGGGCTCCCGCTTCTGCGGGCTGCACGACGGCTTCGACGGCGTTGAGGTCTCCGACGACCCCGATTCCCTGATCTAGCGCAGGCACGAGTCCCGCACACGCAAAAAGCCCCGGGCCCGCGCCCGCATATCCCAAGGAAAGGTAGGTCACATGGCAAAGACCCGCGTACATGACCTCGCTAAGGAATACGGCATGTCGAGCAAGGACATGCTCGCCCACCTCGCCGACATGAAGATCCCCGCCAAGTCCGCCTCCTCGACCCTCGAGGACGCTTACGTCGCCATCGTCCGCAAGCAGCTCAAGCCCATTCTCGAGGCCCGCGCCGCCGAGATCGAGGCCGAGAAGAAGGCCGAGGCCGAGAAGGCCGCCGAGGAGGCCCGCGCCGCCCGTGAGCAGGCCGAGAAGGAGCGCCTCGAGGCCGAGCGCCGCCGCGAGGCGGAGCGCGCCGAGGAGGAGCGCCGCCGCGCCGCCGAGGAGGCCGCCCGAAAGAAGGCGGAGGCCGAGCGCCTCGCCGCAGAGAAGGCCGCGGCCGAGGAGGCCGAGCGCAACCGCGTGAAGGACACGGCCCCCAAGTCCGTGCCGTCCTTCACCAGCCTGCTCGACCAGATCGCCCAGCAGGAGAAGGTCCTGAAGCAGCAGGCAGAGGAGGCCGCCGCCGCGAAGGCCGCCGCCAAGGGCGGCCGCGGCCGCAAGTCCGCGGGCGACTCCGAGCGCTCCGGCCGCGGCCCCAAGCGCGAGCGCTCCGGCGCCGCCCCCGCCCGCTCCGAGCAGGCGGCCGCGCCCGCCCGCGACAACGGGGCCGAGAACACCGCCGCCGACGGCCGCCGCAAGGGCAAGAAGGCCCGCCGCGGCGAGGAGGGCGGCGAGGACCGCTACTCCCGCATGGCCCGCGAGGCAGAGGCCTATAACCGCTCCCGCGTCCTCGAGGAGGCCCGCAGCGCCGTCGAGGAGGCCTCCCGCGAGTCCTCCGGCCGCCGCAAGAAGCGCAAGGAGCGCCGCCAGAAGCAGGCCGAGCAGGCCGCCGAGCAGCAGCGCATCGAGGAGGCGCTCGCCAACGACCAGGACATCAGCCAGCTCGACACGGTGAAGGTCCCGCAGGGCTCCACCGTGGCCCAGCTCGCCGAGCTCCTGGGCGTGCCCGCCAACGACATCATCAAGCGCCTCTTCCTTCTCGGCACCCCGCTCACGCTCACCGAGTCGATGTCCGACGAGCTCATCGAGCTCGTGGCCGACGACCTCGGCCGCGACGTCAAGGTCATGACCAAGGAGGAGGAGAACTCCTTCACCTTCTACGACAACCCCGAGGACCTCGTGCCGCGCGCGCCCGTCGTCACCGTCATGGGCCACGTCGACCACGGCAAGACGTCCCTTCTCGACGCCATCCGCCACACCGGCGTCGCCGAGGGCGAGGCCGGCGGCATCACCCAGGCCATCGGTGCCTCCCAGGTCACCATCGGCGGCCGCAAGATCACCTTCATCGACACCCCGGGCCACGCGACCTTCACGGCCATGCGCGCCCGCGGCGCCAAGGTCACCGACATCGTCATCCTGATCGTGGCCGCCGACGACGGCGTCATGCCCCAGACCATCGAGTCCATCAACCACGCGAAGGCCGCGGGCGTGCCCATCGTCGTCGCCGTGAACAAGATCGACAAGCCCGGCGCCTCCCCGGACAAGGTCCGCCAGGAGCTCACCGAGTACGGCATCGTCCCCGAGGAGTGGGGCGGCCAGAACATGTTCGTGAACATCTCCGCCAAGAAGAAGATCGGCATCGACGACCTGCTCGAGACCGTTCTTCTCCAGGCCGACGTCCTCGAGCTCAAGGGCAACCCCGGCACCTTCGCCTCCGGCAACGTCCTCGAGGCCAAGCTCGACCGCGGCCGCGGCTCGGTGGCCACGATGCTCGTCACGCGCGGCACACTGCACATCGGCGACGCCCTCGTCGCCGGCATGACCTACGGCCGCGTCCGCGCCATGCTCGACCCCAAGGGCAACTCCGTGACCGAGGCCGGCCCCTCCGACGCCGTCGAGATCCTCGGCCTGCAGTCCGTGCCCAACGCCGGCGACGAGTTCCGCGTCTTCCAGGACGACCGCGAGGCCCGCGACCTCGCCGACCAGCGCGCGCTCAAGGCCCGCATCGAGGAGCAGAACCGCGTAAAGCACGTCACGCTCGAGAACCTCTTCGCGACCATGGCCGACGCCGAGGTCAAGGAGCTCAACCTCATCATCAAGGCCGATGTCCAGGGCTCGATCGAGGCGCTCCAGGACTCGCTCGACAAGATGGACCAGTCCGAGGTGCGCATCAACACGATCCACGCCGCCGTGGGCGCCATCAGCGAGACGGACGTCGTCCTCGCAGACGCCTCCAACGCCATCATCATCGGCTTCGGAGTGCGCCCGGACGCGAAGGCCCGCAACGCCGCCGACCGCGACGGCGTCGAGATCCGCTGCTACGACGTCATCTACAAGGCCCTCGAGGACCTCGACGCCGCCCGCATCGGCATGCTCAAGCCCACCGAGGTCGAGGTCTCCACGGGTACCGCCGTGGTTCTCGACACCTTCAAGGTGCCCAAGGTCGGCATTGCGGCCGGCGTCCGCATCGAGGAGGGCGAGATCGCCGCGACCGACTCCGTGCGCCTCGTGCGCGACGGCATCGTCGTCTACAACGGAAAGATCGCGTCCATGCGCCACTACAAGGACGAGGCGAAGAGCCTGCGCTCCGGCATGGAGGGCGGCATCGGCCTCGAGAACTTCCAGGACATCAAGCCCGGCGACCAGATCGAGGGCTACCGCATCGACCAGGTCGCGCGTACGGAGTAGGACATGAAGCAGAACCGCAACTCCCGCAGGGTCAACGAACAGGCGCGCGAGAAGCTCGCGAACATCCTGCTCTTCGAGATCTCTGACCCCGACCTCGCGCTCGTGACCGTCACGGGCGTGGAGGTCTCGGTCGACAAATCCTTCATGCGCGCCTTCTTCACCTGCGAGGCCGGGCGATACGATGAGGTCGAGGCCGCCCTCGGGCGCGCCAAGGGCCGAATCCGCTCGCTGCTGGGGCGCAGCCTCGGCTGGCGCGTGACCCCTGAGCTCGACTTCCGGATCGACACGACCACCGACGAGGCCGAGCGAATCGCCCGCGCCCTCGAGGTGGTCCCGCCGACCATCGGCGTCGAGAAGGACGAGTTCGGCTACCCGCTGGGGGAGGCCGGCCAGGTCCCCGAGGGCGAAGCGCCCGAGGGCGAGGAGTAAAGAAGGTACTCGCTTTGATGCTCAACTCAATCATGGGCGGCGAGGCGACGGAGTTCGACCGCGTCGCCGCCCTTATCGATGAGGCATCCGACATCGCCGTCTGCGCGCACACGTCGCCGGACGGCGATGCCATCGGGTCATGCCTCGCCCTGGCGGAGCTCATCGAGGGGCGCTGGGAGAACAAGCGCGTCGCCTGCCTGCTCGCCGATGACGACGCCGTGCCCAGGACCTATACGTTTCTCCCGGGCGCCGAGAGGCTCGTGAAGGCGTCCGCCTACGAGGCGGACCCGGACCTCTTCATCTGCGTCGACCTCTCCGCCCCCTGCCGCCTCGCGGGGGCCGAGGCTGTGCTGAGGCGCGCGTCTAAGGTCGCGGTCCTCGACCACCACCCGGCCGACGCGGTGTTCTGGGACGCCGGCGTCGTGAGGCCGCAGGCGGCCGCGGCCGGAGTGATCGTGGCCGAGCTCGCCCTGCATCTAAAGGCGCGCCTCACCCCGACGATGGCGCAGAACCTCTTGTGCGCCATCGTCACGGACACCGGGCGCTTCCAGTACCAGAACGCCGACGGCGAGGCCTTCGAGGTAGCGAGCCTGCTCGTCGATGCCGGCGCGAACCCCGCCGAGATCGCCCTGCGCGTCTACCAGAGCGACCGCCTCTCCTATATCCATCTCTGCGCGACCGTGATGGCGCGCATCTCCACGTTCGAGCAGGGGCGGGTTTCCTACAGCTACGCCACGGCCGCGGACTTCAGGTCCAACGACGTGCCCCTCGCCGAGTGCGACGGCCTCATCGACCTCGTCCGCTGCGTGGACGGCTCGCTCGTCTCGCTCTTCCTCAAGGAGGTGCCGGACGGCAAGGTGCGCGGGAACCTGCGCTCCAAGTGCGGCATCGACATCTCCGGCATCGCCCGCGAGCTCGGCGGCGGCGGCCACAAGGCCGCGGCCGGGTTCACGGTGGAGGGGACCATCGACGAGGCCCTCTCCGCGGTCCTGCCCAAGCTCCACGCCCTCTTCGAGGACGAGGGGCGCGCCGACGTCCCGGAGGCGCGTTGAGCCGGCAGCCGAGCGCGGTGAACGCGCTCATCGCCGTCAACAAGCCGCTGGGGCTCACGAGCCACGACGTCGTCGCGCGCGTGCGCCGCGCCGTCGGCGAGAAGCGCGTGGGGCACGCGGGCACGCTCGACCCCGCCGCCACCGGCGTCCTCGTGGTCGGCATCGGCCAGGCCACGAAGCTCCTCGGGTTGCTCACCCTGGACCGCAAGACCTACCGGGCGCGCATCGAGTTCGGCAGCGCGACCGAGACCGACGACACCGAGGGCGAGGTGACCGAGCGCGCCGAGGTGCCCGCCGAGCTTCTCGACGCGGGATTCGCGGCGCGCGCCGTGCAGGCGCTCGTGGGCGAGCGCGACCAGGTCCCGCCGGCCTACTCCGCCGTGAGCGTGGGCGGCAGGCGCGCCTACGCGATGGCGCGCGCCGGCGAGAAGGTCGAGCTCAAGAGTCGCCGCATCCGCGTGAACAACGCTCAGCTCATCGCCGTCGAGGGTGAGGGGACCGAGGCGCTGCCGCTCGTGTGGGAGTGCCTGCTCGACGTGAGCAAGGGGACCTATATCCGCAGTATCGCGCGCGACCTGGGCCGCGAGCTCGGCACGTGCGCGCATCTCTGCGGGCTCGTGCGCGAGAGCGCGGGCGAGATAGGCCTCGCCGACGCCTGCGAGCTCGGCGAGCTCATGGAGGGCGGAGCCGGCTTCGTCTCCGCCCACGCGCTCGACCCGGTGCGCGCGCTCGGGATCCCCGTCCGCGAGGTCGCCATTTCCGAGGTGGCCGACATCACCTGCGGCCGCAGGATCGACATCGGGGAGGTCCGCGTCCCCGGGTCGGGCGCCGTGCGCGAGCCCCGTCCCGGCGAGAAGGTCGCCCTCGTCTGGGACGGCGCCCTCGTGGGCATCTGGGAGCGCCGCGGCCTCGATCTCGCGTGCTCCGTCAACTTCCCGCAGGCCATCGAAGGAGTCCGTTGATGCTCGAGCAGGAGCTTCTTGGCATATCCGAAGAGAAACCCCTGAGCCCCGCGCGCGCCGCGGGGCTTGTTGGCCCGTGGCTCGAGGCTCGCGAGGCCTTGCGCGACGGCGCCTGGGGGCGCGAGGGCCTCGACGGTACGGCGGGGGCCGATGGCGCGGGCGCGGGACGGCCCATCGGCTTGGGCGCATGCCGGGGCGCTAAACCCTCGCGCGCGTTCTCTTGCGCCGGCGGCCGCGTCCGCGGCGAGCTCGTGGGCGCAGGCCGCCTCGAGGGGCCCTGGGTCTGCGCGATCGGGGCCTTCGACGGCTTCCATGCCGGCCACCAGGCGCTCATTGCCCGGGCGCGGGCCGAGGCGAGGGAGGCGGGCGCGCGGGTGTGCGCCGTCACCTTCTCCCCGGACCCGGCCGAGGTCCTGGGCGCGCCTTGCGCCGGCAGCCGGCTCGTCGAGCCCGCCCTGCGCCCCTGCTTCCTGCTCGCGGGCGGGGCCGACGCCGTCGCCACGTTCATCTTCGATCGCTCCTTCGCCGGGCTCACCTACGAGGAGTTCGTCCGCGGGGCGCTGCTCGAGCTCCTCGACGTGCGCTCCGTTGTGGTGGGGGCCGACTTCCGCATGGGCGCGGGCGGCTCCGGCACGGTCGACGCCCTGCGCGGCCTCGGCCGCGGGCTCGGCTTCGGCGTCGTCGGGCTCGAGCTCGTCGACGAGGGCGGGCGGCACGTGACCGCCACGCGCGTTCGCGGGCTCGTCCGAGAGGGCCGCGTCGAGGCGGCGGCGGGGCTTATGGGCCGCTGCCACTCGGTGCGCGGCCGCGTGGTCCGCGGCAGGGGAGAGGGCACGGGCTTCGGCTTCCCGACCGCCAATGTGGTTACCGACGCCATGAACTGCATTCCCGTGCAGGGCGTCTACGCATGCCTGGTGAGCATGGGCCGAGGGGACGGGGCCGCGGCCTTCCCGGCGGCGGTCAACGTCGGCTTGCCGCCGTCTTTCGAGCACGCGCTCGCGGCGGGCGACGGGGGAGACGCCCTTGCCCGCGGGTCCCTCCTCGAGGCGAATCTCATCGGCTTCTCGGGCGATCTCTATGGATCGGAGATCTGCGTCACCTTCCTCCGCTGGCTGCGCGACTCGCGCCGCTTCGACTCGCTCGACGAGCTCAAGGCGACCGTCCTGGGCAACATCGCCTGGGTGCGCGACTGCCTCGGCGCCTCGGGCATTCCGCTTGCCGGGGGCGGCGTCCCTCATGGCGACGACGGCGCGGGCCAGGTCAAGGCCGGCGCGCCTCTCTCCGCCGCCGGTATCCCCGCGCCCGGCCGCGCCTCGGCCGGTGCCGAGGGCGCCGAGGGGGGCCGATGATCAACGACGAGGACAAGGAGAAGGTCCGGCAGGCCACCGACTTCGTGCAGCTCGTGGCCGAGACCGTGGAACTGCGCCAGCGGGGCCGGGACTTCTGGGGCTGCTGCCCCTTCCACGGCGAGAAGAGCCCGTCCTTTAAGGTGAACCCGCACACGGGTCTGTGGCACTGCTTCGGCTGCGGCGAGGGCGGCGACGTCTTCAGCTACGTGCAGAAGCGCGAGAACCTTGAGTTCCCGGACGCCATCCGCTTCCTGGCCGACCGCGCGGGAATCGAGCTTTCGGAGGAGCGCGGCGGTCGCCGGGGGCCCAAGCGCAACAGGCTCATGGAGTGCGCCTCCGAGGCCCAGGCCTTCTACGCGAAGATGCTCATGCGCGGTCGCGGCGACGGTCCCGACGAGGCACGCGCGTACTTCTCCTCGCGCGGCTTCGGCGGCGACGTGTGCCGTCGCTGGGGCCTCGGCTACGCGCCCGGCCGCGGCGCCCTCGTCCGCGACCTGCGCGAGGCGGGCTTCACGACCGACGAGATGGTCGCCGCCGACCTCGCCGTGATGCGATCGGGGCGCCCCTCCGACCGTTTCTACGAGCGCGTGATGTTCCCCATCAGCGACGAGATGGGGCGCGTGATCGCCTTCGGCGGCCGCGTCATCGGGCAGAAGAAGGAGGCGGCCAAGTACGTGAACACGCGCGACACGGCCGTCTTCAACAAGGGCAAGCATCTCTTCGCCTTCGACCGCGCCAAGGAGACGATGGCCTCCACGGGCGAGGCGATCGTCTGCGAGGGATACACGGACGTCATCGCCATGCACGAGAACGGCTTCACGAACGCGGTGGCAGCGCTCGGGACGGCCTTCAGGATCGACCACGTCAAGCTTATGGAGCGCATGCGCGCCCGGCGCATCATCTGCATGTTCGACGGCGACGCCGCGGGCCAGAGGGCCGCCGAGCGGGCAGTGCAGTATATAGACAAGACAACCTCGGAGTTCCTCTGCGTCGTCTTGCCGGACAACCAGGACCCGATGGAGTTCCTCTCCGCGAACACGGCCGCTGAGCTGCGCTCCATTCTCGATTCGGCCGCCCCGCTCATGGACTTCGTCTTCGAGAAGCGCCTGGGCGACGTCGACCTCGGCAACACCGGCGCGCGCGTGGCGGCGCTCGATTCCATGGCCAAGGTCCTGGCCCCGCTCAAGCACTCCGTGGTCCTGCCCGAGTACGCGCTGCGTCTCGCCGCGAGGCTCGGGCTGGACACCGAGGAGGTCACGAAGGCCATCAAGCGCGCGCCTCTCCCCGACGAGGGCGAAGGCGCCGCCCGGGGGTCCTCCTCGGCAAGAAGGCCCGGGGGCGCAGGCTACTCCGGCGCTCAGGGCTATGGGCGCGACGACTTCTCCGGTCCCCGGTCGGGCCCGCGCGTCGGGTCCGGCCCGTACCGGGGCACGGGACGGGGCCGCGACGGGCGGCCGGCGCGTTCCGGCTACGGCTCCGGCCGCTCCTCCTCGCTCGGCAACAAGAATCGCCCCGCGGGGGACGGAGGCGCCTGGGGCGCAGGCCAGGGCGGTCGGGGCGGCGCGCCTCTCTCCGCGTCTCCCGCGTACGATTACGGCTACGCCGATTCCTACGCCGCCGGCGACTACGGCGAGCAGGGCGCCCCTGTGGACGATTACGTCCCGGCCGAGGCCTACGAGGACGCCGGGCCCTCCTTGCGGGAAGGCGGCTTCGCTGCCGGCGGCCTCTCGACGGCCTCGGCGCCCGCCCCCCTGACCAAGGAGGAGCGCGACCAGATCGCATACGAGGTCGAGCTGCTGTGCTTCCTCGCCGCCAAGCCCGCCGCCGTCAAGCCGTATGCGGAGAGGATCTCCGAGGTTAAGTGGGCCGACCCGACGCATGAGGCGATGGCGTGGGCCATGCTCTCCACGCCTGCCGGGGCCACCTGCGCCGAGCTCGTCGCGGCGGCGTCGACGGTGGAGCCGAGCGCGCCCGCGGTGCTCTCCGGCGGGCGTCTCGCCGACGAGGAGGGGACGGACGACCGCAAGAAGGTCGAGATGCTCCTGGACTCGATCGAGGTCTCGTGGTGCCGCAGGCGCGTCGCGTCCATCACGGGCGAACTCGCCGCGCACAAGGGCGCCGTCGACGAGAGGCGCGAGGGGCTCTTCCGCGAGGCCGCCCAGCTCAAGGCTCGAATAAGGGAGCTCGAGGGCATCGATTCCCCACAGCAAAACGCTTGATGTTTGGGGTACTATAAGAAAGTTCATGCGTCGAAGGGATACAAGTGGCAGCAAAGAAGACTAAGGACGAGGTCAAGCTCTCCGATGAGCTCGAGAAGGTCGTCGAGGACCTGGTGAGCGACGCCAAGGACGGCAACGTCACCGAGGACGACGTCCAGCTGGCCCTCTCAGAGATCGACGTCGACGGAGACGAGCTCGACGACATCTACGAGAGCCTTCGTTCCCACGGCGTCGAGGTCGTGGAGGCCGACGCCGGCTCCGACTCCAGCTCCTACTCGGCCACCGACGACTCCGATTCCGACGACTTCTCCGACGACGACGATGATGACGACGAGGACTCCGACGACGAGGACGGCTTCGAGGACGAGCGCGACGACGAGTCCGCCAACGAGGCCAAGGCCGTCAAGGAGGCCCTGCGCTCCGTCCCCAAGGCCAAGGCGTCGAAGCCCAAGCGCTCGAGTCGCGCCCGTGCCCGCCGCTCCGACTCCTCCACGGTGATGCTCACCGGCGACCCCGTGCGCATGTATCTCAAGGAGATCGGCAAGGTCGACCTTCTCACCGCCTCCGAGGAGGTCAACCTCGCCATGAAGATCGAGGCGGGCACCGAGGCCGCCGAGAAGCTCGAGGCCGCCGAGAACGGCGAGATCGAGCTCACCCGCGCCGAGCAGCGTCGCCTTATGCGCGTGGAGTCCGTGGGCCTCGACGCCAAGCAGCAGCTCATCTCCGCGAACCTGCGCCTTGTCGTCTCCATCGCCAAGCGCTACGTGGGCCGCGGCATGCTCTTCCTCGACCTGATCCAGGAGGGCAACCTGGGCCTTATCCGCGCTGTTGAGAAGTTCGACTACACCAAGGGCTTCAAGTTCTCCACTTACGCCACGTGGTGGATCCGCCAGGCCATCACCCGCGCCATCGCGGACCAGGCACGCACCATCCGCATCCCGGTGCACATGGTCGAGACCATCAATAAGCTCATCCGCGTGCAGCGCCAGCTTCTCCAGGACCTCGGCCGCGACCCGACCCCTGAGGAGATCGGCGCCGAGATGGGCATGAGCCCGGATCGCGTGCGCGAGATCCAGAAGATCAGCCAGGAGCCCGTCTCCCTCGAGACCCCGATCGGCGAGGAAGAGGACTCCCAGCTCGGCGACTTCATCGAGGACTCCAGCGCCGTCGCGCCTCCCGAGGCCGCCAGCGACTCCATGCTTCGCGAGCAGCTCGAGCAGGTTCTCGATTCCTTGGCCGACCGTGAGCGCAAGGTCATCAAGTTCCGCTTCGGCCTCGAGGACGGCCACCCGCGTACCCTCGAGGAGGTCGGCCGCGAGTTCGGCGTCACCCGAGAGCGTATTCGCCAGATCGAGTCCAAGACCCTGGCGAAGCTGCGTCACCCGAGTCGCTCTGGTCGCCTCAAGGACTACATGGAGGACTAAGCGCTAGCCCTCTGACCTGCGGAAACGGTCTTCGCGTGTCCCAAATTGTCCTAAGCGCCCGCGACCTCGCGCACAAAAGGCCGCGCCTTGAACGCCTTGCCCACCGCCTGGACGAACATCCGGGCGGTGGGTTTGTCGTAATGCGCCCCCGTCACGCCCGGCAGCGCGTGGCCCATCATCTGCTCAAGCTTCGATGGGTCAACCTCCATGTCCCAGCGCATGAACGTCTCCCAGGAGCGCCGAGCCGCGCGGGGCTGCTTCACGGGCACGCCCGCCTTCTCGACGGCGCGTCTCCACTCGCTTACGTATGCGGTCTGGCGGATGGGCGAGCCGACGCCGTTGTCGGTGAGCCTCGCCTCGCCCGCGGCCCGCGCCCTCTCGGCAAGCTCCCATAGCCTATCTCCCCACGGCGGCGGGACCACGAGCGTACGCACGCTCTGGGGCGTCTTCAAGGCCCCGTCGGCGCTTACGGTGCCGTCCGCGTAGACCTGGCGCACGCATCGCGCCACGGTCAGCGGCAGGCCCTCGTACTCGTCCCGCTCGACCTCGTCGAGCTTGATACCCAGAGCCTCGCCCGTCCTCGCGCCGCCGAACATCGACACGATCATGGCCGCCTCGCACGGGCTGCCTTCCGCCGCCTGCGCTATCCGGTCGAGCTCTGCCAGCGTGTAAGCCCCGTCTGCGCGGCTCTGCTGCGCCTGCGGCATCCGGTAGGGCCTGCGGGCCACGTTGTCCTCGACCACGCCGTAGATAAGGCACAGGTCGAGGATTTGGCGCAGAAGCGCGAGCGAGTCGGCGGCGGGCTTCTTCGTCATCGTGGCAAGCCACTCCTGCACCTCAAGCGGGTCTATCTCGTTGGCCTTCGCCTCGCCCCACTTGGGCTGCACATAGCGCCGCCACTTGCTCATGCGGCACTTATAGGTGTTCTGCGCGAGCCTTCCGTCGGCCAGCTTCTCGTCGGCGTCGGGCAACCACCACTGCTCGAATGCCTCGGCCACCGTCGGCACATGGCGCAGGCGGTGCCGCCTGTTCTCGTCTAAGCCCGCGCGAATCTCGGCCATGCGGCGCTCCGCCTCGCGCCTGGTTCCGCGCACCGTCTCCGTGC